>CAWIVA010000093.1:0-15496 GCA_963839225.1 uncultured Acidobacteriaceae bacterium
TTAAGGCGGCAGCCCGGACATACCTAGTAGCCGGGATCGGGTCGAAGGATTCAGCGCAGAACTCAAAGACAAATGGCACGTCCGGCTCGTCAGCCAGATTCGCGATCTCTGTCCGCTCGTTGATGGAATTCTGCTTGAGAGCGTGGATGGCCGAGTTCACCTCGACCAGTTCCGGCAAGCCGCGGTCTGCGGAAAACCTGTATTCATCGATAAACCCCTCGCCTCCACGTTCGCCGGCGCACAGAAAATCGCTCAAATTGCGGAAGCCCACAAAGTTCCATGGTTCAGCACCTCGTCCTTGCGCTTTGGAGCAGTCTCGGCAATGCGCACTCCGAGATATCTCCGGAGCCTCGGTTTGGGGACCGGGGCCATTTGAAGAACATCAGCAGCTCGATCTTTCCTGGTACGCAATTCATTCCATCGAGATGCTCTTCACCATCATGGGACCCGGCGTAGAGCGGGTAACGCGCACCTCTACCCCCGATGCCGATGTGCTGACCGGAGTCTGGAAGGATGGCCGGATCGGAACGGTCCGCGCCATCCGGCCTTACAGCACATTTGGCGCAGTCGGTTTCCACCACAATGGACTGCCAACCGTCTACAACGATGTGTCCAACACCTATCCTCCATTGGTAAGGCAAATTGTGACGTTCTTCCAAACGGGAGTTACACCCGTCCCCAACCAGGAGACATTGGAGATTTATGCTTTCATGAATGCAGCCCAGCAAAGTCTCAATAACGGGGGGATTGCGGTGAAGATTGCGAAGTGAGGGCCAGACCTTCCGTCCGCATTTTATTCCGGCCAAGAGTGGAACTGCCCGGTTGCCCAACCTGGCCGTTGACTACTTCCGTCCGTTGTCCTTGAAGTTCAGCGCAACGTAGTAGTAGGTGTACGAGTGACTGGTTGTCACATTCGTTAAAAACTGGCCTCCCCGAAATGGCCCACGCCACTGCCCAGGTTGAAGTGCTGGTTGAGTTCATACCAGGAGTAACTATCGATTTCCCTTCCCAAATGGCGTCCGTGCTTGGTCTTGTTGGTCACGATCGCGCTGCCCGAGGCGCTGTAGATCGAGTCCAGCGCATGGCGGCCTCGCTTGCCTGGCCACATAATCAATCCCTTCTATTGGAATTGGGAGATATCCATATCCAGCGAAAAGATAACCTTGTCTTTCAGCAGTCGGTCCAAAGTAATCGGTTGGCCGGTTTCGGCCGCCTTTCGACCGAGCATGCAGCTCCGCGCACTCGCGACGCCATCAGCTATCTGGTTGTGGAACCGCCCATACTCGATGCTTTCAATGAAGCTGCGTTCCTTCATCGTATCGGCCAATCGCAGATTATCGGTGAAGGCCCCGTTAGCAGCAAACTTGCCCGGAGTGACCTAAGCCGGGGCATCATTGACAAACATCCACGGATTCTGGCCTGAGATACCCATCGGCCCTGAGTAAGGGGCATCCGCGATCCGGCAGAACCGAAGATCCGCTCGGATACATCGAAGAATCCATTCGTTCCAAACTGCGTGGAGGAGAAGCCGTTCAACACTCCCCGGATATGTGAAGATCACCTGATAGTTGTCCGATGTATTTCCGAAGTTCTGAACTACCTTGCGACTGCACTTACCCACGGCACTCGTAGGACTCGTCCCCATGATCCAGTTGCACACATCGATGACATGAATGTTCTGCTCGAGCAGAATGTCTCCGGACAATGTTCTATCCCAAAGCCAGTTGCGCAGTCGGCGTTCGTCTGCGGACATGCCAGGCGTAACTGGATAACCGACCGCTTCGGGCGCATCATAGTGCGCGGCGATCGACGCAATCTTGCCGATGTCTCCTGCGTGGATTCTGCGGACGATTTCCACAAAAGGCGGAGCGCTGCGAATCTGGAATCCCACATCGATGCTTACCTTCCCATCGACCCGTTTGGCGATTTCGAGCGCACGGCTTGTCTGGGCAATGTCTACGCCGATCGGCTTCTCGCAATAGGCGTGCTTGCCGGCACTCACAGCCGCGTCGAGGTGCTCAACATGAAAGAATGGCGGAGTCGAAATCTGTATTGCATCGAGGTCCGGGCATGCCGCAATTTGCTGGAACGCGCTATGGCCGCGGTACATCCGTTTCAAGTCGATGGCCGGAATCCCCAGACCAGCATTGACGTCGTCGAAGTGTGTCTTCGCCCGCGTAAGCTTGTCTGGAAAGATATCGGCCAGGGCAATAACTCGCGCTGTGGCGTTCTTCGCAAAAGACGTCGCCACCTCCGTACCTCGACTGCCGCATCCCAGCAAACCCAGACGGACAGCGGAGTTTGCGCCATATCCAAAGACGCTCTTGGGTTCCAATATCAATAGACTTGACGAAGCCGCTGCAATTTTAAAAAAATCCCTGCGATTCATACTCCTCCTTTTGTCGGACGGTTCGGCATCTGGCCCAGTATCCGCTCCAGATAGATCTTCTCTTTTCTTACATCCTCGATCTGCTGGGCGCCCGAAATCTCGCGCTCGATCGAAATGGCTCCGCTGTAGCCTAGACGCTGCAATTTTGTGAATACCTGTTTGAAGTCCACCAGGCCTTGACCAATTAGGACCTCCGCGCCAAGTTGGTCGGGATCGGTTGGCCATCTCCCGTCTTTTGCGTGAACGCTCCGGATGTGAGGGCCCAGGATATCAACCGCATCCACAGGATTGCCCTTGCCATAAAGGATCAAATTTGCCGTATCCAGGCCCACACCCAAAGTTGGTCTGCCGACATCTTTAATCATCCGGGACACTGTGGTCGGAGTCTCCTGTCCTGTCTCCATCAGAAAGTATTGACCGTTTCCCGCGCAGTGGTCCGTCAGCTCGCGGATGGCAACGACAGCCTCTTTGTAAAGGGGCTCGCTCGGATTCTCGGGGATAAATCCGCAGTGTGTCTGGACGTTCGGGATTCCCAGCATCTTTGCAAAATCTGACGTCTGCTTGAGCGCGCTCATGCGGGCCGCGCGGGTGGCTCTGGGAACGATTCCGATCGTCGAGGGGCCTTCGATGAAGTCCCACACCAATCTCCCCGGCCCAACAACCTCTGCCGCAGTCGGAGTCACTTCGTACTTGTGTAACAAACCCCGCAGATCCTCTGCGAGCTTCGTGGTGAACTCTCCGATGAAATCATCGAGCGACAAAAAGCAGGTCGAAAGGCCAAGCTCCTTTACTCTCGATATGGGGGTCTCAGCAGCGCCGCGCTCCGGCGCAATCAGAAGCCCAAGCGTCATTGGCGCAAATCCCGACGCATTCACAGCAGGTTCAAAACCCTTCGACAAGGCACGAGCTATCGGGCTCGCACACAATGCCGTGCTTATGCCCGCTCCAACGAACGTCCGACGATCCATATTCATCCTCCAATCGAGATTTCCACTGCCGCTGCGCTCGCCCACAGCAAAATCCCGCGAATCATCAACTTCGGCATTTGTTCCTCCAAAGAGAAAGCTCTACCTTCAGGATGAGACTGCTGCCGTGAGCCCCTCGCGTGAGATGGTCCCCCACGCTTAAACAGATTTGACCTGCTTGATCCATGGCCTAAGGCTATGCTTCGGTGAAATCGATCATGACCGGTTTCTCGCGGAACCAATTGGTTCTAAAACCCAGGTAGATAATACCCATCGCTAACCAAAAGCCTCCCACGATTTTTGCAATGGTATTCAGATTGAGCCAAATCCAGCCACAGAATGCAAAGCCGAACAGCGGAAGTAAAACGTCCCCGAGAAGATTGATTTTCAGGCCAGCGACCCGTTTGACGCCAAATAGCCAAAAGGTCGCGAAATTGGCTCCCATGAATGCAATGAAGGCTCCAAAATTCAGCAATTCCGCGGCGTTCTCGTACCCATGCCCATTGATGGACAGAACCACTCCGCCAGCAAAGGCGAGGATAGCAATGATCCAGATATTGTAGTTTGGAGTGTTGCGCGTCGGATGGAGGTGCCCGAACACACTCCTCGGAAGGACGTTATCGCGGCCCATTCCAAAGAGCAAGCGCGCCGCCCCCAAGCCCCCCGTGAGCGCACTGCCGACTGCCGCGAGAATGGTCACCAACGTCATGGCTAGGAACATCCAGCGCCCGCCGACGCGCATGCAAATGTCCATAAAAGCGCCCGTGACGTTTTCGAAATGAAATCCCGGCCACACGCGCTGGGCCAGGTAAGCCTCGATTCCGCCGAGAACCCCCACGGACAGGCAGACCAGAACTGTGGCCAGGAGCACATTACGTTTGGGATTCTTGACATCTTCGGCCAACGTCGTCACCCCGTCAAACCCGATGTAGGTAAGCGCGGCCAGCGGCACCGCGCTGCGAATGACCCCGAAATCAAATGTTTTCGGATCGTAAAAGGGCAGCGCGGAAAAAACTCCATCCCACCGATCGAAGTGGAAGATGTAACGGACGGCAAGGATCGCAAAGGCGCCGATGACCGCACACATCGATACGAGAAGCAGCTTGTTGGCCAAGGCGCTTGCGCGGATGCCGCGCAGATTCATGAACGTGACGGCTCCAATAAATACCGCCAACAGGGCAAAGGTGGGAATCCGATGGATCCACCCATGGATCGTCTCCGCAACCCAAACCGCATTGATGAGGGGGAGCAAAAGGTAATCGAGAATCATCGCCCAGCCTACAAGAAAGCCCAGGTGGTGATTCAAACCACGGCTCACGTAGGTGTAAGCCGACCCGGCTGACGGATAGAGAGCTGCCATGCGCCCGTAGCTGAACGCTGTAATCATCATGGCAACCAGAGCAATCAGTATCGTGTCTACAATGTAGCCGTGCGAGCGTTCTTGCACGACCCCGAAGAGCGGAACCGGAGCAATCGGCTGGATCAGAACCATGCCGTAAAAGATCAAGTCCCACAGTGTGAGCACCCGGCGCAAGTGCGGCACTGTCTTGGAACCATTCGTCTGAACCGTCGGTATTGCGTCGACCATAAGAAGTAGCTTTCCTTCCTTCGCCTGCTCTCATCCCACCCATCTCTAGAAGGGAGTCGACACCTTACGTGATTATGCGGTACGTAGATTTGGATTCCGGTGTGCGGCCGATCAAAATAAGGGCAAACTCGTCTAGCACCCGCTCCCGCCTTAGTCGTCCTTGAAAGTAACTCGTCGCGAGGAGCGAAAGGGCGCCGACAGCCGCGACGGACTTTTTGGGGGCGCCAATTTCAACACGTTCGTTCTGCCTAAGGGACATTGCATTTCGATCACCTAGGTACAGCCACATGAGCGGAGGTATCGAATCCCTCGTTCGGCCCATTCCCGCTCCATCGTTACTGTGGCCTCGACAGACTCCCTCAGAGGTGGCCATTGCTCCAGGATGGCCGACACATTGTCGCCGGGAGGCATCTGCCCCAGCAGCCACGGGATGTCCAAACGGCCCTCGCCCGCGGGCGCCCCCCTAACGACGAAGCCCATCATTTGCGGCACCCGGTTAATCACGAAGTCCTTTACATGAAGGTTCACTGTTAGAGGAGCCAGTATTTCGACAACGCGTTCCGGCGTCTCCAGCGCCGCAAGGGAGTTCACAGTATCCAGGCAGATGCCCACGTGGTGACTTTCAAGCCTGCGTACAAGAGCTGCCAGTTCGCGGCAGGAATGTTTTTCGTAGTTCTCCAAGCCGAGCGTGATCCCTTGAGCTTCAAACTTCGGCAGCACATCACGAATCCATATCTCTGCCTGTTCCAGAGATGGTTGCGATTCGGCGCTATGGGTGAGAGTTCGAAGCAGCGGCGCGTCAAGTTGGACCGCCAGGTTCAAGTAGCGAAGCAGGTGAGCCGGCTCTACACCCCGTGTTCCGATTTCGATCGTAAGGCCCAGGCTGGCGGCCTGATCGCCAGCATCGCGGAGTTCGGCCGAATCCAGGTTGTGAAGCGGCAAATTATCGGCAACTTGCACCACACTCACTTCGAGTTCCGACGCTCTCTCTAGCAAGTCTGCCAGTCTCATCGGCCGAGGCGGGGGCGGAAATCCGCTGACCCCGATCGCCCAGGGATACGTCCAGGAGCTGATGCCAATGCGCATGCTATTTCTTGGCGGCCTTGGCAGCATCCAGGCAACGGCGGTAGTTATCACCAGCCTTATAAGCTGGAACAAAAACGGTGGCCAGCTTCAATGGCACATCACCGGAGTTGATCATCTGGTGTTGCTCCCCCGCCGGAACCCAAAGTGCGACATCCTCTTGTATCAGCGTCTCTTCGCCCTCGTGCACGCAGATTCCTTTGCCTGAGACGATATAGATCAGTTCGGGCCGGTCGTGGGCGTGGTAATCGGTGCGACCATTTGGTGGGAGGATGGCATGGCTGAACGTGAGCTCCTCAACCCCTTCCTTGTCTGGAGCGAAGATCACCTTAATCTGACGCCGGTAGGGGGCAGGAATCTCGACCCCCGTTTCTTCCCAAGCTTTAACGATTTTCATTCGTTTCTCCTGACTTTCACGAGCAACTTCCTCTACCGGGCAACCCCGTCGAGGAGAGCTCAGGCAATTAGCCACAAAAATTGGTTAAACGGTGTAATCGATTACACATAAATCCTAAGCCTTCGCTCATACTCGTGTCAAGTGGAAAATTGACGAAATATCTCATAATTAAAGACAAATCGCCTTCCTGAGCGTAAATTCTGAGATTTCTTCTCACTCTCTGCGCGACGGTTCTTCCCTTCTTCCTCTGTTAACGATTACTACAGGTTTTTCCACCCTGCTGGATGCCCGTTTGATTTGCCAACCGCCGCTCTAAGCCTTTCGATGATCCACATTCTCTAATGTCAGGTCAGCGGTCTGGTGGCTGCCAAAACTACGGAAATCTCTTACTTGCTTCAGATCGAATGCCGGCGCCGTTCCCTTCGGCATGCGCACCCGGAAGAAATCCGCTCCCACCACATCCTTCAGCCAGAAGGCAGCGCGGGCATCAGTGTCTCTCGTTGCAATTTCCACGTTGCTCATCTCCAGGTTGCGCAAATGGCGCAGAAAGAAGCCGGTGGCCGGCAACTGCCCGAACATCGACGGTTCGGGGTAGTCGGCTTCGTGCTCCTCGGGTTCGAGGGCTGCCATTTCCGCAGTACCGCCGCCGGCCTGTTCAAGGTAGACGTCGCTGATCTTGATGTCCTCAATCGGATGGCCGGGAACGCCGCTGAGTATGGAAGGCAATTGTGATGCGCCGGAGCTGACGATATTGCTCAGAATCACGCGCCGCATCACTCCGGGCTTGGCCTCGCGCGGTCCTCTCATCCGTGTGCCCAGGCGTAGAAATAGAGGGGCACTGCGGATATCGCGCATGGTGATACCGGTGAAAGTGATGTCTTCGGCCAGCGCGCCGTCTTCTGACTCCAGCGCAAATCCCTGGCAGCTTTCGAATGCGCAATTTGAGATGGTGATGTTGCGGAAACCGCCGTTCGATTCCGTTCCCAGCTTGATGCGACCGGTCGACGTCGAGCCTTCTTTTGCAGCCCGCTTCCAGGTGCCGTCCAGCACCGAACCAAGAGCAAATCCCCCGGTGACGTAACAGTTGGTAATCGTCACGTTCTCAGTGGCCCGCGCATAACCCAGTGCATACGAACTCTTGGGGCAGATGCCGTCGTCCCAGGGCGAGTTCACGGTGCAATTGGAGATGCGCACGTTGCGGCAGCAATCGATATCCATGCCGTCGCGGTTGGTGTCTATGAGCAGATTGTCGATGGTAAGGTTGTCCACGCCAGTGGCCAGGATTCCAAACCACCCGCCTTCCAGAATTCTGAAGTCGCGCAGCAGAACGTTGCGGCAGTTCTTGAGCGCGATGGATTTGTTGCCGTCAGTTGTGTCGGGGCGGCCCATCTCATTCTCCAAGCCATGGACCAATCCTTTACCCCAGATCAAACCGGGACCGGTAATGGAAACGCCGTCCAGATCCTCGCCCCAGATCAGCGAGTTGTGCCAGTGATTGTGCCCATAGTCCTGGTAGGGTTCCCATGCACCTTGCGGTTCGGCCGCATCATAGCTGCCGGATGTGGCGCCGTTGAGAGCCGCGGGAGCAGCCAGAATCACGGCTCCATGATCCAGGTAAAGTCCAACCTTGCTCTTCAGCCGGATGGAGTAGCTCAGGTAGACTCCGGCAGGGAAGATCACCGTACCGCCGCCGGCCGTAGCCGCCGCATCAATCGCAGGATTTACAGCAGGTGAATCAATAGCGGATCCATCGCCCTTGGCCCCGAACTGGCGGACGTTGAAACCTGCGGCGCCATGGCTCGGCATCTCCTGGCCTGCGAGTACCTGAGCATTCAGCACTGTGGCCGCCGCTGGTCCAACCGCTACGGCAAATCCAGCACTCGTCATCTTCAACAAATCTCTGCGTTGCATTATTTTTTCAGGTAGCTCCCCCCTGGAACGAATTCCCTCACTCTTCCAGATCGAACATTAACCCCGCCGCTGCAAATCCGCCATCCACATTCAATGTCTGGCCGTTGATAAAATCAGCTTCCGACGAAGCCAGAAAAACCGCGGCATCGGCTATCTCATCGCGTTCCGCATAACGGCCCATGGGAATCAGACGATAATAAGCGTCGCGGGTGGTTTCGTCGTGCGTCACCGCCGTCATTCTCAGTGTTCACAGGGCCCGGTGCGATTTCGTTTACGGTGATTCCGTACCGCGCCAGTTCCACCGCCATCACTCTTGTCAGCATGGTGACCCCGGCCTTCGAGGCTCCATAGGCGGCTCGGCCTGTTCCTCCGCGCTGACCAGACAACGAAGCGATGTTGATGATCTTTCCACGGCCTTGTGCCGCCATGATCCGGGCGACGGCCTGCGAGCACAGGAAGCAGCCGGTTAGGTTGACTCGCAGTACGCTTTCCCATTCTTCGAGAGTGGTGTTCAGAAATAGCCTGGTTAATCCAATCCCTGCCACATTCACCAGCAGGTCGATCTTGGCCCAATCCCTTACTGTCGAAGCAACCAATTCTTCCACCTGAGCCTGGACAGCAACGTCAACGAAGCGGCTCCGAACTCTACCTCCTGACGCGGAAATCTCTGCCGCCGTTTTTTCGGCGTTCTTCGCATCCAGGTCTGCCACGATTACGGAAGCACCCTCGCGTGCAAGCCGGATTGCGATAGTCCGCCCTATGCCGCGACCTGCCCCTGTCACGAGTGCAACTGTGTTTTCTAGCCGACGCATCGCAAACCCCAATCTGACCTTCGTTGCGAATAGTACAAGTACTGCCCAATGACTTGGCCTATTCCCCATATCATTGTAATCGTTTGCAGATAGATCTTAGGGTGAGGAAAATGACCGGTCAAGAAGTCTCCGGACTTGCAAAATGGCCACGAGGCCTGGATCCATCTCATGGGCGAAATAAGCACCACCGTTCAATCCTCCATACACGCCGGCCCCGGGCTCCAACTGCATCCCGCCGGGCCAGTTCTCGTCGTGGCTATAGTTCGGTTGTATCCCGGATTTGGAGCTGGCATCGCCGCATTCATCTGCTTTCGCCAGGCAATCAGTTTTTCTCGCAGGTCGTAGGCTTTATCGGCAAAACTCGAAGCAAAATTGTATTGTTCGCCAGGATCGAGGACCAGGTTGTAAAGTTCGACATGGTCGTCTTCGAAAAACTCGATTAGCTTCCAGTCACCCTCGCGGATAGCGCCAGACGGCGTACCCCCTTCATCGCTGTAGTGTGGGTAGTGCCAATAGAGCGTACTCCTCTCCAAAGCCCTCTCTCCACGCAAAAGAGCGCCAAAGTCCAGGCCATCGCAAGGCTGCGGAGCGCTCCCAACATGAGCCAGGTTCGCAATTGTCGGCATAAAGTCCGCCCCGACAACCGGCACATCGCATGTACTTCCCGCACGGATTTCGCCCGGCCAATGAACCAGCAGCGGCTCCCGAATCCCACCTTCGTAAAGACACCCCTTGCCTCCGCGTAGTCCGCCATTATTCGCAACACGGTGCAGATTGCGTTCCTCGAAACCCAATCCGCCATTGTCCGAAGTGAGAATAATGATCGTATCGTTCGCGACTCCGCCACGCATCAGAGCTTCCCGCAACCTGCCCAGCGCCTGGTCTGTACTCTCAATCATCGCCGCATACACTGGATCAGGCTCGTCCTTGCCCCCGTTCTTTCTACGGTACTTCCCAATCGTTGCCTGCTTCGCTTCTAGCGGAAGATGCACAGAATACTCGGCCATGTAAAGAAAGAATGGTCCATTCTTTGCAGCTTGCTGAATGTATGCGTCCATCTTTTCCGTCAATACATCGGTAAGATAGTCGTTCCGTGTATAACCGGTCAGGTTATGAAACCTGAAAGGGCCGAAGTAGGACGGCGGATTACCGTGATCGTCTCCTGCGATGTTCGTATCGAAGCCGAAGTTCTCAGGGAGATAGCCATCACCGCCAAGATGCCATTTGCCGATGGCCGCCGTTTGGTAGCCCGCACGTTTTAGCAGCTCCGGAAGGGTCGATAATTTCGAATCCAGATGCCCGGAGCTCGGAGCCTCGAGCAGTTTCTTATACGGAAAGAGAGTTCCAGGAATCCATTGCGTTAGATGCAGCCTTGCGGGGGACATTCCCGTAAGGATAGATGCTCTGCTAGGCGAGCAGACCGGCGCGCCGGCGTAGGCGTTCGTGAACTTCATCCCCTCCCGCGCTAGACGATCGATATGGGGAGTTTCCGCAAATGCATTGCCATAGCAGCCAAGGTCTCCCCAACCAAGATCATCGATCAGAAAGAAGACAATGTTGGGCATCTTCGTTGCGCTCGCACCTGTACAAAAGCTCCGCGGCAGCATGGCATACCCCGCTAGGCATGCTAATTCAGCGCAAAACCGTCTTCGATTCTGATTCGATAAAATCGGCACCTTGAATCACCTCGCTCAGAACGGGCGCACATATTTTTTCGCACTCTCCGGTTTCACACTCAATATGAGTTGTCTAGAAGCGTAGTAACAGCACCCGCTATGAAGGCAGCCTGCAACTCACGTGTTGAAGTGTCAAAATGAACGTGATCAATGTAATGATCCTTCCCGAGGTGTGCGGTGAATTCATACAGGTCGACAATCGGAATGTGACGCGCGGCGCAGATGTCTCCTGCAATTCTGTTATAGCGCTCGACGTCGGCGTTATAACGAAAGAATTGCTTCATAAGTGAATTGTGCCGGGCGTCATCCACGGGTGTTGAGCTGATCCATATTGCTCTTGCTTTGTGCGAATGCAGCAATGCAAAAATTGCAATCAGGTTCTTACGGTATTCGCCGGAATCGATTGCGATCACATTGGTCTTAGGGTTGCGCTTGATATCGTGCAGCCCGCAATTTACGAGTACGATATCGGGATGAAAGCGATCGTCGGTAAATCGCATTCGCAGGTAATTTAGAACTGCTCGTGAATCCCCTCCGTTCGCTTGTGGGTCTTCCACCTCTTCGTCAACACTCTCCATTTGCGATCGGCCCTTTCGGCTAAATAGAGCCACGTCCGCAAGATCCGACTGAAGATAGGGGGTGTAGTAGATAGAAATGCTGTCGCCGACGAGAAACACTTGCTTCCGAGGCTGAGCCACGCCAGGGTGGCTCAGTGCAAGCGCAAGCAGAACCCAAATGAACTTACTCGTCATCATTCACTCCAACTTTCCTCACGGTCTCGCGTTGTCGCGTAAGGAGGAATCGCCGGGGCTCACTCATTTCCTAAAGCGCAACTGGATACTTACTTCATAGACGATGCGCTCGAAGTGGACCTCTTTCTGACCAACGCCCTCGATTGATTTGCAGTTTCTCAAGGCCCGCTGCAATCCGGGAGCCGGTGACGCATCACAAGCTCCGGCAAGGGGCTATGGCTGCATCGGGCTCCTTAATACCAATTCAAAGTGATGCGCCTGCGGTTGGGCGTCTGCTCTCAAACGAGCCTCAGCGGCAGGCATTGCAGCAGCCAGCGCAGCGGCCGTTTTTGATGACTCCTCGTCCGTCGAGTCAGAAATGATCTCGAATCGCGCAGATTCGAGATCATTGCGTTCCCTGGTTTCAAAATCGACAAGCCTCGACTGTTTCAACATGGGAGTTTCCAGAATCGCAAGGTTTACCCCGGCACTTAGCTGATCTGCCGAAAAGATAGCGATCTTTTCGTCGTCGATGAGTAGGTCATAACTCCCGGACGGTAACTGTCGAACCTGAAGAAGCTCTTGGTCCAGGGCGGTCACAATATCAGAGTCCTTGAGGATTAGGGCGAGCACCGGGTCCAGCTCTGGCGCAGCAAATGGAAGAGGCAGAGCTGCCTCGCTCTCAGTCCACCGTAGACTGGACTTCGCACGCCCTATATCGGTTACTGCTGCGTTGCTCGTGACCGCGACCGGCTGCTTGCCGGACAGATCGAGAGTAACGGAGCTGACGAGCGCGGGCGCGTTCCAGGACTTAAGCAGGCTTTCCGCCATCAGCCAGTGCCCAGCCTCCTGCGGATGCACGCGATCGGGAATCAGTTGCTGGGCCAGGTCAGGCGATTGGCTATTGATTGACGCGAGAACTCGTGTCATCGGCGCATTGAAATCGGCCAGTCGAGTGTGCTTCTCCTGGCTCAATTGGCGGAGGAACTCGCCGTACTGCACAAGCACTTCGTTGTAACCACCTGGAAATTTAGGGGCTCTTGTCACGTCATCGAAGGGCGAAGGCTGAATCAAAGTGATGCTAGCCTCGGGAAGATGCGTTCTGATCGAATCGACAATATGGCGGTATCCCTCAGCATAGGTCGAAAATATTCCGGGTTGACTTTGGCGGTAGTAGCCATCGTTCATTCCCAGCATAATCGTGACCATGCTTGGTTGCCACGCGAACACGTCCCGCTCCAAACGAAGATCGATCGGACCTCCATCACCGCCGCTCACTTTATCGCCACCTACCCCTGCATTGTGAAATGAGACCTTCCATGCAGGAAATCGAGTCAGAACATATTCCTCAGCATCTCTGGTATATTCCCGCTGGTAGGTAATACTGTCTCCATAGAACGTAACTCGGTCCCCATCGTGCAGTGCGAAGTCCGCACTTTGTGAAAAAGTCGCGTTCGGAACGAAAAGAGAAAACCGAAGAAACCAATAACGTGCTTGCGAGCTTCCTGAAATTCATAACAGACTCCTAATTGAAGATACTGTCTGGACCTTGAGTGTTGACGTTCACACTGCCCTCGGTCATCGCATTCCAGCATGAAAGCCGGCTCGAAACTAAGAAGACAGGAGCCCCACTGCGATGAGAGCACATAGGACACCGACCCCCTGCATCAGGTTTATAGACTCGTGGAGAATGAAAGAAGCCATGAGTACTACCACAACTGGGTAGAGCGCTCCAAAGGGTGAGACGACAGAAGCTTTGCCCCCGCTTCTAATGCGGCAAGAAGCGCCCAGGCTCCCAAGGCGTTGACAAATCCGCTCAACAGTCCTAACGCTATTCCTCGAATCGGATAGCTGAATACCATCTTTCCTGGGTATATCAAAGGCAGAAAAAAAACGAAACCCACGATAAGCCAGATGGTTGCAGACTCTCCTGACAGATGATTGGTCGAGAGCTTCTGCAGCAGCCCAACAACTCCCCACGAGATTAGAACAACAACCGCTAACCAAAACCAGCTAGCCATGCGCTCTCCTCAATCAGAAAGATAGAATTACCATTGCAGCGCCCGCAAAACAAACGCCCACCATCTGTGTATGCGTCAGTCGCTCTCGCAAAACAACAATTGCCAAACCGACCGTTACTATCGGATATAACGCAGTCACGGTGGTAATCACCGCCGTATTGCCGCCGCTTTGATAGGCTGCAACAACGGCTAGATTCCCCAAACTCGAAAGAATGCCATTTGATACTCCGTAGAAGATTCCCTTGAAGCTCTTCTCGAGCTTCAGATGTCTTCCGCCGAGGAGAAGCGGGCCACCGGTATTGCCCCCAAAGCGTAGTAAAACTGCATAGCCTGTGCCGACAAATCCCGGGAGCCGAGTTTGGAGAGAATGGCCCAGGTTCCCCAGCACAAGACGGTAAGAACCGAATACCAAAACCACTTGGTGCGGAATTGAAGCTTGAATTCCACGAGCGTACCTCGATGCTCCCTTTGAAATACGCCTGAGCCAGCCTCAGGCTAGCGCGATTTATTAGTATGCGGCATTACACTCCCCGGCTTCGTGGAGATTTGGAAATCTCTTCGTGCGTTCGTTGTTACAAAAACACCCGCAGAAGCATTTTGGGCACAGACACCTGCTTTGCTGCATGGGCAGCACTATTCAACCCGCACCACCCCTTCATGAATCCAGAATTTACCGGGTTCCAAACCGCGCCGAGTGCCCAGTTCGTGAGTAAGGAATTGAAGGTAAATCGAATCTGTCATAGTTCCTAATCCTAAAGGGAACGATTCAACCTTGATGCTCCGAATGTTATCGTTTTTACATGGCATATCGGAAAGCAATATGACTTTGCCGCCCTGCGAACTGATGAATTCTGCAAGCTTGACCAGTAGCTTTCCTGTCTTCCACCGCCGGGCTATCACTATAAACACGCGTTCAGGACTAATCGTTTCGAGCGGCCCGTGGCGGAATTGGCCCGCGCTCATAGGTTCGGCGGGTAGGCGCACGACTTCCTTGAAATAGGTCGCACCCTCGTTGACGGTCGACAAATCGGGGCCTCGTGAAAGCAATACAATGGAATCGCGACCATCGAACACTTCAAGCAGCGGTAATACCGCAAGATGGTCCTTTTCAATCACTCCCTCCTGTGCTTTCGCGGCCCGAAGCAGCGCGCGATTGAGTGGCGCCGGCGATTGCCCTGCCACAGCAAAAGCCAGGTACATCAAGACGCCAACAGCCGAGTTATAAGTCTTGGTGCTAACCGTCGTCTCTGGGCCGGCTTTAGTGGGCAATGTGATTCTGGCGGCTTTTGCCAGTGTACTATTCTCCTCATTCACAACCGCG
Source organism: uncultured Acidobacteriaceae bacterium (assembly GCA_963839225.1). Lineage (GTDB taxonomy): Bacteria > Acidobacteriota > Terriglobia > Terriglobales > Acidobacteriaceae > Telmatobacter. Next base: position 14,895 of record CAWIVA010000093.1, read on the forward strand.
ACCACGCCAATGTCCTTGGGAATTTGCTTCAGCAGGTGATTTGCAGTGAGCATTGCCGTACCGGTGATGCTCGTCGTGGCAACCGTCGCGGACACGGTGACGCCATTGGCGCCGCTGCTCGAATTGCCGGCCGTGTACACGGTCTGGGCACGCCCCCTGCGCATCGGTGGTCGCCGACGCCACCGAGAGCGACCCGTTGGTCGGATCGGTGACCACCTGAAAATTGACCGTCGCGCCCTCCACCAGATTGTTGGCGGCATCCCGCACGAGCGCGGAGATCGTGCTCTGGCCCTGCACGGCCACCGCTGCCGGCCCGGCCTGCACGGAGATCTGGCTCGGGAGAATCGCCACGAAATCCAGATTCAACTGCGCAGAGACGCCGGTGCCGGTCGCCACGATGATCGAGGGACCGGCAACGCTGGAGCTGATGGTGACGCTCGCTTTACCGGTGGCATCGGTCGTCACCGGGGTTGACGGCACCAGGGTGCCGCGAGTCGCTGCGAACGTGACGGGCTGACCGACGACCGGTGCCCCGTTGTTGAGCCAGGTGACCGTCAACGTCTGCGGTGTGCCCAGGTTCACCTTGGTACCGACGGCCGGTG
>CAWIVA010000094.1:0-12131 GCA_963839225.1 uncultured Acidobacteriaceae bacterium
AGACAGGCTCCATCAACTTTCCTGTGCGCACGTTTGCAATTGCTCCGGTGAAGGCTCGCTATTACCGGTTGTTCTTCGACGGACCCCAGCCGTCGCCGCACAGCAGGGATAATACGAAGAAAAAGGAACCGAATCCGGTGGAGCTACGGAGGTTGAGTTTCTGGCAGCGCCGCGTGTGAATCGCTGGGAGGATAAGGCTAGCTTTGGGATTTATGCGCCGGGAACGGATTCAGTGGTTGAGGAAGTGAAGCCGGGCGAGGCGATCGATCCAGAGAAGGTGATCGACCTGACGGGGAAGATGCGGCCGGACGGAACGTTGGATTGGGATCCGCCGGCGGGCAAGTGGATTGTGATGCGCCTGGGCTACGCACTGACCGGCGAGGTGAACCATCCGGCCACTCCCGCGGCTACCGGCCTGGAGGTGGACAAGCTGAGCAAAAAGGACGTGCAGGCCTACGTAGAAGAGTACGTGAAGATGATCTCTGATACGACCGGACCGTATTGGGGCAAGAGTTTCAAGTCGTTTCTGATGGATAGCTGGGAAGCCTCGCAGGAGAATTGGACCGAAGAGATGATGCAGGAGTTCGAGGCCCGGCGCGGCTATGCGATGACGAAGTATCTGCCGGTGCTGACGGGCAGGCTGGTGGGCAGCCGCGCGGAATCGGAGGGTTTCTTATGGGATCTGCGGCGTACCCAGGCGGACATGCTGGCGGAAAACCACTATGGAGTGGCCACCAAATATTTTAAGGAACACGGCGTTGGGCTGTATGCCGAGGCGATGGGCATTGGATTGCCGACCACGGGCGATGGATTACTGAACAAGGGACAGTTGACGGTGCCGATGGGCGAATTCTGGCCGCCGCTACCCGGCGAGAAGATGGGTCCGGAAGACGAGGCAGACGATCGCGAGGCTTCATCGGCAGCGCACATTTATGGCAAGCCGCTGGCGGCAACCGAGTCCTTTACCACCGGGCCTGAACTGGTGGCCTGGGGGCAGACGCCGTTCTATTTGAAGGGGCTTGCCGACGAGGCGTTTTCGCGGGGCATCAACCGGATTATTTTTCACACCAGCGATCAGCAGCCGTTTGTAGACGATGCTCACAAGCCGGGCATGACGCTGGGCCATTTCGGACAGTTTTACACGCGCAATATTACCTGGGCGGAGCAGGCAGTAGCGTGGAATACCTACCTGGCGCGCTGCTCCTTTTTGTTGCAACAGGGCAAGGCGGTGAGCGACGTGGCGTATTTTTACGGGGAGGAAGCGCCGGCCACGGTGCCTTACTGGAAGAAGATCGATCCTGCGCAACCCTTACATTATGGCTTCGATTATCTGAACGCGGACGTTCTGCTGCACAACACATCCGCATCGCAGGGCGAGTTGCACCTGGCCAGCGGCATGAGTTACCGGCTGCTGGTGCTGCCCAACGATTTGCATAAGCTGTCGGTGCCGGTGCTGGAGAAGCTGCAGGCTCTGGTGGCTCAGGGCGCAGTGCTGCTGGGAACGAAACCGGATGGATCGCCCAGTCTGGCGGACGGCAAGGAAGGTCAGGGCGAGGCAGGGATGATTGCGGATAATCTGTGGGGCAAGGGAAGCGATGCGGCAGGCGTGCATGTTCTGGGCAAGGGCAAGGTTTATACAGGGAAGAGCATTGAAGATGTTCTTGCTGCCGAGAATGTATTGCCCGACTTTACCTGGAGCAAGGCGGAGAATGTGGGCGAGGAAGTCTCTTATCCGCTGCCTGCGGGCGATTCCGACGAGGACCTGGTTTTTATTCATCGCACGGATGGGAATCGCGAGATTTATTTTGCCGCTACGCAGAAACATCACAGCTTCGATGTGAAGGCGAGTTTTCGCGTGACGGGCAAGATGCCGCGGCTGTGGCACCCGGAAACCGGCGAACTCGAGCTTACGAGCTACTCGATCGAGAATGGGCAGACGACGGTGCCGTTGCATTTCGATGCGCAGGGATCGGTCTTTGTGGTCTTTGAAGGCAAGGTGACGGAGCCCTCACGCGTAGCTCCGGAGAGAAGGCAGGTGAAACTAGCTACCGTGGATGGAACGTGGAAGCTGACTTTCCCGCCCAACTGGGGCGCGCCGGCAGAGGTGGAGTTTCCCAAGCTCATCTCCTGGACAGATAGCGCGAAGACCGGCGTGAAGTACTTCTCAGGGACTGCGACTTATCACAACAAGATTGTTGCGCAGAAGGAGTGGTTCAAGCCCAACGCCAGGGTGATGCTTGACCTGGGAGCGGTGAGAGAGATAGCCGAAGTGACGATCAACGGCAAACCGGTGGGGGGAATTCTGTGGAAGCCGCCGTTCGTGATCAACGTGACCGATGCGCTGAAGCCGGGAGTGAACGAGTTGAGCGTGAAGGTGACCAACCTGTGGCCCAACCGCATGATTGGCGATTTGCAGCCGGGCGTGACGAAGACTTACACCTGGACGGACTTCAGGCCGTTCAAAGTGGATTCGCCGCTGCTGGAGTCGGGCTTGCTGGGGCCGGTCACGGTGTGGAGAAACGAATTGGCCGGTCCGGTTATTCCAATCAAGTGAGCATAATTCGAAGAGCCAGGGCTCCCAGGGAGAGCGAGTGAGGATATGAAAAAGATGTGCTGGGCGCCATGGGCGATGGTCCTGGGAGCGGTTGCTTTGCCGTTGGCGGGGCTGGAGGTTCCGGCGGCATTTACGGGGCCAGTGGAACTGTGCGTCGATGACTCTGAAGACTCCGCTGGGGATCGACGATCCGTCGCCGCGGTTTTCCTGGCAGTTGCGGGATCCGGCACGGGGCGCGAAGCAGAGCGCGTATGAGGTGCGGGTGAGTTCGCAGCCGGAGTTGCTACGCAGCGACGCAGCTAACCCGGACGTTTGGGACAGCGGGCGAATTGAGTCGGGCAAGTCACTGAATGTGCGCTATGGGGGACCGGCGGTCAGGCCTGGGACTCGCTACTTTTGGCAGGTGAAGTTGTGGGATGCGGCGGACAAACCGTATGCGGAGAGCGAGACTTCCTGGTGGGAGACGGGACTGCTGAAGCAGGAGAACTGGCGCGCAAGGTGGATTGGTTACGAGACGGCGGAAGAGGATGCGGTTCGCCATGCTGAGGCTATTTGGATCGCAAATCCGGATGCTCTGACTAAGGCCAAGAAAAAAGGTGGGGAGCAACACCTTGCTTATCGAGAGAGGGTGACGCTGGCGAAGCCGGTGAAGAGGGCCGCGCTCTACGCGACGGCGCAGGACACGGTTTCAGCGTGGGTCAACGGGGAGCAGGTGCTGACGGCCGAGCCGCTTCCGGCGTGGAAGCATCTGCCTTGGAAAAAGTACGTACGCGCGGAGGTAAGCGGGCAACTGAGCGCCGGAGTGAATACGATTGCCATCGAACAAGTTCATTATTTTGACAAGGGCTACGGGGCAGCCAAGGACGATGCGCCGCCGCTGAACGCAACGTTGTTTGTCGAATATATGGATGGAACCACGGCGACGTTTGCAAGTGGGACGGATTGGAAGACTGCGGCGCGAATGCCGACAGGCAGGGATGCCGCAGGCTGGCACGGGAAGGATTTCGACGACCGAGGATGGAAGAGTGCAGTGGTGTGGACGCAGAAGCCGGGGCCGGACATCGATCCGCTGGGGCACCCGTGGATTCCTGATTCGGTGAAGGCGCTGCGGCATACGTTTATCGTGGGGCAGCCGATCAAGTCGGCACGATTGTATGTGACGGCGTTGGGATCTTATGAGATTCATTTGGACGGCAAGCGGGTGGGCGATGATGTACTTGCGCCGGGGTGGACGGATTATCGGCAGCATGTGAAATATCAAACCTATGATGTGACCGCGCAGTTGGCGAGCGGCAGGAATGCGATTGCCGCGCTGCTTGCGCCGGGGTGGTACTCAACGCCGCTGGAGTGGTATCAGCAATCCAATAATTATGGCGACACTCCGCCGGCGCTGCGGGTTCAATTGCGGATTGAGCATGAAGATGGCAGTGTGGAGCGGGTAACGACAGATGAAGGCTGGAAGGCGAGCACGTCTTACATAATGCACTCGGAGATTTACGATGGCGAGAGCCAGGATGAGCGGCTTATGGAGCCGGGTTGGGATACGGCCGAGTTTGATGCGGGTAACTGGAAGAGCGCAGTTGCGATTGATCCCAAGCCGGTGAAGATTGAGGCGCAGAATTTTGCGCCGATTCGCGTGGAACGGACTCTGGCGGCGGAATCGGTTACGGAGCCGAAGCCAGGCGTTTATGTTTATGACTTCGGCCAGAATCTTTCCGGTGTGGAGCGGTTGCGCATAGAGGGGGCAGCGGGAACCGATGTGCGAGTGCGCTTTGCCGAGGTGTTGAATGCGGACGGCACGATTTATACCGACAATCTGCGCACAGCCAAGGCGACGGATCATTTTATTCTCGATGGAAAGGGAGTGGAAGAACTCACACCGCAGTTTACGTTCCACGGATTTCGCTACGCGGAGTTGACGGGGCTGCCTGCGGCGCCCGGTAAGGACGCTGTGACCGCGGTGGTGTTTCATACGGATGCCGCGTTCACGGATAAGCTCGATACCGGCAGCGTGATGATCAACAAGCTGTGGAGCAATATTCTTTGGGGACAGCGGTCAAATTTTGTGGGCGTGCCGACGGATTGTCCGCAGCGGGACGAACGGCTGGGATGGATGGCGGATGCGCAGGTATTCTGGCGCACGGCCAGCTACAACATGGATCTGGCTGCCTTTTCGCGCAAGTATGCGGAGGATATGCGCGGCACGCAGGCCGGCACGCCGTACTACGGTGTCTTCGCGCCGGGCACGATTAAGGAGTCATCCGGTTCGGGAGCCGCCTGGAGCGATGCGGGGGTGATTATTCCGTGGACTTCGTGGCTGCAAAACGGCGACACCAGCGTGATTGACGAGAACTGGGCGGCGATGGAGAAGTTTCTCGATGCCATCGATGCCGCCAATCCGGACGGGCTGCGCAAGAACGATGCTGGAACGGAGTTTGGGGACTGGCTTTCGCCGGAGGGGAAGACGAATTACACGCTGCTGGCAACGGCGCTTTGGGCGTATGACGCGACGCTGATGCGGCAGATGGCGCACGCTACGGATCGTGCGCTGGCCGAGGAGAAATATGCGCGGCTGTTTGAAAAGATTCGTGCCGCGTTCCAGAAGGATTTTGTGCGCGCTGACGGTTTTGTAGCCGGAGCGGACAATGGCGGGGAATCGTTCGGCGGAATCAACAATCCCGAGGCCAGGAGCAAAGGCGGCGACACGCAGACGGGGTACGTGCTGGCGCTGCATATGAATCTGCTGCCGGAGGCTCTGCGCGCGGCGGCGGCGCAAAGGCTGGTGGACAAGATCAAGGCCAACGATGGGCTGCTGGGCACGGGATTTGTGGGGACGGCGTATTTGCTGGAGGAGTTGACCAGGAGCGGGCACGTCGACCTGGCTTACCAGTTGCTGCTGAACACTAGATATCCGTCGTGGGGATACGAGGTGGAGCACGGCGCTACGACGATGTGGGAGCGGTGGAACGGCGACAAGATGCGCGACGATCCTACCATGAATTCCTATAACCACTACGCGTATGGCGCGGTGGGCGACTGGATTTATCGGTATGCGGCGGGCGTGGACACAACGCCGCTGGATGCGGGGTTTCATACGGTGGTGCTCGATCCGGTTTTCAATGCGCAACTGGGAAGCGTTGCGTTCGATTATGACTCGGCGTATGGACGAATTCACTCCGACTGGAAGGCGCAGGCAACCACGGCGGTATGGCAGGTGACTATTCCTGCCAATACGACGGGCTGGCTCGCGTTAAGTTCGGACGAGGCAGCGAAGTATGCGTTAGAGGGCGTTCCGTTGAGGAACAGCGAACTCGCAAAAAGGGCGACCCGTGGCCAGGAGAGCGGGTTTGAACTGGCCGCGGGGAGTTACAGTTTTTCGGTCGAGATTCGTTGAATCCGGACCAACTGAATTGTTAGGAAGACAAGCAAAAGCAACCGCAGGTCCTTCGACTCGCCTTCGCTGCGCTCAGGGTCGCTCAGGATGACAAGCATTAAATTAAGCTCAGGGTGACAATTTTTAGCTAGCGCTCAGGATGAAGGAATAAGGGGTATAGAGAGTGACGTCAATCGTAGCTGGAATTGGGTGGCACATGGTAGGCGCGGCATCGGCTGCGGCATTCTATGCGCCCATTGGGAAAGTAAAGAAGTGGTCGTGGGAGACGACATGGGCAGTGGCCGGATTCTTCTCATGGATTCTGTTGCCGATCGGGGTGAGCATGCTGCTGCTGCCGGATTTTCACGGGTTCTACGCGTCGATGGATACGCAAATGCTGATGAAGGTTGCGTTTTTCGGGGCCATGTGGGGCGTCGGCAATGTGAGCTATGGATTGACGATGCGGCATCTGGGGATTTCGCTGGGAGTGGGCGTGGCCATCGGCGTGGTTCTGGTTGTGGGAACGCTGGTGCCTCCGATCATGCACGGACAAGCCGCGGCGTTGTTTTATAGCAGGAGCGGCGAGTTGACAATGGCGGGCCTGTTGCTGGCGGTGATCGGCGTGGCGATTCGTTTCCTATGCCGGGTCATCAGAAAGAAATTCAACTGCGCGGCGAGCTGAGGGAGTTCAATTTGAAGCTGGGAGTGTTTCTCGCCATGCTGTGCGGGATTTTTTCCTCGGGCATGGTCGTTTGCGATGGATGCGGCACTGCCGATGAAGGCGGCTGCGCTTCACCTGGGGGTGAATCCGCTGTATGCGGCGCTGCCGAGTTACGTGTTTATCATGGGCGGCGGCGCGGTGGTGAACATGAGTTACTGCTTCATCCGGCTGGCGGCGCTGAAGAGGATTTCGTTGCGCGACGATCTGGGGCAGCCGGGGGGAACGCTGCTGAAGAATGGATTGCTGGCCGCGACGGGCGGGATCATGTGGTACCTGCAGTTCTTCTTTTACGCATGGGGGCAGGCTAATATTCCAGCAGCGGCTGGCTTATGTGAACTGGATGCTGCACATGAGCGGTTATGTTTTGTTTGCGGCGGATTATCGGTTTGGCGCTGGGCGAGTGGGCCGGGGTGGGAAGCAGGCCGGTTCGACTGCTGTGGGCAGGGATGACTTTATTATTGTGGCGGCCAATCTGGTGGGGTTGGGGATGGCGTCTTAAGAATCGATCCGTTGGAATGATGCCCCGTCCATTGCGCCGTCCCTACGGGACTTCGTAACCAGGTCTTGAGAATCCTATCCCCACGCTGAAGCGCGGGGCTAACTTACTCTGCGCCTACGGCGCGTTTGCGCGGACTTTTCATATATAGTTCACAATCAAGCGTGGCTGATGGCATGTTTGTGCGGCGATTCATTATGCAGTCATGAAGTATTGAGTTATGGAAGTGGAAGCTCGGCGTCTAAGCCTCGTGCGATCAGATCGGCGCGCAGGTGGTCGATGGTGGTGAATTGGAGCGCCTTCATGCCGAGCGCTTTTGCGGCTTCGACGTTGACCAGTTTGTCGTCGAGGAAGAGTGACTCCTCGGGGCGGATGCCGAGTTTATCCAGGCATAGGCGATAGATGGCCGGGTCGGGCTTGGCCATGTGCAACTGATAGCTCCAGATGAGGACGTCGAAGCGAGGCAGCCAGTTGAAGGTCGCGCTCCACGCTGGCCAGCACATTGTCGCCCATGTTGGAGAGGATGGCGGTGAGCAGGCCGCGCTGCTTGAGTTGCAGTTGCCAGGCGAGCATGGCGGGATTTTCGGTGGTCCACATGCGGGCGTCGAGGTTGCAGTTCTTCGACTGTGCCGGGGGCGAGGTTGAGGCCGGCGTCGCGCACGATCTTCTGCCAGAAGGTGATGCCGGTGAGTTTGCCTTCATCGTAGGCGTGACGGTCTGCCCAGTAGAGGCTCTCGAAGCGGGCCGGGGGCAGGCCGGTGATGCGCAGCAAGGCTGGCATGAGCATGCGGGGTCCGGCGGACCGGTTAAAACCATTCCATAGTCGAAGATAACCGCGCGCAGTGCCAATGTTCCTCCCAGGCGGAGTCCGTGTATGGTTGAAAAGGACGCCTGCTCTTATTGTGCATGATGCGGCCGTGCGGGACAGCGTGGAAGGACTGTTAGCGGGATGGAATTGATGAGTTTTTCACGGAGAACGGGCTGGAATACGGAGGAGAGCGAGCTGGCGCGGGCGCACCGGCTTGCGCGCTGAGGCCGGATTGCCGATTGCGGATCTGACGGCTTCGAATCCGACCCGCTGCGGCTTTGAGTATTCTCCGGAGTTGCTTGCGGCGCTGACCGATCCTGCGGCGCTCGATTACGATCCGCAGCCGCGAGGAAGCCTGCGCGCGCGGCGAGGCGATTTGCGGGTACTATGCGGATCACGGCGTTGGAGTGAGGCCGGAGCAGATTGTGCTCACTACCAGCACCAGCGAGGCTTATAGCTTTCTTTTCCGACTGCTTTTGGATCCTGGGAACGAGATTCTGGTTCCGCAGCCGGGGTATCCGCTCTTCGATTTTCTAGCGGTCTTAGACGATGTGTGATAAGAGCAGCCACGCTGCTTTATGACCAGGGCTGGCAGATCGATCCGGAGGGATTTCGGCGGGCTATTACGCCGGAGACGCGGGCGATCATGCTGGTGCATCCGAATAATCCAACGGGGCACTTCACCAAGCCGTGGGAGGCGGAGGAGCTGGCGCGGCTGTGCAGGGAGCGTGATCTTTCGCTGATTGTGGATGAGGTGTTTCTGGATTATGGATTCGAGGGAGGCGGACGGAGCTTTGCGGCGGGGCTGGATGGGGTTCCGGTTTTTGTAGTGAGCGGGCTGAGCAAGATTGCCGGGCTGCCGCAGATGAAGGCTGCTTGGATTGTAGCGACCGGGCCGGGTGAGGCGGAGGCGCTGGAGCGGCTGGAGGTGATTGCCGATACGTTTCTCTCGATGAATGCGCCGGTGCAGTGCGCGTTGCCTAAATGGATTGAAAGGCGCGTGGCGATTCAGGAGCAGATCCGAGAACGCGTGGCGGCGAATCTGGCTGAGCTGGACCAGGGACTGGGCCGGCTGCGTGAGGTTCAGCGGCTTGAGATGGAGGGCGGATGGTATGCGACGCTGCGGATTCCTGCTCTGAAACCCGACGAGCAGACCGTGCTGGAGCTGCTGGAGCAGGGAGTGTGGGTGCATCCGGGGTACTTTTTCGGAATGGCTGAGGCCGGCTGGCTGGTGGTTAGTTTGTTGGGGCCGGAGGGGGAGTTCAGGACAGGGGTTGCGGGGCTGGTTGAGTATTTTCGAGCGAATGTTGGGGCGTAGGGCGCGTTTTTATTTAGAAGTATTGCGTGAAGATTCGTAGTCTGGATGATTGTTAACAAGCAAGTTAGACAATACACTTACGGCTTAAGCTGAGCGCGAAGAAATGGGTTGGTTTTGCGCTCATGGCCGATGGTGGTTGCCGGACCGTGGCCGGGGAGGACATGGGTTTCATCGGGGAGGGGCAGCAAACGGGAGTGGATCGAGTCGATGATTTGGCGGGGGTTGCCGCCGGGCAGGTCGGTGCGGCCGATGCTTCCGGCAAAAAGCGTATCGCCGGCGACGAGCATCTTGAGCGGGGCAAAGTGGAGGCAGACCGAGCCCTGGGTATGGCCGGGGGTGTGGAGGACCTGGGCGGGGTAACGATCGAGGCCCACGAGCTGGCCGTCGGTGAGCGGGGCATCGGGCGGGGCGGTTTCAGGGGTTGGCATGCCGAGCCATGCGGCCTGGGCGGCCATCATTTCGAGCAGGGGCAGATCGCTTTCGTTGAGGAATATGGGCGCGCCCGTGAGGCGCTTGAGCTTGAGCGCTCCGCCTACGTGGTCGATGTGGGCGTGGGTGATGAGAATCTGCTTGAGCTCGAGGTTGAGTTCGGTGAGGCGGCGCTGGATGCGGGCGATTTCGTCGCCGGGATCGATAACGATGGCTTCGCCGGATTCTTGGTCGCCGAGGATGGTGCAGTTGCAGGCGAGCGGGCCGACGGGGAAGGTTTCCAAGACCATGATTCTTATTCTAGACCGGTGCCCGCTTGAGTTCCGGCTTGGGGATTGGGGGTTGCCGTCCAGGCGAGCAGGCGGTTGAAGATGCCTGGCTGTGAGGGAGTTTCGTTGGGCAGATGGAGAGCCAGTTCCCAGAGGCCGAGCAGCGCCAGGGCGACGAGGTTGGGAAAGAGCAGAGGAGCCATGGGCGGAGCGCCGTAGACCGATTTTTCAAAGAGGCTGATGCCGGGAGTATAGAGGTTCATGCGCAGGTGGAACCAGAAACCCACGATGCCCACGAACGCCTGGAGGACAAGCACGGCAAGGCATAGATCGAGATAGCGGCGCGTGACGGGCATGAGGACGGGGACGATGAGGAAGCCGACGGCCAGGCCGCTGGAGAGGACTGGAATCCACTCGGTCTTCAGGAAGAATCCGTTGGTGGCGTGATCGGTGAGGCAGAGGACGAAGTTGCCGAAGAAGCCGCCGGTGGCGAAAACAATGACCCAGCGGGCCCAGTCGATGGTGCGTGGAGCAACCATGCGATTCATGATGAGCAGAAAGCCGAGGCCGGTGTAGGCAAGCGGGGCGGCGAAGGGGGCGGCGTAGGTAAGCGAGCGCAAGGTGCGGTCGGCGAAGAAGCTGCTTTCGAGGTGATAGAGCACTCCGGCGAGACCGACCAAAATTGAGAGCGCGCCGATTAGAAGGCCGATGTCGCGCCATGCGGCCTGAAATTGCCAGCGCCATTCGGCAAGCACGCCGGCCAGCAGGAGAACCGGGGCGGCGGTGGAGAAGTAGAGTGGAATATATTCGGCAGGCTTGCGGAACTGGTTTACGGAATGGGCCAGCACAATATCTCCGGCGAGGACGGCGAGGTTCGAGATGTACGAAGAAGCTCCAGGAGCAGTTCGACATCGAAGATCCAGGCCAGCAGCGGAGAGCGCAGCAGGTTATTGATGCGCCGCATGGGTCCTCCTCAACCCAGCGGCGTCGTGCTTTAACTGAACGGTTTTTTCGAGCAGGCCGTAGTTGCCGTGCCATTGGACGAAGTCAGCGCCGCCCATGAATGCGCCATGCTTGCTGGTGCGGCCGTCGTAATGCCAGAGGTCAAAGTAGGTGAAGTCGATGGAATTGGAGAACGGCGGGCCAGTGAGCAGGCCGTCCTTGTGCAGGCTGTCGACGATGTTCTTGGCGGCCAGGACTTTGGTATTGGTGTTGGCAACTGCCTGTTCGGCTTGCGCGTAGACACGGTCAACCAGGGTTTGCGAGTGGCATTGCGCACAGACTTCCTTCATGCTGGTTTGGGCGCGGAGATAGTTGGGGACGTTTTTCGCTGACGGCGTTAGCGAGGTACCAACCGAGCCGGTCGGACGGGTCGTGGGTGACTTTCAGGCCGTTGATGCCGCTCATGTGGCAGGTGGCGCAGGTGGGGACGAACATATCGCGGGTGCTGAGGGTTTTTGGATCGGCGTCGAGCTTGAGCAGATTGCTCCTGGGCGGCGAACATGACGCCGTGCTTTGACTCGTCGTAGATTTCGATCTGCGAGTGGTCGGGGCCCATGTGGCACTGGCCGCAGGTGGAAGGCAGGCGGGCGAGGGCGACGGAACTGGTGTGGCGGGAGTGGCAGGCGGTGCAGGTGCCGATGGTGCCGTCTTCGTTGGGTTTGCCGACGGCGTGGCACTGCTCGCAGCCGGAGGCCATGGCCGAGGTTCCCTCGGCAGTGACGAAGGGATGGGGGGGGCGCTTGGTGCCACCGGGCCCGTCGTTTGGCTTCTGCTCATGCTCGTCGTCGCCGACCACCGCGGCCTTGAAGGCGCAGGCGCGGCGGATCGCCTCGGCCTGGGCGTCCGGCTCGCCGCCGACCACCGCGGCGCCGTGCTGCTCGCACCAGGCGAAGAAGCCGGCGTCGCCGATCAGCCCGGCCTTGGCGATTTCGGCGTAGCCGGCGCGAAGCTGGCGCGGCGGCAGGGTGCGCAGCGTGCCGGTGTCCGCCAGCACCATGCGCGGCTGGTGGAACGCGCCCAGCAGGTTCTTGCCCCAGGCCGTGTTGACGCCGGTCTTGCCGCCCACCGAGGAATTCCACCTGCGACAGCAGCGTCGTGGGCACCTGCACGAAGGGCAGCCCGCGCAGCGTGGTGGCGGCGACGAACCCCGCCAGATCGCCG
>CAWIVA010000095.1:0-43399 GCA_963839225.1 uncultured Acidobacteriaceae bacterium
GTCCAGAACGTCGTCGTCGGGCCGCACATGATCAAGTGCGCTCGGCTACCATCGTCGCACGAGCGCCGGTCACTTCCCTGTCGGGGGAAAAGGTTCGCTCGGTCCATAGGTGGCGTTGCTCGTGCTCGAAATTCTCACTGACGCAATCTTCGCAGTCGCCTGAGCGACGATGGCCAGCCTGTGGCAGGACGTAGGCGTTTCGGGTAAATCCTCCCGCATCGTGGCTTCCCGCTCCGGCAGGCGTCCGCCAGCGGCAGGCCGGAGCGGCTCTCGAAGGCCGCCGAAGCTGGGCCACGAGCATCATGCTCACCGCCGCACGAGGGCTTGCGCCCAGCAGCAGCGTTGGCCACTCACGAGTCCGGCGGGCTATGGAAAGGATGTAACTATATAGTTCCGGCTCAATGCGGATTCCCCTCACCTCAGCGCGTGCCCGGGCCAGCAATCCCTCGGGGATGGGGACGATTTGAGCATCTTCCAACGGCCCGGCGCCTGACCCAACGTGGTGCCGCTCCAGGATTTGCATCTCTCCCGCTCGCTCGGGTAAGCTACGCGAATCTTGAGCAGGAAGCGGTCCAGCTGCGCCTCCGGGAGGGGATATGTCCCCTCAAAATCCACCGGGTTTTGAGTTGCGAAAACGGTGAACCAGGCGGGCAGCGGCCGGCGCACGCCGTCCGTGGTTACCTGCCGCTCCTCCATGCATTCGAGGAGGGCGGCCTGCGTGCGAGGCGGCATGCGGTTGATCTCGTCCACCAGCAGCAAATCGGTGAATACTGGACCGGCGTGGAAGCTGAAACTCTCCTCGCCAGCCTTGGAGCCGGAGCGCAAAATCGTCGTGCCCAGAATGTCCGCCGGCATCAGGTCCGGCGTCGCCTGCACCCGTTGAAAACCAAGGCCCAGCAGCCGCCCAAGCGCTTTGACGATTAACGTCTTGGCAATGCCCGGCACGCCTTCCAGCAGCGCATGCCCTTGGCAGAGAACGGCAATCATCACTTCCTCAATCGCACCTCCCTGTCCTGAAATCACGCGCCCCAACTGCGTGCGGGCGTGGGCAATCAGTTGGTTGGTTGCGTGCAACCCTTCCGGGGTCTCAGCGATCTGATCTGGTTCCTGACGTATTTCCCTCGCTCATAATGCCCTTTCCTGCCGGTTGGAATGAATGTTTTCAAAATTCGTTTGCGACCGCCCTTGTTTTATAGCTGCGCGCAGTTCTTCCTGGTGCGCATCGAGCTTCTGGATCAGCTTGAGCGCCTCGCCCGGTTCGATCGCCTCGCTCCACGCGGCCTCTTCGCAGGCGGCCAGGTCGGTTTCGAGATCGGCATCGGCCTGGAGAAAGCGGCGGCGAATCGCCTGGGCCAGCTCAGCTGCGCCCATGGTTTTGCCGCGCAGGCCGCAAAGCCGCAAGCTTTGGCGGCGAAAACGCTCCCAGGCAATCGAGACTGCCGTAGACGCTGCGCCGGCGTTGCGATACAGCGAGCCCAGCGCATCAAGAAACTCAATGGGTGTTGCCCGCACCGGCGCAGGCAACTCGCGCACCGGCCCGCTGCGGCGGCTGAAACTGAACACCACCAGCAGCCCCAAAACCGGCAGGCTGATCCATAGCATCGTGAGCGCTGGCCCAGCGGCGTAGCTCCAGACAGAGCGAATCTCCCCGTGCAGCGACTCGTCCCAATAGAAATGGCGGCCCTCGCGCGGCCCCAGCGAATTCAAGAAGAAGTCCAGATTATTTGCGCGAGCCAGAGACCCGTTCTCCAGCGGCGTCGAGCTGGCCCACCAAACCACATGCCCCCTGCCCCAGCCATACTCCACCACCGCCGGTTGCCCGCCGCAACTATACTCCACACGATGTGCCGGGTTGCCCACGGCCCAGGCAGATTCAGGGACCATCCACACCTCGCCTGAATCGGAGAGTGGATCCAGACCTTCGGGCTGCAGCTTGCAGGCGGCAAAATCGAACGCCTTGGGCATGCCGCTGGCAGAGCCCGGCAAAATGAATCCTCCCCCCATCCCCGTGGCGACCACCCTGCCTCCGCGCTCAACAATCGTGCGCACCGCCTTGAGGTCTGCGCTTTCGCGAGTGAAAGGGTTGGCAAAGATCACGACTGTCTCCGGTCCCGCCGCAGCTGCAAGCTCACTGAGTGGTCGCTCCCAGCGCTCAATCGGATAATTGGAACGCAGCAGTGTCTCATAAGCTGCGCGAGCGCCGTGCCGGCCGGAGAGATAACTTGAAGGCAGTGGATTGTCGTTGCTGTTCCCATTGGGCAGCAGGAATCCGGTCACCACGGCCAGCGCAATGGCAACGCTCAGGCACCAAAGCAGCAAGCGGCGGTCTTTGGCATCGAGCGAGGAAAGAAACTTCATTGTGCCACGCCTCTCTCGGCTTGATTGGTCGCGACCGGAATAGCCTTACTCCCGCTTCCAGAGATCAGCGCCGTCGCCAGTTCTTCGGCCCTGCGGTAATCGCGTTCTTCCGCCGTACGGCCGCCGTACCAGGTACGCTCAAAGCTGCCGGTCAACGTAGCCAATCCGGCGCGGCGCGGATCCTCCGGCGCAACCAGGGCAAGATACTCGCGCGGAGTACGTGCGCGGTCAGCGGGCCACAGCCGCTTCGACTCCAGCCGCGATATCGCCGCCCAGTAAAGGAAATGGATCGCCTCGCGCCACTGGCCTGCGGCGGCGGCTTTGCGCGCGTCCTCGATCCACAGTTGCCACTCGCGTGCCGAAACCGCTCCAGTTGAGAGACTGTCGCTCTCCGTCGCAGACCGCATGCGCCAGCGCTGTTCTAGTTGCATCAGGCCCCACACCAACCCCAGGCAGACGGTCAGAATGAATCCCCACACAATCGCCTGGCCTACCCACGCCGCGTGGGCGCTGAGATGCGCCACGCTTTCAAAAAACCTATTGAGCCAGTTTCCCAGCTTCTCCAACAGCGCATTCTTCACCGTGGGCTCATTCATGTTGCGAAAGTCGCGCCCGGCCAGCACCTGCTTCATCATCTGGCGCTGCTGCGTGTGATCCGGCGCGCCGTGGTTGCGGAGTTGATCTGGGCCAGGTCCTGAGCCAGGCGCGTTTCGGCGGCTTTCAATAGCTCAGTCGTGGTCGGCGGAGGCGGCAGGGCGCTCTCATCGGATTGCTCGCCGTCGGCAGGTTTGGCTTCGGGCTTCCCGGCGTCCTTGTCTTTCTCCTGGGCCTTTTCAAGCAGCGCCCGCAGCCACCCATAGCGCACCAGCCGCCGCTCCGCATTTGTAGCAAGCGGCACGCGATCGTCCCGCCCCGCCAATGCGGAGTCGCAGATTTTGTGTCACGCGCCTTAGCGCAGACTTCCACCAGTGCAGCCAGGTCCTGCAAATGCTTGCGGTACTCGTCCAGCGAAACATCCTGCGAGCTGCTTGCCGCGGGAGTGGGCGAATCGGGAATTCGTCCAGCGGCGTGCAACGGCGCTGCGGCAAAAATCGCCGCCAATGCCGCGACAACCAATGCAATTCGGGCCGTCACGCCCCGACCTCCTGCGCATTAATTTGATCGGCGCCCATCATTCTGCCAATTTTCGCCCCACTTGCGCTGATGATAGTAAACCATTCGATGAGCCTGCCTGGCGGAAAGGATTGAACTCTCCGTACTCAGTGACCTCATTGAGGGTTGATATTCAGTTTGAGCGGCAACGCGCCAATATATCGCGGTGCGCCTTCAGGAGATTTCTTCTGCTGCTGCGGGCGCAGCCAACCCTCTGTCCTTGCGCAGCCGCTGGTCGTGATAGAGCACCGCAATCGCCGCCACCAGCGCCGCATAAATCACCGACATGAAAAGAACGATCCCGGCAAAGATGCCAATGCCGATCACGCCCAACCCTATATAACTCCACGGAGACCCCACATGAGCGTGCAGAACCGTCATGGCAAAAATACAAACCCCAGCGAGCAGAAAGGCAATGATCTCAAAAACCAGCATGGCGGCATAAACAGCGGCGTAGATAACCAGTATGACCAGAAATATGCGGCCCTTCGCGCCATGGACGAGCCAAAAGCTACGCTTGATTGCGGCACGCGCAGGCAGGTTCTCTTCAACGCAAGCCGGGAAAGCCAGCGAGAGCCGTAGCCCCATCAGTATCCCGTACACAATGGATGCAAGGTAGAAAAGAACAGCCAAAGGAATCAGCAAGAACATTGCCGGAGTTGCCTTGATGCTCCCGTGAACAAATGCGCTCACGCCAAGAAATGCCGACAACTCCACGATCAGGAGAGGAAGGAATGCATAGAGGTAGCAAAGCGCCAACAGCCACAGGTGCCGTCCGCCGCGCCGCCAGGCTACTCCATAAGCCTCGCGCAGCGTTACTTTGGTGCCTGAGTCCGCATTTGTTGACGCATAACTTGCTGCGCCCAGATAAATCGAGAAGATTGTAAGGCACAGCAGAGAGAAAACTAGAATCACGGGGATAATGATCGCCGGCGTAAAATTATGGAGCATGGCCTCGGGAGTTGGCGGCTGCGGGAATCTCCGGATCATCGGAATCCAGATGGCTGCCTCCATCAATCCAGTTGCCAGTATCATCAGAAGCGACGGAATAGCCGCAATACCCACCAGAGTTTTGAAGTGAGAATGCATAAGCCGGTAAGTGCGGTCGAGAACCTGGCCCAAGGTTTTGGGTGCGGCGGGCATTGGACCTGAGAGCGTGGAAGCTGCTAAATCGTTCATAGAAACTCCTTGGATTTTGCTTGGATTGGTTCTGAGAGTTGCTGAACTGCTTCGATTTCAGACATCACAGGCCGAAGCCGGCTCAGCTCTGGGTAAAATCGACGGCGGCCACATCTCGGCTCGCGGCGGAGGAGGAGGGGGCGTCGCCAATCCTGCCTGCTGCATCAAAAGTTCGATATCGAACCCCTCATGGCGAATGCGCTGGTCGTAGTAGAAAAGCATGAGCGCGATGCCGTAAACCGGCTTGGTGAGCGCCTGAACGGCGAACGCCGCGCCGTATACGAGGATTATCAAGACCGTCCCCGCGGTTTGCGCATATTTCGGATTGCCTGCACCAGTCATTAGGGCGATCACGATGAATGCCGGAATGGTAAAGGACAACGTTAGCAGGTAATTGAGCACCGTTCCCAGCAGATAGAGGAGAAAGATGCGGCCCTTGGTTCCGCGGCTGAGCGAGATGCTGCGCTTGAGCGCAGCAATGGCGTCAATCTGTTCCGCCACGCATGCGGGGAATGCCATGGAGAGCCGGAGCAGCATCCAGACGCAATATCCGATAAGTGCAATCACCACCGCAGTCGTTCCCAGGGCAAAAAGCACGCCGGCGGGTACGGCGCCCAGGCCGGCCGATTGCCCCAGTGCAGACACTCCGGCGAATAGCAGCATCAACATGACCCATACGAAAACCGGGCCCACACATACAATGAGAGCTTCAAGCAGAAAAAGTCCAATGTAATTCCAGCCGCGTTGCCAGGCGATCCTGAAGGCTTCGCGGATGGTGATCTTCTCGTCCTGCCAGGGACGGGCTACGGCGCGGTTCAGGGCTGCCGTACTCAGCGCCGTCACTGCAATCAGCAGCGGAAAAGCCACAGCAGAGCGCCAAAGACCACGAGCGCCGCAATGCTAATCATCCCCGGCGACGTGGTTGCTGCGCTCAGACCTACCAGCGCGAAAAGCAGAAAGGACACCACCACCATCGCCACCATTACTCCGGTTGGAATGAAGGCAATGCCCAGCAGGACCAGGAACCGCGACCGGTAAAGATGAACTGTGCGGTCCAGAATCTCGCCCAGTGTCGACGGGTGAAGAGGCTCATTCATGCGTGCTTCCCGGCTCCTGTGAGGCAAAGGTTTGGGGCATATTAGGGACGGGAGGAGTGGGCGGCGTAAGCCCTGCAGCCAGCATCATCCACTCGATATCAAATCCCTCTTTGCGGATACGCTGGTCGTAGTAGAAGAGAGTAATGCCGGTAGCGCCAATGGGCCCCAGAAAGGTCCCGGTAAAGAAAGAAATGATCTGCGAGATCGCGCTGATACCCGGTCCCAACTGGCCATGGTTCCTGAACGCCGCCACAAACACGAAGCACTGCGTAACCAGTACCAGACCCATCTTGATAGCGCCGATCAGCAGGAGCAGAACGAAGATGCGCCCGCGCGCTCCCCTGCTCAGCTCGATGCTGCGGCGAATCGCTTTGCGGGCCGCCAGGTTTTCCAGCACGCAGGCCGGCAGAGCAAGCGAATAGCGCAATGTCATCAGGAGGGTGTAAGCGAGGACAGGAAATAAAAGCAGGATAAAAGCAACCGAAGCAATGCCGATCACGGCCAGAGATTGTGGATTGGTTGCATGCGCCACCGCGTGGTTTCCCAAACCCTTCCCGTAAAACGTCAGCGTCCCGAAAAATGCAACGTAGAGGAGCACGAACGGCGTCCATATTTGAAAGGCGGTGATGGTCATCAACCTTAGGTAACTGCCAAAGCGGGGAAGGACGCTCGCATAGGCTCCACGGATGGTGGCCGGCTCGCCCAAATGTACCCAGGCGACGGCACGGCTGATGGCGGCAATGACCGGCCCAATCAGCAGGTAGAGAATCAGCAATTCAAGACCGGCGGCAGCCAAAGTGATCAGCACCATCGTCGCTGCCATCGTCGTTCCTTGCTGCGTTTTTAGCAGTTCTTCGAGGCCGATCAGCAGCAGGTTCATCGCCAGACCTATGCCGCAATACCCGGCAAAAATTCCCGCAAAAAGTACGAAGTTCGTCCGGTAAAGTTGGGCGGTGCGGTCAAGGATTTCGCCGAGCGAGAGTGGACGAAGGCTGGTTTCCATGCCGGGCTCCTCAGAAACAAGTGATTTGCGCTTGCCGGGATACTAGCACAGAATCAAAACTGCCCGCCATGACTAGGTTGCTTCCAGCGCAGTTTAACTAACGATCGAGTAACTGCCACCGCAGCCAGATGACAGGAATCAAGCAGCCTCCAGGCCGACTGCCTTGATGCCTTGCCGTCAAACGATCGCCCATCTGCCGGCACGTTCTATTTGCTCGCGGCTACAACCATCCGCAGCGTCACGATTTCATGAGGGTGAATGGTGAAATGGAACTGACCGTCTCCATCGAGCGGCACAGCCGTTGCTCCGCGTTCCACTGCGTCGGTTTGAGTCACTCGATCCAGATGCAGCGCTCGAGCGCGGACATTAACAGCTCGCTCCGCGCCGCCTAAGTCGAGAAACCGCAGAATGGTCCCATCTCCATCCTCGGCGGGCTTCCATGTTTCGAGCAGCACGTTGGGATCATTGACCTCGAGAAAGCTCCCCTGCTTGCCGTCAAGACTCCGCTGAGAGCCGGCCTCGGCAGCCATTGTGGAGGGCTGCGTCGAGTCATTGTGGGCGATGGCCTTGTCCTGGCTCGTAACCAGGTCCGTTTCCAGCGGTGTAATCTCTTCCCAACCCATGCGGCTTAAATCGTTCGCGTTTGTTGAAACCGCGCTGGTAATCACGTAGTGAAAGCTGAATCGCCCTCCCTGGCCGGCACGATAATTCGTATCCCAGTAGTTATTCATTACGTAAGAAAATACATTTCCCGGCCGCTGCCCGAACTCTTCAGGCCACGCGCCGCGGTTGATATCTCCCAGGGTAATCATGGGCGCATCGAGTGGTAGCACGCTCGCCGAAACTCCGTCCTGCTCGACTGCAACCCAGTGCTGCGCGGTAAACCACTCGTGACCTGCGCCGGCGTACATATCATTCGCCGGATCGACGACTCCGTTCTGGACCTCGTATTTGAACTGAGGCCGGCTCATGGCAAAGGGAAACGCAAAGTAAACGCCTTCCTTGCTATAAACCTCCTTCTTGTCGACGTCTTCAACCAATTCAATCTTCTTCTCGTCATCGAAGAGGCGAATCTCCGTTTTGATTGAGGGAGTGTTCAGGTCTTCGCTCTCCATGCGCGCAACTGCTCCGGAGGGAGTGCGAGTAATGGATACAATCCTGCCGTGGTGCGAAGGATGAACCTCTAACGCCGGTTTTGGATTTACCTGGCTGTAATGAAGGATGGTATTGGAAGACTTATCGCCGCCGGTGACGTAAAGATACTCTCCAAAACGGTAGGAACTATCCTGGCTCACCAACTCGCGCTGTAGCTGTTTATCGTAGATACTGCGAATGGCGCCGGTATCCGCATCGAGTTGTACTTTGTAGTAAGGACTTTCAAGCAACGGGTTCTGTTCCGTCGCCGGGGTAGCCGCTGCTTTCTCCGCCTTGCGAATCGCATACACCTTGTAACCGACCGGCGGCACACCTTGGGCCGAAAAACGGACGTGGTTGAATGCGTTCCCACTGCTTACGATCTCAAACGGTACCGTCTCGTTCGTCGCCGCATCCACAATCTGGTCGCCTTTATTCAGATCGATGGCGACCGGTCCGCTTCGCTTCCAATTCAAACTATTGAAGACGATCAGGCTCCCGGGTCCGGCGGCGATTGCATCGGCAAGGTTAGCCATACTGCGCTTGGCTACAAAGTCCGCTTCAGCCGCGGCGTTGACTGCAAACTGTTCTTTCACCGCCAGCTGGCCGGTCGCCTCTTTGCTCGTGGGATCGCTGACACTGTTATCCGAATCCCACGTGTGCTCATCCATCAGCACCATGTCAGTCCACATTCGCCCCAACTCGGCAGTGTTCGTCTTGAGCAGCGGGTTCACCAGCGATACCAGTGTCGCCAACTTCTCAGCTGTCTGCCCTCGCGCTTCAGTCCAGCGCTCCATTGCCAGATAATAAGCATCGGAGGCCGCGCCGTCTTCCCAATACGGTCCGCCATCTCCTCGAATGGTGGGGATATGATCGCCAAACTGCTTTTCGATATTCTGAATCGCCTCGTGAAATCCCGAGTATTGCAAGCGCGGGTAAGCATATAAGCTGTTCCATTTCCCCACTAACTCTGATTGCTGCGGGAATAAGTCTGTATTCTCCACTTGCGTGCCGTAGATAATCGTGGCATCGGCATGGTATTCGGGAGCTTCATACATTTGCAGAAAGAGCGGCAGAGTATCGTGGCCCGCCGCGACAACCGGAGGCAATCCGAATAAAGTTCTCATCTGGTGGTAATGGCGCGAATACCACAGCAGAACTTTCTTGCCGTCGGGCCCGACCCACCACATCGGCGAACTTTCATTCAGATCGCCCCTGGAGCAGTACTGGACCGCGATAGTTATCGCTGCCGGCGGCAAGGTAAGGCGATGCCCGCAGAAGCAAGAATGGATGCATAGGACCAGGAGTAGGAAGGAACGTCGGTGATATTGGCGTAGTCGAAGGGCGTGCCGTATTTCCTGCTGAAGTTGGCGCTGGGATAAAGCGAGCGGATCAGAGTCTCCGCCGTGGGAATGCCGGTGAGCAAATTGGCGTATTGCGCGGGAACAAATAGATGGTCCTTTTGTATGGCATCGATCAGCCCGCTGTTGCTGTGCTGCAGAGCGCGTTTGAAGAAACTGCTCAAGGTCCCACTCTCCATCCAGGCTGAAGCGGAATTCGGGATGCTTTGCGGTCATATCCATGGCCTCGGCAATGGTGCGGGCCTGAATAGCTGCAACCTTGGCCTGGTAATCGGAGTAGCCGACGTCAACATGAATATGGGGAACGAGAAAGATCGTCCACTCCTTCGCGGGATCGATCGATTGGTTTGAATGCTGCTTGCGGCCGTTGATTTCCACAGTAAGTTGAGCCTCGGGTTTGAGGCGCAAATTCGCGCACCGCAAACTCGGCCTTCTCATCGCCGAAATCGTAGCCGCCGCGCAGTGCGGCGCGATAACTCTGCCCGGCGATGGTCAGCTCGGCTTTGCTTCCCGGCTCGATGTGCGCCGAGTGTGCGGATAAACGCGTCCACGGTTTCGAGAAGTTCGCCGCTCTGCTGCTGGAAGAAGATGGTAGGTACAATTTGCGCCGAGAAGGCCTGCGGAGCCCGCGCTGCCTGAAACGCTGTCAAGCTCAATGGCATCGTAATGCAATCCTGCGTCGGGAACTGCCTCGTCCGCTTCTTCAATGGCCTGAAGCGTGATGGTATTCGATCCGGCTTGAAGATAACTTCCCGGAAAGTCAAATACCACATCCGCGGCGGAGTAGGCGGGAACGAAGACATCCATCAGGTCGCCGCTGCTGTAGTCGAGCTTGGGATGAAGATAAAAGATGCCATTCTTGCCGTTGATGCCTACCTTCAAGAGCCGGTACGCTGGGATCCATCAATCAGCAGGGCAACATGAAGCCGATAAGTGGCCGCTGGCGGCCCGCAATCGAAAATGAAATCGCGCGCGGAGCGCTCTCGACGCTGGCTTCCCCTAGCTTCCCTGCTGAACTAAGAACGGCCGACTGCTTTCCAAACCAATCTTTCGAGGGGTCGCTCTGAGAGACGGCGAAATTTACCTTTTGTTGCGGATTCCCGGATGCAAATTCACCAGTGGAGCGATCGAACTTCCCGATTTGGAATATGATCGTTTTCGTGTCGTTCTGCGCCGAAGCCGCACAGATAACTGTAAAGCTGCCAGAACCGGCAGACAACACTCCCGCGATCAAGCTGAACCTGAAATTCGATTTCATTCGCAACTCCTCGAACATCCGCTCTAAAACACCCAAGATTGTAGCGGAATGCACGCCATGCGTGGCGAGCCGGAGCATACGATTTAGATGTTCGCATTTTCTGCGGAGTTTCATTTTCCTTCTATTCCAGTTCTGCGTCTCGGTCGCCCTCGGGAATTTTGATCTGGAATTGGTCGTCGGTGAGCGGAGGGTCTTAGGTTCTCCTTCACGCATGCCGACTGTAAGAACGATCTGGTACTCCTCCAGCGGGCGCTTGATCGTGACCCTGGAAGGATAGAGGCAGAATCGAAATTCTGGTAGGCGTCATAAGAACCTGGGTCTCGAGATTGCCGTCGTTATCGTAAATGTCCTGTTGATATGGCAGGAGATCGTCGCGATGAAAGTGACAACGCGCACCGGCGCCAGTTCCTGGGTGTCCGCCTTGCGTACGCATGATGCTGCAGAATGTACTCCGGCACAGAGAAAAGGTGCTTCCTGTGCCGCGTCCTCCACGGTGATGGTATCCGCGGTCACCGAGTACAGATCGTCCGCTCCAGGCCCCGCACCACCATGGCGTCCAAAAAGAATCCCGGGCGCATGTTTTCCAGCTGGTTGGCCGATTTTTTCTTTACGGAGTTGGAACCCTTGACGGCCTTGTTTTCGGAGGGAATGCAAAGCGTGAAATTCTTGCCGTCGCTCACCATATCGAAGACGCGCGTGCCGATGACGGGAACCTGCCCCAGACGCGCAGCATGGCCGGCTTGCGCATGAGGATGATGCCCGCGATGGTGGTGTAGTCCTTGGCCACGCCTTCCTTGCTCTTCGTCACGCTGGCCTGGAATTCGACCGTGGCGTTCAAGCGTATCCAGCGCGTCCCAGCGCTGATTGAGGCGCGCAACCAACTCCTCCGGCGCGACGGTCTGGGTGATGAGCGGGCGCCCTGGGCACGGGCAGCTTGCGCGTGGTAGGAAAGAATGAAGCAACCCGAAAGCAGGAGGGGAAGAAGCAGCGCTGCCGCTGACGCCAGGCGGCAGATCTGCCTTCATCGTGCCACCTGCCTTCTTCACGGCGTGCCGGTAGCCGGCTACGTTGCGGTTGTGCTCGTCCAGGGTGCTGGAAAACAGCGAATGCCCCTGAGGATCGGCTCCGGCGGCCACAAAATAAAGATAGTCTGTCTTTGCCGGCTCCATGGCCGCGCGCAGCGACTTCGCGCCTGGATTGGCCACCGGTCCCGGCGGCAGTCCGGCGTGCAGATAGGTGTTATACGGCGGTATCGCGGCTCAGGTCGGACTGGTAGATCGTGCCCCGCCAGCGGCCCTCCAGCTCCAGCCCGTAGATCACGGCGGGGTCGGTCATCAGCGGCATCTTTTTGGCCAGCCGGTTCTCAAAGACGCTGGCCACCAGCGGGCCGCTCCGCATCCACCGCCGTCTCCCGCTCCACCAACGAAGCCAAGGTCACCACTCGATGCACGTTCTCCTTCAATCCCATTTGCCCGGCTACCACCCTGAAGCGCCGCACCATGGCCGCGCAAATCTGCGCCGGGTCGAACTTGCGGGGAAAACGGTAGGTATCGGGAAACAGATAACCCTCCAGGCTCTGCCGCTCCGGGGTCCAGATCGGCCACCAGCCCCGCCTGCTTCACCGCCGCGTCCAAAAAATCCTGTCGCGCACCAAACCCCGCCTGCTCCAGCCGGGCGGCGATATCAAAGATGTTGGCGCCCTCGGGAATGGTGACGGTCCTGGTAAAAACATCCCCGCGCGCAATCCGCGCATAAACTTCGGTCACCGGGGCGGGATGATCGAAGCGGTACTCGCCGGCCTTGAGCGTTCCCCGCTTCCACCAGCGCAGCAGATCGAAGGCATAGCGGCTGCGCACAATGCCGGCCGCCTCCAGTTGCTGGCCGATCCGCGCCGCGGAAGAGCCCGGCGCCAGTCTCGACAAATGTCTCCGATTCGGCCCGAAGGGCGTAACAACCAGCCAGGCCAGCCGCGGCTGCGGCAGACAACACCAGCAAAAAAAGCCGCCAGCAGAGACTGCCGCCGCGCCAGAACTCTTTCTTCTTTCTGCTCTTCCGTCTGCGGATTGCCATTCAGGTGCTATTGACCCTTCGACATCTGAAAACTCGAGAGTTCCTTCACAAGGATTCTCTACCTTTGATTGTAGCGGGACAGGCGTGCAGCATAGGGCATTTCTTCCGGGCAGGTTCGGGGCATTAAGCTGGAAGAGCAGGAGCTGCACGCTGGAAACGCCAGCCCCGCTATCTCGGTCTCGACGTCGGCAATCGCCGCATCGGGGTGGCTGTGTCAGACGAACTGGGGCTGACGGCGCAGCCGGTGATGACGCTGGAGCGGAAGCGCAACCGGCGGGAAGATCTGCGCTCACTGGCGCGGCTGGCGCGGCGGTTCGGCGTGGCGGGGATCGTGGTGGGCAATCCCGTGCATCTCTCCGGCGACTCGAACCCGCAGGCTGAAAAGACCCAGGCCTTTGCCGCCGAGCTGGGCGAGCTGACCGGCCTGCCTATCCACCTGTGGGACGAGCGGCTGACCACCCGCGAGGCCCACCAGATTCTGTATGAGGCCGGCCACGCCCGCCAGGAGCACCGTAAGGTGGTGGACCAGGTGGCGGCGACGCTGATTTTGCAGGTCGTTCATGGAGCTGGGAAAGGGAGCAAGGAATAGGGAATATCTGACAGTTAAAACAGAGAAGGACCAATTCTTTTTCAGAACATCTGTCTTCCTGAATCGCCGATCCGGCGTTTTTCTATTCCCTGTTCCCTCTTCCCTCATCCCTGCCTTTGCCCTTCCCCCGGTTATAATGGGTAGTTGAGTTCTTTTATCTCTTGCGGAATGAGCAACCCCGCTCCCCCGCCACGGACCAAGGATGCCAGAGCACATTAAAAAGAAGCTCCTCGAAGAGATTGCGTCTCCTTGAGCACGAGCTCTCCCACGAGCTTCCCGGCCGAGATCAAGAAGGCTGTGGCCATGGGCGATCTCTCAGAGAATGCCGAGTATCACATGGCCAAGCAGCGCCAGACTTTTGTGGACGCGCGGCTGGGCCAGCTGAAGAGACGCATGGCCGAGCTGTCGCTGGTGAACCTGACCAACATTCCCAAGGGCAAGGTGGGGTTTGGTTCTACGGTGGTAGTCTACGACTCCACCAAGGACGAGGAGATTGTTTACCGGTTGGTAACCAGCGAGGAGTCCGACGTCGCCAAGGGGCTGATCTCGACGACTTCTCCAATTGGGCGTGGGCTGGTGGGTAGAAAGGTGGGGGACGTCGCCACCATCGTTACCCCCAACGGCAAACGCGAGCTTGAGATTCTCAAACTGACCACCATCCACGATGAAGCGGGCGAAGGCGATGAGGAAAATGGAACCGCCGCCGGCTCAGAGAACTAAGGAAGAATTGAGATGACCTGGACCAGCGCTTTCGGCCGTGCCTGCGGATGGCTTTTGGACCGGATCGTGCGCGGCATGGCGCTAACCCGCATCTCTCCCAACGCGCTCACGTTTATTGGCTTGATCATCAACATCGTGGCCGCGTTCCTCTTTGGGCACGCGAACGCAACCAACTCCGGGATTATGTTTTTCTATGCGGGCGTGGTGATCTTCTGCGCCGGCATCTTCGATATGCTTGACGGCCGGGTGGCGCGGCGCAACAACCAGGTGACGGTCTTCGGATCGTTCTTCGACTCGGTGATCGATCGCTACTCTGACGTGGTTCTGTTCTTCGGATTGCTGGTTTACTACGGGCGCATCAATCGCATGCGTTATGTGGTGCTGGTGGCCTTTGTGATGGTGACGTCGCTGATGGTGAGCTACACGCGGGCCCGCGCTGAGGCGCTCATCGGCCAGTGCAAGGTGGGCTTCATGGAGCGGCCGGAGCGGATCGTGCTGATTCTTCTGGGCGCGCTGTTCAACCATTGGGGGGTGATGGCGCCGGTGCTGTGGGTTTTGGCTGTGCTCTCAACCATCACCGTAGCGCATCGAATTATCTATACCTATCAGAACACCAAGCACTTGGCGCCGATCAACTGAACAGAGAGACTAACGATTTCTCGCTTTCAGCAGCTCACTGCCACGGTGGAGCAGCCGGGCTGGACCGGCTTCCATTGCACCAGGAAACTGGGTCACGGATGAGGATTGCATGCGGCGCATGGCTTCAAACTCTCCGCTCTTCTGGCTGTAGAGCAGCTTGCCTTTCTCACTGAGGACGGCGAGGGCGGGAACGCCTTTGTTCAAAGGGACCTGGTAGCGGGCGGCGAGGTCGAGATTCGCGTCCATGTGCCCGATGTTCACGTGGACGAGGACGAAGTTGGCTTCAAGAATGGGCCGGTTGCCGGGGTCGTGGAAGTAGAGGTCCAGCACCTGGCAGTCGCCGCACCAGTTGCCGCCAAAGTCGAGCAGGATGCGCTTGTGGGTCGCGGCTGCGGTCTTGAGGGCGGCGGCAATGTCGGCTTTGGCCTGCGCAGGATCGGGATAGATATCGCGGCTGGCGGGGCTGGCCGTGCCGGCGGCAAGCAGCCAGTCCGAGGGAAAGGGCGAGAAGTTTGACTGTCTTCAAGGGGGGAACCCTCCACATCTGCATTCAGTCTGCCATAAATGCGCGGCGCGGTTCCAGCTTCGACACGCCTGAATCCGGCGCCCGGGCATTTACTCTGGAGTGTGGCCAACGCAAGCGATGTGCGCAAACGTCTGGAATCGGCGACCTTCCCCGACCTGGGAACGATGATGGAAGGCTACGCCCAATCCGCGGCGGATCTGGCCAGGAGCGAGTTCGGGCAGAAACTGGACTTTACTGCGGAATCGGTAGACGGTCTGGACGAAATTCTGGTCCGCGTGGGTGAAAGCCCCGAGCTCGACCTGGACTTCGAGGTGCGGCTGTGGGGCAGCTACCTGGGCGAGGTGCTGCGGCGGCGCTATGCGGGCAGTTGGGAGATGACCCAATATCCGGGCGGCGCGGTGGCGGTTCCGGCCGTTGAGGCGCGCGGCTCACGGCTGTTTCCGCTGATGAAGGTCTATCGCCGGCTGACCGTGGGCGAAGAGGAGGATCTGCGCGCCTTCTATTCCATGGTGACGGAACGGCTGGGCAAACCTGCGCAGGTGAATTGAGACAGGGATCAGGGACTAGGGACTAGGGAATAGGGAATAGGGAATAGGGACTAGCAAAAGCCCGATCACCGCGCGTTGCTCCATTCCCTGTTCCGAGTTCCCAGTTCCTGTTCCCTGTTCTCTGCTTCTGCGCGGGGATGCGGGTTTGTGCGACAATACATGGTGAGAATGCGTGCCGGATCAAGCGCGGCGCGCGGAGGATGAAACAATGGGCGATCTACTTCAGCCATGGCACCTGGTGGTTTTGGGTGTGGTGGCATTTTTGGTGTTCGGCGCCAAGCGGCTCCCGGAGTTGGGCAAAGGCCTCGGCGAGGGATTGAAGGGCTTCAAAGAGGGCATCAAGGGTGTGAGCGATCCTCTTCCGCCCGCGCCGCCGACAGTACAACAGACAGCGGCTCCTGCGCCGCCGCCGCCAGCGCCGGTCGAGCCTCAAATCACACGCAAAGACTCATGATTCGGGTTCGGATATGCTTCGCCGCCTGAGCGGCGAGTTCGATCAATGCCCGGACCGTGAATCAATATATGCAAAAGGCCTGTGCTCAAGCTCAGGCCTTTGCTGCGTTTATGGCCTTCCCTTCGAATTCTGTATTGCCCCCCCTCCTCCCCCCGGGTATCTTGCGGGAAATTCCCTGTTTTCAGCGGGATAGAGCGTGTGATCCGCTGTAAACCTACCTTTCTAAAGAGGTTATTGCCAGATTCCTCTTAACAAAGAGGTTACGGGCACTCTGCGGGAGGTGTCTCTGGGTTCTGGAGGGTGTGATGAAATGAACGCGCGCTTCTAAGACCATTGTGCGCCGGCGGAGGGATATTTTCTGCATACTACCGAGGTGAAAACGATACGGCGGGCAAATCAGATGCCCGAAATGTCAGGACCAATCCCTAAAAGAATCAACATCGCAACCGCGCGCTCCATAAATATCCCTTGGTCCGATTCACGATTAACTTACTCCACAATTGCCAAAAAATAGGCTACGCAGCCGGTCCACTTCCCCGTCGGCTTATCTCCGACTTGCAACCCCCGTTTTCTAGTCGTATCGTTATCTGCTTACAAGCCACTTCGTTCGGAGGCACACATTGCGACATCGCGCGATTGGTTCCGTTTGGGGAAAATGGGACCTGCATTTTCATACTCCGGCTTCATTTGATTACGAGAACAATCAAGTTAGTGACTCTGAAATCGTGGAGACTCTAAAAAAGGCTGGAATTGAAGTGGTGGCCATTACGGACCACCATGTGATTGACGTCAAAAGAATACATGCCCTACAAACCCTGGCAAAAGAAGACCTCACTGTCCTGCCCGGAATAGAACTTCGCTCCGAACTCGGCGGCAAGGAAAAGGTACATCTGATTGGTATCTTTCCAGAGGATTGCAAAGTCCAAGACACCTGGACCAAGCTATGCGGCAAGTTAGGGCTTACTTCAACGGATCTCAAGAACAAGGGCGGGAACGATTTTATATATGTTGATTTCAAGAATGCTGCATCCGTGATTCGTGATTGCGGTGGTATCGTTTCGGTTCATGCAGGAGGCAAATCTAACACCATTGAAGGGATTGGCAATAACGAGAAATTCAAGATGGCACTGAAGACGGACCTGGCGAGGGACTTCATAGATATCTTTGAGGTCGGAAACCCGTCCGACTGTAGGGCATACAATGAGATAGTCTTTCCTTCCATTGGATTCTCTAAACCTCTTATAGTCTGCACGGATAACCATAATATTCGCAAATATTCAGTGCCTCACCCCTGCTGGATCAAGGGCGACCCATCTTTTAGAACTTTTCAACAATTGAAAAGCGAGCCTAGCAGATCGAGGTTAAATGACACGCCCGCAGAAGTAGAACGGGTCAATGCAAATAAAACAAAATATATATCGATGGTTGAATTCAAGAAGCTTCCCCCAATCCAAGCTGAATGAAGATTGGTTTTCGGGGTCGATCCCTATCAATTCAGGCCTTGTCGCCATAATCGGCAACAAGGGAAGCGGAAAAACAGCTCTCGCCGAAACTATTGGCCTCCTGGGTAATTGCGAACTCTCCGGTGCATTTTCATTTCTCCATGAAAAGAAATTTCGTCAACCCAAGAACAACAAGGCAAAGGAATTCGAAGCTCGGTTGACATGGCAAAGCGGTAATCAGGTCGCACTTGGTCTTGGAGACACAACCAACGAAACCGAACCACGTAACGTATCGTATATCCCACAAAACTACCTTGAGACAATCTGCAACGAGATTGACAACGAACCGGGAAGCCAATTCGACAGGGAGTTAAAGTAGTCATCTTTTCACACGTCACTGATGACAGAAAACTCAGCGCCTCTTCGCTCGATCAACTCCTCGCATTCACGAATGAGCCGATCGAAGCACGTATTGAGGATCTACGGGGAGAACTCCGCGGCATAAATGCTAAATTCTTGAGTCTTAAGGAGCAAGGGTCGCCACAACAGCAACAGTTATTACTGAATCTATCAGCTAACAAGGATCGCGAGCTAGACGCACATGAAAAGACAAGACCAGCAGTGGTAATCAAACCCGGGACAGACGCTCTGAAGCAGGCCGAACTCGATTTAATTGGGGAACAGATTGAGTCAAAAAATGTGGAGCGCGCTCAAGCCGTTCAGGGAATTAAAGATTCCGAGGCACTGAAGAAGGCGGCAGCGACGCAGATTGCTTGTGCAGCCCGTATTACGCAGTTGTTGAAGAATTTTCAAGCAACGCATAGGTCTCTCCTTGAGAGTTTGCAAATGGATTGCACCATTCTCGGAATTGATCCGTTATCACTAATCAGTCTTACCGTTAATTACGCTCCTGTCTCGAAAGCATCAAAGGATGCCGAGAAAGCCTCCCTCGCGCAGGAGAGTGCAATCGCGATGCTGGCCACCAAATCCGGGACACTTAAGGAAGAAGTAGACCAACTAACCGCACAACTTGACGCGCCCAACATTGCCTACCAGAAATACGTTGAGGCATTGAGGTCATGGACAGAACGACGAAATGAGATAATCGGTAGTGCGGATTTGCCCGACACAATCGAATACATTAAGAAGAAAATCGACGATCTCAAGACCCTACCCGCTCAGATTGCGGTAGTAGAGAAATCTCGAGAACAACTTGTCGAAGAGATATTCTGCCATATCTCCTTCTTGGTCGATAATTACAGGAAACTTTACAGCCCTGTACAAGAATTCATTACTAACCACCCCATTGCCAGGAAACAATTCAATCTGGACTTCAACGCAAGCATATTTCCCGCTGACTTGGAGGAGTTGTTTCTGGGCAAGATGAACCAGGGCAGGAAGGGATCTTTCTGCGGCCTTGAAGAAGGCAAGAAAGTCCTATCAAGTCTGATCACCGCTGCGGATCTACAATCTGCGGCCGGTGTTAAGAAATTTACAATTGAACTCTTCGACCGACTAGAGTACGACCACCGATCATCCCCCAAGACAAAGTCAATCCTTGCGGAGCAACTAAGACTTCAGGTAAATCCTATCGATATGCTAGATCTCATCTTTGGCCTGGAGTACTTGGTTCCTAAGTACGAGCTTCGATGGTCAGGAAAAGGATCTGGATCAGCTGTCACCAGGAGAACGCGGTACTCTCCTGTTGGTTTTTTATCTCCTTATTGACAGACGGGATATTCCGTTGATTATCGACCAGCCAGAGGAGAACCTAGACAATCAGACTGTATATAACACACTTGTACCGTGTCTGCGAGAAGCACGCCAAAGAAGACAGGTAATCATTGTCACGCACAACCCGAACCTCGCCGTTGTCTGCGATGCGTACCAGATAATTCACGCACAGATTGACAAGCTGCATCGGAACAAGGTCACTTATAGAACCGGGTCCATCGAGAACCCGGAGATGAATCTGTTAAGCATCACGGTGCTTGAAGGAACTCGACCTGCTTTTGATCAACGAGATTCCAAATACCAGGCCTGATCGAGCGTCAGCTTGGAAGAAAACCTTCCCGCAGGGGCTAAAGCCCATATTTATTTAAGAGTCTTGTCGGCACGACTGAAGTCGTGCCCTTCCAAAACAACGTGGGCGTTTCACACAACAACGTGGGCGTTCACACAACAACGTGGGCGTTTCACACAACAACGTGGGCGTTTCACACAACAACGTGGGCGTTTCACACAACGTGGGCGTTTCACACAACAACGTGGGCGTTTCACACCTTGATAAATATTTTTTTGCGGTAGAGGAGCCAGATGGGGACGAAGCAGACCGCGAGATAGGAGACCGACCAGGCGAAGGCGGCCCAGCCGGGATCGGGGATGTTTATGAAGGTATGGTCGAAGATCCAGGCCGGCAGGTCAGTCTGCTCCCCGCCGGCGAGAAAGCGTATGTTGCCCAGGGTGCTGGCCAGTAATTCGCTGAACATGTAAGCGACAATGGCGTTGGAGCCGAGAACCAGCCATGGCCAGACGAGTCCCCTGCTGCGGCCTTTGCCCCAGCCGCGCTGTTCCACGGCCCAAAAAGCCAGCGTGAAGACGAGCAGCGACCAGCCAGCCGCTACCAGAACATAAGAGCTGGTCCACATCTTCTTATTGAGCGGGAAGGAGAGCGACCAAAGGTAGCCCGTGGCCAGACAAACCACCGCGCCCGCCGCCAACCCCAGCGTTTTGGTCTTCACCGAGTTTTGCGTGCGCAGCCACAGGCCGGCGAGCAGGCCAAGCAGCACCGTGCCCAGGGCGGGAATGTTGCTCAGCAGCCCCTCAGGGTCGCGCAGGTTGTGGGTGGTCCAGTCTTCATAGAGGTGATAGGGGAACATGTGCTGGTCAAGCCAGTTGACGATGTTGATGTTGGGATCGAGGAAGGGAATGTTTCGCCCCGGCAGCCCGGCGCCCGGCACCGGAACCCAGCGAACTAAAACCCAATAGCCCACCAGCAGCGCCACGAGCGCTGCTATCTTGGTCCACACCCGGCGGTCCCAGAGATAAAACAAGGCCACCACCAGGTAGCAGATGGCGAGGCGCTGCAAGACGCCGTAGACGCGCATGTGCTCAAGATGGAAGAAGGGAAAGCCGTTGCCGACAAATCCGAAGAAAAACAGAAGCCCGGCCCGCCGCAGCGTATGCCAGGTTAACTGTGCTCGCGTAGCGCCATGGGCCAGGCGTCCGTTGACGGAAAGAACGATGGAGGCGCCCATGACAAACATGAAGGTGGGAAAGACCAGGTCAGTGGGGGTGAGGCCGTTCCACGCGGCGTGGTTCATAAACCACCATGAGCCCTCACCGCCGTTGTTGTTCACCATAATCATGAAGGCGATGGTGATGCCGCGCAGCACATCGAGCGAGAGCAGGCGACCGGCAGGCTCCGGGACGAGGGATGGATTGGTCATGCGTACACCGTCCAAGTCAATTCGAAGGGATGCAAGCTACTTTACGCGCAAAAGGCGCTGTTCGCCAAATGTGCCGCTGCCTCTGTCGCATTTGGGCCTTGCGCTGGTACACTTCCCCTTCAGAGAATTCCAGCTGGACCGCTAGTAAGTTTGGAGGCTATCCGTGCCCGACTTTCAACCCTTTGTACCCGCCGGCGACAATCGTCCGGAGTTTACTCTTCGCGCCGTTCTGCTCGGCTCGTTCTTCGGCGTGGTTTTTGGCGCCGTCACTGTTTATGTGGGTCTTCGCGCCGGGCTAACGGTGGCCGCATCCATTCCCATCGCGGTGCTGTCGATCAGCATTCTGCGCGCGTTTGGCCGCAGCTCGATCCTTGAAAACATTATCGTCCAGACCACGGGCAATGCAGGGCAGTCGATTGCCGCGGGGGTTATTTTTACGCTGCCGGCGCTGATTTTTCTGGGCTTCGATCTGGAGTATTCGCGGATATTCATGCTGGCGCTGATCGGGGGTTTTCTGGGCGTGCTGTTCATGGTGCCGCTGCGGCGGCCGCTGATTGTGGAGGAGCACGGCACCCTGAAATTTCCTGAGGGCACGGCCTGCGCGGACGTATTGATGGCCGGCGAGAAAGGCGGTTCCTTTGCCGGCCGCGTTTTCTTCGGACTGGGGCTGGGCGCGCTTTACACCTTCTTTCAAAATGAAAATCTTTTCGGCGCATGGCCGGGCACGCCGGAGTTTCAGCCCGACTTCGGGCCGCAGCACGTTTTGAAGGGCTCTTCGATCAAGGCTGACGCGACCCCGGAATATTTGGGCGTGGGCTACATCATCGGGCCCAAGGTTGCGGGCATCATCTTTGCCGGGGGAGTGTTTTCATGGCTGGTGCTGATGCCGCTGATTTACTTCTTCGGCAAGGGACTGCCGGCTGCGATCTATCCCGGCACCATCCCCGTGGCGCAGATGGGCCCCAGCCAGCTTTGGGCAACTTATATCCGGCCCATGGGCGCGGGAGCGGTGGCCGCGGCCGGGCTGATTACTCTTTTTAAAACTCTGCCGACGATCGTCAACGCACTTAGCTCGGGATTTAAGAACATACGCGGCAGCGCGGGGGCCAAGGCTGAACCCGTCCGGACCGAAAGAGATTTTTCCATGGGTACGGCCATCGTCGGTTCCATATTGCTGATCATCCTCATGTTCTTCTTCCTGGTGTTCAAGCCGGTTCCGGGAGCGCAGGTCAGTCTCTTCGCCAATCTGGCCGCATCCATTCTCATCGTCTTCTTCGGATTTCTCTTTGTCACTGTAAGCTCGCGCATTGTGGGGCTGATCGGCAGCTCCGCCAATCCCATCTCCGGCATGACTATCGCTACGCTGATGGCTACTTCGGCGATCTTTTTGGTGAATGGCTGGGCTGCGCCGGCATTTGGGGCGCTCGCCATCACCATCGGCGGGGTGGTCTGCATCGCATCGGCCGAGGCGGGCGATACTTCGCAGGATTTGAAGACCGGATTTCTGGTCGGGGCGACGCCGCGTAATCAGCGGTTCGCATTTCTTATCGGCATCGTGGTTTCTACGGTCGCTATCGGCTTCACACTCCGGCTTATGAACGAAGGCCTGACGGAGTTCCACGCAGCCCCGCAAGCCTGGAACCTCACCGCACCGCACCCTGGAGTGAATATTCAGAACGACCTGAGCAGCCTGCACGACCAGTTCCCTGTTATCGCAGCCGACAAAACCACCACCATCCACCACAAGAGCGAGTATGTGGTGCTGAACGCACTGGGCTCGCCGGAGCTGGCCGACGGCAAATATCTTTACTCGCCCAAGACGGGAGAGATTGAGGTGCAATGGATCTCCGGCATCGGCAGCGAGAAGGCGGCCGCGCCCCAGGCCCGGTTGATGGCCACGGTGATCAGCGGCATCCTCAGCCAGAAGCTGCCGTGGGGATTGGTTCTGCTCGGCGTGTTTCTGGTCATCGGCGTTGAGTTGCTGGGAATCCGCTCGCTCTCATTTGCGGTGGGCGCGTATCTTTCCATCGGAACCACTTTGGCCATCTTTACTGGCGGCGTGGTGCGTTGGATGGTCGATGCAGCCGTCAAGAAGGCCGGGGGCGACGCGGCCGCGGAGGGCGACGTTTCGCCTGGCTCACTTTACGCTTCAGGATTGATTGCTGCCGGCGGCATCATCGGCCTGCTCGGCGTGGGCCTGAAACTCTATGAAACCACCTTCGGAAAGGAAGACCCCATCGCCATTCCGCATAGCTTCCTCTACCATGACTGGGTTTCGGTTCTGGCGTTTGCGGCGCTGGCGGGGTCGTTGTATTACTTTGCGCGGAAGCCGCTGAAGAAGTAGTCAGATAACCTGTAACCATCACAAACTAAATTGTTAGAATCTCAGATCTCATTCGCTGCGGTGGATGAGATCTGAGATTTTGTAATTGGTGTATGGTGATTGATTGCGTGATGTTTTTGTCTAAAGAGCCCAGTATGCGCACCACACTGGCTATTGACGATGACGTTCTGGCAATGGCCAGGGAAATGGCTGCCAGCGAACGTAAAAGCGTGGGAGAGATGATTTCCGCGCTGGCGCGACGGGCGATGCGCCCCGCCATTTCCTGCTACGCCTTTCGTAATGGCCTGCCCTTGCTCCCGGTACGGTCGGGTACGCCCAAAGTAACCTCGGAGATTGTCCGCCAGCCGGGAGAGCAAATTTGAAGGTTACAAACTCGTGTATTCCGTTCAGAATCTCGACGTACATTTTGAACAGCTAAATGCATGGATCGACCGGCAATCATTCCCTCAGGGGCTAAAGCCCTGTTGATTTAATTGCGCTTACGGCACGGCTAAAGCCGCGCCCTTTCAAAACACGTCGATGTGCAACTGTGCAGCGGATGGCGCTCATGGATAGAAACTGCTTTATTATTCTTCACAGAGGTACAAATCCCCATGAACCTCACTGGAAACACCATCCTCATCACCGGCGGCGGGTCGGGCATTGGGCGCGGGCTGGCGGAAGAGTTTCACAAGCTGGGCAACCAGGTGGTGATCGCCGGGCGGCGCAAGCATGCGCTGGACGAAACCACCGCTGCTAACCCCGGCATGGAGTCGCTGCAACTGGATATTGAAAATCCTGCCTCAATCGCTGAGTTTGCGGCGCGGGTGGCGAAGGATTTTCCGGCGTTGAATGTGCTCATCAATAATGCCGGAATCATGCGGCCGGAAAAGCTGCTGGCCGAGCAGCCGGACCTGGCCGTGGCAGAAGCGACCATTGCAATCAACCTGCTGGGGCCTATACGGCTGACGATGGCGCTGCTGCCGCTGTTGGGAAAACAGGCTCACTCGACGATTGTGACGGTTTCCTCCGGGCTGGCTTTTCTTCCCCTGGCGCTGACACCGACTTATTGCGCAACCAAGGCGGCGATTCACTCCTGGACGCAGTCGCTGCGGTATCAACTGAAGACTACGACGACCGAGGTGATTGAACTTGTGCCTCCGTATGTGGCTACTGACCTTATGAGCGGCGCTCACGACCCGCGCGCCATGCCGCTGGATAAGTTTATTGCCGAGGTGATGGCGATTTGGAAGACGCAGCCTACTCCCGCGGAGATTTGCGTTGAGAATGTGAAGACGCTGCGGTTTGCGGCGGAGAGCGGGAGGTATGAGGCTATTTTCCAGGGGTTGAATGCGGCGCGGACGGATGGGCGGCTGGATTGAGGGGCGGCGAATTTTTTTATAAAGAACTGTAAAAAGCTTTAGTTATGGGTATCCCACCCTAGCCGCAAAAACAAAAACGCGGCGAGGGCGGGGCACCCGGTATACAGCTGTCGGTTCTCCGGGGTTAAAACCCATTCTTTTTTTTGATCCTATTCGGCACGACTGAAGTCGTGCCCTGACACAAGGCGGGGTATCGATGCGCGATCTAGCTGCGCGGGCCGATGCTGCGCTTGCGGAAGACCACATTCAACTCGCGGCGCCAGTGCTCGGTGAGGGCGATCAGCTCCCACTCCACCTGCGGCGAGAAGTAGCGGAGCACCGGCTCGTTGGCGGGGTGAATGCGCAGAGCGGGCGCGCCCAACAGAAGACGCGGCGGCTGCGGCGAGACTTCAGCGCCGGTGAAGTAACCCTGGCGCTCGAAGGCGGAGAGGGGGCGGCTGCCTGCGTTTCCGGCGACGGGCCGGCGGTCGTCGTTGAGGGCGCGGACGCGAATCCAGTAGTCGAGGGCTTGCAGGGGCAGGTGGAGATCTTCGTCGGCCTTGAGCTCGATGACGGCGAGACGGCCATTGCGGTCGAGGGTGAGCAGGTCGAGCATGCCGCGGTCGCCGGTGGAGAGCGTTGGAACCTGGGTATAAAGCAGATCGCCGCGCAGGCCGGGGAGAAGTTCGCCGACGCCGGCGCGGAGACGGGACTCAAGCCAGCGCTCGGGCTGGAGGCGGAAGAGCGGATCGGTATGTGAGCCGTCGGCGTGGCGGCTGGCGAAGAGGCGCGCGCAGAGGTCGCGGCAAAGCGCTTCATTTTCTTCAGTGAGCGGGGTTTCGTTCGCTCCGGCACCGAAGGTGATTTCGTTTTCGCGGGCAAATGAGTTGGCGGCTGCGCCGTGGCGAACGCGTGCGAATTCGAGGCCATGAAGAAAGAGACCGGCTTCAGTGGCGGAGGTGGGGCGCACCTCGACGCGGTCTTTGGCGGCGGCTGGGACGAGCGCAAGCAGGCGGTCGATTCCGGACTGGCAGCGCTCGACGGCCGCGGCAGCTGAGAAGGCATGGACCAGGTGCGAGCCAAGATTGCCGGTATCGCGAAAGTCCACCTGCGTGAGCTCTTCGCTGCGTTCGTCGAGGGTAAAGAGCTGGAAGTCGGCGGCGGCGTGGTTGAGCCAGGCCATTCTTTCCGCCGTGGTACGCCAGGCTCCGGCGGGAACGATGACTTTTAGGCCGCCAAAGTGGCGGCGGCCATCGCCGTGTTGGCGGCAGTGATCGAGCCAGAGAATACCAAGAGTAAGAATGCCGTCGGCGATGGCCGAGGATTCGGCTTCGCCCACGCCGATGATTGCGTCAGCGGCGGTTCCGCGCAGGAGGCGGCCGCGTACGTAGGCGGGGCCGAAGCTATGCTCCAGGTCCATGGCCGAGCGCAATCCATCTACCCTGGAGCCGATGAAGCTGCGCATGAGGACGCGCTCGAGGAGCTTCAGATAGTTGCGGCGAGCGGCGTCGCGGGCGGTGGGAGTGCGGCGGTCGCTGGTGGGCACGAGTTCAAGGGACTGAGGCTTGGCGGCGCCCATGCGGCGGGTGGCAAGACGCAGGCATTGGGCTCGCTGCTGGAAATCGACGACGGTGCGGAGCAGGTTGCGCTCGTCGCTCCAGAATTGAAGCAGGCAGCGGCCATGCGACTCGCTGACTGAATAATGGGCGGTGCGCATATCGAAGAGGACGCGGCCATCTTCAAGCAGTGCGGCCGCGGGGTGGCTTGCGAGGTACTCTTCAATGTATTTCAAGAGCTGGCCGGGAGATGGGGCAGCTTCACCGGCGGTCATGCGGAGCCTTACCAGCGCTGCCGCGCGCGCAGGCCGGAGATGTGGGCGGTGTGGTGCCGGGCGTGCCAGGCATACATCGCCAGCACTATGGACAGGGCTTGTTTTCCAAGCTCGGGATGGTTATATCCCCTGCGGAAATCTTCTTCTGAAAGGGATTCGAGCAGTGAAACCCAGCGAGCGTGCATTCCCGCAATGATGGCCATGGAAACATCGATGGGTAACTTGCGGCAGTCGGCCAGTTCGGCCCATGCGGCCTCGTCGTAGGGCTTTATGGTGGGCCAATCCTCGGTAAGGGCCAGACGGTAGCGGATATAGGCGTTGGCGTGGCTGTCGGCCAGGTGATGAATGACCTGGCGCACAGTCCAGCCGCCTTCACGGTAAGGCGTATCGAGCTGTGCATGGTTGAGGCCAGCGGTGACTTCGCGCAATCGATCAGGGAGCTGGCGCAGGGTTTCAATGTGCGCCGCACGGATGCCGGGAAGGCTGGCGGCGGGCGGAGTGAAATGGCCGATGGGATAGCGGAGGTCGGCTTGTTCCGTCATGGATTTGCCCTCCTGTGCTGCGTCAAGATTTGGGCGGCTCAGTTGCTGTTGATGGGGCGCTGAAGCTGAGGCCGGCTCTAGGCGTGGTGGTGAGGACGGTGATGGTTGTAATGGTGGGTGTGGTGGTATTTTTTGCTGTGATTATGAACGCGATGATGGTGTTCCGCCAGGGCAGTCGCCGGTATCGCAAGCACCAATAAAAATAAGATGGCGGTTAGAATCTTTTTCATGACCAAAATGTAGCACGTTGACGGGGCGAATGGAAGCAGGGCCCAAGCGGGGCGCATATGGCGGGTAACTCCAGCTTGCGGTGTTTGGGCGGCTCCGTTCCAGCTTCTACTTATTCCACGGGTCAAGCAGTTTTACCGGGACATCGTGAAGATCGCGAAGATTGCGGGTCACAAGCGTCAGATCGTGTTGCACGGCGGTTGCCGCCATGAGGGTATCGACCACTGGCCCTGGATTGGTTGATTTAGTCCAGATTCCCCTAAAATCATCCTTCGGGGGCTAAAGCCCCGAACTCCTTTTGGCCATCTAGTGGCGCGTCTGAAGCCGCGCCCTTTCAAAACCCAAACCTGCAGTGGCGTGTCTGAAGCCGCGCCCTTTCAAAACCCAAACCTGCAGTGGCGTGTCTGAAGCCGCGCCCTTTCAAAACCCAAACCTGCAGTCAGAAGAGTTTTCTTAATTGTTTTCGGGCTGGAGGCGCCGGGCGAGGGACCACTTCAGCTCGTCAACGCCCTGGCCGGTTACGGCAGAGATGGCGTGGAACTCCAGTTTGCGGCGCTTTGCGTGGGCCGCCAGCTTCTTCAGCTTCGCGGGGTTGGCGGAGTCGATCTTGGTGGCTACCACGATCATGGGTTTGCCGGCTAAGGGGTGCTCGCCGTCGCGATTGCTGAAGTTGGCCAGCTCCTCGTTGATGACCTTGAAGTCCTCTACTGGATCGGGGCGGCCGGATGCGTCGGAGACGTCGACGAGGTGGACCAGCAGGCGGGTGCGCTCGATGTGGCGGAGGAACTGGGTGCCGAGACCGGAGCCGAGATGAGCGCCTGCAATAAGCCCGGGCATATCGGCGACGACAAAGGATTCCTGGTCGGGCTCCTCGCCAACGGTGACGACGCCGAGATTGGGTTCGAGGGTGGTGAAGGGGTAGTCCGCAATCTTGGGCCTGGCGGCGGAGATGCGGGAGATGAGGGTGGACTTGCCGGCGTTGGGGTATCCCACCAGGCCTACGTCGGCCAGGAGCTTGAGTTCGAGGCGATAGGAACGCTCCTCTCCGGCACGGCCTAGCTCGTGCTCGCGTGGGGCCTGATGGACAGGAGTGGCAAAGTGCTGGTTGCCGCGGCCGCCGCGACCGCCTTTAGCGATGACCAGGCGCTCGTCCGGCTCGCTGAAGTCGTGAATCAGCTCGCCGGTTTCCTGATCGTAAAGAGCTGTGCCCACAGGAACTTGCAGGACGACTGATTCGCCGTCGAGGCCGGTGCAGTTGGAGCCCATGCCGTGCTGGCCGCGCTGGGCCTTGTGCTCGGGGTTGTAGCGGAAATGGATGAGGGTGTTGTGGCGCTGCGAGGACTCCATAATGACGTCGCCGCCACGGCCTCCGTCGCCGCCGGAGGGCCCGCCGCGGGGGACAAACTTCTCGCGGCGGAAGGCCATGCAGCCGTTGCCGCCGTCGCCGGCTTTGACGCGAATTTTGGCTTCGTCGATGAACATTTGAAGACAGGGGTCAGGGATCAGGGGTCAGGGATCAGGGCGCCAATACTACTAAACGAGCTAAATCTTCATTGCCGTCTTTTCAGTTTACCTAATCTGGCTTAGAATCGCTCGTAACTTCATTTTTGGGAAATCGGGGCGGCGGGAAAGCGATCCCTCGGGAGCGGATGCCCGCTAAGCTTTCTATCGACTGCAGGCGGATTCTGCCGGGGTTCATTCCCGGCCTTGCCGCCACGCCTAATTGCAGACAGTGATTTGCCGTCGATTGTGCCCACCAAGGCTTGCCGCTAGAGCGGGCTTGGAATTCAGTTTGCAAGTGCATTTTTTTCCGGGATCTGCCGCGAGCAGGGTTCTCGATGGCAGGGGCAAGGCGGAGTGGGATTTGGCCGTTCGTAGTGGCCGTGCTGATCGTTGGCGCGGGAGCGGTTCAGTCTCTCGCGGCACAGGAGGCGGCGGGCGGGGCTACCGGATCCATTGCCGGTAAGCTGACTGATTTGCACTCGATGGCTGTGGAAGGCGCAGCGGTGGTTTTGCGCAATGAGGCCACCGGCGCGGAAGTGCACTCTACGACCTTGAAAAATGGGATTTACAGCTTTACCGGGCTGGACTCAGGCACCTATAGCGTGGAGGCTGAGAGCGAGCAACTGGGCTGGGGACGGCTGGAAAATATCTTTGTTACCGCCGGCCACGAAACCCGAGTGCAGACGGCGATGGAGTTTGAGCCCTCGCCCCAAGAGGCCGTCCAGGCTGTGATGCGTGAGATTGTTCCGGCGGTTCATTCGGCTGCGGAAAACCAGCAAACAGCAGTTCCGCCAGCGAGAACGTCTTTGCTTCCTCAGCCTTTGCAGAAGCCTGCGGGGAGTAGCTTGCCGGGTCAAGTGCAGCAGGAGCCTGTGGCTGCCGCGGCTCAAAAAGCGGGGACGACCCTGGAAGCTGCGGGCAAAACCGCGATATCGAGTGAGATTGGCGGTAACGGTCCCTCCGGGGCTAAAGCCCGCAATGATTCTGCCGGCTTAACGCGGGGGTTGAAACCCCCGCCTCCCTCCGCAACGACAGAGGTCAGTCTCGGGGGATCCCCGCCTCCCTCCGAAACGAATATTCCCGCAGACCGGACTGCCCAAACCACGCAGCGTGCTTCCGTCCGGGTTGCGAATCCGAATGCGAGTCGTGCAGTAATTCAGGTTGCTGGCCCGAATGCCAGCCGTGCCGCCAGTGAGGCCGTAGTTAAACCCGATGCGGTAGGCGCTGCACCGATTCCGGCCGCACCGGAACAGAACCGGGCCAGCCTGATCTTGGTTAGAGATCGGAGTTTGGCTATCGACGAGGCGGTCGCCGCGGTGATGCAGGTGGCCGCACAGTTGAGACCGGCTCCTCCCAGACCATTGCAAGCTGCAGGCAATAAAGTGGACCCGGTTACGCCGGTGGTGACCACGAAAGTGAGTGGTGCGGAGCTGCAGGCGCTGCCGGCCAGTGGACGGCGCTGGCAGGATTTTGTGCTGGATACGCCGGCGGCGGCGACCACTGCTGGGGGCAGGGCGCAAGCCTCACTCCGCGGCGCGGGGCAGTTGCCGGCGGAAGCTTCCATCGACGGGGCAAGCATCCGCTTGGCCTTTGGCGGCCAGGGCGGCTATGGCCCAGCTTCTT
This sequence comes from uncultured Acidobacteriaceae bacterium, assembly GCA_963839225.1. Lineage (GTDB taxonomy): Bacteria > Acidobacteriota > Terriglobia > Terriglobales > Acidobacteriaceae > Telmatobacter. The sequence goes on from CAWIVA010000095.1 coordinate 30,391, forward strand.
CCGGGCCGGGTTCGAATGGGCAGGGTGGGAGAGAGCAGAACGGCATGGGGCAGGCGTGGTCAGGCGGGCGCGGGGCGCCGGTGGCTGAGGCGGCAATTCGAGAAGTGGAGATGGCGGCCGGCAACGCGGAGGCCGAAGGATTGCGGACCGCCGGAGGGCGCGTGAATGTGGAGACTCGCGGCGGCGCAAATGGGATGCACGGGCAGGGATTTTTCTTTGACCGCCAGAATACCTGGGGTGCGCGGAATCCGTTTACCCAATGGATTACGGAGACCGCGCAGGCAACCGGGACCGCGTTCCGGTTTTTGGCAATGGTCCGAATGGGACGCCGCAGTCGTATACCCCACCCGACCACGAAACGGTGTGGGGTATCGGCATGGGCAGCCAGATCCGACGTAACAAGCTGTTCTGGTTCGGTGCTCTGGACAGCTATCATCGCAACGATCCGGGACTGTCCACTGTTAAGCATCCCTACCTGGTGGAGACCGTGAACGGATGCATGATCGGTCCTTGTACTGAAACAACCGGATTCTTTGCTCAGCCCACGAACGACCAGTTGCAGGTGCTGAGCGCGCGTCTGGGGCTTAGCAGCGCCAATCCCGTGACCGAGGGGCTGACAGCTTACTCCGGGATGCTGGAGACGCTGGATGGGCTGCTCGGTCCAGCGGCGCGCACGGCATCGCAGTGGGTGGGCTTTGGCCGCGTCGACTGGCAGGCGGCCGAGCGCCACCACTTTACGCTGGAAGGGATCGGGGCCGATTGGGACTCACCCGGCGGAGGGTTGACGCGGGTTTCGGAGACTTACGGAAGCCACAGCTTTGGATCCAGCCATGCCAGCGAGGAGTGGCTGCTGGGGCGCTGGGAGGCATTTATTACTCCCAATCTACTGGCCGTGACGCAAGGTTCGCTGGGGCGCAACCTGATGAGCGCGCATGCGGAGACACCGTCGGCCTACGAGCAGACGCTGCTCGGCGGAAATACGTGGGGCCAGTTGCCGCAGATTAATGTGGATTCGCGCTACGGCTTCACCATCGGCAATCCCTCGCGCTTTGGGCAGGGCAACTATCCCGACGAACGCTTTACCAGGCGCAGGAAACGTGAACTGGGTAAAAGGGAGCCTGCTGGTGAAGAGCGGCTTCGAGGTGAGCCACAACTTTGACGCAACCAGCCTGCTGCGCAACCAGACCGGTACTTATAACTACTCCAGCGTAGAGAACTTCGCCTCTGACGCGCTGGTCTTTGCCGCCTTTGGGACCACCGGCGAGCTCAACCCATTCAATCAGCACAACTGCGACCAGACGGGCAAGGTGTGGCGTGACTCGGGGGCGGGCTGCGCGGGCTGGGCGCTTTGCCCTGTTACTCCTACTATTCGCAGACGATGGGGCCTTCCAACTGGCAACTGAGCACCAATGACTGGGCGGGGTTCGTCACCACGCAGTGGCAGCCGAACAAAATATTTGTTCTCTCCGCCGGGTTGCGCTGGGAGCGGGAGCAGTTGCCGCCGCCGATGCCCACGCTGTGGCCGCCGCCGGTTGCCCCGAACTCGCCATCCGGTACTTTGCCCGCTCACGGCTGCCCGACCTGGGCAACGACTGGGGTCCGCGGCTGAGCCTGGCGGTGGGAAATAACGAAACGCACTGGCCGGTGCTGCGGCTGGGCTATGGAATGTACTACGGCCGCACAGAGAACGCCACGGTGGAAACGGCGCTCACCCAGACCGGCAGCGCCAACGGGGACCAGAATTTTTTCATACGGCCGACAGACGGCTACAACTCCTCCACGGGGACCAGCGGCGCGCCGCCGTTTCCTGACGTGCTGACCGGGCCGCCGGGCAGCCTGGTCAAGCCGGGGGTGGTGGAGTTTGCGCCCAGCTTCCGCAATCCCGAAGTGCACCAGGCCCTGGCTGCCGTGGAGGAGACCTGCCCGGCCACGTGGAGGTGACCGCCAGTGCCATGGTGAGTCTGGGACGGCGGCTGCCTATCTCCATCGATACGAATTTCGATTCGGCGGTGAATCCGCAGACCATTACTTATGCGGTGGTGGACGGCACAGGTCTGGGTCCTATCAAGAGCCCGAAGATCACGGTTCCCTTTTACGCATCCTGGCCTTCCGGGGATTGCCCCAGCGGCTCCCCGTTAAACATCTCAGGACAGTGCGGTCGCGCCAACCCGAATTTCCAGCAGATCACCCAGATCATGAGCCGCGCCAATTCGACTTATGAAGCGGCGATGCTCAAGGTGGTCCGCTATGGCCGCCGCGGGCTGAGCCTGCACGCGCACTACACTTACGGGCACGCGATGGACTGGAATCCCAACGAGAGCACGCTGGTCTCCGGCAGCGATGTGCTGGACCCGGCTCCGGCGACTTCGGCATGGAGTATGGAACCAGCAACCTGGACGTGCGCCACTCAGCGGCCGCCATGGTGATCTATGAGATGCCGTGGAAGCTGCGTGGCGCGGGGGACGCGTGGCCAACGGCTGGATGGTTTCAGGGATCGGGCAGTACCACAGCGGGCTGCCCTATACCATGCGCACCAGCGGCTCGCTGGCTAAGGAGTTCGACTCCTCAGGCACCGCAATCGTGGGATTGGCGCCGGGAATGAACGGATCCGGCGGCGATAATCGCGTTTATGGCCTGGGCAGCAACGGCGTAACTTACAACATCGGCCGCAATACATTCCGCTATCCGCCTACATGGAAGGCCGATATGCGGCTGGGCAAGAAATTCGACCTGGGACAGATGCGCGAGCTGGAGTTGCTGGCCGAGAGCTTCAACCTCTTCAACCATCAGAACGTGACGGAGCTGGAGACCACCGGCTATTACCTTGAGTCGGGCAGCACCGATTCGCTGCCCACGCTGAACTTTCTCACCGGTTTGAAGGCCGGCACGACGGCCTTCGGTCAGCCGCTGAACGTGAATGCGACAAACCTCTACCGGGAACGGCAGATTCAGGTGGGGGCGAGGATGAGGTTCTGAGCGACGCTTGAGCCAGCGTGAAGCTGCGACTTTCCGATGGCGCAGGTTACCGTCGTGGCCATGGAGTACTGAACCCAATGCCGGCGCTGGACTATACTTACTGATTCATTCACATTCAGCCAGGGAGGATTCATGCCGACACTCACGCGCCGGGATTTGATTGCCTTATTGCTCGCCGCACCGGCGGCCGCCTACGCGTTCAACGACGATTCCGGGGAGTGGATTTCGCTGTTCGATGGAAACTCGCTGGATGGATGGAGGGTCGATGGACATAGGGACACATTCAAGGTTGTAGATGGGCAGATTGTTGTTCGCGGCGAGCGGGCGCAACTGTTCTATGTGGGCGCAGCGCACAACGCCGACTTCAAAAACTTTGAGTTGAGCATTGAGGCGATGACGAGGCCGGGAGCGGCGTCGGGCATCTGCTTCCATGCAATGCATGACCACCGTCGATTTCTGGGAGAAGGATTCACAGTGCAGGTGGCGAATAGTGGTCTGGGGCCGGACAAAAATATGATTGTCGACTGGGCGAAGACGGGCTCGCTCCAATCGCTGCGCAACGTCTACAAGCAACTTGTGCAAGATAACGAGTGGTTCAAGATTAATATCCTGTCGCAAGGTAAGCAGGTGCAGGTCAGGGTAAACGGGATGCTGGTGGTGGATTACACCGGGCCGCAACCCCGGAACCAGGAGGGCATCCTGCCGATCATGGCACGTTCGCACTGTTAGGAGGCGGGGCGGAGAGCACGACCTGCTACCGAAACATTCGCGTGCGGCGGCTAGCCGATAACTTGGCGCAAACTTCAAATGAAGAACCGGACGACGATGTAACGCGCGATATCGCGCGGTTGATTGCGTTCAACTATCCGCTGGTTGATTATCACGTGCATCTGAAAGGCGGACTGACCATCGAGCAGGCGCTCGCAAACTCGCGGCGCCTGGGCATCTTCTACGGCGTGGCGATCAATTGCGGGCTGGGATTTCCCGTGCATAGCGACGACAGCGTGCGCGATTATCTTGAGAGCATGAAAGACCAGCCTTGCTACGTGGCCATGCAGGGCGAAGGGCGCGAATGGATGACGCTGGCCTCGCCTGAATCGATAGCCCGCTTCGACTATGTTTTCACCGATGCGATGACCTTTACCGACGACAACGGGAAGCGAATGCGAATCTGGCTTCCGGATGAGATAGGCGAGATCAAGGACAAGCAGGCGTTCATGGAAATGTATGTGAAGCGCATTGAAGGGGTGATGCGCGAGCCCATCGACATTTACGCGAATGCTACGTTCCTGCCAGAGCAGCTTGCGGCGGAGTACGATGCGCTTTGGACGCCTGAGCGGATGGCGAGGGTAATCGACGCCGCCGTGAAGAACGATGTCGCCATCGAGATCAACAACCGCTACAAGATTCCGAGCGCCACGTTTATCAAGGCGGCGAGGGCCAAGGGCGCGATTTTTTCCTTTGGAACAAACAACGCGGACGCGAACCTTGGTCGACTGGAATATCCCATCCAGATGGTGAAGCAGTGCTTCATCGGCTTCAAGGATATCTTCGTTCCCAAGCCTGACGGCCAGAAGGCAATCCAGGTGAAGAAGCTGCATGCGATGTAGCCCGGTGCGGCGGATTGATCGCGCCTGAGATCACCGGTCTTTCAAGAACGTTCCCTGCTTGAGCTCAGTGAAGGCTTGCTGCAGTTGCTCCTGGGTATTCATCACGATGGGGCCGTACCATGCTACCGGTTCCTGAAGCGGCCTTCCAGAAACGAGAAGAAAACGGATGCCGTCGTCGCCAGCCTGCACTGTGACTTCGTCGCCGCTGTCGAAGAGGATGAGGGAGCGATTATCGGCTGCGGTGGGTGGAGTTGTGTCGAGCCATTGCACTGATTCGGTGGGAACGGCTAGCGGCGCTGAGGCGTTGCAGAATTTGCCGGAGCCGGCGAAGACGTAGGCGAAGGCGTGGCGCAGGGTTTCAACCGGCAGCGTTTTTCTGCGGCCGGTTGAAACCCTGCGCCACGCCTTCGCCTACGTCTTCGCCGGCTCCAGCAAGTTGTCAACGCCTGGCGCCGCTAGCCGTTCCCACCGAAATAAGTGCAATGGCTCGACGCGACTCCACCCACCGCAGCCGATAATCGCTCCCTCATCCTCTTCGACAGCGGCGACAAAGTGGCACTGCAGGCTGGCGACGACGGCATCCGTTTTCTTCTCGTTTCTGGAAGGCCGCTTCAGGAACCGGTAGCATGGTACGGCCCCATCGTGATGAATACCCAGGACAACTAGCAAGCCTTCACTGAGTCCAAGCAGGGAACGTCTTGAAAGACCGGTGATCTAGGCGCGATCAATCCGCCGCACCGGGCTACATCGCATGCAGCTTCTTCACCTGGATTGCCTTCTGGCCGTCAGGCTTGGGAACGAAGATATCCTTGAAGCCGATGAAGCACTGCTTCACCATCTGGATGGGATATTCCAGTCGACCAAGGTTCGCGTCCGCGTTGTTTGTTCCAAAGGAAAAAATCGCGCCCTTGGCCCTCGCCGCCTTGATAAACGTGGCGCTCGGAATCTTGTAGCGGTTGTTGATCTCGATGGCGACATCGTTCTTCACGGCGGCGTCGATGACCCTCGCCATCCGCTCAGGCGTCCAAAGCGCTCGTACTCCGCCGCAAGCTGCTCTGGCAGGAACGTAGCATTCGCGTAAATGTCGATGGGCTCGCGCATCACCCCTTCAATGCGCTTCACATACATTTCCATGAACGCCTGCTTGTCCTTGATCTCGCCTATCTCATCCGGAAGCCAGATTCGCATTCGCTTCCCGTTGTCGTCGGTAAAGGTCATCGCATCGGTGAAAACATAGTCGAAGCGGGCTATCGATTCAGGCGAGGCCAGCGTCATCCATTCGCGCCCTTCGCCCTGCATGGCCACGTAGCAAGGCTGGTCTTTCATGCTCTCAAGATAATCGCGCACGCTGTCGTCGCTATGCACGGGAAATCCCAGCCCGCAATTGATCGCCACGCCGTAGAAGATGCCCAGGCGCCGCGAGTTTGCGAGCGCCTGCTCGATGGTCAGTCCGCCTTTCAGATGCACGTGATAATCAACCAGCGGATAGTTGAACGCAATCAACCGCGCGATATCGCGCGTTACATCGTCGTCCGGTTCTTCATTTGAAGTTTGCGCCAAGTTATCGGCTAGCCGCCGCACGCGAATGTTTCGGTAGCAGGTCGTGCTCTCCGCCCCGCCTCCTAACAGTGCGAACGTGCCATGATCGGCAGGATGCCCTCCTGGTTCCGGGGGTTGCGGCCCGGTGTAATCCACCACCAGCATCCCGTTTACCCTGACCTGCACCTGCTTACCTTGCGACAGGATATTAATCTTGAACCACTCGTTATCTTGCACAAGTTGCTTGTAGACGTTGCGCAGCGATTGGAGCGAGCCCGTCTTCGCCCAGTCGACAATCATATTTTTGTCCGGCCCCAGACCACTATTCGCCACCTGCACTGTGAATCCTTCTCCCAGAAATCGACGGTGGTCATGCATTGCATGGAAGCAGATGCCCGACGCCGCTCCCGGCCTCGTCATCGCCTCAATGCTCAACTCAAAGTTTTTGAAGTCGGCGTTGTGCGCTGCGCCCACATAGAACAGTTGCGCCCGCTCGCCGCGAACAACAATCTGCCCATCTACAACCTTGAATGTGTCCCTATGTCCATCGACCCTCCATCCATCCAGCGAGTTTCCATCGAACAGCGAAATCCACTCCCCGGAATCGTCGTTGAACGCGTAGGCGGCCGCCGGTGCGGCGAGCAATAAGGCAATCAAATCCCGGCGCGTGAGTGTCGGCATGAATCCTCCCTGGCTGAATGTGAATGAATCAGTAAGTATAGTCCAGCGCCGGCATTGGGTTCAGTACTCCATGGCCACGACGGTAACCTGCGCCATCGGAAAGTCGCAGCTTCACGCTGGCTCAAGCGTCGCTCAGAACCTCATCCTCGCCCCCACTTGAATCTGCCGTTCCCGGTAGAGGTTTGTCGCATTCACGTTCAGCGGCTGACCGAAGGCCGTCGTGCCGGCCTTCAAACCGGTGAGAAAGTTCAGCGTGGGCAGCGAATCGGTGCTGCCCGATTCAAGGTAATAGCCGGTGGTCTCCAGCTCCGTCACGTTCTGATGGTTGAAGAGGTTGAAGCTCTCGGCCAGCAACTCCAGCTCGCGCATCTGTCCCAGGTCGAATTTCTTGCCCAGCCGCATATCGGCCTTCCATGTAGGCGGATAGCGGAATGTATTGCGGCCGATGTTGTAAGTTACGCCGTTGCTGCCCAGGCCATAAACGCGATTATCGCCGCCGGATCCGTTCATTCCCGGCGCCAATCCCACGATTGCGGTGCCTGAGGAGTCGAACTCCTTAGCCAGCGAGCCGCTGGTGCGCATGGTATAGGGCAACCCGCTGTGGTACTGCCCGATCCCCGAAACCATCCAGCCGTTGGCCACGCGTCCCTCCGCGCCACGCAGCTTCCACGGCATCTCATAGATCACCATGGCGGCCGCTGAGTGGCGCTCGTCAGGTCGCTGGTTCCATACTCCATGCCGAAGTTCGCGGACTGGTCCGGCACATCGCTGCGGAGACCAGCGTGCTCTCGTTAGGATTCCAGTCCATCGCGTGCCCGTAAGTGTAGTGCGCGTGCAGGCTCAGCCCGCGGCGGCCATAGCGGACCACCTTGAGCATCGCCGCTTCGTAAGTCGAATTGGCGCGGCTCATGATCTGGGTGATCTGCTGGAAATTCGGGTTGGCGCGACCGCACTGTCCTGAGATGTTTAACGGGGAACCGCCGGGGCAATCCCCGGAAGGCCAGGATGCGTAAAAGGGAACCGTGATCTGCGGGCTCTTGATAGGACCCAGACCTGTGCCGTCCAGCACCGCATACGTAATGGTCTGCGGATTCACCGCCGAATCGAAATTCGTATCGATGGAGATAGGTAGCCGCCGCCCCAAACTCACCATGGCACTGGCGGTCACCTCCACGTGGCCAGGCAGGTTCTCCTCCACGGCGGCCGGGCCTGGTGCACTTCCGGATTGCGGAAACGCGGCGCAAACTCCACCACCCCCGGCGCGACCAGGCTTCCCGGCGGCCCGGTCAGCACGTCAGGAAACGGCGGCGCGCCGCTGGTCCCCGTGAAGGAGTTGTAGCCGTCTGTCGGCCGTATGAAAAAATTCTGGTCCCCGTTGGCGCTGCCGGTCTGAGTGAGCGCCATTTCCACCGTGGCGTTCTCTGTGCGGCCGTAGTACATTCCATAGCCCAGCCGCAGTACAGGCCAGTGCGTTTCATTATTTCCCACCGCCAGGCTCAGCCGCGGACCCCAGTCATTACCAGGTCGGGCAGCCGGGTAGCGGCAAAGTACCGGATGGCGAGTTCGGGGCAACCGGGGGTGGCCACAGCGTGGGCATCGGCGGCGGCAACTGCTCCCGCTCCCAGCGCAACCCGGCGGAGAGAACAAATATTTTGTTCGGCTGCCACTGCGTGGTGACGAACCCAGCCCAGTCATTGGTGCTCAGTTGCCAGTTGGAAGGCCCCATCGTTTGCGAATAGTAGGAGTAACAGGGCAGAGCGCCCAGCCCGCGCAGCCCGCCCCCGAGTCACGCCACACCTTGCCCGTCTGGTCGCAGTTGTGCTGATTAAATGGGTTCAGCTCGCCGGTGGTCCCAAAGGCGGCAAAGACCAGCGCGTCAGAGGCGAAGTTCTCTACGCTGGAGTAGTTATAAGTACCGGTCTGGTTGCGCAGCAGGCTGGTTGCGTCAAAGTTGTGGCTCACCTCGAAGCCGCTCTTCACCAGCAGGCTCCCTTTAACCCAGTTCAGCGTTTCCTGCGCCTGATAAAGCCGTTCGTCGGGATAGTTGCCTTGCCCAAAGCGCGAGGGATTGCCGATGGTGAAGCCGTAGCGCGAATCCACATTAATCTGCGGCAACTGGCCCCACGTATTTCCTGCCAGCAGCGTCTGCTCGTAGGCCGACGGTGTCTCCGCATGCGCGCTCATCAGGTTGCGTCCCAGCGAGCCTTGCGTCACAGCCAGTAGATTGGGAGTAATAAACGCCTCCCAGCGCCCCAGCAGCCACTCCTCGCTGGCATGGCTCGATCCAAAGCTGTGGCTTCCGTAAGTCTCCGACACCCGCGTCAACCCTCCGCCGGGTGAGTCCCAATCGGCCCCGATCCCTTCCAGCGTAAAGTGGTGGCGCTCGGCCGCCTGCCAGTCGACGCGGCCAAAGCCCACCCACTGCGATGCCGTGCGCGCCGCTGGACCGAGCAGCCCATCCAGCGTCTCCAGCATCCCGGAGTAAGCTGTCAGCCCCTCGGTCACGGGATTGGCGCTGCTAAGCCCCAGACGCGCGCTCAGCACCTGCAACTGGTCGTTCGTGGGCTGAGCAAAGAATCCGGTTGTTTCAGTACAAGGACCGATCATGCATCCGTTCACGGTCTCCACCAGGTAGGGATGCTTAACAGTGGACAGTCCCGGATCGTTGCGATGATAGCTGTCCAGAGCACCGAACCAGAACAGCTTGTTACGTCGGATCTGGCTGCCCATGCCGATACCCCACACCGTTTCGTGGTCGGGTGGGGTATACGACTGCGGCGTCCCATTCGGACCATTGCCAAAAACCGGAACGCTGGTCCCGGTTGCCTGCGCGGTCTCCGTAATCCATTGGGTAAACGGATTCCGCGCACCCCAGGTATTCTGGCGGTCAAAGAAAAATCCCTGCCCGTGCATCCCATTTGCGCCGCCGCGAGTCTCCACATTCACGCGCCCTCCGGCGGTCCGCAATCCTTCGGCCTCCGCGTTGCCGGCCGCCATCTCCACTTCTCGAATTGCCGCCTCAGCCACCGGCGCCCCGCGCCCGCCTGACCACGCCTGCCCCATGCCGTTCTGCTCTCTCCCACCCTGCCCATTCGAACCCGGCCCGGAAGAAGCTGGGCCATAGCCGCCCTGGCCGCCAAAGGCCAAGCGGATGCTTGCCCCGTCGATGGAAGCTTCCGCCGGCAACTGCCCCGCGCCGCGGAGTGAGGCTTGCGCCCTGCCCCCAGCAGTGGTCGCCGCCGCCGGCGTATCCAGCACAAAATCCTGCCAGCGCCGTCCACTGGCCGGCAGCGCCTGCAGCTCCGCACCACTCACTTTCGTGGTCACCACCGGCGTAACCGGGTCCACTTTATTGCCTGCAGCTTGCAATGGTCTGGGAGGAGCCGGTCTCAACTGTGCGGCCACCTGCATCACCGCGGCGACCGCCTCGTCGATAGCCAAACTCCGATCTCTAACCAAGATCAGGCTGGCCCGGTTCTGTTCCGGTGCGGCCGGAATCGGTGCAGCGCCTACCGCATCGGGTTTAACTACGGCCTCACTGGCGGCACGGCTGGCATTCGGGCCAGCAACCTGAATTACTGCACGACTCGCATTCGGATTCGCAACCCGGACGGAAGCACGCTGCGTGGTTTGGGCAGTCCGGTCTGCGGGAATATTCGTTTCGGAGGGAGGCGGGGATCCCCCGAGACTGACCTCTGTCGTTGCGGAGGGAGGCGGGGGTTTCAACCCCCGCGTTAAGCCGGCAGAATCATTGCGGCTTTAGCCCCGGAGGGACCGTTACCGCCAATCTCACTCGATATCGCGGTTTTGCCCGCAGCTTCCAGGGTCGTCCCCGCTTTTTGAGCCGCGGCAGCCACAGGCTCCTGCTGCACTTGACCCGGCAAGCTACTCCCCGCAGGCTTCTGCAAAGGCTGAGGAAGCAAAGACGTTCTCGCTGGCGGAACTGCTGTTTGCTGGTTTTCCGCAGCCGAATGAACCGCCGGAACAATCTCACGCATCACAGCCTGGACGGCCTCTTGGGGCGAGGGCTCAAACTCCATCGCCGTCTGCACTCGGGTTTCGTGGCCGGCGGTAACAAAGATATTTTCCAGCCGTCCCCAGCCCCAGTTGCTCGCTCTCAGCCTCCACGCTATAGGTGCCTGAGTCCAGCCCGGTAAAGCTGTAAATCCCATTTTTCAAGGTCGTAGAGTGCACTTCCGCGCCGGTGGCCTCATTGCGCAAAACCACCGCTGCGCCTTCCACAGCCATCGAGTGCAAATCAGTCAGCTTACCGGCAATGGATCCGGTAGCCCCGCCCGCCGCCTCCTGTGCCGCGAGAGACTGAACCGCTCCCGCGCCAACGATCAGCACGGCCACTACGAACGGCCAAATCCCACTCCGCCTTGCCCCAGCCCCATCGAGAACCCTGCTCGCGGGCGGAGGGTGCAAAAAGATGCCGCTTGCAAACTGAATTCCAAGCCCGCTCTAGCGGCAAGCCTTGATTGGCGCGAGCGACGGCGAATCACTGTCTGCAATTAGGCGTGGCGGCAAGAAACCGGCAGAATCCGCCCACATCGATCAAAGCTTAGCGGGCATCCGCTCCCGAGGGATCGCTTTCCCGCCGCCGACCCAAAAATGAAGTTACGCACGATGCTAGCCAGATTAGGTAAACTGAAAAGACGGCAAATGAAGTTTTACTGCATTTTTTAGTAGTATTTGGCGCCCTGATACCTGACCCCTGATCCCTGACCCTGTCTTCAAATGTTCATCGATGAAGGAAATTCGCGTCAAAGCCGGCGACGGCGGCAACGGCTGCATGGCCTTTCGCCGCGAAAAATTCGTCCCCCGCGGCGGTCCCTCCGGCGGCGACGGCGGCCGCGGCGGCGACGTCATCATGGATCCAGCCAGCGCCACAACACCTCATCCATTTCCGTTACAACCCCGAGCACAAGGCGGAGCGCGGCAAACACGGCATGGGCTCCAACTGCACCGGCCCCGACGGCGACTCGGTCGTCCTGCAGGTTCCTGTCGGCACCGCTGTTTACGACGATGAGACCGGCGAACTGGTCCACGATTTTCTCTGCTCCCGACGAGAGTGTGGTCGTCGCTAAAGGCGGTCGCGGCGGCCGCGGCAACCAGCACTTTGCCACTCCCGCCACCAGGCTCCACGCGAACACGAGCTGGCCGTGCCGGAGAAGAACGTTCTATCGCCTCGAATCAAGCTCCTCGCCGATGTGGGCCTGGTCGGTTACCCCAACGCGGGCAAATCGACCCTCATCTCGCGCATCTCCGCCGCCAGACCCAAGATCGCCGACTACCCCTTCACCACTCTCGAACCCAATCTCGGAGTCGTCTCCGTCGGCAGAGCCGGACCAGGAATCCTTTGTCGTCGCCGACATCCCCGGCCTTATTGAAGGCGCTCATCTCGGCGCCGGACTCGGCGTCCAGTTCCTCCGCCACATCGAGCGCACCCGCCTGCTCGTCCACCTCGTCGACGTCTCCGACGCATCCGGCCGTCCCGATCCGGTCGAGGATTTCAAAGTCATCAACGAGGAGCTGGACAACTTCGGCAATCGCAACGGCGAGCACCCCTTGGCCGACAAACCCATGATCGTGGTGGCCACCAAAAATTCCGCCGACCCCGAGAACTGAAGAAGCTCGCGGCCCACGCAAAGCGCCGCAACCTGGAGTTCACGCCATCTCGGCCGTCACAGGCCAGGCATTGACGAGTTGAAGTGGGCCCTCGCCCGGCGCCTCCAGCCCGAAACAATTAAGAAAACTCTTCTGACTGCAGGTTTGGGTTTTGAAAGGGCACAGCTTTAGGACGCGCCACTGCAGGTTTGGGTTTTGAAAGGGCGCGGCTTCAGACACGCCACTCCAGGTTTGGGTTTTGAAAGGGCGCGGCTTCAGACGCGCCACTAGATGGCCAAAAGGAGTTCGGGGCTTCAGACCCCGAAGGATGATTTTAGGGGAATAGTAGATGGACTAAGGGCCAGTGAGTGAATACCCCTAAAGGCGACCGGGGAGCATCGACGATCTGACGCTTGTGACCCGCAATCTTCGCGATCTTCACGATGTCCCCGGTAAAACTGCTTGACCCGTGGAATAAGTAGAAGCTGGAACGGAGCCGCCCAACACCGCAATTTTGGAGTTACCCGCCGTGCGCCTTGGGCCCTGCTCCCATTGGCCCCGTCAACGTGCTACATTTTGGTCATGAAGCAATG
>CAWIVA010000096.1:0-12773 GCA_963839225.1 uncultured Acidobacteriaceae bacterium
ATGCGGGCGAAGGCGAACCCTCAGGAAGTTCGGACCGCCGCGGGGCTCCGGCTTGAGCACCTGCTGCGACTTCTCCGCCCGTATCGCTGGGCGAAGCCAATATCGAACGAAGAGGCGGCAGTTCCTCACCCTCGATCAGCATCCTCACCTCTTCCGCATCGATGGTCTCACGCTCCAGCAGAGCGGCCGCTATGCGGTGCATCGCGTCCGCGTTCGATTCCACGATCGAATGAGCCGATTGGTAGGCCTCATCGATCAGCCGCCGAACCTCCAGGTCGATCTGCCGTGCCGTCTCCTCGCTGAAGTCGCGATGCTGCGCGATCTCGCGGCCCAGGAAGATCTGCTCCTCCTTCTTGCCGAAAGTGAGCGGACCCAGCCGGCTCATCCCGTATTCGCAGACCATGCGGCGGGCCAGATCGGTGGCGCTTTCGATATCGTTCCCCGCGCCGGTCGACATCTGGTTCAGGAAAATCTCCTCGGCCACGCGTCCGCCATAAGCGATGGCGAGATTGCGTTTCAAGGTATTAGCGCGTATAGTTGTGCCGGTCGCCGGGCAAAAAAATGGTCACGCCCAGCGACATGCCGCGAGGAATGATGGTCACCTTATGAATGGGGTCGGAGTGCTCGCGCTTGAACGAAACCAGCGCATGCCCCGCCTCGTGATAAGCGGTGACCCGCTTCTCTTCGTCGGTCAGCAGCATCGACTTGCGCTCGGCGCCCATCAGCACCTTGTCCTTGGCCAGCTCGAAATCGTACATCGTGACCTGCTTGCGATTCATGCGGGCGGCGTTCAGCGCCGCCTCGTTGACCATATTGGCCAGGTCGGCGCCGCTGAATCCCGGCGTCCCGCGAGCCAGCACATTCAGGTTGGTGTCGTCGGAGACCGGAACCTTTTTCACATGAACGCGCAGAATCTCTTCGCGGCCGCGAACGTCCGGCAATCCCACCACCACGCGGCGGTCGAAGCGCCCCGGGCGGAGCAGCGCCGGATCCAGCACGTCGGGCCGGTTAGTAGCCGCAACCAGGATCACGCCGTCGTTCGATTCAAAGCCATCCATCTCCACCAGCAACTGGTTCAGCGTCTGTTCGCGCTCGTCGTGCCCGCCGCCCAGCCCAGCGCCGCGATGGCGTCCCACAGCGTCGATTCGTCGATAAAGATGATGCAAGGCGCATTCTTCTTGCCCTGCTCAAACAGGTCGCGCACGCGGCTCGCGCCCACGCCCACAAACATCTCCACAAAATCCGAGCCGGAGATCGAAAAGAACGGCACATTCGCCTCGCCGGCCACAGCCCGCGCCAGCAGCGTCTTGCCGGTTCCCGGAGGCCCCACCAGCAGCACGCCCTTGGGAATCCGTCCGCCCAGCTTCTGAAACTTCTGCGGCTCGCGCAGATATTCGATAATCTCCTTCAGCTCTTCCTTGGCCTCGTCCACGCCGGCCACGTCTTTGAAGGTGATCTTCTTCTGCTGCATTGACAGCAGCCGCGCCCGGCTCTTGCCGAACGAAAGCGCCTTGTTGCCGCCCGACTGCATCTGCCGCAGCATGAAGAACCAGATGGCGCCCAGCAGAACGAACGGGCCTATATTGAACAGCAATTGCAGCGGCAGGTTGCTCGCGGCTCCTTGATGTCGAAGTTGACCTTGTGCTTCCCGCAACTCCTTGGTCAGGCTATCGACGTAGTTGGCGGAGATCGTGGTATGGAACTGATCCTTCGCGTGCATTCAAGTGGCCGTGAACTTCGGTACCCTGGATGGTCGCATTCTGCACCTGTCCCGCGTCAACCTTATCCAGCAGATCGGAGTAGCCAATATCCGCGTCTTTGCCCATGCCGGCGCTCTTCTGCCCACGCTGAGGAGCAGCATGAGGCAAACGAGGATAAATACCCAGAACATGACCGTTTTGACCGTCGAATTCACCAGAGTTCCTCTTTTCCCGGCGGGGGAAAATCCACTCGCTGGACCTCCATTTCCGCCTGCACTCCTTAGACGCTCGCAACTCCCTTGAAGTCACAAAATTACACCGATGCCCGCCGGCGACACAACTCCGCCTCCCGCATGGACGAGCGGTAACAACGATTGTACGCCCAACTCGCCAAAATCGTAACAGACAAAAAGGTCAAATCCAATGGAGAATCTTTGCCGTCCCCATCCTCCGCAAATCACCGCAGAACCGACCTCTAACCTCCATCTTTGCCTTCACTTTCGGCATCGTCCTCCAGGCTGACAGCCGCCACAACAATTCCCTGCTCAGGCTCCAGCTCCACGCCCTTCATCCACACAATGCGGCCGCCCACCTCGAGCACCGGCCAAACCGCCCGCCTGCTCCCCGTAACCCTCAACCGCTCCAGCACTTCCTTCACCTTGCGCAGGCCACCGGAGTGGCGCAGCCTCACCCGGTCGCCCGGCCTCCAGTTGCGCAGCTTAGCGGCCAATCCAGCCGCTGTAGTTATACCCTCCGCAGCAGCAACCTCAATGCGCAGCCGAAGTCCAAAGGCCGGAGCCGCAATCTCCCCAGGAACCTCGCAGCTATATCCCTCAGCCGCCTCGAATTCTGCAACCTCAACCGCCGCTCCCACCGTCAGCCGCAGTTCGCGGGGAGTCCGCTCTGCTCGCAACCCCTGGGCCAGTTCCAGCCTCTGTCCTGCCCGCCCCCTCAGCGCCAGCGTCCTCAGTCCTTCGGTCGAAGGAAAATCAGGCGTCGCTCCCAGCTGCTCCGCCGCATACCGCAGCAGCCGCCTTTGCACCGCCGGGGCCAGCGATGCCAGCCGGGTCACGTCCAAAGCCAGCCCATCGCCGGCAGCGCGTCCGCCACCCCTTACCGCCCGCCCCGGCAACAAAAACTGCGGCCCCAGCCGGGCCATCTCCGCTTGCCACCAGGCCTCTTCGTCGCGAGCCAGCGCGGCCATCTGCGCCAGGTGTTCTCGTAGCCGCGGATTCCATCCCTCCAGCAGCGGCAGCAGCTCGTGCCGGATGCGGTTACGGGTGTAAGTCAAATGACGGTTCGAAGAGTCCTCCCGCCAGCTCTGCCCCAACCCCCGCAGATAAGCCTCCACCTCAGCCCGAGTTGCCCCCAGCAGCGGCCTTAGAATCCGGCCCTCGGGAAACTCAATCACCGGGTGAATGCCGGAGAGCCCCTCGGTCCATGCCCCGCGCAAAAATTTGGCCAGCACGGTCTCCGCCTGGTCGTCGAGAGTGTGTGCGGTAGCCACCGCATCCACCTCGCCTGAAGCCATGAGTTGCCGGAACCACCCATAACGCAGCCGCCGCGCAGCTTCCTCGATCGTCTCCCCGCCTTTGCCCGCCGCGCCGTCGGCCTTTGCCGCGCTGCCGGTATCCACCCGCTTCTCATGGAAAGGCAGCCCCAGTTCCCCAGCCAGCGCCCGGGCAAACTGCATGTCGGCGTCTGCCTCCTCGCCGCGCAGGCCGTGGTGCAGGTGGGCAACGTGCACCACCAGCCCCAGTTCCGCCTCTCCGCTCAGCCAGGGCGCGCAGCAGTGCCACGGAATCTGCCCCACCGGACACTCCTACCGCCAGCCGCAGACCCGGCTTCAGCAGCTTCGTGTCGATCGGCAGAGCCGGGATCCCACTCGGACCCCCAGCGGATTGATTCTTCGGTGCATCCCAAAATCATATGCCGGGGTGCTCCACCCTCGCCGGTTTTTTGTTTTTCCGGCTAGGGTGGGCACAACTTTCAACCGGCATCCGTACAACAAAAGCCCCCTGCCCCATCCATTTCGCGTTCTGTGCGAAATGGGTGGGATATCACAAACCTCAACCTGCATCCTTTCACCAAAATCTCTGCAGCAAGCAGTGTCTGCCGTTGTATACTCCAGCAGTTATGCAAGTATTCGCGATACTACCCGCCGCGGGTCTGGGCACACGAATGGCAGGCCCGCAGCCCAAACAATTTCTCATTCTTGACGGCCTCCCAATCCTCATTCACTCGCTGCGTGCTTTTGCCGCGGTCAAGAGGGTCACGGCCATCTATGTGGCCGTACGCAAATCGGAGATGGAGCGCGTCCAGGCCCAGATTGCCGAGTTCGCAAATCAGTACGGTTTTGCCGGACGCGTGCACGTAGTCGAAGGTGGCGAAAACCGCCAGGAATCGGTCTCTCACGCGCTGGCTGCCCTGCCTGCCCAGCCCGAGGATATCGTGCTGGTCCACGACGCCGTCCGCCCCCTCATCGACACCGCCACCATCGACCGCACCATCGACGCCGTGGCCGAGCACGGAGCCGCCATCGTTGGCCTGCCCGCCATTGACACCATCAAGCAGGTGGAGCGAACTGCGCACGGCGCCCTTGTTACTTCCACCATCCCCCGCGAGGTCGTAGTGCTGGCTCAGACCCCGCAGGGCTTCCGCTTCGGGCTGCTGCAAAAGGTCTTCGCCGAAGCCGCCGACGACGGATTTGTGGGCACGGATGAAGCCTCCGTCGTCGAACGCGCAGGACTTCCGGTAGCCGTAGTCCCCGGCTCTCAGATTAATCTGAAGATTACCCAGCCTGGCGACCTGGAGTTGGCCGAATTCTACCTCCGCCAGCGCGCTCGCTGATTTCGGCTGGAAGGAAAAACTGGATGGAACAAAAATGCTGTCGATCCTGAGCGACTGGAGCGGCAGCGGAGGGAGTCGAAGGATCTGCGGTTCCTCTTTGTTCTCGCCGCTTCAACCTCAGTAGGCCGCTCTAAAGAATAGGCACGGTAACCATGGAAACTCGCATTGGATTTGGCTATGACTCGCACGCCTTCAAGAAAGGCGTGCCCCTGCGCATCGGCGGACTCACGCTCGACCATCCCGAGGGCCTCGCCGGCCACTCCGACGGCGACGTTCTGCTTCATGCCCTGACCGACGCCCTGCTCGGTGCCGTAGCCGCCGGCGATATCGGCAGCTTTTTCCCTCCCGGCGACCCGCGCTGGAAAGACGCCGACTCCACCATCTTCCTCAACCTCGCCATGGAAGAGTTGCAGCACGCCGGCTACCGGATCGTAAACGTCGATACCACGCTCATCCTTGCCGCCCCAAAGATCTCTCCCATCGTTGAAGAGATGCGCGCCCGCGTCGCCGATCTCCTCAGCCTCGGCACCGACCAGGTAAGCATCAAGGCCAAGACCCCTGAGGGGCTGAACCTCGACCACGTCGCCCAGTGCCACGCCGTCGTCCTGGTTGAGCGTGTCCTCGAACCTGAAGAGCTCAAGAGCATGACCGCCGTAATTGAATCCCAGCGCCAGCTCGAAGACGTAGTGGAAGACCTGCTCAGCTCCGTCCACGGCGTTCCCAAAAAGCGCACCATCGCACCCGTCTACGACACCGAGGACATTACTTAGCAGGAGTTCTCCATCGGTCGCATGCAATTCGGTAAACGGCGTTCTTCAACTTGGCCATGCCAGACGAAAGTCACCTTTCGACTGCCTCTCGCCCCATGAAATCCTGCGCCGCGAGAATTCAATTGCAGATTTCCCCCCTAGGCCTTATCTTGTCTCAGAGTTCCTATCTCACCCGCGGAGAGTCCCGTATGCAATATCTGGCGCTTTTCCTGCAACAAACCCAGCCCGATCCTGAAGCCGTCAAGGGCATCATCATGGCCATGATGGCGATCATTCCCATCATCATTCTGGTGGCGATTGCCATCGTGATGGTGCCCTGCTGGTTCATCCTCAAAAAAGCCGGCTTCTCGCCCTGGCTTTCGCTCTTGTGCATCATCCCGTCGCTCGGCACCCTGGTTCTGCTCTACGTACTGGCCTTCTCTGAATGGAAGGTTGTGCCGGTGCCCCAGGCTGCCTACCCCCCGCAGCCGCCTTATCCACCGCTACCTCCGCAGGCCTGAGACGGGGCAATAAAAAGAAGTTCTCTTAACACCGGAGAATATTCTTTGGGTTTCTGTTCCATCTGATCCGCTTACTCCTCCCGGAGGGAGGAATCGAGAATAGCCCAGGGCAAGTCCGCCGCGGCGGACGCTGCCTTGGGACTTGAATTCTCTCAAGGATCTGTGTCCCATAGGGACGCGACGAAACCCTTCCCATCTAATGGCCACGCGCCTTCTGACTTCCCTGCCTGCAAAGCGGGAGCGTGAAGATCGTCGCGATTGCTAACATAGGAGTACGATGCCCGATCCTGCTCCCTCTTCCAGCGCTCCCCGCGTCCGTTTTGCCCCTTCACCCACCGGCTACCTCCACGTAGGCGGCGCGCGCACCTTTATCTTCAATTGGCTCTACGCCCGCCACACCGGCGGAACTCTGGTGCTGCGCCTCGACGATACTGATGTCGAGCGCAACACCGAAGCCAGTGTCCAATCCATCTTCGACGGCCTCCGCTGGCTCGGCCTCTCGTGGGACGAAGAGTACAAGCAATCGGAGCGCCTCGCTCTTCACCGCCAACAAGCCGAAGAAATCTTTGCCAAGGGTCTCGCCTATCGCGATTTCACCCCCGCCCACTCCGGTGAAGACAATCAGTCGGCCCAGGGCGCATGGCTCTTCAACCCCGAAATGCGCGAGATGAGCCATGAAGAATCCGACCGCCGCGCCGACGCCGGAGAACCCTTCGCCCTCCGCTACCGCGTCCCCCGCGGTGAAAACCGCGCCCTCACCTTCAACGATGCAGTCTACGGCGAGCAGTCCAAACAAGCCGACGAAGTGGAAGACTTCGCCCTTTTGCGCAGTGACGGCCTGCCCACCTATCACCTCGCCTCCTGCGTAGACGACGCCGATCTCCGCATCAGCCACATCATCCGCGGCCAGGATCACCTCACCAACACCTTCAAGCACCTGCTAACCTTCGAAGCCCTAGGCGCCCCTCCACCCCAGTTCGCCCATCTCCCCCTGCTTGTCGCCCCCGACGGCGCCAAACTCTCCAAGCGCAAGCATGGCCCCGTCGTCAGCGTAACCACCTATCGCGACGCCGGCTTTCTTCCCGCGGCCTTCGTCAACTTCCTCTGCCTCCTGGGCTGGTCTCCCAAAGACGACCGCGAGTTCCTTACCCTCGACGAGCTAACCGCCGCCTTCACACTCGAAGCCGTACACCGCGCCAACGCCGTAATCAATTTCAGTGACGAAGACCCATTCGACCCAAAAGCGGTTTGGCTAAACGCCGAGCGCATCCGAGCCCTCCCCGTTGCCGAGCTCAGCCGCCAAATCGCTCCCTTCCTAACCAGCGCAGGCTTCGATCCAAAACCCGAAAAACTCCAGGCCGTAACCCCGCTCATCCG
Organism: uncultured Acidobacteriaceae bacterium; assembly: GCA_963839225.1. GTDB lineage: Bacteria > Acidobacteriota > Terriglobia > Terriglobales > Acidobacteriaceae > Telmatobacter. The sequence continues at coordinate 7,198 of CAWIVA010000096.1, forward strand.
CGAGCGCATCAAGCTCCTCCGCGACGCACCTTCAGCCGCTGACTTTTTCTTCCTCGATCAGCTCCCCCCCTACGACCCCGCCGAGCTAATCCCAGCGAAGGGTGGCGATGCAGCCATGGCCCGTCGCGTCCTCCAGCACGCGCTGGAAATCCTTCCCGGCGTCTCCTTCGATCACGACTCTCTCGACCAGGCCCTCCGTGCCGCGGCCGCTCAACTTGGCTTAAAGGCCGGCCAGGCCTTCCAACCCATCCGCGTAGCCGTCTGCGGACGCAAAAACGCCCCGCCGCTCTTTGAAACCATGACTGTCCTCGGCCGCGAAACCTGCCTGACCCGCATCCGCCGAGCCGAAGCCACCCTGCAATCGCTTGGATAAGCTTTGGAGACACGAGAGACCACGGTCTCGCCGGACTACTTTTTGTTTTCCCAATGGAGTTGTTAGAAAAACTAAATACAGAACCAATAAGCGTCAGGGCACGACTTTAGTCGTGCCGATAGATGACCCCGATGAACCTTGGGCCTTATCCCCTGCTTGTTTTTGCTTCTTCTCTGAGCACAGCCCGCCCGTGGAATAATAAGTAAAAGCCATGCCCACCACAAACCCGGAAAGCCAGTCCGCCCCTTCCAACTTCCTCAAGGACATCATCGCCGAGGACGTCCGCACCAAAAAATACGGCGACGCCATCATCCAGACTCGCTTCCCACCCGAGCCCAACGGCTATCTTCACATCGGCCACGCCAAGGCCATCTGCATCGACTTCGGCCTCGCCAAAGAGTTCGGCGGCAAAACCAATCTCCGCTTCGACGACACCAACCCCGAAAAAGAAGAGCAGGAGTACGTCGACTCCATCCAGAAAGACGTCCGCTGGCTAGGCTTCCAGTGGGACCGCCTCTGCTACGCCTCCGACTACTTCCCCCAGCTCTACCAGTGGGCCATCGAGCTCATCAAAACTGGAAAAGCGTATGTCGACGACCTCACCGCCGACCAGATCCGCCAGCACCGCGGCACCCTAACCGAGCCCGGCACGGACTCTCCTTACCGCAACCGGTCGATTGAGGAGAACCTCGATCTCTTCATCCGCATGAAAGCCGGCGAATTCCCCGACGGGACACGAGTCCTAAGAGCCAAAATCGACATGGCCTCGCCCAACCTAAACATGCGCGACCCCGTCATGTACCGCATCCTTCACGCCACCCATCAGCGCACCGGCGACCAGTGGTGCATCTATCCCATGTACGACTACGCCCACGGCCAGTCCGACTCCCTCGAGCACGTCACACACTCCATGTGCACCCTCGAGTTTGCCGACCATCAGCCCCTCTACCGCTGGTATATCGAGCAACTCGGCATCTTTCCCTCGCAACAAATTGAATTCGACCGCCTCAACATCACCTACACCGTGCTCAGCAAGCGCCGCCTCATACAGTTCGTCCAGGAGCACCACGTCAGCGGCTGGGACGATCCCCGCATGCCCACCCTCTCCGGCCTGCGACGCCGCGGCTTCACCCCTGAAGCTATCCGCACCTTCGTAGCCGCCTCCGGAGTCTCGCGCACCAACGGCATCACCGACATTGAAATGCTCGAGCACTTCCAGCGCGACGACCTCAACCGCCGCGCCCGCCGCGCCATGGCCGTCCTCCATCCACTCAAGCTGGTCATCGACAACTACCCCGAAGGCCCCGGCGAACTGGTCGAGGTCGCCAACAACCCCGAAGACCCCAGCGCAGGCACCCGCCAGGTCCCCTTCTCACGCGAAATTTATATCGAGCAGGACGACTTCCGCGAAGTCCCTCCGCCCAAGTACTACCGTCTCTCTCCGGGCAAAGAAGTCCGCCTCCGCAACGCCTATTTCGTCACCGCCCATCAAGTTGTAAAAGATCCAGCCGGCAACATCGTTGAAGTCCACTGCACCTACGATCCCGCCAGTCGTGGCGGCAACTCCCCTGACGGCCGCAAGGTCAAGTCCACCATGCACTGGGTCTCAGCCGCCGACGCCATCTCCGCAGAAATCCGTCTCTACGACAAGCTCTTCCTCAAACCCGATCCCAACGACTTTGCCGAAGGCCAGGACATTCTCGACAATCTCAACCCCAACTCCCTCGAAATCCTCACCGATGCCAAACTGGAGCCATCTCTCGCCGCCGCCAAGTTAGACGACCGCTTCCAATTCGAGCGCGTAGGCTACTTCTGCCTCGACCCCGATTCCACACCAGAGAAGCAGGTCTTCAACCGCACCCTCCCGTTAAAGGACTCCTGGGCCAAAATCGAAAAGAAGGTGGGGGCGTAGAACATCACACATGCAACGCGGAGGGAGCAGAGGCCTTCAGGCCTCTGAATGCCACCTCTCAAGAAAAGTGGCTTTAGCCGCGGGCCTCTCGTTTGAGCCGCTGAGATATCGGGCGCCCCACTCTCGCCGCGTTTTTGTTTTGCAGCTAGAGTTGGGCCATCACTCGCTAATCGCTCGCATAAGATTTGCGATATCCCAGCTCTCAAAAAACGGATTTGGGGTTTTCGGCCCTGGAGGGGCCGCATGAGAATAGCCCAGGGTGAAACCCTGGGTGAAAGCCGCAATATATGTTTGGCGCCCCGTAGGGGCGACATGATTGTTCATCCATTGTCTCTTTTAGGGACGAGCCCCATTGCGTGGCGAAATAGAAGCCGGTTGCCCCAGGTCTCGCTTCTGAGACCTGGGAATCGATTCACTCGCCAACCGGCAAGACCATCCCCAGCTCGAAGAACTCCCGCAGCTTCTTAGTCGAGTATGGCGTCCGCCCCAGCGCCTCATCCATCCATGCCGGAAGCTCGGCCTCCAGAAAGGTAATCTCACGTCCCAGAAACGATGCAATCAACTTTGGCGGCATTCCATGCGCGGAATTGTCGAATAGTTCAAACAGATCGATAGTCTTTCCCAACTCGTCAAAGGCGAACTGAAGGTTGGCGAGACTCTTTATCCGAATATCCCGAACAGTATCTTCCGATCCGCTGTGACCCCCCATATATGCGCGTTGCTTTACGCGCTTGATAGACGTATCGAGCCGATCGACACAAACATAAGTGAATCTGACCTTAAATCCGGCTAAGTGTGCCTGTTTAATCTGATCGAAAACGATTTTGCTGCGCAGGGTTGTCTCGGTCGCAAAGTCCCTGCCGGCCGCGATGTGATCCTGAATGAACTTTTCACAGATCGGCCCGACAATCTCCCGAATCGACGTGGGAATGCCGATATAGGTGCCACCATTCAACATCGCCGCGTGGTGGTCCGCGTTGAAATAATCGCAGCCAAATGAGTCACCCGGAAACGCGCTTGTCTTTCCGCTGCCGGCGGGTCCGGCAACCACGTACATGGTCGGCATCCACTATCCCCCGAAGTCGCGATCCGCTCCCGGCTGCATATCTGCGGGGAGTTCCTTCTTCAAGAGGTTGCCGTCCTTGTCTATGATTCCCATGGCGACGGCTCTTTCAACCGAGCGGCGGATGCGCTTTGCGCCTTCTTCGCGAACTCGCGCCATCACTTCCTCCTGCTCGGCCAGGTACTCAGGGGAGTACTTCCTCTTTACAGAAACCGCTTTGGGGCCTTCCACTGCGCTTTCCTTCAGCTTCCGAACCGCGGCTCCAGTTGCCATCGCATCCTCCTGCTCTCTGAATTCTAGTCCTCCTGTAGTGTGAAAGAAAGATCGGACCGCGCCCATTGGCCCCCGCGGAACTCAAGTCTACTTTGCATTTAATTACGATCCTACGGCGCACAATGATGAATAAAAGTCGGGCGAAGAAGGTCCCGCGCTCTCCGATAAGCTCACCAGCACCACAAAAGACGCCGTAACTTCTTTGTTGTCTGGATTCTGCAAATAACTTCAATCGAATGAGGAATTTCCAAAAACAGGGCGGGGGGGCGCCTATCGGATCTGGGCAACCTGCCGCAGATCTTGAGTCCCCCAACGACAGGTCTTTGTCGCCGGGGCGCACGTCCGAAATCTCCATGAAAAGGAGGCTCTTCCAACAGCACGCTGTGCTATCGATTATCGTGTGGGTTGTCGATTCCTGGTGCATGATCGTAATCGTGGTGATCACGATCATGATCGTGATCGTAGCACCCAGCAAGAAAAAGTGCTGCCATGCCGATCAAAAGAATGCTTCTCAGGCATTTGGATAGGATCATCTTAGGTCTCCCTTCGGTCAACGACTATCTTGTTGGAATACAAGGTTTAGTCGGGCCAAGGAAGTTCAATACGGAACATCTCCGCGCTAATTTTCGATTCCAGTGCCCTGCGGATCACCGCACCAGGTGCCTGTCAAATCCCGCCGCAACCAACTTCTCATGAGCATCCCAAACCGCGGGGGGGATCTCCTGAGGAATTTGAAAGCCCATATCAGGGTAGATCTTGATACGCTGCAAATCTCCCACCATGATATTGATTATCGAAACCCGATCGACGGTCGGTCCGACATATTGCTCATAAGAGAAAGGCGGCGAGGTCACCATCAGCTCATATTCTTTTTGGGGCCAGTGTTTCTTGAAGGTCGCAAAGGCGCGTCTTTCCATGGTAGGTTTCTGCGTCAAGATAATCTTCCGCGGAATCTTGCCCATCCTCTTCAAAAGCTCGTAGGAAAAGCGCACATTCTCGCCGGAATTCTGAGCCTCTTTCTCTAGAACGATCTTGTCCCCAGGAACGCCGTTTTCCATCATCACTTCCGCGAACTTCTCCGCCTCGGTCATTCCCCAATTGGTCTTTTGCAGGCCGTCGGAAGCATTCTTGCCCGAAATCAGGATGAATGGAACGAACCCGCGCAGGTAGAGCTGCGCAGCATATTCCGCCACCGAAAGGTCGAATGAAGTAAAGCAGAGAATCACATCCGCAGGAGCAAGCGGGTGATAAACGTGGTGGTACTCCCAAATAATCTTCGCGAGCTTATCCTCTTCGATTCGATCGAGCATTCAATTCCATCCAGGAGGTTTTTTAGTCCCTTGGTCCTTAGTCCCTGCCCTTTCACTTCCCAATCACATCGATCGGCACGGTGATGGTCTTCGGCGGCATGCAGGCATCCTTATCGCAAGCCTGGTAGCGCAGCTTGGCTTCCACCAGGTGATTGCCGGCAGTAGCTATGATGCGAACCTGAATAGTGAAGTCGCTTGTATATACGCTAAGTTTCGTATCCGGGTCCAGGGGCAGCGTGAACTCCGTGCCTGCCGGATATGTCGCCCCGGCCAGCCGCACGCCGGAGCCCTCAGGAATCGAGAACGTAGTCGGGATAAGCTCGGTTTCCCTGGGCGTGTGGGAATTGATATGCAGCCCTTGCGCGATGCGAAAATGCAGCGCCACCTCGCTCGCCTTGCCCGCATCCACCGTCACCTGCTCGGGATAAAGATACTCAACCGCGGCAGGCTGAGCGACCGATCGTCCCGGCCTGATGCCCGAAAGCGTCTGCCCCCGCGCCACGAATCCAACCAACCCGAAAACCAAAACCCCGGCCAGCCAAATCGCCAACCAGCCAACTTGCTGACCCGCTAACTTGCTAACTTGCCGACTCGCTGACTTGCTCACTTTGCCCCCAATGCCTTCTTGATACTTGCCTCGATCTC
>CAWIVA010000097.1:0-24646 GCA_963839225.1 uncultured Acidobacteriaceae bacterium
CTGATGGCGTACCTCCCACTGAAGCGTATTCGTATATGGATGCGAATTCCGCTCCTTACACGGTCTGGGATGTTGAGAACGGCGTTACCGCAGCTGGTGACCCGGGTTACCCATATGCCCCGGGGGCCCGAGTCGCACCTGGAACGCTGATCACAGGCGGGCTTGGACCGGAAGGCACAGTTCTCTATCCCCTTCCTGGCACGGGCGAAAGTGGCTCCGATCCATGCACTGTTCCATTAGCGTCATGCAACATCGGAAACAACAACCCCAGCACCCCGACAGCAGGCTCCGCACCTGTAATCAACAGCTTTGGCGCCTATTACGATGGGGCGGCTTTGGTCCCGAACTCTGCGGTTCAACCGTAAACCCGGAACCACGGTCTATTTCTGGAGGAACATAACCGGCACACCTACCGATACGTCGACAACGCTGGACCCTTCAGAGTTAACGGCGCTGGCACCGGTTACGTCCGCACTGCAGTCACGAATAACCAGACCTACTCGGTCTACGCAATGAACCCGAACGGCATGTCCGTCAGCTCGACGGCGTGCACACTGGCAGTTTCCGGTAGTGCTGGAGTGGCTCCGGTTCCCGTTCTGACTCCGGGGACAGGAACTTACAGCACCGTCACCACGGTAACGATCACCGAGCCGGGATATCCGAACGCGGCGATCTATTACACAACAGACGACACGATCCCAACTTATCCTGCTGCGGAGGGCTCAACACAGCAGCTTTACTCCGGTCCGATCACCATCACTGCTACCGTCCCCGGCCCGGATTATCAACCTGGCGAACAGATTAATGCCATCGCTGTGGATTCAAACTTCACCGCACCCAGCCAGGTGGGTTCTGCCGTCTACATTGTCAGCTCAGTTGCCGCCGCGCCGGTTATCACCCCGCAGAGCGGTACTTATACCACTGACAATGCTCCACTGTCGGTAACCATTACCACCTCGACAGTCCCAACAGATAACAGCGTAGATGGCGACATAGCATTCATCTACTACACCCTCGACGGAACCACGCCGGGCGGCGATGCGTATGGGGACGCAACCGGCACTTCGATTGCGTGCAACACACCATGCACGTTCACTCTTCCTACAGGTGTAACAACAGTGAATGCGGTAGCCAACGCTTACGGCTATACGCAGAGCGCGGTGACTACTGTCACTTACAACGAAACAATTGATTACTTCACAGTGGCCGTTGCTCCGACAACGCTCGTTATCGACCCTAACGGCAACGCGGGCGCGGTAGGGGTGACGGTAACGGAACTGGGCGGATACACTGGCACGGTCAACTTGACTTGCAGTGGATTGCCTCCGGGCGATACCTGCACATTCAACCCTGCCTCGGTATCCGTAACAGCCACCATCCCCGGGAAGTCAGCGCTGACGATTTCTTCGGGCGCAAACTCGAAGAACAACTCCTTCCCGCTGTTGCCGGGCGGAGCAACCTTGGCAGTCGCTCTCTGCTTCTTCGGCTTGAGAAAGCGCCGTATGTTGCAGTTGGTGGTTCTGCTTGAAGCCAGTGTAATCGGCCTGAGCCTGTTCACTGGTTGCGGAACACCTGGAAGCGTCCCCAACACGGTGACAGTCACCATTACCGGCACGGATTCAAACGGACTGGCGACAGTTAACGCCTACTTGACACTGACCCAGATGCAGAGCCAGTAATCAACTGCATCGACAACCGAACGCAGCCAACGGGGCCTCCCCATATGGGGAGGCCCCGTTGCATTGGCGGCAAGTTGAATTGCCGTTTTGGGTCTTTGCCCAAAGCTGCAAGGCGCCGTGGCAAGAAGAGATCAACTTCTGATGCTCACTTGTAGAATCATGAAACACGCTGTAAAGTTCTGGCGTAGATAATTTGACGGTTCTGCCGGGCGCGTGCGGCGGAATAAATTGAATTAGTTGTGCGTATTTGCCTGAAAATTATGGAGAACGGATGGAAACTCCTAGATGAACTTCGCCTTGATGAAGTTTCGTTTGCTATTCAACGCGTTGTTTGCTTTCAGTTTTTTTACTTGTTTGACGGGGACCGCATGCGCACAAAGCTGCGCCGACATCTCGCTTGGCACCCCCACAACGGACGGCATCAGCGGAAATCTGAATGGATTTATTCCGTTTCCGTCGACCAATGCCTGGAATACCAACATCGCAAGTGCGCCCGTAGATCCGAATTCAGCCGCCATTGCCGCGCAATGGAACGATGGCGGTGCGCCCTATACGCTGCATTCGGTCTTCGGACCTTCTCCCAGCGACGGCGGCATTCCTTATATTGTTGTGGACTCGACCGCTACCCCATCAGTACCAATCAATGTGTTTGAAGCCTATGCTCAAAGCGATGTCGTCGTGGCGCCGTATCCCGGCGGAGACACCGTTCCCATTGAAGATGCGCCGGCCGACTGCTCGGGATGGCCCGATACTTACATCCACGATACGCACACGCTGGTACTTGATCGCGCGACGTGCTGGCTTTATGAGACCTTCCAAACCAATCGCTGCAACGGGCTTTACGACGCTTATAGCGAAACCATCTTTGACATGACCACCAATGAGCAACGGCCCTGGGGTTGGACTTCCGGCGATGCCGCGGGCTTATCGATTTTTGCCGGGCTGGTGCGTTACGACGAAGTTGCTTCAGGGGCGATCCATCACGCATTCCGCTTTTCGGTAGAAGATTCAGCCGGAGATATCAACGGGGGATATTTTGTTTTGCCGGCCGTGCATGCAGCAAGCCACAACACCGCTTCCCTAAGTCCGATGGGAATGAGGGTACGATTGAAGGCCAGCAAAGATATCTCCAGTTACTCCCAAACAAACCAGATCATTTTCACAGCGATGAAGAATTACGGGCTGATTCTGGCCGACAATGGGGGCAACTTCTTTGTTGTGGGCGATACCGATCCGCGCTGGGACCTGACAGATTTGGGCAATTGGCATTATGGCCCAAACGAAATTCAATCAACGGATTTCGAGGTCATTCAGTCGACGCCCGAATTTCCCGGATGGGATGCAGTCACGGCTTACGCAGCAAATCCGGGAGCCGTGCCGGTGATCGATAGTTTTACCGCGACGGCAACCAGTGTGAGCTTGGGAACTGCAGTCACTTTCAATTTCAGGGTGAGCGGTGACTCGTATGACTTCATTGACAACATTGGTCCCGTCCGGCTTTCAGGTGGGAGCGGAAGCGTGACGATCTCACCCACGCAAACTCAGGAATATACGCTCTACTCAACGAACTCTTCCGGCAGGACCGTGAGCGATCCGATTTTAGTCGTGGTGCCCGGCTCGCAAGTGGCTGCGCCGGTTTTTACGCCGCCGGCCGGCACTTATACGACGGGACCGACGGTAACGCTCAGCACACCCACTTCCGCTGCTGCGCAGATTTACTACACCACCGATGCAAGCCAGCCCAATTCAAATTCGACGGTTTACTCCAATTCCAGTCCGGTCAATATCTCCTCTACGCTTGAGGTGACCGCATTCGCCACAGTGAACGGCTACGCGGCGGCCAGCCCGACGAGCATAGCAATATACGTGATTAATCCCACCGGTGCGCCGCCCAACTTTACCGTTTCTACCGCCTCATCAAGCATCAGCGTCACGCCGGGAGGCGCGGGAGCTACTGTAGGCGTAACGATAGCCTCGCAGTATGGGTTCAACTCCGCTGTTTCGTTGGCCTGCTCCGATTTGCCCGCAGGCTCCAGTTGCAGTTTTTCTCCGGCAAGCGTAACACCGACTGCTGTTACGCCGGCAAAAACGATGCTGACGATTACCGCAGCCGGATCATCGTCAGCCGTTCCTCACAATCGCAGCCCGCTGTTTCAGAGAGCGGCGCTGGCCATTGCGTTCTGCTTCTTTGGCTTTAGAGACCGCCGCCGCTTGAAGATGGTGCTGGTGCTCACGGCAAGTTTCGTTGGCCTGGGGTTGTTTACAGGCTGCGGGTCGCCTTCAGGCGCTGCTCCGGCTCCCGTGACGACGACAATTGTTGTGACCGCATCGTCAGGTTCGCTCGCAAACACCGCCAAGTTGGTGCTCACCGTGCAATAAGCGTCTCGACCAACACAACGACACAGCGGGCCTCTTCAATATTGAAGAGGCCCCATTGGATCAATGACAAGATGGCGGATGTGAGAGGTTCTAAATCTCGATCGGAAGAATCTCTACCTTTCTGGCCTCGACGCAGGATGCATAGATGCTCTTGACCAGTTCGAGCGCCTTGAATCCATCCATGCCCGTACACGCAGGGGGCCTGCCCGTCTTGCAGGCTTCTCCAAAGCCAAGCAGTTGCCGTTCGATGGTGAGCAGAGAAATGGCCATGGGATCGGACGCGCCAGTAGCGGAATGTTGTGCAAGGGGAGCAGCTTCGCCGAGGTCGTCCTGCACCTCCCACGCCGTCAGCTGATCGCCTGTGACGATGGCGCTTCCTTTGGTTCCATGAATCTCAACTCTCTCTGGAAATCCAGGCCAATACGACGTTGCTGCCTGAATCACACCCAGGGCACCCGACGAATAGTGCAACAGAGCATTCAGCGAATCCTCCGACTCAATCTGGTGCAAAGCACCAAGCTGCCATTGCGCAAAGACCTCATCCACGGAACCAACCAAGTGCAAAAGAATGTCGATTTGATGAATGGCTTGGTTGATAAGAGCGCCTCCGCCTTCGCCGGCCCAGCTTCCCTTGATTTTGGGCGCATAATATTCGGCGGAGCGATACCACTTTACGTAGGCGTCCGCTTCGAGAATTTTTCCCAGCCGCCCCTCGCCGATGGCTCGCTTCAAGAACAGCACCGAGTCATCAAAGCGATGCTGGCTGACCACTCCCAGCTGAATCCCGGCATCTCGCGCGACAACGATCATTCTCTGGGCAGTTTCCAGCTCGATCGCCATCGGCTTCTGCACCAGGGCATGCTTGCCGTTCTGTGCGCACAGCTCGACCGCTGGAAGGCGATAATTCGGCAGCGTGCAAACGTCGACAAAATCCACTTCGGGATGAGCGCAGAGTAGCTCGGCAGAGGGGACAAACTTGGCGCCGTAAATCATCGCAAATTCTTGCCCTCGTTCGGCATTTATATCCGTGCAAACGGAGACCCGATAGCCAATATTCTTGTAGGCCTGCGCGTGCTTGGCGGCGATTGCACCCGTTCCAATGATTCCAACTCTCATGGATTGCGTTGCTCCTGTATGGATTTATATGGGTAATCGTATCAAAACGATCTTCCCAGGATATTTGTACCGCGTTTTCAACGGCCACATTCCACCCATCCCTGGGTTACCCTAGGGAGCTATGGGCCGCATCCGCATTCTTCCCGACCAAGTTGCCAACCAGATCGCCGCCGGCGAGGTGGTGGACCGGCCTGCCTCGGTGGTGAAGGAGCTGCTCGAAAATTCCCTTGACGCCGGAGCCAAACGCATTCGCGTTGAGGTCGAGGCGGGCGGACGGCGGCTGATCCGCATCAGCGACGACGGCCTGGGAATGAGTCGCGATGATGCGCTGCTGGCCTTCGAGCGCCACGCCACCTCTAAGCTGCGCACGGTCAACGACCTGCTCTCCATCGCGACCCTGGGATTCAGAGGCGAGGCGCTGCCGTCGATCGCCTCCGTGGCCCGCGTAACGCTGGAGTCCTGCGCGGACGGCGAAACCACCGGCACCAAGGTGGAAATTACGGGCGGCAAGATTCTGCACGTGGACGACGTTGCTCTGCCCCGCGGAACCACCCTGGCCGTCGCCGATCTCTTCTTCAACACTCCAGCGCGGCGCAAATTCCTGCGCGCCGAGAGTACTGAACTGGCCCATGTGACGGCGCTGGTGACCCATTACGCCCTGGCACACCCGGAGAAGCACTTCGAGCTGATCTCTGCCACACACACCATAGTCTCAGCGCCGCCGGTTGCCCGGACCGCCGAGCGCATCTACCAAATTTTCGGTAAGGAGACGCTGGCGCAGTTGCTGCCCGTGGCCGCGGAAACCCCGCTGGCCCACTCCGGCTTGCCTGAGCCGCCACCCTGGAAGAAGGACCTCGATGAGCCGGTGCGCGATCCGGGCGTTTTGCGCTTAAGCGGCTTTTACTCCAAGCCGGAATTGCAAAAACTCAATCGCAACTCAATTTATATTTTTGTGAACAAGCGCCTCATCCGCGACCGGCTGCTAATGCACGCCATCACCGAAGCCTATCGCAACGTGATTCCCCCCACCAGTTTTCCGGTAGTGCTGCTTTTTCTTGAGATGCCAGCTGAAGAGGTGGACGTGAACGTGCACCCCGCCAAAACCGAGGTGCGCTTTCGCCAGCAGAGCCTGGTCCACGACTTTGTTCGTGACAGTCTGCGGACGGCTCTGATCAAGGCTCGCCCGGCTGCGGGATTCCTGGCTGCGCTGGATTCAGCGCCGGCGGCCAGTCCGTCGCTGATGCCCCCCGCAGCCTCGCCACTGCCCGGGTCGCCGCAGAGTACTCCACTGGCGGATTCCGATCCCCAGGCCTTCCAAGGCGCTGCGGCAGAGGCAGAAACCTTCCAACTGACCCCGAGAGTTCCCACGCCGTTTCCCGGCACTTTGCCCTTTGACCCCGGAGCTTTACAGACTGGCGGATGGGGGGGCCAGGACCGGGAGGCCTGGGGAGAGGCTGCGGCGGCACTCTTCCAGCCGGCGGGCCAACCCGTAGAAAGGTTGCTCTCCAAGTCCCGGTAGCGCACCAGACGGGGGACCAAACCCAGCGACGGCGACTGTCCTAGTGGAAGCCGAACAGGCTGCCGCCAACCTGAACCAGTTGGGATCGCTCCGTCCCCTGGCGCAGTTGCGAGATTCGTTCATTTTGGCTGCCGGCGATGATGGTTTATGGATAATTGACCAGCATGTGGCACACGAGAGAGTTCTTTTTGAAAAAATTTTGCGCGATCGCCAAGTTGAGCAGGCGCAGCGCCAGAGGTTACTAATGCCCCTGTTGGTGGAACTAAAACCCTGGCAGATGGTGGTCTTCGCTCGCATCGCTGAGGAGCTTGACCGCAATGGGTTTGAAGTGGAACCCTTTGGCCCTCAAACACTTGCGGTAAAAGCGGCGCCCGTGGGACTCGAAGGGGCGGCTCTGGAGCGTATGCTGGCCGAGGTAATTGAGCAATCGAGCGCAGATTCCGAGGAACCTACGCAGAATGAGGATCTTACAGCTCTTCGCACGCGAATTGCCGCTTCCATCGCCTGCCACTCCGCTATCAAAATAAATACCGCTCTTGACCCGGTTCGGATGGAGTGGTTACTGTCGGAACTGGCAAAAACCAGCCATCCGACCAGTTGTCCCGCATGGACGTCCTATAGCTTTGATGTATTCTTGGAAGGAGATACAGCGGGCCTTCCACCGCATCTAGAACCCCGGAAGGTGGCTAATGTCCTCTCAGGAGCGATGTTAGCCCGGCGCCTGCGCCAGCCTGGAAGTGAGGTTTTTCTTTGACATCAGAGCAATTGGAAGCATCGCGCGCCGAAAGAATGCGCTTGAACGGTCACGGGACACTCGTAATGGAGGATGCCCGGACGTGGATTGAGGAGACTGGCTTATGTCTTTTCCTGCCCCGGCGGCAGTTCGCCTCCTCGATAGCGCCTTCGTTTGTTGAGGCCTTTGCAGGCGAGATCAACACCTCTCCCAATCAGAAGTTGGTTCAGGGGGCCGAAGAGCTATTGGTGAGCCTTGAGACCGGCGGCGTGGCCGTGCGGCTGAACTTGTTGGGCCTGCCGGGGGAACAGCCTGACTTTGTGGTAGCCAGCTGGGTTCTGCCCTACGTGTATGCCCTCAGAGGCGACCGCGACTGGCGTCGCAGCCCGCAACTGACGGGTTCGCGTCAGGTTTCGCCACTGGCCGTCCAGGCTTATAAGCTTCTCGAAGCGGGAGATGCCACTATCCCTGAACTGAAACGCGCGCTAGGCAGGGAAGTGACGGAAGGCGCCGTTCTGCGCGCCATCACCGACTCTGGCAGCAGCTACGCATTATCCCGATAGTCTCAGCCCCCGGCCAGACGGCCAAATGGCAGTTGCTTCGCACACGTTTCCAGAAAGCCATCGCCGAAGGTGCATCTACCTCGCAGGTGACGGCGATCTCGGTGCTTGCCTCCATCTATCTGCAGGCCGTTATCGCAGCCAGCATGGAAGAGGTGGAGCTGTTCCTGGCGCCGCTTACCGCTCGCAGCAAGGTTCGGGAGGTACTTCGCGGGCTGGTAGCCACCCGCCAAGTGCATACCATCTCTCTGGGCCACGCGCCGCATTTTTACGTCGCCGGCACACTTCCGGAGTTTGCTGAGCCTGCTACCACCTATTCCAGCTCTTCGATGATGGCCTCATCGAGTTTTCTACGCTCACGGGACCACGAGAAGGACGCATTCGAGTTTGAGGCGCGGACTCTTGCTTCACCAAGCTCAGCGGCCTCAACTAATCCATATCCCGCGGCGGAGTCTCACGCTTCCAGACCTCCTGAGGCGCGTAAGCCTGCCTCCAACGCGAAGCCCGCTGGGGCACGGCCCCACTTCAGCCGACCCGCCACCCACTCGCGGGACCGCAAGCCGGCGCAACCGTCCAACGGCAGCCATCCGGCCCGGCGCACAAGCTCTGAATCCCGTAGCTCAGGAGCACGTCGGCCAGTAGCCGGCACGCGGTCGGCCTCGGCAGGCACTCGCTGGGGCTCGAATGCTGCCTCAAGCCCCAAGCGGAATGGAGCACGCTCCGCTACCGGCTCAAAGGCCGCATTACGGCCAAAAGGCAGCGCTCCTCGTCCGTCCAACGGATCCTCCGGCACACGAATCACAAAGTCCTCCGCCCCGGCGTGGGGACGGCGTAACGGCCACAGCACCGGCGCCAAGGCCACAGCCAAAGCAAGCGCATCCTCACGCGTAAGCCGCAAACCAGCTCTTGTAGCCGGCGCCAAGGCGGCGAAGAATAACCGGATTGGCTATGCCTCCCGGCCCAAGCAGGGGACGAAGAAGCGCTAATGAATGGGGAAGAGGATTCCTTGCCCTGCAGTGAGCCTGTCCGCAACCTGATCGTAGCCATCGACGGTCCGGCGGGCGCGGGAAAAAGTACCGTTGCCCGGCGTTTGGCTCGTCATTTTGGCCTGCTAAACCTGGAAACGGGCGCCATGTATCGCGCCTTCGCCCTGAAGGCCCTCCGGGCGGGACTCCCTTTGGATGAGTATAGGGGACTGGAGAGACTTGCCGGCCGAACCACCATCGGTCTGGAGCCTGGCGAGGAGGAGAATCGCATCCTGCTCGACGGCGAAGACGTAACCGGGCTGATTCGCACTCAAGAAGTGACGGATGCAGCCTCGCGGGTCAGCGTCTTTCCCGCCATTCGCGCATGGATGGTGCGGTTGCAGCAGCAACAGGGCGCCCGGGGCGGAGTAGTGATGGAAGGCCGCGATATCGGCACCGTGGTCTTTCCGCATGCGCAGGTTAAGATCTTTCTTGACGCCGCCCCAGAGGTTCGGGGTCTGCGACGCTTTGATCAGCTGGGACCTGCACCGGCAATTGAACAGGAAGAGGTCATTCGCGACCTTCGCGCCCGCGACGAGCGGGACCGCAATCGCGCCGACTCCCCGCTGAAACCGGCCCCGGACGCTGTGCTGCTGGATTCGACCCACATGACTCTAGAGGAGACCGTGAAAGCGGCTGAGGCCGTGGTGGCGGCAAAGCTGAAGCACACCACGCGGCGGGGAAATGCTATAGGCTCTTAGAGTATGGAAATTACCTGCTCCCGCTGCCACCAAACCATCCAGAACGACGACTGCTACTGCCCCACCTGCGGTTTGCCGCAACTGCTGTACACGTCGGAAGGTCCTCCCGGGCAGGCCCAGCCGGAGCAGTGGAGTGAGGCGGCGCGCGATGCAGGCGAGGTGGCGTGGAGGCCTGCCCTGCGCTCGGCCCTTATACTGGCTGTCCCGGCAGGATTGCTGTGCTCCATATTGTCTCCGGTGAGCATCTTGTGTTTCTTGTGGATATCAACTGCGGCTTCCTGGGCTGTTGTGTTGTATATGCGGAGCCAACGGTTTGGCTGGATCACCATCGGAGCTGGAGCCCGCATCGGATTGGTTACCGGGTTGCTGGGCGCCTGGATTGCGGCCGCGGCTACCGGAATTTCATTGTTCGCGATGCGCTTCATCCTTCATCAGGGCAAACAATTCGACGACCTCTGGCAGGATTCCGTGCAACAGCGGGTGACACCGCTCATAGCCCAGCAATGGGCGTCAGTGGGAGTTGACATAAGGGCGTGGCTGCTTTCTCCCGATGGTCGAGCCGGAATGATGTTGAGCTTTATTCTTTTTTTTCTTGCAGTGCTGATTCTCTTTGCTATCGGCGGCGGAGCTCTGGGGGCGCGGTTAGTGGGCCGCACCCGAGGGCCGGAGGTTTAGAGAGTTATCAAGCCTTCCACAAAAGGCTATTCGGCCTACGGAAGAATCCCAATTCCGGAGCTGCACATTTCGATTCACTTCTCCACAACTTGCCCCGGAGCGGCAATCCCTCGTATCATCCTGCGAGAGACAAGCGGCGGAGAGAGCCAATGAGCCAAGCCCAAGACAAACCCGGCCTGCGCGAGAAGGGCAGGCTTATGTCCGCCTCGGAGATAGAGCGCACCCTGGTGCGCCGGCGCACGAGATTGTTGAAAAGAGCAACGGCAGCGACGACCTGGCGCTGGTCGGCATCAAGCGCCGCGGCATTCCTCTGGCAGAACGGTTAGGCAAGCTGATCTCTGCCATCGAGAAGCGCCCCATCGATACAGGCATGCTCGATATTCAGTTTTATCGCGACGATCTCTCCACTGGCGGACGTGCGCCCGGTGGTTACCGGAGGGGAAATCGGTTTCGATATCGACGGGCGCGACGTTGTGCTGTGCGACGATGTGCTTTATACCGGCCGCACGATAAGAGCCGCGCTCGACGCGCTCTTCGCCCACGGCAGGCCGCGACGCGTTCAACTGGCCGTCCTCATCGACCGTGGCC
Organism: uncultured Acidobacteriaceae bacterium; assembly: GCA_963839225.1. Classification (GTDB taxonomy): domain Bacteria; phylum Acidobacteriota; class Terriglobia; order Terriglobales; family Acidobacteriaceae; genus Telmatobacter. Next base: position 10,976 of record CAWIVA010000097.1, read on the forward strand.
ATCGCGAACTGCCCATCGAAGCCACCTATATTGGCAGACGCGTGCCCACCAGCAGCCGTGAGATCGTTGAGGTAAAGTTCCGCGAGGTCGATGAAGACGAGCAGGTGGTGCTGGTCGAACGGGTGGATTAAGAAACCAGCTAATAGCTTTTAGCTAAAGGCTAAAGCTAGCAGCCAGAGGCAAGAGCAAGATGAACTCAACTGCAACTCCAGTTCGCCGCCAGCTTCACACTCCGCCAGTGCCTGCATCGCTGTTCCCCTATCACCCAGGATCGCTGCTCTCGGCATCGGACCTGACTCTGGACGGAGTGAGCCACATCCTTACCCGCGCAACGGAGCTGGAGAAGATGGATCTGCTGGTTCGGGATCGCATCCTGACCAAGCGCCGCGTGGCGCTGCTTTTCTACGAGTCCTCTACGCGGACCCGCACCAGCTTTGAGCTTGCTGCTAAGGCACTGGGCGCCGACACTGCGTTGGTTTCAAGCCTCAGTTCAAGCATTGAAAAGGGCGAGACGCTGAAGGATACCGGCCTGACCCTGCGGGCCCTGGGCGCGGAAATCATTATCCTGCGCCATAACTCCAGTGGCGCGGCCTGGCTGCTGGAGGCCGAGACTGGCCTGCCGGTGCTCAACGCCGGCGACGGAATGCACGAGCACCCCACCCAGGCGCTACTCGATCTGCGCACGATTCTGGCTCATTTACGGCCCAGCGTTCAGGCCGTCACCGCGGAAACTCTTTCCGGCATTACGGTCAGCATCGTGGGCGATATTCTGCACAGCCGCGTGGCTCGCTCCAACATGATGCTGTTGCCCCGGCTGGGCGCGCGCGTCGTGCTCTGCGGTCCTAAAGAACTGTTGCCGGAACTAGCCGCCCAGGCGGGACCGGGCATCGTAATCGAGCGGGATTTTGAGGCCGCAATCAGTCAGTCGCAGGTGGTGATGATGCTGCGCATCCAGGCGGAGAGGCTGGCAGGGTTGCAATTGGATCTGGACGAGTACAAGGCCAAATACCAACTCACCGGCCCGAGGCTGGCGACGCATGCGCCAAGCGCAATCGTGATGCATCCGGGACCGATCATCCGAGGGTTGGAAGTGACCGCGGGAGTGGCTGACGGGGCACAGTCGGTGATCATCGAACAGGTGCGGAACGGAGTAGCGATCCGAATGGCGGTAGTGGAGCGGGCTATGACGGCTACCAAGCAAGGAGGCCGCGCATGACGGCTCTGGTGATTCGCGGCGGACGGCTCGTCGATCCGGCGGCGGGCGTGGATGCTCTCAAGGACCTTCTGCTCAAGGACGGGCGCGTAGCCGAGATTGCCGGTCCGGGCAAACTAAAGGGTGCGAATGACGCAGAGGTGCTGGATGCTACCGGGCTCACTGTTGCGCCGGGGCTGATCGATATTCATGTTCACCTGCGCGAACCGGGGCAGGGATACAAGGAGACCATTGCTACGGGGACGGCGGCGGCGGCGGCGGGAGGATTTACGGCTGTGGCGGCGATGCCGAATACGATGCCGGTGAACGACTCGGCGGAGATTACACGCTGGATGCAGGCGCCGGAGCGTGAAGCGGCTGTTCGCGTTTTTCCCGTTGCCGCCGCTACGCGCGGGTCAAAGGGCGAGGCGATCAACGACTATGCGGCGCTCAAATCCGCCGGGGCCGTTGCCGTGACCGACGACGGGCGGCCGATTCTGAAAGACAATATGATGCGCGAGGTTCTGGCTGCCGCGGCGCGCGTGGGATTGTGCGTGATTCAGCATGCCGAGGATACCCGGCTGACGGAGTGCGCCAGCATGAATCTGGGACCAATGTCGTTCAAGCTGGGGTTGCGTGGAATGCCGCCGGAGGCTGAGTCAAGCATGGTGGAGCGGGATATCCGCCTGGTGACCCAACTGCGCGACTCGCACGCCCATCTGCACGTGGCCCACACCTCCACGGCCGCCGCTCTGGCTGCCGTTCGCCAGGCGCGGCGCAGCGGACTGCGCGTCACCTGCGAGGTTGCGCCGCACCACTTCCTGCTCACCGAAGAGCACGTGGGCTTCTACTCGACCAACGCCAAGATGAACCCTCCGCTGCGCTCGGCAGCCGATCGCGACGCGATGATCGAGGCAATTCTCGACGGAGTGGTGGACGCGATCGCCACCGATCACGCGCCACATGCCGTGCACGAGAAGGAAGTGGAGTTTGAGAACGCGCCGAACGGAATTACTGGTTTGGAGACCGCTCTGGGCCTCTGCCTGCGCTGGCTGCACAAGGAATGGAAGATGCCGCTGGGACGCGTTCTGAGCCTGCTGAGCGCCCAGCCCGCAGCGCTGCTGAACCTGAAGGGACGCGGAACGCTTATCGCCGGCAGCTTTGCCGATGTGGTGGTCTTCGATCCCAAAACCATGTGGACTTACAACGCACGGGAAACCAAATCGAAGTCGCGCAATACGCCGTTTGACGGGTGGGAAATGCTGGGAAAAGTGCGCTGCACAATCAGCGAAGGGCGGGTTTCGTACGGAAATCAGGCATAACCTGCCACTTTTTTAGATATAAACTCTCCATATTGTTACACATTTTGGACGGGAGATTTTTTTTGAAACCACTTAGAATCATAGATATTTGTTGAAAGATAAACGAATGAACAGGGCGAGGCCCCTCGACTCTCCCGGTTTGCGAGGGCGATGGGCGAACCGGCGCAGCCCTCAGACTTCAAGTGAATAAGAAGTGAATGGTCATGCTTTCCAGAATGCGCTCCAGCGAGTGGCCGTACTATCGACTGACACAAGATCGCCTTCGGTGCTGGAGTGGGCGCCTTCGATTTGAATGAATGGGAAATGGCTGCCTAAGCTTGCGGGCAAAGAAATCTTCGCAGGCGCGGGGCCGGGTTCGCGTTCAAACTTCAGTCGCCAGCCCTGGCGATCGAGGGGTTCCAGTCGCAGGTTGAGGCGGCCGAAGCGCGTGGGCGTGGCAGTGAGGATATATTCTTTCTGCGGCGCGAGCTCCCCATTGGTGATGCCGGCCAGAAGGCGCAGGTGGGTTGCGTCTTCAAGGGCAAGCATGTGGCGCGTGTAGCGGATGCACTCCGCGCTGGCCCAGTTGTGGGGCATATCTCCCACGTACCCACCTATGAGCGCATTCTGCAGCGGCTGTTCCTCGCGCCAGCAGTACTGGGGGCTGGCATGGTTGAGAAATCCGATGAAGGTATCGTGCGCAGCCTGCTTCATGCCCAGCCATAAGTAAACTTCCGCAACAAAGGCGGAGTTATAGGCCCATACGGCTTCATGCTGAGCCCACCCGGTTTCGGCGGGAATATCTTCTTTAGTTACTGCCTGCATCAGTTGCACATGACCGCGGACGATGGGATGCTGCGGGGGAAAGATCAGGCCGGGGAAGATGGCGTGGGAAAATGCCCACTGCGCTGATTGCGGACGGGGCCTGTCCCATGGATTGGGTAGATTCCATGCAGGATCGTTTTTCAATAGGGTGGGAAGGAATTCGAATCCGCCTTGATAGCGGCGTATCTCTTGCGGCGCTGCTTTCAAGAATGCAGCTTCCAATTCGTTGAAAAGCGCGCGGGCATCTTTGAAGCTGTCAATATTCTGTTGCTCGCCTGCACGGGCGATGGCTTTGAGACCAGACATTACCCAGAGCGTATTGGCTAACTCATCGCGATCAAAGTCGATGCCTCCATCGGCGTTGCCTTTGGGCAGGAGGCCGTAACGGCCGAGAGCGGAGTCCTCTTTTTTTGCGCGGATTTGCAGCGATCGCAAAAAGGCGATGGCATGCACCACCTGCGGCTCAAACTCGCGCAGGAGGGACCAATCCTGGCTCAACTCGCACTGGCGGACCAGCGTGAACAAGGGAATTCCGGTATCTTTCCAGTGCCCCAAGCCGGCGGCGCCGATGAGCTGGCCGGTGCTCTGTTGCCGGGTCCATGTGGCGCGCAGTCCTTCCTCGGCATCCTTGTGGTAGCCCAGATAACGCGCGGCTTCAAGGATAAAATTGCCGTCCACCATCCACAGGCCGCGGTAGCAAGTGGGTCCCACCTGAAAGGTAATTTTGCCGTCGTGAACCTCGCGCGCCTGCATGATGTTGCGCGCGCACGCCTCAACGAATTCGCCTTGACGGCCAGGGACGGTAATGGCAACGGGTGAATGAGTTGCGGACCAGGAGTTCCAGTATGCGCAGCAGGCTTCGTAGCGGTCGTCCGGATCGGAGAGGCCGACGATGATTTGTTCGGTCGTTTGATTGGCCAACGGAAGGCGGAAGAAGGCTCGATAGGGATTAGCCTTCGAGGCTTCGCCGCGGTGAAGCCTCAAATGCTGCTCCTGATCGGTGATCACGTCGAAGGTTGCTCCCGGCGCACCGGCCGGCGATTCATTTCCCAGGACCTTGCCGACCAGCAACACCTCCCGCGATTTGCGGTGCAGTACGGTGAAGATTCCGGCGTGCATTTCGAGGTCGAATTTTTCCAGAGAGAAGATTTCAACCAGCGGTTCAATGCTCACCGGCTCGCTGGAGTGGGAAGTGATTTCGACGATCACATTATCGACCCGGCCTTCGCCGGTCAGGTTGGTGGCAAAGGTGGTGAGCAGGACGGAGATGCCGGGATACTCGAGCGCTGTGCGGACGACGGGCATGGTGGGGCTTTCGAGCTGCTGCCCCAGCACCTGGGGAGAATGCATGCCATTGAGCGCGAATCCGATCTTCAATGGGAAGAAGGTCACCGATGCGGATTTGTCGTATCCGTAGAGCAACTGCCCAGCTTGATTGACCAGGCTCTTGTATGGATCGTCGGGAAAGCTGGGCAGTTGCTCTACGGATACGACAAATCCGCATCGGTGACCTTCTTCCCATTGAAGATCGGATTCGCACTCAATGGCATGCATTTTCCCCAGGTGCTGGGGCAGCAGCTCGAAAGCCCACCATGCCCGTCGTCCGCACAGCGCTCGAGTATCCCGGCATCTCCGTCCTGCTCACCACCTTTGCCACCAACCTGACCGGCGAAGGCCGGGTCGATAATGTGATCGTCGAAATCACTTCCCACTCCAGCGAGCCGGTGAGCATTAACCGCTGGTTGAAATCTTCTCTCTGGAAAAATTCGACCTCGAAATGCACGCCGGAATCTTCACCGTACTGCACCGCAAATCGCTGGAGGTGTTGCTGGTCGGCAAGGTCCTGGGAAATGAATCGCCGGCCGGTGCGCCGGGAGCAACCTTCGACGTGATCACCGATCAGGAGCAGCATTTGAGGCTTCACCGCGGCGAAGCCTCGAAGGCTAATCCCTATCGAGCCTTCTTCCGCCTTCCGTTGGCCAATCAAACGACCGAACAAATCATCGTCGGCCTCTCCGATCCGGACGACCGCTACGAAGCCTGCTGCGCATACTGGAACTCCTGGTCCGCAACTCATTCACCCGTTGCCATTACCGTCCCTGGCCGTCAAGGCGAATTCGTTGAGGCGTGCGCGCGCAACATCATGCAGGCGCGCGAGGTTCACGACGGCAAAATTACCTTTCAGGTGGGACCCACTTGCTACCGCGGCCTGTGGATGGTGGACGGCAATTTTATCCTTGAAGCCGCGCGTTATCTGGGCTACCACAAGGATGCCGAGGAAGGACTGCGCGCCACATGGACCCGGCAACAGAGCACCGGCCAGCTCATCGGCGCCGCCGCTTGGGGCACTGGAAAGATACCGGAATTCCCTTGTTCACGCTGGTCCGCCAGTGCGAGTTGAGCCAGGATTGGTCCCTCCTGCGCGAGTTTGAGCCGCAGGTGGTGCATGCCATCGCCTTTTTGCGATCGCTGCAAATCCGCGCAAAAAAAGAGGACTCCGCTCTCGGCCGTTACGGCCTCCTGCCCAAAGGCAACGCCGATGGAGGCATCGACTTTGATCGCGATGAGTTAGCCAATACGCTCTGGGTAATGTCTGGTCTCAAAGCCATCGCCCGTGCAGGCGAGCAACAGAATATTGACAGCTTCAAAGATGCCCGCGCACTTTTCAACGAATTGGAAGCTGCATTCTTGAAAGCAGCGCCGCAAGAGATACGCCGCTATCAAGGCGGATTCGAATTCCTTCCCACCCTATTGAAAAACGATCCTGCATGGAATCTACCCAATCCATGGGACAGGCCCCGTCCGCAATCAGCGCAGTGGGCATTTTCCCACGCCATCTTCCCCGGCCTGATCTTTCCCCCGCAGCATCCCATCGTCCGCGGTCATGTGCAACTGATGCAGGCAGTAACTAAAGAAGATATTCCCGCCGAAACCGGGTGGGCTCAGCATGAAGCCGTATGGGCCTATAACTCCGCCTTTGTTGCGGAAGTTTACTTATGGCTGGGCATGAAGCAGGCTGCGCACGATACCTTCATCGGATTTCTCAACCATGCCAGCCCCCAGTACTGCTGGCGCGAGGAACAGCCGCTGCAGAATGCGCTCATAGGTGGGTACGTGGGAGATATGCCCCACAACTGGGCCAGCGCGGAGTGCATCCGCTACACGCGCCACATGCTTGCCCTTGAAGACGCAACCCACCTGCGCCTTCTGGCCGGCATCACCAATGGGGAGCTCGCGCCGCAGAAAGAATATATCCTCACTGCCACGCCCACGCGCTCGGCCGCCTCAACCTGCGACTGGAACCCCTCGATCGCCAGGGCTGGCGACTGAAGTTTGAACGCGAACCCGGCCCCGCGCCTGCGAAGATTTCTTTGCCCGCAAGCTTAGGCAGCCATTTCCCATTCATTCAAATCGAAGGCGCCCACTCCAGCACCGAAGGCGATCTTGTGTCAGTCGATAGTACGGCCACTCGCTGGAGCGCATTCTGGAAAGCATGACCATTCACTTCTTATTCACTTGAAGTCTGAGGGCTGCGCCGGTTCGCCCATCGCCCTCGCAAACCGGGAGAGTCGAGGGGCCTCGCCCTGTTCATTCGTTTATCTTTCAACAAATATCTATGATTCTAAGTGGTTTCAAAAAAAATCTCCCGTCCAAAATGTGTAACAATATGGAGAGTTTATATCTCAAAAAGTGGCAGGTTATGCCTGATTTCCGTACGAAACCCGCCCTTCGCTGATTGTCCAGCGCACTTTTCCCAGCATTTCCCACCCGTCAAACGGCGTATTGCGCGACTTCGATTTGGTTTCCCGTGCGTTGTAAGTCCACATGGTTTTGGGATCGAAGACCACCACATCGGCAAAGCTGCCGGCGATAAGCGTTCCGCGTCCCTTCAGGTTCAGCAGCGCTGCGGGCTGGGCGCTCAGCAGGCTCAGAACGCGTCCCAGCGGCATCTTCCATTCCTTGTGCAGCCAGCGCAGGCAGAGGCCCAGAGCGGTCTCCAAACCAGTAATTCCGTTCGGCGCGTTCTCAAACTCCACTTCCTTCTCGTGCACGGCATGTGGAGCGTGATCGGTGGCGATCGCGTCCACCACTCCGTCGAGAATTGCCTCGATCATGGCGTCGCGATCGGCTGCCGAGCGCAGCGGAGGGTTCATCTTGGCGTTGGTCGAGTAGAAGCCCACGTGCTCTTCGGTAAGCAGGAAGTGGTGCGGCGCAACCTCGCAGGTGACGCGCAGTCCGCTGCGCCGCGCCTGGCGAACGGCAGCCAGAGCGGCGGCCGTGGAGGTGTGGGCCACGTGCAGATGGGCGTGCGAGTCGCGCAGTTGGGTCACCAGGCGGATATCCCGCTCCACCATGCTTGACTCAGCCTCCGGCGGCATTCCACGCAACCCCAGCTTGAACGACATTGGTCCCAGATTCATGCTGGCGCACTCCGTCAGCCGGGTATCCTCGGCGTGCTGAATCACGCACAATCCCACGCGCGCCGCGGCAGCCAGAACCTCGCGCATAATATTGTCTTTCAGAATCGGCCGCCCGTCGTCGGTCACGGCAACGGCCCCGGCGGATTTGAGAGCCGCATAGTCGTTGATCGCCTCCCCCTTTGACCCGCGCGTAGCGGCGGCAACGGGAAAAACGCGAACAGCCGCTTCACGCTCCGGCGCCTGCATCCAGCGTGTAATCTCCGCCGAGTCGTTCACCGGCATCGTATTCGGCATCGCCGCCACAGCCGTAAAACCACCCGCCGCCGCCGCCGCCGTCCCCGTAGCAATGGTCTCCTTGTATCCCTGCCCCGGTTCGCGCAGGTGAACATGAATATCGATCAGCCCCGGCGCAACAGTGAGCCCGGTAGCATCCAGCACCTCTGCGTCATTCGCGCCCTTTTAGTTTGCCCGGACCGGCAATCTCGGCTACACGCCCCTCCTTGAGCAGAAGGTCCTTGAGAGCATCCACGCCCGCCGCCGGATCGACCAGCCGTCCGCCGCGAATCACCAGAGCCGTCATGCGCGGCCTCCTTGCTTGGTAGCCGTCATAGCCCGCTCCACTACCGCCATTCGTATGGCTACTCCGTTCCGCACCTGTTCGATGATCACCGATTGTGCCCCATCAGCCACTCCGGCGGTCACTTCCAACCCGCGAATGATCGGTCCCGGATGCATCACGATTGCGCTTGGCGCATGCGTAGCCAGCCTCGGGCCGGTGAGTTGGTATTTGGCCTTGTACTCGTCCAGATCCAATTGCAACCCTGCCAGCCTCTCCGCCTGGATGCGCAACATCATCACCACCTGCGACTGACTGATTGCGGCCTCAAAATCCCGCTCGATTACGATGCCCGGTCCCGCCTGGGCGGCTAGTTCCGGCAACAGTTCTTTAGGACCGCAGAGCACGACGCGCGCGCCCAGCCGGGGCAACAGCAGCATGTTGGAGCGAGCCACGCGGCTGTGCAGAATATCGCCCACGATGCTGACCGTAATGCCGGAAAGAGTTTCCGCGGTGACGGCCTGAACGCTGGGCCGTAAATGAGCCAGAATCGTGCGCAGATCGAGTAGCGCCTGGGTGGGGTGCTCGTGCATTCCGTCGCCGGCGTTGAGCACCGGCAGGCCAGTCTCGGCCTCCAGCAGCCAGGCCGCGCCACTGGAGTTATGGCGCAGGATAATAATTTCCGCGCCCAGGGCCCGCAGGGTCAGGCCGGTATCCTTCAGCGTCTCGCCCTTTTCAATGCTTGAACTGAGGCTTGAAACCAACGCAGTGTCGGCGCCCAGTGCCTTAGCAGCAAGCTCAAAGCTGGTGCGGGTCCGCGTAGAGGACTCGTAGAAAAGCAGCGCCACGCGGCGCTTGGTCAGGATGCGATCCCGAACCAGCAGATCCATCTTCTCCAGCTCCGTTGCGCGGGTAAGGATGTGGCTCACTCCGTCCAGAGTCAGGTCCGATGCCGAGAGCAGCGATCCTGGGTGATGGGGGAACAGCGATGCAGGCACTGGCGGAGTGTGAAGCTGGCGGCGAACTGGAGTTGCAGTTGAGTTCATCTTGCTCTTGCCTCTGGCTGCTAGCTTTAGCCTTTAGCTAAAAGCTATTAGCTGAAGTTTCTTAATCCACCCGTTCGACCAGCACCACCTGCTCGTCTTCATCGACCTCGCGGAACTTTACCTCAACGATCTCACGGCTGCTGGTTGGCACACGTTTGCCAATATACGTGGCCTCGATGGGCAGTTCGCGATGGCCACGATCGATAAGGACGGCCAGTTGAACCCGGCGCGGCCTGCCATGGGCAAAGAGAGCATCGAGCGCGGCGCGTGTAGTACGGCCGGTATAAAGCACATCGTCGCACAGCACCACGTCGCGGCCGTCTATGTCGAATCCGATGGCGCCGGGGGTACCACCGGGCGCGCGCAGCCGTGGTTAAATCGTCGCGGTAGAACTGGATATCGAGCATGCCTGTATCGATGGGTCGCTTCTCGATGCCGGAAATCATCTTACCTAGCCGTTCGGCCAGCGTTACGCCGCGGCGCTTGATGCCGACAAGCGCCAGGTCGTCGCTGCCGTTGCTCTTTTCAACAATCTCGTGGGCCAGGCGCACCAGCGTGCGCTCAATCTCCGAGGCTGACATCAGCCTGCCCTTCACGCGCAGGCCGGGTTTGTTTGGGCTTCGCTCATGGGTTCTCTCGCTGCTTGTCTCTCGCAGGATGATACGAGGGATTGCCGCTCCGGGGCAAGTTGTGGAGAAGTCAATCGAAATGCGCGGCTGAAAAAGAATGCTTTCGAGGCTTAAAGCCTATCGGAAAGGGAAAAGATTCTAAACCTCCGGCCGGCGAGTGCGGCCCACTATCCTCGCCCCCAGAGCGCCGCCGCCGACAGCAAAGAGAATCAGCACTGCCATAAGAAACAGAATAAAGCTCAACATCAGTCCGGCACGTCCTTCAGGAGAAAGAAACCAGGCTCTTAGACCGTAACTTTGCGCGTCAACACCCGCGGCTGTCCATTGCCGGCTTACCTGGTCGTTGATAAGTACTGCCAGGTTTCGTCAAATTCCTTGCCCTGATGAAGCATAAAGCGCATCGCGAAGAGTGTGACTCCTGTTGCCGCCGCAGCTACCCATGCGCCCAGCAAGCCGGTAACCAGTCCAATGCGCGCGCCGGCTCCAATGGTGATCCAGGCCGGCCGTTGGCTGCGCATATAAAGCACCACTGTCCACGTAGCCGCCGCCGACATCCACAGCAGGCAAAAGATGTTAACCGGGGAAAACAGAGAGCACAGCAGACCAGCAGGAACTGCCAGCATCAGGGCCGCGCGCAGGGCCGGCTTCCAGGCCACCTCGCTCGCATCCCGCACGGCTTCGCTCCACCGCTCCGGTGGGCCTGTCCGGCCGCCTTCCGCCGTGTACAGAAGTTGCGGCAACCCGCACGCAGGGCAGTAGCAGTCATCTGTCTGGACGGTCTGGTGGCAGCGGGAGCAGGTGATTTCCATACTCTAAGAGCCTATAGCATTCCCCCGCTGCGCGCTTTTTCAACTTTTCCGCCACCATCTGCCTCAGCGGCTTTGACAGTTCGCGCTGAGAGTCATCCGGGTCGAATCCAGCAGAATAGCGTCCGTCCCGGCTTAGTGGCGAATCGGCGCGGTTGCGGTCCCGCTCGTCGCGGGCGCGAAGGTCGCGAATACTTCTTCCTGTTGCAATGGGCGGGCGCTGGGCCGAGCTGGTCAAAGCGGCGCAGGCCCCGCACCTCCGGAGCAGCGTCAAGTAAATTTTTACCTGCGCATGGGGAAAGACCACTGTACCGATGTCGCGGCCCTCCATCACCATTCCGCCCTTTGCTCCTAGTTGTTGTTGCATGCGGACCATCCAGGCGCGAATGGCGGGATAGACGCTTACCTGTGAGGCTGCGTCTGTCACAGCTTGGTTGCGGATCAGTCCGGTTACGTCTTCACCGTCGAGCAGGACGCGATTGTCTTCTTCGCCGGGCTCCAGACGGATGGTGGTTTGGGCGGCTAATTTTTCGAGTCCCTTGCAATCGTCCAAAAGCATTCCCGCGCGCAGCGCCTTCAGGGCGAAGGCGCGGTACATGGCGCCCGTTTCCAGATTCAGTAGTCCAAAATGCCGGGCCAGGTGCCGGGCAACCGTGTTTTTACCCGCACCTGCCGGACCGTCAATGGCTACGATCAGGTTGTGGACAGGCTCAAAAGCAACGCAAAGAACCTTCTTCCCGCACTCATCACTTTTTTGTCCCCTGCTTGGGCCGGGCGGTAAAGCCAAACCGCTTGTTTTTCGCCGCCTTCACACCCGCGGCCATTGCCGGCTTGCGGCTGACGCGTGAGGTTCCGCACGGCTTCCCCGCGGTCTTGGCGCCGTTGCTATGGCCGTTGTCGCCGGCCCCATGCCGGAGCGGATGACTCGTGGTGCGCGCGCCTGATGTGCCGCTGGACGTGCGCGAGACGCTGCCATTTGGCCGCAAGGCCGTTCTTTGACCGTTGCTGCGTGTGCACCATTCCGTTTGGCGCTAGATGGAGTCTTCGAGCCCCATCTGTGCCGATGCGGCGGGATCGGGTGCTGGCTAGCGGCCGTACGCGCCCCTGATGTACGGGATTCAGCGCTTGTGCGCCGCGCCGGACGGCTGCCATTAGATGTTTGTGCAGGCTTGCGGTCACGCGAGTGCGAGGCTCCCCGGCTGAAGTGGGGCCGTGCCGCAGGAGACTTTCCGTTGGAAGCAGCCTTACGCACAGCGGGAGGTCTGGAAACGTGGGTTTCGCAGCCGGGGGCGCGGCTTAATTGAAGCCGCGGAGCGGTGCCGGCAGGGGTCCGCGCCTCAAAATCGAGTGCGTCCCTCTCCCTGCTCCCGTGAGCGCAGGAAGTATGAGGAGGCCAGTCATCGAAGAGCTGGAATATAGGTGGGCGCGGTGGCGAACTCCGGCAGCGTGCCGGCGACGTAAAAGTGCGGCGCGTGGCCCAGGGAGATGGTATGCACCTGGCGGGTGGCGACCAGGCCGCGAAGCACTTCGCGAACCTTGCTGCGCGCCGTGGGGGCCAGGAATAGCTCCACCTCTTCCATGCTGGCTGCGATAACAGCCTGCAGATAGATTGAGGCAAGCACCGAAATCGCAGTGACCTGCGAGGTGGATGCGCCTTCGGCAATCGCCTTCTGAAAGCGATGTGCGGAGCAATTGCCACTTGGCCGGCTGGCCCGGCGCTGAGAACCACGGGAATGATGCGAAGTTGCTGCCAGAGCTCGGTAATAGCGCGCAGAACAGCGCCTTCGGTCACTTCCCGGCCCAGCGCGCGTTTCAGTTCGGGGATGGTGGCGTCGCCCGCTTCCAGCAGCTTGTAGGCCTGCACGGCCAGTTGCGAAACCTGCCGCGAACCGGTCAGTTGCGGGCTGCGCCGCCAGTCGCGGTCGCCGCGCAGAGCATACACGTAAGGCAGAACCCAGCTGGCCACCACAAAGTCGGGCTGCTCGCCGGGCTGGCCCAGCAGGTTGAGCCGGACAGCGACGCCGTCGGTCTCAAGCCGCACCAGAGTTCTTCGGCAGGCAACGTGCTCGGATCGGGAGTCGCGTCTCGCTTTCCGGCGATGGCCTCGACAAAAGAAGGCGCGATGGAGGAGGAAAATTGCCGTCGGGGCAAAAAAAGACACAATCCGGTCTCTTCAATCCAAGTCCGGGCGTCCTCCAGGGTGAGTGTCCCGTGTCCGTTCTGGCGCATCCTTTCGGCGCGCGATGCTTCCAATTGCTCTGCTGTCAAAGAAAAACCTCACTTCCAGGCTGACGTTACAAACCAAGATTTCGCGTTCCTTAAAAGGTTGCCGCTCCCATATGGGCGTCAACTTAAATATTGGGTTTACGGGTACATAGTCCTAGCTTGCGCCGGGCTACCTCTCTCCTGAGAGGATTGCCACCTTCCAAACGTTCTAGATACGGTGGAAGGCCCGCTGGATTCCTTCCAAGAATACAGCAAAGCTATTGGACGTCCATGCGGGCAACTTGTTGGGTGGCTGGTTTTTGCCAGTTCCAACAGTAACCACTCCATTCTAACCGGGTCAAGAGCGGTATTGACCTTGATCGCGGAATGGCAGGCGATGGAAGCGGCAATTCGCGTCCGAAGAGCCGTAAGATCCTCATTCTGCGGGGGTTCCTGCGGAATCGGCGCTCGATTGCTCAATTACCTCGGCCAACATGCGCTCCAGCGCCGCTCCCTCCAGTCCAACCGGCGCTGCTTTTACCGCAAGTGTTTGTGGGCCAAAGGGTTCCACTTCAAAGCCATTCCGTTCCAACTCTTCCGCGATCCGGGCAAAGACTACCATCTGCGATGGCTTTAGTTCCACCAGAAGGGGCATTAGTAACCTCTGGCGCTGCACTTGCTCCACCTGGC
>CAWIVA010000098.1:0-25366 GCA_963839225.1 uncultured Acidobacteriaceae bacterium
TGGAATGGGCGTAGACCTGACGGACGTGGACCAGGAGAAGGCGCAGTCGCTCAGGCTCAAGGAGGTGCGCGGGGGCGGTGATCACGCTGATCGACCACGACGCTCCGGCGGGGCAGATGGGCTGCGGGTCAACGACGTGGTGCTAAGCTGAACGGGCAAAAAGTGGAGGGCGCCGAGCAGTTGCGCCGGATGCTGCGGGAGATTCCGGCGGGGCGCAAAGTGAGTATGGAGATCAGCCGCGACGGGAATATCCAGACACTGGCCGTGGAACTGGCCGATCGAGGGTGATGGAGCGCGACGTTTGGAACAAGATCGGCAACGGCGGGGATGGATTTACACAATCGCCGCCGGGGATGGGAATTCTGGGCGACGGGGGAGACGCGTCGATCGCCCGGGTTCCATATGCCGTTCTTCGGCGGCACGCTGAACGTGGGAGCGCTGGTGGAGCCGCTGACCTCGCAGATGGCTGAGTATCTGGGCGTGCCTGCGGGGTGATGGTGAAGCAGGTGGCGCGCAAGAGCGAGGCTGCCGCGGCGGGACTGCAGGCTTTTGACGTGATTCTCAAGGTGGGGAATGAGACGATGACGAACCTCGCCGCGTGGGATCGGGCGCTGAGAGCCAACCAGGGAAAGCCGGTGCAGGTGACGATTCTGCGGGACAAGAAGCAGCAGACGCTGACGCTGCAGGTGGATTCAAAGCATCATAGCGGTGGAGATGGAGGAGATTTTCCCCTGGGGAGATTGGCCCGCGATGGCGGAGATCGGCGCGAATGAGATGGAGCAACTGCGGGAGCAGATGGACGAACTGCGCGATAGCTTTAATGCGGAACAGTTCAGGATCGATCCGCAACAGATGGATGAGCTGCGGAAGCAGATGGAACAGATGAAGCGGCAGTTCAAGATCGATCCGAAACAGATGGAAGAGTTGCGGCGGCAGATGGAGCAGTGGAAGCGGCAGATGGAAGAGATAAGGCGCTGCATTTCGGGAATTACGTTTGAGATTGAGAATTATTTGGGCTGAGAAGGGCGCTGCCGGGGTTCCGGTTGGCGCCTTTTGTTTATGGGGTGGGGAAACGGATTGGTCGAGTGCTAGCCTATCCCAGGTCTCAAAAGCGAGACCTGGGGCAACCAGCCTTTGTGGAACGCTATGATGGGGCTCTGAGAGGTCATTATGGGGACGGAAGATAACGCGGCGAACGAGGTTTGGCCGGAGCTTCGGCAGGCGGAGTGGAGCGAGACTTGCGCCACGCTGCATATGTGGGTGCAGATTGTGGGCAAGGTTCGGATGGAGCTGACGCCGGCGATCAATCATTGCTGGAATGTGACGCTTTATCCCACCGTTCGCGGGCTGACTACTATGCCTATGCCGTATGGCAACCGCATCCTGCAGATTGATTTTGATTTTCTGGAGCATATGTTGGTGGCGGCTACCAGCGACGGCGAGAGCAGGATTGTTCCTCTGAAGCAGATGACGGTGAAGGAGTTTTACAGGCGGGTGATGGAGGCGCTGGAGAGCATGGGAACGCCGGTGAAGATCTGGCGACGCCGTGCGAGGTGGAGAATCCGATTCGATTTGACGAGGATGAGACGCACCAGGCTTATGACGGCGAATATGCGCAGCGGTTCTGGCGGGTGCTGCTCGAGGCGGAACGGGTTATTACTGTTTTTCGGGCGCGGTTCATGGGCAAGGTCAGCCCGGTGCATCTTTTCTGGGGGGCGCTGGATATGGCCTGCACACGGTTTTCAGGGCGGACGGCGCCGGAGCACGCCAGCATGCCGGGGCTGCCGGACCGGGTGACGCGCGACGCCTATTCGCACGAGGTGAGCAGTTGCGGGTTCTGGCCGGGCGCGCCGGGACCGCCGGGAGGCCCGAATATTGAGGCTTTTTCTATAGCTACGCTTACCCGGAGCCGCCCGGGTATGCGGAGTATGCGATTGCGCCGGCTGAGGCCGGGTACGACAGGAACTTCGGGGAGTTTGTGCTCCCTTATGAGGCTGTGCGGAAGGTCGGCCGATCCGGATGGGGCGCTGCTCGCGTTTTTGCAGAGTACTTATGAGGCGGCGGCGATTTGCGCGGAAGTGGGATAGAAAAGCGTTGGAAGTGGGGAAGTAGGAGCCAGGAACCAGGGGGAAATCTGCTGGGTTGTTGTTGAAAATTACTTCGGGCCCAGGCTGCAAGGACGGGATCCGTCGACGAGCTCAGAGTGGAATATAGGGTACCCGGCGCACGGTGACTCACGGTAGTCTCTTGTGAATATCGGCGGCGATTGCCTTCAAATATTTTTCAGCCGCAACAACGGCGTCTTCCGCTTCCTCATCGCCGATGAGCGCGATATCGTAGAAGGCTTCATTGCGCTTGCGGCGCATGCGATCAAAGAGAGCGAATAGAGGCGCGAGGCTCGGATCGAGATGCTTTTGGGCGAACTCGATGATTGCAACGTGATGGCCGAGTTGTACGCGGGGACGGTGACCGTGGCTCAACATCAGGGCCAATGAAGCCTTCAGCATGGCCTGGTAGGCGGTTTGATAGGCGGTCTCTTCGTCAATTACGAGGTTTTTTCGCGCGGCGGAGGCTTTTTTGCCGGCGTCAGCCAGAAACTGCCGTACTTGCTTCGGATCGATCTTCTGCGGCTTTGTGGTTGCCATGGCCAACCAGCTCGATGCGCTTGCCGTTCCAGATGTCGGCGATGAATGTGTCGCCCTTCCTGAGACGGCGCTTCAATTCAGTGGAAGTGAGAACAGTGTAGTTGATTTCGCGGCGGAGAGTCTTCTCGACCTTGCGGGCAACTGAGGCCAACCGGGACTGGTCGGGCTCGCCGACGATGAGGAGATCGATGTCGCTGGAGGCGTCGGCTTCATTTTTGGCGAAGGAACCGAAGAGCCAGGCCGAGCGGATGCCGGGGACCGATTGGAGGGCGCGCTTGAGGGTGGGCTGGATGCCGATGGAGCCCTTAAGCAGCGCAAAAACCGGCTTCAGATAAGGATAGGCGGGATTGACGGAGTAATAGAGCTGTCGTCCCTCCGGCTGCGAGTGCAGAAGGCCTTCCCGCTCAAGGCGGGCGAGGCTCGCGGGAGACGTTTGTGGAATCGGCTTCGAGCGCGACGGCCAATTGGCGGACATAGGCGCGCGCGGAACGGTTGACGTAGAAAAACGTCAGCAGCTTGCGGCGGAGTTCGGAGCGGAGGGCGATCATTGCAGTATAATTATACTGCATTTGCAGTAGAAATCTACTGCAATCTTTAGCGGACTGGAAGGTTGAGAGTCGTGCGGTCCCAGCCCTTTGGTCGCCTAGGCGACCGCGAAGGATGGGGCACCCCCGGCCCAACAAGGTCAGTGCGATCCCAGGTGCCCAAAGGCGAGGCACCTGGGGCACCCAATTTTAATGGTTGTGCTCAGCCATTCCTGGCATTTGGGCCACCCGCCGGAGCAGCTTGCGGGCATGGTTCGGCTGCGGGACGTAAGGCGGAAGGTTCCGGTGAGCGTGCGTCTTGATCCGCAGGTGCTCGATTGGCTGCGCGGCAAGGGCGAGGGACACCTGACCCGCATCAACGATATTTTGACCAACCTGATGGAGGCTGAACGGCGGCCTGGGTCGGGGAGATAGACAGAAGGATTGTGCTCGGCTCCCAGGTGGGAGCACAATGGATATATGGCGACCGGCGAGACCCAAATTCCGAGCATCCCCGTCATCCTCATGGCTGAGGTTGAAAAGGTGGCGCGCGCGCAGGAGAAGACGGTCGGGCAAGTGCTGACCGAGGCCGTGGATCGCTATCTCAAGGAAGAGCAATGGCAGAGACTGAAGGCCTATGGGCGGGAAAGAGCGCTCGCACGCGGATTGACTGAAGCCGATGTACCCAGGCTGATCGAAGAGTCGCGCCGGGAATGCGGGCAGAAGAGCTAGTGCTCAAAGTCACGGCAGATTCCAATATCTATATTTCGGCCCTCAACTTCGGGGGATTTCCTGACAAGCTGCTCGATTTGGCACGGAGCGGCGAGATTCAGCTTGCTGTTTCCGAGGCCATTTTGGCCGAGGTTTCGCGCGTGCTCCTCGACAAATTTGAATGGTCGGAAAACTCAATCGTGCAGGCGCGGGCGCAGATCTCAGATTTCACGGAGCGGGTAAATCCCGAGCACCGCATCGACGTTGTGCAGGACGATCCCACGGACAATCGCATTCTTGAATGCGCGGATGCCGGCGAGTCTGAATACCTGGTGACGGGGGATAAACATCTTCTGAAACTGGGGCAGTTCGAGTCTACTAAAATTGTGACGCCGGCGGAGTTTCTTGAGATTCAGGCGCAGACTGAACTTCCAGGC
The DNA here is from genome assembly GCA_963839225.1 of uncultured Acidobacteriaceae bacterium. Taxonomy (GTDB): domain Bacteria; phylum Acidobacteriota; class Terriglobia; order Terriglobales; family Acidobacteriaceae; genus Telmatobacter. Next base: position 4,318 of record CAWIVA010000098.1, read on the forward strand.
TAGCCAGTTTGACGTGGAATGCGTGCGCGGAGCAGCTTGCGGGCATGGTCCGGCTGCGGGACGTGAGGCGGAAGGTTCCGGTGAGCGTGCGTCTCGATCCGCAGGTGCTCGATTGGCTGCGCGGCAAGGGCGAGGGACACCTGACGCGCATCAACGATATTTTGACCAACCTGATGGAGGCGGAACGGCGGGCTGGGTCGGGGAGATAGTGCGATCCCCGGTCCCAGAAGCGAGACCGGGGCCACCCGCGAAGTGCGCCAGGTGCAGGGCAGGAGGCCAATCCTACCTTTGGGCATCATTAATTGTAAATATCAATTGTTGACATCTTATTTTTAATGACCTGAATATCAAAATTTGTGAATTTATTTGCTGAATGGAGTAGCCCTCAGATGGAAAACCGCCGCCAGTTGCCGCAGATTTCAAGGCAAATAATTCCCTCCTTATGGCTGCGAATGACTTTTTGATAGATCCTAAATGGCTCATCGAAACGCTGTCTTCAAGATCTGTGATTGCGTTAGCGATCCGTCTAAGCCCAGAAAGTATGGCGAATCTGTCCCCATCATCAATCGATGCCTTTCCGAGTTGCGCGCCAGTTCGTTCGCGTAATTCGCCGAGTATATGGATGATTTCTTTTATTGCATCAATAAGAACATTCTTTTCGGCGCGCAAATCATTCATTTTCGTCGTGAAGAATCTTTGTAGGAAAAACGCGATTAGGAGGTTGACCACGAGCGTGATAGCTTCCAATGGTCGTACTTCATTCTTAAGTGACAAACCGAGCCAGCCTGCCGCGGCGGCATAGAGAATCAATAGCACGATGATGATAGCTGCAATAACGGCAATGCATAAACGTTTCATCTGGCACGCTGCGTATCTTGCTTCAAATTTGCGTCCCTGATGTAATGTTTTATTTCCTCTATAAGTGATGGCTCATCTTTGCATACCAGTTCTAGGGTCTTAAGAACATCCTCTGGTTCATGCATCCTAGCTAAACCGCCAAATGCGGCCTCTAGAAATGAGGTCGCGTATCCGACGACGCCGTCAAGATTAATAACCAGCGATTCATGAGATTTCTGCGCCTCGATAAATGCCGGCTGTAGCAAATCTTCCAAAAATTCCTCTCCAGAAAACGCTCCCTCTTCCCTAGACCGTGGACCTGGGGTCTCAGAGAAATCTTTTGCGATACTGAGGTTGATAGCCATCCTATTCCTCACTTTCCCAATAGAGCAGTGTGCCGGGGAACGGCACATTCACAGTCCTGTAGTCATTATTCGAAACATCGGCATACACGTCATTCGAAATAATGAATAATGACTTGATATTCCCACTCCGGGATTTCTTGTAAATCGTTGGGAGTCCTTTCCCCCTATAGGGAAGTCCCGTTCTTGATTCTACGCGTCCCTCCAAGATTTCCAAAAGTACCTTGGAATTATCGCCCAGCCCCAGTCGTCTAAACGCTTTACGAACCCAATGTAAATTGACGCTCCTGAAGATTCCAACCCCCGTGTCCAGAAATGAATAGCAGACCCTGCGCCGAGCCAAATCCCCGTATGCTGTGGCCCACCATGTCTTTGTTTCCTCACCTTGTTTTGCCGCGTGATTGTGTGTGTTACCCATCAATTCGATTAGCGTCGTGTAAGCCGCCCTTGTTGATGGAGATCGTTTCCCCACTCCAAACGCCTGTGCAGTACCGCGCTCAATCAGTTCCCACGCTGTAGTCGCTTCTACACGCTTGCTCCTGCGCTCTTTGATCTTACCGATACGACCCTTCGGCAGCTCCGTTGTGCTTCTCACATGATCGAAAAAGCCAGATTCGAGGAGGATTCGTTTTGCATCCGGATCTAACGGCAGATTCCCTCGTATGTTTGTGTTTGGCATAGAAGATGGGGAAATCGTCGCTACTAGTGCTGCAATGGCTTCAGGCGTTATTTTGATCACCTCTTCTAGGTCGAGCGCGATGTGGGATGTCTTCGCGTAAAATCTCAACGTCTGAAGAAATTCATTCATGGCTTCAACATTGTGAATGAACGAAAACTCGGTGGGAACCCGTAAATTCCTGTAGCCCTGTTTCCTTTTCGGCGCTCGATATGTCGGTTTTACTCGAGCTCGCCTGTACAGCTCACTGGTCTGCCTTCTCCGCAGGTGATCTTTCCAGCGTCTCTGTGTGATAAGCTTTCTCATTAAACCGCTCTCAAGGATTTTACCGTGTAGGCCTTATTTCGAAACTTACATATATAAATGTCCGAACTGTTTTCCCGGCTAGTTGAGCGCGAAGTGGTCACAATCCGCCCGGTCAGTTCTAGTGAAAATTTATCAAATTTCAACCAGCAATCAATCCTCGTGAGATCGTTGGTATACGCAGGAATCTAACCTGTATGTTTCAATAGAAGAGATGGCAATTTCGAAGAGATCTACGGTGCGGGGGCGGTGGATTGCGGCTCGGCGGAAGGTGCGCGAGTACGCTATGGTGGCGCAGGCGCTGGCGGATACTTCGCATCCTGTGCTGGCGCAGATTATTCCTATGCGGTTTTGCAACCTGAGCTGCGCTTATTGCAATGAGTACGACAAGGTTTCAGAGCCCGTGCCGCTGGATGAGATGTACAGGCGGATCGACCACCTGGGACGGCTGGGGACGGCGATGATTGGGATCAGCGGCGGGGAGCCGCTGACGCATCCGCAACTGGATGAGATTATCGTGCGGATGCGGGGGACGGGGGCGATTGCGGGGATGATTACCAATGGCTACCTGCTGAATGCGGAACGGATTGAGCGGCTGAACCGAGCGGGGCTGGACCATATGCAGATCTCGATCGATAACCTGGAGCCGGATGAGATTTCAAAGAAAAGCCTGAAGGTGCTGGATAAGAAGCTGGAGATGTTGGCGCAGTATGCCGAGTTCCACGTGAACATTAACTCGGTGGTGGGCGGAGGGTTCAAGGATCCGAATGACGCGCTGGTGATTGGGCGGCGGGCGCTGGAGCTGGGGTTTGAGTCGACGATTGGGATTATCCACGACGGGAGCGGGCAACTGAAACCGCTGACCGAGGACGAGGCCAAGGTCTACTTTGCCATGACGCACCGGAAGAAGACGAACTACTCGCAGTTTGACAAGTTTCAGGAGGCGATTGCCGCGGGGCGGCCGAACGACTGGCGGTGCAGGGCGGGGTCGCGGTATTTGTATATCTGCGAGGATGGGCTGGTGCACTATTGCTCGCAGCAGAGAGGGTATCCGGGAGTGCCGCTGGCGGGGTATACGACGGAAGATGTGAAAAGGGAGTTTTATACGGCGAAGAGCTGCGCGCCGAATTGCACGATTGGATGCGTGCACCGGATCAGCTTTATCGATCATTGGCGGGCGCCGCAGACGAGGATGGTTTCGCCGGGAGAGCATGAGGCGGAGACGCCGGTGCTGGTGAATATTCAGATGCAGGGACTAGGGACTAGACAGGGGTCAGTTGTCAGGGATCAGGGGTCAGGGTCTTATAGATAAGAAGCTATAAAGAACAAGAGCAAAGACTATGGGATTTTCGCTTTTCCCGGTCCCCAAAAGCGAGGGACCGGGGGCACCCACTTTCAGTGGTAGATCGGGACGGGGGCCACCCCGCAACCCATCTTCAGTGCAACTCGGTGGGGCGTCCGGCTTTGCGAAACGCAGATCCTTCGACTCGGTCGCCGCAGCGAGGGGTCAGTTGTCAGGGATCAGGGGTCAGGGTTTTATAGATAAGAAGCTATAAAGAACAAGAGCAAAGACTATGGGATTTTTGCTTTTCCCGGTCCCCAAAAGCGAGGGACCGGGGGCACCCACTTTCAGTGGTGGATCGGGAGGGGGGCCACCCCGCAACCCATCTTCAGTGCAACTCGGTGGGGACGTCCGGCTTTGCGAAACGCAGATCCTTCGACTCGGTCGCCGCAGCGACCTTCGCTCAGGATGACAAATCTCAATTCACACTATCTGCTCAGGACGACAAATCTCAATTCACACTATTCGCCCAGGATGACAAATCCAATTTCATCATGATGAAAAATCAAAGTTGATTATGACGACCCATCTAAATTGGTCCTGATGACAAATCTCAATTCACACTATTTGCTCAGGATGACAAATCCAATATCATCATGATGAAAAATCAAAGTTGATTATGACGACCCATCTAAATCGGTCCTGATGACAAATCTCAATTTGTAATTTACTTCGTGGGTTTCTTGGTCGCGGGCTTGGAGGCAGGCCTGGCGTCTTTGGTGTCGGCTATGGCCTGGTCGATGATCTGGTAGAGGCGGCTGCGGTCGACTACTTCAACGAAGGGCGAGCCCTTGCTGTTGGCGGTGACGACCCAGATGGTGGGGGTGTGCTCAATGCCGATGCGCTGGCCGAGAGCGTAGTCGGCTTTGACTTCGGCGGCCAGCTTGCCCTGGGGATCGACGGCGAAGGGGAGAGCGATTTTGTGATTGTCGGCGAAGGACTGGGTGTATTGGCGGAGCTGGTCGGGGGTGGTGATGGCCATCTGGTTGGCGAAGATATAGTCGCGATAATCATCGCCGATGGCCTTGCTTTTGGTGTCGAAGAAGCGGGCATTGACGGCGGCGTTGAAGCTCCAGGCATGGAAGGGGAGGGGGAAGTCGTGGCGGACCCAGGGGATGTGATAAGTGGCCGCGGCTTCTTTGAGCATGGGATTGGCGCGTCCGCAGTCGGGGCACTCCATGTCTTCAAATTCGATGATGGCGACGCGGGCGCCGGCTGGAGGATGGAGGGCGGCGGGATCGTGGACCTGGGTTCCGGGTGGTGGAGCGCCGAACTGGGCGTGGGCGGAGGCGGCGGCCAGGAAAAACGCGGCGGCGAGGGATAGGGCCAGGGCGGCGCGGTTCAGGCGAAGTGAGACAGTGTGGGCTTGACGATCGAAATGGAACATGGCTGTTGGACGGCTCCCTTGGAGATATTGTAACGGGTACGGGGCGAAAGGCTGTGGGGGTTATTCGAGCGGTTCTCCAGTATGTGTGTCGTTTCAGGCGACATTCAAGGTGGCTTTTTCTCGAGAAAAAAGCCACTCAGCGAAAGTGGTTCCGTCCTATATCAACTGGAGAACCGCTGGAGCGGTTGCGGCGGCGGGCGGCGATCCATTGGCGCCACAGGTAGTCGGCGATCAGGGAGGCGACGACGACGACGATGGCGAGGATGGCAAGGAGGATTTTCATCGCTGGTTCAGGATCGCATGAGTTGGGGTGGAATGGCGAGGGGTGATGGCGATGGGCGCGATAGACTTGTGGTTTGGATAGGCTGATGACAAATCGTCCCTGTTGGGTTGAAATTCGCGCACGGTTCCTTGAAGACAACTACCGGTATTTGATGAGCCTGGCTGGCGGGCAGGCGGAGCTGTTGGCGATTGTGAAGGCGAATGCTTATGGGCACTCGCTGGAGATTTGCGCTCCGGCGGCGGTGCGGGCGGGGGCGCGGTGGCTGGGCGTTACCAGCGTGGAAGAGGGCGTGGCGGCGCGGGGGCTTTGCCCAGAGGCCCGGGTGCTGGTGATAGGTGGGGTCTTTGCGAGGCAGGGCGCGGAGGTTGTTCGGCACGGGCTCACGGTTGTGGTCTGGGAGGCGTGGCAACTGGATGAGCTGGAGAAGGCGGCGCGGGTGGCGGGTGGGACGGCGGGAGGGTTGGCTGTCCACCTGGAGATCGATACCGGGATGAGCCGTCAGGGCGTGGGAGCGGATGGGCTGGAGCGGATTCTGGCGCGGTTTGGGGCGGGATCGATGCTGCGGCTGGAGGGCGTGATGACGCACCTGTTTGCCGCGGACGAGGCGGACGGGACTGTGACCGCTGAGCAGATGGCGCGGCTGGATGAGGTGCTGGTGCGGATTAATGCGGCGGGGCAGTTGCCGGATTGGCTGAATGTGGGGCAATCGGCGGCGCTGCTGGCCGGACGGGCGGGAGAGATTGCGGCTTTGGCGGGACGGCACGGGTTGAAAGCGATGCTGCGGCCGGGACTGGCGCTTTATGGGCTGGCGCCGCGGTTTGAGCCGGGGTTTGGAGCGGAGGAGCCGGCGGGTTTGGCTGCGGCGCGCGTGCGGCTGAAGCCGGTGATGAGCTGGAAGAGCTCGGTTGTGGGGGTGCGGACGGTCGCGGCGGGCGCGGTGGTGGGGTATAACGGGACCTTCGTGGCGACCGAGCCGATGCGGCTGGCGCTGGTGGCGGTGGGATATGGCGACGGGTTGGGCCGGCTGCTGGGGAATCGATTTAGCCTGCTGGTGCGCGGGGAACGGGCGCCGGTTGTGGGGCGAATCAGCATGGACCAGACAGTGCTGGACGTTACGGAGATTGCAGGGGTTGAGGCTGGGGATGAGGTGGTGATTCTGGGGACGCAAGGTGAGGAGACGATTTCTGCGTTTGATCATGCGGAGGTTGAGGGGACGATTCCGTGGGTGGTTTTTACGCGGATCGGGGCGCGGGTGCGGAGGGTTGAGGTTTAGAAGATAGTTATCAGTTATCAGTTGTCAGTTATCAGTTCTCAGTTAACGGGTGGAGTTCTGGGGCAACCGGATTTTGTTGGTGCAGATGAGAAAGGCAAAAGCAACAGCAACAACAACCACAAATCCTTCGACTTCGTCCGCTGCGCGGACTCCGCTCAGGATGACAGTTTTGTGTTGATGAGGGTTTTGTGTTGATGAGTTTGTGTCGATGAGTTTGTGAAATGGAACTTGAGTTATGACGAAGCAGACGCGTGCGAAATCCGGAGGGGGAACGGGGCGCGTTGATAAACCGCAGATGAGCCTCACATTGAGACTTGTGTTGGGGATGCTGACGGCTGTGGTCTTTGTCTTTGCTGGTGTGTTTGTCCCTGCTGGGTCGTTCGGGTTTTGGCAGGGATGGGCCTTTCTTGCTGCATTTCTTATTCCGGTTGTTTTTACTTTTGTTTATTTCTATTTGCACGATACCGAGTTTCTTGAGCGCAGGCTGCGCACCAAAGAGCAGATCACGGAACAGAAGTTGCTGCTGAAATGGGGCAAGCCGCTCTATATCGCCGCTTTTCTGTTGCCGGGACTTGATTACCGTTTTGGATGGTCGCGGAGCCTGGTTGGCGTGGTGCCTGTGTGGCTGACGGTGCTGTCGCTGGGGATGATTGTGGGCAGCATGGCGCTGTTTTTCTGGGTTTTCAGGGTGAACCGGTTTGCCTCGCGCACAATTGGGGTGGAGAAGGGGCAGACGGTGATCACTACCGGGCCTTACAGTTTGGTTCGGCATCCGCTCTATACCGGAGCGGTTGTATTGGGGATTTTTACACCGACGGCGCTGGGGTCGTTTGTGGCGTGGCCGGTGTTTGTTTTGGTCATTCCTTTTTATGTATTGCGGCTCAAGAACGAAGAGAAGGTTTTGCGCAGCGAGTTGCCTGGGTATGCAGAGTATTGCCTGCGGACGCGGTACCGGCTGATTCCGTTTGTTTGGTGAGATTTGAAAGTATTCAATTGGTTATAGGATCCGAGCACATCGGATTCATTTCGTCTGATTGCGTGGCATTTTCTCCGGGGCTAAAGCCCGTTTTTATTCCATTGGCTTTATGCGAGGGTTGAAACCCCCGCCTCCCTCCGTTAAAGCCTCGCATTCTTCCATTCAACAGACCAGGCGCCGGAGTGGTTCTCCTGCGCCTGTTTTTTGTTGCCGGTTCGGTTTGCGGATCTTACTGCGGGGTTGGCGGGGCGGGGGGATTTTTGGGGGCTTTCAGACGCGGTGCGCCGGTTGTGGATTTGGAGTTGGGAGTGGTTTCTAACGATGGAACGCGGTGGTAGGGCGGGACGTTGAGCTCCGGGGTGTGCGGGGGCGCCGGGGTGGCGGGAAAGGCTGAGCCTTTCTTGATGCGCAGGTCGCCGTTATCGGTACTGAGGACGATTTTGGTTGCGCCGGAGCCGATGCGGCCGGTGACGGTTTTGCTTTCTTCGCCACTGACTGCGAGGCCGTAGTCGGTGACGATATCGCCGTTGTGGGTACGGCCGTCAACGTTGGCCGAGGCGTTGGGCGGCAGGGTTACTTCCACATCGCCTTTCTGATTTTTTGCCTCGACGGCGTAGGCTCCGCCGGCTCTATGGAGATGGTTCCGTTGCGGTCTTCAACGTAGGTCTCGCCATAGATCTGGCTGAGGTCAATGTCTTTGGAATGCGAGGTGACGCGCACCGGACCCTTGGCTTCGGTGACGTGAAGATCGTCAGAGTTGAGGTTCAGGTCGCCGGGCAGGCCCGCGAGTTCAAGATTGGTGACCGAGGTGTGGAGGTGAACCGCGCCGGAGACATTTTCAATATGCACGTCGCCGAGGATTTCGCCGCTCTGCGTGACCTTGCCCTTGATTTCAGAGACGGTGATGTCGTTGGTATCGCCGTCGATGGAGAGATCGCCATCGACCTGGTGGGCGGAGAAATCGTGTTTGCCGCCGGAGAAGTGAACCTGCACCGAGCCGGTTGTGGAGCTCAGATGCACGTCTCCATGAGAGGCGCTGACGCTGATGCCGGAGCCGAGGCCGGCAGCGGTCACATCTCCCTTGCCGGCGTTGACGGTTACGCGCGCGGATTTGGGCACGGTGACGGTGAGGTTGACGCGGCCGTTGGAGTTGTTGTCAGACTTGAGGAGCACGGCGCTGCCGCTGACGGTGAGATGCGATGCCTCGGAGTCGAAGATTTTTTTGGCGTCGGAGTCGGAATCGGCGTAGGCCACCTGGTGAGCCTCGACATCGATGGCGGAGGCGTCGCCCGCGGTTATGCTGACGTCGCCGCGGGGATTCTCGATCTCGATGGAGGCGTTGGCAGGAATCTGCGCGGTCTGTGCGGGTTGATCGTTGTTGTGCTCGGGAAGGCCGAAGGTGTTGAAGAAGTCATCGCCCCGATCGCCGAACATGGAGTGGAAGGAGCCGCGGGCATGATTCCATCCGGCTGCGCAGACGCCCAGGAATGCGAGCAGGATGAGGATGCCGATGAAGCTGCCGCCGCGGCGGACGGGGGTTTCGCGGCGCAGGTCGATGGCCCACTCCGCCAGGAGGCCCAGGCCGGCGACGATGAGCAACAGCGGCCACCAGTGACCGTACCATGCCCAGAAACTGACGGCTTTGATGTGGCCGGTGAGCATCAGCAAGGCGATGATGCCGATGCCGATAAGGATAATGGGACCGATCATGGAAGGAACGCGGGGACCATAGGCATTTGCATAGCTCGCCTTCATGGCGTAGCGCTGGGCCTTCCATGCGTCGCGCTGGGCGCGCCAGGCGGCTCTTTGCTGCTCGCGGTAAACGCGCCACTGGGTCTTGGGGTCGTAAGGCGGATACGGGGGCGGGGGTGGGCCGCCGGGGGGGGTGGATGGAGGTACGGTGCTCATGATTTCCTTTCGAAAGGATCTTGATATCCCTCTTTCTGAGGGGGAAGGATGGCTGCCGGCTTGCCGGGATAGGAAGGGATGCCGGTATCGGCACTGGGAACAATTTTGCCGGGATCACTGGGGCCGGAGAGGGGCGGAGAACCGCCGTCAGCGGCCAGCGCCGCGCGTTCGGCCAGCATGAATGACGCCGATCATGATGAACAACAGGGGCCAGAATAGACGCCAGAAGTGGCTAACCAGGCCTGTTTGGTGGAGCAAAGCCAGCACGCCAATGAGCAGGAGAATCGCTGGACATCGCAGGCGGCGAATCATGATGTAACGGTTCATTTGGGATCTCCGTGCGAATCTGTGAAATGCGAATCCGTGTAACGGCGAACGATCAGCCATACGCCGAGAGCGATCAATATCAGCGGCCAGGCGTAGTGGAACAATTTGCCGTTGAAGATGTCGAACTGATCGAGAAGAAACACCGTGCCCAGCGCGATGAGGATGAGGGCGCCGATAGGCTCGCGGCGGCGCCAGCAGATGGGCGGGACGGGCGGGATGGGAGGAATGGGAGGTACGGCTGAGTACGGAGACTGGTAGGGGCCGGTATAGGGCTGCTGCCAGGGTGGAGCTTGCGCTGCCGGGCCGGGGTTGCGCGGGCGCTGCGCCGGACAGATCGGCAGGACGCGGGCGGGAGCCGGGATTGAGCCAGTAGCCGGCTTCGTTCAGTCCCAGCGGGTCAGGCAGGGGCTGGCCGTCGCGCAGAGCCTTGGCGGTGTGATAGGCCTCAAACGACATGTAGATGATCCATGCGGCAACCAAAAAGCCAAAGACATCGTAATGGCTGGCGAGGCTGGCGAGCACGATGAAGATGGCTACGTGGATGAAACCTTTGACAAACTGCCCGTTATACATCGCTCCCACGCCGGGGAAAAGACCCAGAAATGCAGCCAGCGCCGGGTGAGGTCCGCCCGGATGCGGGGCCACGAAGGGTTGGTGGTAGCTTTGCCAAGCCATCCAGCAGGGCTCGCAGAGGATCTGGCCTCCGGCGGTTTTGCGCACGCAGCCGTCACAGAGCGCCTTGCCGCAACTCTGACAATAGGCGGTTGCGGCTACGGTGGGGTGATTTACGCAGTCCATAGTGTGCTCCTGTTCTCTGGTTCTGCTTCTGAAGTGCCAATCTGGAGCCGCCGGAATGCGGGGGCCGACCGTTGAAACCTGAGGGAAGTTTGCAAGATTTGAGGCGGGATTTGAGCCGGCTGGTTGCCGGACTGTTGATATGAGTTTTCGGGTGTTCCGCCGTGGATGCGACCGGGAGCCTGTTTGGACTCGCCCGGCGAGAGCTGGCTGGGCTTTTGCCGGCCGCTGTCTTCGCTCTCGGTTGCGCGGCGCAGTTCCCGGACCTTGGACTGGACCTCGTAAATAAAGCGCGAATGGTCGTAGTAGCGAATGACTGGAGTGGAGGCCATAGTCAGCCGCCGCTCAAGAAAGGAACGCGCTTCGCCTGGGATGGTGCGGACGTCGATGGGGCGGAGATCGGCAAGACGCACGGCGCGCAGATGGATGCCGGTGAGGTTGAGGGTGAGAGCGATGGAGAAGAAGGCCATGGCCGCGGTCATCAGCAGGCGGGGCTCGGCAAAACGGCGAATGCCGGCCATGAAGCCGGGACGCTGCCAAACCGGTATCTGGGGTTGGGACACGGGCAGGACGTTATGATTGGCGGCGGGCATGAGGCCATAGCCTTCTATTTGGCCCGGACCGGTTTGGGCGAGGATTCTGTCGAGCAGGCCGGCGGGAACCTCGGGCTCCGGGGAGAGAAATTCCAGCCACTCGCGGCCGCGGCGGGCTTCTTCAAAGAGGGCCGCGCAGGCGGGGCAGACGGACTTGTGGGTGGAAAAGAGAGCCTGGTCTTCGGGCTTGAGAAGGCCGTCCAAGGCATCGGCCAAGAGCATCTCCCACTGGATGCAGGCGGCGGGGTTCGAATTATAAGTAGTCTCTGCCATTACATTACCTCCCGTTTAGTACGTTCCAGCAGCCGTGCAAGTTCCGCGCGGCCGCGGCTGATGCGGGATTTTACGGTCCCTTCGGGAATGCCCAGTACACAGGCGATCTCTTTGTAATCCATATCTTGCAGGTCGCGGAGAATGACGGCCTCGCGCAAGTCAATAGAGACGCGGGCGAGGGCCTGCTGCACCATTTTTGCCAGTTCGCGGCGGGCCACGGACTCGAGGGGCGACGGACCGATGGAGGTGAGGCGGTCAACGGGCTTGAGTTCGCCGGTTGATTCCCAACCCTCATCAAGTGAACCGGTTGCGCGCTGGTTGCGGGTGCGGCGGAAGTTATCGACCAGCAGGTTGCGGGTCATGGTGGTGATCCAGACCTGGAGGCTGCCGCGGGCGCTGTCGAAGCTGGCCAGGTTAGAGAAGATTTTGAGGAAGACGTCCTGTGTGAGGTCTTCGGCGTCGGTCGCGTTGCCGGTGAAGCGGTAGCAGAGGCCGTAGACGCGGCGATGATGGGTGCGGACCAGTTCGGCCCACGCGCTGGAATCCCCGTCCATGCAGCGACGGACGATTTGGGACGAGTCCAACTCCAGAGGAATCACCTCGACACGCGCCTGGCTGACCGGCTGCAGGCCCGCCCGGGGCGGCTCCACGGTACGGCGGGCCGGCCTGGCTGGGGACCCCAGCGACAGCCTTTTGCCGCTGGGGCGGTTTACAGGGGATGCCGGCGACGCCAGCCCCATTACGCTCCAGCTTAATGTACCCACGCATTGCATACACGGCTAATACGAGGGATATGAGGGATTGGTTCCCTGGGCCGGGAGTCGACCCGGGATTCGGTGGACGGGAAAATATGTTCTGCAGGGGCTAAAGCCCACGTTCATATTGATGCTGTTTTCGGCACGACTGAAGTCGTGCCCTTTCAAAGCATCGATGGTTGAGCTTCGTAGTATCCCACCCTTGCCACAAAAACAAATACGTGGCAAGGATGGGGCACCCACTATTTGTTCAGTTGCCGGCATTTCCGCGGTGGAGACGGTGCCTTTTCAAAAACGGGCTCTGAATCAGCTTTTAGTGACTTTTTTGGTACGGGGCGTATCTTATTCGTACGGGGCTGAAAAGGATACAGCCGAGGAGGATCGAATGGCGGGTCGAAAGGTGCTGTGCGGTGCGTTGCTTGCGATGCTAATGGGGTCCACACTGGTTGCGGGATGCAGGGCTGCTACGAAGGTTCCGGTGCCCGCGGCCGTTACCGATGCGCCGCTGGCGCAGACGCCGGGGAAAGAGACAGCGGTCTTTGCCGGGGGATGCTTCTGGGGTACGCAATCGGTTTTTGAGCGCGTGAAGGGGGTGCTGGATACGACGGTCGGCTATGCGGGTGGCTCGGCGAATACAGCAACTTACCAACAAGTGAATACGGAGAAGACGGGGCATGCGGAATCGGTGCGCGTGGTCTACGATCCTTCAAAAATCACCTACGGGCAGCTTTTGCGGATCTTCTTCTCAGTGGCGCACGATCCGACGCAGTTGAACCGGCAGGGACCGGACGTGGGGCGCTGGTATCGGTCGGTTATTTTTTATACGAATGAAGAGCAGCAGAAGATCAGCCTGGCTTATATTGCGCAGCTTGACGCGGCGCAGGCGTTCAAGAAGAAGATTGTGACCGAGGTTGTGCCGCTGCCGGGATTTTATGTGGCCGAGACTTACCACCAGCATTTCGCTGACAACAATCCCGGGAATCAATATATTCAGATTTGCGACCGGCCCAAGGTTGAGGCGCTGAAGAAGGAGTTCCCGGAGCTGTTCAAGGATTACAAGGGGAAGTGAAACTAATCCCTACACTACTTAAGGCCGAGTGGAACAATTGGTGATTTCCACAACGAAACCCAATGCTATACTTCGGCTACCCATTGGGAGGTCATCATGGCGCGGCGGTCATTTCTTCGCCAGTTGGTTGCATTGCCTTTTGCCGCAGTAGCTTCTTCGTTTGGTCAAGCAGCTCCGCATAAATCGCTAAATATCATGATGAAAAGTGCCTGGGGATCTGACGATCCGACCAAGGCGGCGTTTCCTTTTCTTCATGGCCTCGCACTTTCTGAAGCGGGACATTCGGTGCAGATTTTTCTGCTGGGCGAGGCAGTTTCGCTGATGCGGAAATCAGTTGCCGACGCAGTAGTGCCGGTTGGCTGGCCGCCGTTAGAGCAGGCCCTCACGAAAGTTGCTCAAAGGCACATTCAGATTTATGCGTGCGGCGCCTGCAGCCGTGCACGAGCCGTTCAGCAAACAGACCTGGACCAGTGGGGGGCGAAGTTCGGCAATCCGACAATCTTTGTTTCGCTTGTGGAATGGGCCGATCGCGTAATTACGGAATAACTCGGCAGTTCACCAGGGGTGAGTGCGGGGCGGACGCGGCGCATTTCTTTTCCACTCTGCTTAAGCCAGCTTCACAAAATGCATGGCGGCGGAGTTCATGCAGTAGCGCAGGCCGGTGGAGGGGTGGAGGCATCACGGTCTGCCGCAGAGACGTCAGACGACGGCAAAGGTTAGGCGCCGCCCAATGCGTCCAGCGGTAAATCATGTTTTATGCAATGCCCTTTGCCACGATTGAACAGTTCCATACCCAGACTCGAAGGCGTGATATCAATTCTCTCTGCGGGGAGATAAGACGAATAATTAAAGTTCTTTTCGATGATCCCGCAGTTGAATAAAGACGCTATGTCCGTAGCATTTCTGGAAACATCAGACACATCGGTAACCCGAATCAACTGATCGTGCGTAAGTACGATTCGGCCCGAGGGAGAAACCTCTGTTTCCGGCCTGTGCTCAAGTGCCTTCGTGCATCCGGCAACAAAGATCCGGCACTGAGTATGTGTGACACTCATGAGCAAATCAACGAACGCGTTATTGGATTGGTCCGTTCCTTCCCCGGTGCAGGATGTGGCCAGAAGACCGGCCCATAGCTGCCTTGTCAAATCATCCGCCCATGAGCCGTGTTCGATTATGCTTGAGACGATGTGTGGATGAGCGCGTATGCCGTGATCGGGTTCTGAAGCCAGGAGCTTTTCCGCATTCTCTGCAATCTCCATGGCGTTCTCAGTTCTAGACTGATCCAGCACTCCGCCAAACAACAGAATGGTTTTTTGGGCTCCATCGTGACAAAGCCGGCACAGGAACAGGACTGTGCGGAGGAGCCTGAACGCGTGCAAGATGTCTTTCGGAACCGTCGGGACGATGGCGTTATGGAGCAGAACATCCCAAAGGTTCGGATCGAGGCCCTGCGGGAGCACGAACGATAATCCAAGGCCATCTTCGGCGTGCCGAACAACTCGCGCCTGCACTCGAATTTGCGGCTCGGAAGGATGCCCGGAAAAACGCTCAACTTCCACCGTCAACGGGATCAGCTCACCAATCGGCCAGCGTTCTTCTGTCAGGAGATAAAGCCCGCTTGAGCTGATATCTCTGATGGTGGCAGGTTTCGAAGCGTTGTTATCGCTGCGTCGAGCGGCAAACCCTGACGGGGTTCGTCTCTCAGCCCGCGGCTTCTCAGGATACCCTAGCCTATGGATCCAGGTGTGCCATTTATTATGCGCATGGTTCCGCAATCGCAAGAGTACGCCCAATACGCCGACGCCCATTGGAGCGAACTCATCGAACGCTACCAGCCGGCGGTCCTGTGGAACGACATCAGTTATCCCAAGGCCGGAAAAATCCCTCAATTATTCGCGCAGTATTACAACACGGTTCCCGACGGCGTCATCGACAACCGGTTCGGAGTCGAGTTCGCCGATTTCACCACACCCGAATACGCCAAGTACGACAAGATTACCGAGAAGAAGTGGGAATCCTGCCGGGGCTTGGGATTCAGCTTCGGCTACAACCAGGCAGAGGGTCCGGAGCAGGTGATCGCACCCGGCAAACTGATTGCCCTGCTCGTCGATATCGTCAGTAAGAACGGCAATCTGCTGTTGAACATCGGTCCGAAACCCGATGGTTCCATTTCCGATATCCAACTCGATCGCCTGAACAAGCTAGGGGACTGGCTCGCGGTGAACGGAGAGGGCATCTTCGATTCGCGTCCATGGGTACGGGCGTCGCCGGCCGGCAGTTCAGCGCAGGAAGTGCGATTCACGCAGAAGGGCGATTCGTTGTACGCGTTCTTCCTCGAACGGCCCCAGGCATCGAGCGTCAGCATCCCCGGGATTATAGCGTCGAAAAGCGCGAAGGTGCGGGTGCTCGGAGCCGCGAGTGACAGCCCCTGGCAGCAGCAAGCGAGCGGCGTCAGTGTCGACATCGCTCAGGCTCCGGAAGCCCCGTATGCTCTGGCATTGCGCATCACTCCCGCGCCGCGGGCCTTGTAACCGGATTACGGAGTCGTCTTCAATGAAAATCGCTCGATTGGCCGTGTTCGCGGCATTGTGCCCGGCCCTGATCGTCGCGGCTGAGCCGAGACGGCCCACCCCGGAGGCCGTTCGCATGTGGCAGGCGCGCAAGTTCGGCCTGTTCATTCATTTTGGCCTGTACTCCATGCTCGGAGGCGTCTGGAACGGCGAGCCGGTTCGCCAGGGATACAGCGAACAGATCATGCGGCACGCGCCGATTGCGCACGATGCCTACGCCGCCCTCGCCGGCCGTTTCAATCCGGAGAGCTTCGATGCGGACGCGATCGCCCGGCTGGCTCAGGAAGCCGGGATGAAGTTCATCGTCATCACGTCCAAACATCACGATGGATTCAATATGTTCCACACGCGGCTGTCCGGTTTCAACATCGTGGACGCGTCGCCCTACCGGCGCGACATCGTGAAGGAGTTGGCGGACGCGTGCCGGCGGCATGGGCTCAGCTTCGGTGTGTATTATTCGACCATCGATTGGCATGACTCGCGGGCCACGCCTCCCAGCGCGCCGCCCGATGAGGAAAACGACAACCGCATTCCGCCCGCGCATGAAGCCTTCAACATCGGCCAGATCCAGGAACTGATGTCCGGCTATGGGCCGCTCTCCGAAATCTGGTTCGACATGGGGCAGCCCACTCCGCTTCAGAGCCGTCAT
Source organism: uncultured Acidobacteriaceae bacterium (assembly GCA_963839225.1). Classification (GTDB taxonomy): domain Bacteria; phylum Acidobacteriota; class Terriglobia; order Terriglobales; family Acidobacteriaceae; genus Telmatobacter. The sequence continues at coordinate 20,696 of CAWIVA010000098.1, forward strand.
TTCGCGGATGCTGTGCATCGGATCCAACCCGATTGCATGGTCAGTGGCCGCGTCTTCAACAGCCAGGGCGATTTCACCGTGATGGGCGACAACGCGCTTCCCGATAGCATCATCGACGAACCCTGGCAGACTCCGGCCTCGATGTATGACGAGACCTGGGGCTATCGCTCCTGGCAGGAACGTAACGATCTGGCCGGGAAGACGGACGAGCACATCCTCAAGCTGGTGAAAGTGGTGAGCCGTGGCGGCAACTACCTGCTCAATATTGGACCGCGCGGCGATGGCTCGGTGGTCCCGTTCGAAGCCGATGTGCTGCGCGGCATGGGCCGCTTCGTTCACGCCAACGCCGAAGCGATCTACGACACCCAGCCGCAGCCGTTCCGCGAGTTGGATTTCGGCTACGCCACGGTAAAGCCCGGACGGCTGTATTTGTTCATCACCAAATGGCCGGCGGACGGACGGCTGCGGCTGCCCGGTTTGCGAAACCAAATCGTGCGGGCCGCTCCACTCGGGGCCAGCGGTTCTTCTCTTAAATTCGAGAGCGTCTCGCGTGAACCGGTTATCGATGTCTCCACTCTCCACCCGGTAGCTGGTCCGACGGTGGTGGTCGCCGAATTCAGCGGCGCGCTGAACGTTGTACCGGCTTCCATCGGTCCGGACTCGTCCGGCAGCCTGGTCCTCAATTCCAAGCAGGCGACCAGTTACTTCAATTACAACGGGCGCGGCTATTACGATCCTCCGACGGTTTACAAATTGCGTTGGGACATAGCTCCGGCCCAGGGGAAATACCGCGTCGAGATCGGCTACCGGGCCAACGATGCGAAGCGGTCGATCGAGTTAACGGCTGGCGGCCGGACCCTTGCGATCGAGTTAGCGCCGGCCCGGCCAGACCGCAGCGCCTCGGCGATGGCCGGCACTCTCGAGTTCGGTAAAGTCGAATCAGCACCCCTCGATCTTGACGCCCAAGAAGCCCTTCGCCAAAGGAGACCGGTTGGGCGTGGTGGTGGACCGAGTCACGCTGACGCCGATCCGTTGATCGGGCCCGGACTGCGGCGTCGCCCGCTACTGGATCATTCCATGCGGGTCGATGACGAACTTCTTGGCCGCGCCCTTATCGAAGTCCTTGTACCCTTGCGGCGCTTCGTCGAGCGAAATCATGGTGACGTTGACCGCCTTCGCGATCTGAATCTTGTCGTGCAGGATGGCCTGCATCAGTGCCGGTTGTAGCGCATCACCGGACACTGGCCGGTGGCGAAGGTGATGCGACTTCGCCCAGCCCAGACCGATGCGGATGCCGAGCTGCCCGATCTTGGCGTTCGTCGTCGACGCCGCCCGGATCGTCGGTCACATACAGCCCGGGAATGCCGATCGCGCCGCCGGCGCGAGTCACCTTCATCAGCGAATTCAGCACCGTGGCCGGCTGCTCCGCCGGCGTCGGGCCGTGTCCGCGGGCTTCGAAGCCCACGCAGTCGACCGCCGAATCGACTTCCGGCACGCCGACGATCTGCGCGATCTGCTCGCCCAGCGATGCGTCTTTCTGCAGGTCCACGGTTTCGCAGCCGAAGCTGCGCGCCTGCGCCAGCCGCTCCGGAATCATGTCGCCGACGATCACCACCGCCGCGCCCAGCAGATGGCAGGCCGCCGCGCAAGCCAGTCCGACCGGGCCGGCGCCCGCGACATAGACGATCGAGCCGGGGCCGACGCCCGCGGTGACCGCGCCGTGATAACCGGTCGGGAAGATGTCGGAGAGCAGCGTGAGGTCGCGGATCTTCGCCATCGCCTGGTCCCTGTCGGGAAACTTCAGCAGGTTGAAATCGGCATAGGGCACCATGACGTACTCCGCCTGTCCGCCGACCCATCCGCCCATGTCGACATAGCCATAAGCCGCGCCGGGCCGCGCCGGATTCACGTTCAGGCAGATGCCGGTTTGCCTTCCTTGCAATTGCGGCAGCGTCCGCAGGCGATGTTGAACGGCACCGAGACATAGGTCGCCGATCTTGATGAACTCCACGTCGCGCCCCGCTTCAATGACTTCGCCGGTGATCTCGTGCCCGAGCACGAGCCCGTGCGGCGCCGTGGTGCGGCCGCGCACCATATGCTGGTCGCTGCCGCAGATATTGGTGGTGACGATCTTCAGAATGACGCCGTGGTCGCATTTGCGCGACCCGAGCGCGAGCTTCGGAAAATCGATAGTCTGTACTTCTACTTTGCCCGGCCCCAGATAGACGACTCCGCGATTGGCTGCCACTTGGTCCCCTCCTTACGTCTTTCCCAGAACGGGTTTTCCGATGGTATGCGAACTGCGGGGAGGAAGGCAAGCAGGCCGTGTCGAGTAACCGTTGGTCGGTAACTCGCGATTCATCGCTCCGGATTGCCGATGCGAGCGCTGGTAACCACGCCGGAGAGGGCTGTGCCCACCAGACATAGCGCCACGACGATGAACAAGGCCCATCGAAGCGTGATCGCTTCAGCCGACCATGCCGATGAGCGGAGGTCCGGTAAACAGACCGAGATAGCCGCAAGTGACCACCGTGGCCAAGGCGCCGCCGGCGGATTCGTTCAGGTTGCCGGCCGCAGCGAACGCGATCGGAACGATCACGGCGCAACCGAAGCCCACCAGCGTGAAGCCCGCCAGCGCCCAACCGGTTGCCCAAGAGAATGGCCATCGCTAGTCCGGCCGCCGCCAGCAGACTGCCGTTACGAACCAGAGACACCGGTCCGAAGCGAACTCGCAGAGCGTCGCCGGCGACGCGAGTCAGGGCCATCGCGCCCGGAACAGGGCATAGGCTGCGGCCGCCTGGGCGGGACCGGCTCTCAGAATCCGCATCAGGTACAGCGCGCTCCAGTCGGCGACAGCCCCTTCGCTGAGAAAGAAGCAGAAGCAAATTGCGCCCAGACCCAGAATCGATGGCGTCAGGCGGAATCGCCGGCGAGCGCGGATCGCGCCAGTCTGCGCCGGCAGCAACCCGGGGAGTGCCGCCACCACGGCGCCAAGAAAAATCAACGACGCCAGCAGGAAGTGTACGCGGACATCGACGCCGGCCTTCGCCACGGCGCCGCCAGCCGCCGCGCCCGCCATCCCCCCGAAGCTGAAGGCCGCGTGGAAGCCAGCCATCAAGGGCTGGCGCGCCATCCGTTCCACCTCCACGCCCTGCGCGTTCATGGCGACGTCCATCGCGCCCGCGCCCAGGCCGATCAGCGCCAGCGACCACCCCAGCGTCATCGCCGAGCTCGCCAGCGACGGGCACACCAGCGCGAGCGCAAACCATAGCGACGAGATAGCTGTAACCCGCCTGAGCCGTATTCGTGAGATCATCCAGCCTGCCATCGGCATAGCCAGCACCGACCCGGCGGCGATGCCCAAAAGAGCCAGCCCCAGCGTTCCGGTGGACAACCTCAGCCCGCTTTGAATGGCGGGAATGCGCGAGATCCAGGTAGAGAATACCGCGCCATGGACAAAGAAGATCAGGAGAACGCTGGCTCGGGCACGCCGGCAGGCTATGAACACGCACGGAAACCTAACTGAGTCTCGCACAAGCGAGGCGGCCTGACGCAGCTCGAGGCTGGCTCCATCCCGGTTCAGAAGGATAGCTATGTCCATCGGGGTAATTCTCGGTTGAGTAGGCGTGTCTTTGACGCGTCTGGGTGCGAGTTTAGCAGCGTGCCGCGCTTGTAACGAGCGGGCCGAGTGGACCGGCGGCAGGAGTCTTTCCAGCAAGCGGCCTGGAGGGCATCGAACTCGCCCGTTATGGGATCGACGTCGGCCGGTATATCCGGTATGTATGATTACGGTTCCGCTGCGCCGCGTTTCGAATGCCGATTTGGCCGGCGTTGGAAGGAACTGCTGGGTACAAGGACCGGCGAAGCGTCATACGGACCGGTCACGAGCGCAACCGATCTGCCGCCGAATGGGTGTGGTTCAGGGCTGGCGCGGAAGGCCGATTCAAGCCGGGGCCTTCGCGAATGCCAGCAGATGCGCGCTGGCTCCGAAGGCGGCCGCGCTCCACGCGCCGGAGAACGTCCAGCAGAAACTCGCGCTTGGCGGGATCGGCCCAGCGCTGCTCCAGACCCGGTGCGAGCCACCCAGGAGCCCTCCACCGCAAATACCCGCGCTTCGGCGAATCCCGCCTCGGCCATCTCTTGGGCGAGTCGATCGGGCAGATGGAAGTATGCCGTGGTAAAGAAGTCCATGACGCCCGAGGGGTTGCGATGCTCCCCGCATTCGAGATCCTGCAGTAGGATCGACGGAAAGCTCGGATGGTCGATAAAACCCCGATGCAGCCCGTCGAGCAGCGACGCGAAGCGGCTGATAGCGGCCGCCGCGATTACCCCTCCCGGCTTCAGCACGCGCCGAGCTTCGCGCAACGCACGCAACCGGTCGCCGGCGTCGACCAGGTCGGTACAGGGGTCCCATCAGGAGCACGGCATTGGCGGATGCATCGGGCCATTCGAGCTTGCGCGCGTCGCCCACCGAAGCGCTCGCGATGCCGGCGCGAGCGCTCGCGGCCGCAACGTGATTCTCCATCGGGTCCACCAGGTGCGTCTCATAGCCGAGTGCGGCCAGAGCTTCCGATATGGGCCGGTGGCGCCTCCGATGTCGAGCACTCGGGCCGGGGCGGGAGGCAGGTGGCGCTGCAACAGATCGAGCGATCGTACGAACTCCAGTTCTCC
>CAWIVA010000099.1:0-34932 GCA_963839225.1 uncultured Acidobacteriaceae bacterium
TTGCTCGTCAGGCGTTTCAAGCAAGCGCTGCTCCAGCCATAAATGTGGAGAGGCCGAACGGGCACCCATCCCCACGTCGCGCCAAAAACCCCAATTGATCGCCGTCACCGGACCTTTACGGCTCACGCAAGGCGTCAAGAAATGCGTTGGCCGCCGCATAGTCCACCTGCCCCGCAGGCGGAAAGATGGAACTGATGGAAGAGAACAAAACGAAGCACTTCAACGGCGCGTCACGAAGGGCCTCTTCCAGAACCAGTGTTCCACGCACCTTGGGATCAAGCACCCTGGCCGCGCTCTCAGCGCTCTTCAGCATCAACGGTCCGTCGTCCAGAACGCCCGCGGCATGAAAGACACCGTCGATTTTTCCATAGCGTCGCCGAGCCTCGGCAACAATGCCGCGCATCTCGTTCGAGATCGGTGACGTCTCCCTGCGCAACCATCAACCCGCCACAAGAGCACGAATCTCGATCAGCTTGCGAATGGTCTGCTTGACGGCTTCGTCCTGTCCAGCGCCGTTAAGTGCCTCTTCCCAGCGGACTTCATCGGGCAACCTCGAACGGCTCACAAAAACCAGTCGAGCATTGAATTCGCGCGCCAGATGCTCAGCGATCACCAATCCTATACCGCCCAATCCGCCGGTGAGCAAGTAAACGCCTTCACGCTCCAATCGGCGGCTACAGGAGCGGCAGACAGATCGTAATGTTCCAACGTCTCAACAAACCGCTCGCCATCGCGATATGCAATGGTCGCATCTCGCGGATCGAGACCATCTCGGAGACAATCTGCGCCGCGCATTCCGCAACCTGATTGCTTTTAAGATCCAGATCGATGCTGCGACAGATTATTGCCGGCAACTCTTTCGGAATCACTTGCGCCGGACCCAGCAGCAGCGCACGAGCTGGATCGTAAACCGGTTCTTCGGCCACCTGTTGCAAACCATTAGAGACCATTGCAATATCCGCGTCTGCAATGTCCTGATCGGCCAACGCCTGGGCAAGAAACAGAGGACTATAGAAACTGAGCTTCAGCGTTTCTTCGAGTGTTGCATTCGCACCCTCTTTCAGTACGGACCATAGGTGGAGAATCTTCCAGGGCGCATCTCCGCTCTTGAAACAATCACCTACCAGCGCATCATAATCTTCGCGAACCGCCGGCCTGACTGTATAACTTCCTCTTTTAACCGGCTTATAACTGGAACCTGGAACAACCACAATCACATTCTGCTTGTTTGTCCTGAGCTGAGCTGCGATTGTATCGCCCAGGCCAGACGAGTCACTGAAGATCATCCAATTGCCGGCCACGTTCAATGAGGAACTCGTTATTGGAGCGGGCTTCCATACGCGGCGATAGAACCACTCGCCGTTACCGCGCTGAACCGGTGGATCAGGCGTGACTGCCGGTTGAACTTTATCCGGCTCAATCCAGAATTTCTGGTGCTCAAAAGGATAAGTCGGCAAAGAAACTCTCCTAGGAGAGTCTGGCAAATGCAGCTTCGCCCAGTCGACGTTGACCCCTGAAACCCAGAGCCTGCCAAGTGTTTCCAATACGCAGCAGAGGCTAGAAAATGTTTCGCGGGGATGCGGAAGCGATTGGAATGCTTTTGCTTTTTTCCCGCCCTGCTGACGAACGAAGGTTGTCAGCACGTCGCCTGGTCCTACTTCGACAAAAATCTGCTCCGGCTTGCGAAAAAGTTCCGCCAAATTGTCAGAGAAGCGAACCGTTGAGCGAATGTGCCGTGACCAATAAGCCGGATTAGTGGCTTCCTCTGCCTTGATCCAGGTGCCGCTCACGTTGGAAAGGTAAGGGATACGCGGAGGTTTGATCGAAATCCCCTTCAGCAGCTTTTCAAACCTGTCGAGAATAGGGTCCATCATCGCTGAATGGAAAGCGTGCGAAGTGAACAGCCTGCGGCTGGCAACGGACTGCTTGGCAAGTTTCTCTTCCAGCGCTGCGATCTCCGGCGTCGGTCCGGAGACCACGCAGATCTGCGGACTGTTGACCGCTGCCAATGAGAGCGCACCGTCTAATTTAATTTCGTCAGCAGCGAGCGGAACAGCGAGCATCGATCCGGCGGGAAGTTCGTAGACTAGTCGCCCCCGCGCAGCGACGATGGCCAGCGCATCTTCGAGTGAGAAAACTCCAGCCAGGCATGCGGCCACATATTCACCGATGCTATGACCCACCATGGCCGCCGGCTCCACGCCCAGCGAAATCCACCAGCGTGCAAGTGCATACTCAATGGAAAACAGTGCGGGCTGCGTGAGCCAGGTCTGATTCAGCTTCTCCGCCGCTGCCTCCATTTCTTCTTTTTGGGGATAGAGTGCCCGGCGAAGATCGAGCCCTAAAGGCTCGCGAAGATGCTGCGCGCAGAGATCGAGCGCCTCGCGAAAGACCGGCTCGTTCTCGTAGAGTTCACTGCCCATTGCGGCATATTGCGAACCTTGCCCGGAAAACAGAAACACAACCGGAGGCGCGGTCGCCGCGGCAAGCCCCGCGGCGATCTGTTTGCGTTCAACCTTCGCCAGCGCGCCGATTCCTTCGCGCGTATTTTCGACGGCCAGCGCCCGGCGATGCGGAAATGCGTGACGGCCAAGCTGGCAGGTGAATGCGACGTCAGCCAGATTTAGCTCAGAATGCGTGCACAGGTAATCAGCAAGATTAATAAAGGCTCGATCCGCCGCTGCCTCGGTCTTTGCTGAGGCCGTCAGCAACTGCCAGGGCTTTGGATTTCGGGGCTGAGCAGGAGGCGGCGGGGCTTCTTCCAACACTACGTGCGCATTGGTCCCTCCGATGCCTAACGCTGTGACGCCTGCGCGCCGAGGCGTTCCATCAGCCGTCCATTCACTAAGCTTGCTGTTGACAAAGAACGGGCTATTCTTCAATTCAATGTGCGGATTCAGCTTTTGGTAATGCAAACTGGCAGGCACTTGCGCGTGTTCCAGAGCGAGCACGGTCTTCATCAGTCCGGCCACTCCGGCAGCCGCGTCCAGGTGTCCTATGTTGGTCTTCAGCGACCCGATTCCGCAGTACGCATTGCGTGCCGCAGACTTCCGGAATGCTCTTGTGAGAGGCTCGTATTTCAATCGGATCGCCGACCGCCGTCCCGGTTCCGTGCGCCTCAACGTATGAAATTTCATCGGCGCTAACCCCGGCAAATTCCAGCGCCTCGGCAATCACCTCGGCCTGACCTTCAACGCTCGGCGCCAGATAACCCACCTTGCGTGCGCCATCGTTATTGATCGCCGACCCGAGAATAAGAGCGCGGATATTGTCGCGGTCCGCAAGCGCATCTTCAAGCCGGCGCAGCACTGCAATGCCCAGGCCGCTTCCGAAAACCGTTCCGCTCGGAGTCGCGTCGAAGCTCCGGCAGCGACCGTCGGGAGATAGAATCTCGCCCTCACGATAGAGATAGCCCAGTCCATGCGGAATTTCGATCGTCACCCCACCGGCCAGCGCTATATCGCATTCAAAGTTGAGCAGGCTTTGGCAGGCGAGGTGAATCGCAACCAGCGAAGTGGAGCACGCAGTTTGTACATTGATGCTGGGCCCCCGCAAATCCAATTGATACGAAACGCGCGTGGCTAGAACGTCCTTATCGTTGCCGGTCTGCTTCAGCTGGAACAAGCCCGCGCTCTCAAGCAGCTTGCGGTTGGCCAACAGGTTATGAATCAGATAGGTGTTCATGCCCGATCCGGCAAAAACTCCAATCGATCCATCAAAGCCCTGCGTCGGGTGCGCGGCATCTTCCAGAGCTTCCCATGCACACTCAAGAAAATGCCGATGCTGCGGATCCATGATGGAAGCGTCTCTCGGACTGAGGCCGAAGAACGAAGCATCGAACAGGGGCACATCGTCGAGCACCGAGGCTCGTTTGACGTACTCCGGGCTGGCCAACTCCGCGGCCGTAGCGCCCGCAGCCGTCAATTCTGCATCAGTGAGATCGCGGATCGACTCGACCCCATCATGCAGGTTCTTCCAAAACTCACGAATATTTCGCGCGCCGGGAAAACGGCCAGCCATGCCGACGATTGCAATTGTGGAGGGCTTCATCGCTTTCCTTTCAGCGTTCCCTGGCCAGCCTGCGGCGTTGTGCGCGGTCTGAAATCAGGCTGTTCGATTGCGTTCCGGCAAGATGTTTTGCAAGCGCGCTCACCGTGGTGTACTGAAAGAGATCAAGGATTGAAATTTCACGTCTCAATGCCATTTGCAAATTTGCCTGTACCTCGGCGACTGTGAGGGAATGTGCTCCAAGGTCGAAGAAGTTTTCGTTTATTCCCACGCTTGGCACTCCCAGCGCATCCCGCCATGCGGTGGCCACAACGCGTTCCATTTCATTGCCCGGTTCGTTCAAGGATTGGCTTACAATGGCGCCGGCGGTTTGCTGTGGCGGTGGAAGGTTGAGCAGCGCTTTGCGGTCGATCTTCCCGTTCTCAGTAAGTGGCAGCGCGGGAAGAAATTCGAAGGCGGAAGGCACCATATAATCGGGTAACTTCGATTCCAGCACTTTCCGCAGAGCGCCGGCCGTCTCGGCTCCCGGACTTACAGCAACCAAATAAGCAACCAGCCGCTTGTCGCCTTCTCTGTCTTCACGAGCCACGACCACAGCCTGCCGAATTCCGGCGCAGTGCTCCAACAAGTCTTCAATCTCGCCGGGCTCAATGCGGTGACCGCGCAACTTGATCTGAAAGTCAGCACGCCCGAGAAACTCAATGTTCCCGTCTGGCGAGTAACACGCCAAGTCGCCGGTGCGATAGATTCGCTGACTGGAAAGTGACGGAATAAGTAAAAATCGCTCGGCAGTTAGATCGGGTCGGTTCCAGTATCCACGGGCCACACCGTCCCCGCCAATGAATAACTCACCGATTTCTCCCACTGGAACCGGCTGTAATTTCGCGTCAAGAAGATAGATCTGCGTATTAGCGATGGGCCGCCCGATTGAAACCGTTTTTTGCGGCTCGCCCACCCGATAAGTCGTCGACCAGATGGTTGTTTCGGTAGGGCCGTACATGTTATAGATCTCACCCTTAAATACCTGGCGAAGATGCTCGATGATGGAAGCGGGCACAGTTTCTCCGCCCAGGAGCATATGTTTCAGCCCGCCCAGCGCGGCAAATGCGCGCCCATCCAGCGTCAGCATGCGCGCAAGCGATGGGGTCATTTGCATATGCGTCACGCCGTCGCGTGAGATCTCATCCGCAATGTTGCTTGCACCCTCATCTCCGTGAACGACCACCGTGAAGCCGCGAGTCAAGGTCCACAGGAGCTCAAGCACTGAAATATCGAAGGAGACACTGGTGACGGCAAGCCATACTCCGGGTCCGCAGCCGATGGCCCGGTCCATGCCGGTAAAGAAATTAATCACGTTCCGGTTTTCGATCATTACGCCCTTGGGCTTGCCGGTGGAACCGGAGGTATAGATCACGTAAGCGAGGTGGTGGCTTTCCGCACTGGAGACAGGTGCGACAGGGCTTAACCCGGCAATGCCGTGACCTTCGGCGTCCACCACTGTAATGCTGCTCAACTCAGATGGAAGTTTCTGTCGCGTATCTACTGTGGTTAGCAGAACCTGCATTTGCGAGTCTTCAATGACTAGGGATAGCCGCTCTTTGGGATGCGTAGGATCGAGTGGAACATATGCTCCGCCGGCCTTGAGAATCGCCAACAGGCTGACGACCAAAGTCTCCGACCGACCCATCGCTAGGCCGACCAATGTATCCGGCTTCACGCCCAGAGCTTGCAATCGGCGAGCCAGTCGATTGGAATGCTCGTCAAGTTCGCGATAACTTAAGCGGCGGTCCTGCGCAACCACTGCGATCTCATCCGGCGTTCGCGCGACCTGCTCTGAGAACAGTTCAGCGATGGTGCTCGACCGCGGATAATCGGCTTCAGTTCGATTCCACTCAAGCACCTGAACGGGTAACATGAAAGTTCTCCAAGAATAAATACTCTATGCCGGTTCCGAGAAAGGTCTCGATTGCCTGAGCGGGCGTATTCACAATAGGCTGTCCTTTGACGTTGAAGCTGGTATTCAGCACCATCTGGCGGCCTGTGGCTTTACCCACGGCCACCAGCAACGCATGAAAATCCGGATTGTCTTTGACGCTCACGGTCTGCAGGCGAGCCGAACCGTTCACATGCGTAATCGCGGGAAGCTTCGCCCGTGCCTCAGGCAAAACCTCAACCACGCTGATCATGTAAGGATGCTGCTCGCCGGGAACCAGATCAAACCACTCGTTCGCTTCTTCCACCGTGCAGGCAGGAGCAAACGGGCGGAAGGCTTCGCGCTTCTTGACCATGGCATTGATCCGGTCGCGCATCTCCGGGTGGCCCGGATCGGCCAAAATGCTGCGATTGCCCAGCGCTCGCGGACCGTACTCCATACGGCCGCGGAACCAGGCGATTACCCGGCCATCCGCAATCAACTGCGCTGCGGACGAGCACGTGGCCGCGAGAGAGTCAAAGCGCTGCCATTTGATCCTGGCGTCGAATCGTTTCAGTGCGGCCTCAATATCACTTGTCGAGTAATGCGGATCCAAAGAGTGGAGCCGGCATCCGGTGGTTGGGAACCTCCTCCGAAAGCGAACTGCGGTGCAGTGCCGCCCCCAGTGCTACGCCGTCGTCGCCGGCCACGGGCTGCACATACACTTCATCGAACAACCCCGAGCGCATCAGCTTGCCGTTCGCCGTGCAGTTCAGCGCAACGCCACCCGCCAGCGCAACCCGCCGCAGACCCGTCTTCTCTGCAAATTTTCCGCAGACGTGAAGGATCGCCTTTTCCAGGCACTCCTGCAACGCGGCAGCCACATCTTCATGATCGTGAGTAACAGGATCAGCCGGAACTCGCCGCGGGATCAGGTGTTTATCGAGATAAGTGCGCGTGGCTGAGTAGTTCTCCCGCTCCTCGCGCGTCTTGTTCAACTTCAGTATTGGAATGTGAATCGACCCGTCGCTACGCAACTCCACGGCCTTCTGAAAGAACGAGCGGAAGCGCACGGGCTTGCCGTATGGTGCCAGCCCCATGATCTTGTATTCGTCGGAGTTGAAGTCGAAGCCGAGATGCAAAGTGACCAGCGAGTAGAGAATTCCCATGGAGTCGTTAGCGCCGACCGTGTGAATCTTCTCAAGATAACCGTCGTCAAAATCGTAGACGCTCAGGCTCTCGATCTCGCCCATCGCGTCGTTTACCACCACCAGGCATTCGTCCCAGCCCGAGGTGTAAGCAGCGCTGGCGGCGTGCGCCATATGGTGGCCTACTGAAAATACCTTCTCTTCGGGAAATCCCGGCAAATCGCGGCGCACCTGGGCCAGCAGAGCTTCTCTCGAGAAGACTTTGCGGTAGAGTTTCGCCGAGACTTCGTCCTTCAGGTACAGGTCGCGATAGGGAGCATAGTTGAATCCGTGGGCGAGCTCGTCAACCTCGGTGATTTTGATGCCCGCCTCTTTCAGGCAGAAGCGAATGGCGTCGATGGGAAAGCTGCCGGTCGCCTTCTTTCCGCTGAAGCGCTCCTGTTCCGCTGCGGCCACCAGCTTACCGTCCACAACCAGCGCGGCCGCCGCGTCCATCCCCTGGGCAATTCGGTATTCACGCTCCTCCAGGCCCGGCCACATCTCCTTCTTGAACGGCACGGCGTTTTCCAGCCCACTGATCCCCAAGACCTTCATCTTTGTCCCTTCTATACCTACCTCTGGACTCGCCGTGCGGGCGCTCCCGCAGCACGATCATTCTATTGCAAGGATGGCTTCACTATAAGCCTAGTTTGTTCACGGGGTATTTGTCTTGCACATCAAAAAGCTATTGTTATGACCTATCCTCTAGAAATGGGATCACGTGGAGCGAGTTCCATTCACGAACCCGATCAAAGTGAGCAGACCCTGCTTCGCCAAATTCGTCGCCGGGCGGCGCATTTCTCGCCGGGTTCGTTGCGTCTCGGCATAGGTGACGACTGCGCCCTGCTGCGCCCGCGCCGAGGCGAGGAACTTGCCGTCACCACCGATCTTTCCATCGCAGGCCGCCACTTCCGTTTCGACCGGCACTCCCCCGAATCCATCGGCCACCGTGCGCTGGCGCGGGGATTAAGCGATCTTGCCGCCATGGGCGCGCGGCCTGTCGCGGCCTTTCTTTCTCTCGGCCTTCCGCGCGAGCTGACCTTAGCCTCCGGCCGGCAACCTGCCTGGATTCAGCGCTTCTTCGATGGACTGCTCGCCTTGGCCGCCGCTTACAAAACGCCGCTTGCCGGCGGCGATCTTCCCGAGTCGCCTAGCGCCGTCGCCGATATCGTCCTCATCGGTGCGATCCCCCGTGGAAAGGCCCTGCTCCGCTCCATTGCCCGCCCCGGCCATTTGCTCTACGTCACAGGCTCCCTCGGCGGAGCCACTGCAGCCCTCGTCCGGCTCGAAGAGCTGGCCTCAAAACAGTCCACCGGCCGTCAGCCGCCCCGCATCCCGAAGAATCTCGAAGCCCAGCTCGGCCCGCATCTCTACCCCCAGCCCCGCATCCGTCAGGGCCTCTGGCTGGTCCGCTATCGTCTGGCCTGCGCCGCCATAGACCTCAGCGATGGACTCTCCACCGATCTCGCCCACATTTGCGAAGAATCCGGCGTTGCAGCTGAGGTCAACGCCGCCGCCCTTCCCATTCACCCTGCCGCTACCCTGCAACAGGCCCTCAATGGTGGCGAAGACTACGAACTCCTTTTCACCGCCCCGCCCACTGCCCGCCTGCCCCGTAAAATCGCCGGCGTCCCATTCACACAAATCGGCCGCATTCTCCCTCGCCGCTCAGGACGCCCAGTGGTGACGCTTCTCACCCCGCAAGGCCCGCAACCCCTTGACTCCCAGGGATGGCAACATTTCTCCTGATACCATCTATCAGTACAGATAGGACGATTACTGGAGCCCACTCCGGTTGCGACTTGATCTCCGACCACATCCAGCAATTCGCCCAGTTTATAGGAGTCTGAAAGCCATGAACGCCCATATAACCGCACCCGTTTTCAATGGAACATTCACACACAACTGGCAAGCGGAGATTCTGCCCGAGCGCCCGCTCATCGCGCCCGCCCGCCACTTCATCTATCCCCGCGAGGCGGAGGAAGTTGAGCGCGGCGCACTGGAAGTGCTTGTCCGGCCCGGTCTTCAGCCCGCCGGTGAACAACCACAAACAAAAAATGCGCCTTCCACGAATGAGTTCCTGGCTACCTGCGCTCTGGGCTTCCACGATCCCGTCGTTCCTACCGGCCTGTGGTCGACCCCAAACCCTGTCGACTCTGCGCTGTCTCAGGCGGTTATGCCTACATCATCGACACCCTCGCTCCCGAACGCTTCACCATGATTGCTTATCGTCCAGTGCTGGAGCTTCGCCCGCTGCCTGCGCATGGCTTGCTGCTGTTCGTCGGGCACCACAGCATCCTTGCCTGGGGCAGCGAGGGCCAAGCATGGCAATCGGGACGGCTGTCGTCAGAAGGGCTGACAATTTCCGGAATCGACGGCGATATTCTGCATGGATTGGGATGGAATTTGATTACGGACAAGGAAGAACCGTTTGACCTGGACTTGAAAACTGGGAAGCACGTCAGCCGCAAATGAGACCTGCGAGACATCTTTGAGAGGCTGGATTGAGGCAATATTCAAGCGGATTTCGACCGATTTTGGTCAGAATCAAGCGTTTTTGATCGATTTTCGATCCTAAATTATCAGAGCATTATCTTTTATAATCAATGATTTACGCTAAATAAAAGGCGAACAGAGAGAAACAGACCCCGGGGGGGTATGTGTATCAGCCGGGCACATTTTGGATCGGGACTTGTACAGGGCTTTCGAAGGGGCTGTCCATTTCGATTGTGCGCCTGGGTAGTTTAATCATCTGCAAACGATCCCAGGCAATCCTCGCTACGGCTAGTTATGCGCCGCTCCAAATCTTCCTCCCTGTTTTTCTCTTATTCCGGTGGGGGATAGAACGGGAGTTTCTCGTTCTTCTCGTTGGCCCGGCGGACGGTAATATCGTCGAAGAGCAGCGCTGGCGCAAGCACGGTCTGCGGCACATCGCCAAAGTAATTGGCTACCCACAGGTTCTTGCCCGCGGCATCGATGCTGGAGCGGAGGGCGCGCTGGTCCAGATCGTCGAGCACAGCGCCGCGGACGAGTTCGCGCTTGCCGTCAGGGCTGACTCGATAGAGCAGCCTGGGGGTCAGGTCGCCGCCCATGGTTTCAACATAATAGACGCTCTTGAGCCTCGCGATCTTTGGCCATATCGAGCAATTTGCGGTTCAGCTCTTCGTCGGCGAGGCCATTCTTTGCCGTTACCTTGAGCACGCCTAACGTCGGCGCCGGCGGTCCGGTAAATCCTGCGCGTCCGTGGCCGTTGGACTGGGGAAAATCGCGCACGGGCTCGCGGCCAATTAAATAATTCACAAGCTTTCCCGCTGTGACCAAATTGACCGCCTGCGCGGGAACGCCTTCGTCGTCCACGTCATAGGCGCCTACCAGGCCTTTGCCATTAAAACTCTTCAGGCTGGGATCGTCGACGACATCGAACGACACAGGCAGAATCCGCTCGTGGTAACTGGAGGCGAAAAAGCCGTTGGTCCGCGCCTCGGTGCCGAGTTTGGGCCGCGTAGCCGAAAGCCCACTCGCCATGGTGGACAGCAAAATATCGGCGGAGGCATCGGAGCTGAGCAGCACCGGCCCGTGATACTCCTCCTGCACCAGGGGTGCATTGCGCAGGTCAGTGAGTGAAGCGATCAGCTTCAATGCATGCTTCTCAAAGGCCTGGGGCGCATCCAAATCCTCAAGCGAGGCGCCCACTGAGCCATAAGAGCGGTCGAGCCGCATTCCGTCCGCAGCCTGGGTACCTACCGCAAATAACTCCTGGTACTCGGCCGCCGGCTTGCGCACGATGGTCCCCTCGCTGTTGACCAGCCAGGTGGTGGTAACACGCGCATGGAAATCCGCCAGTGAGTATTCCACGTCCTTCTGGCCGACCTTTACCGAGGCATCGGTGCGATAGAGCCCGCTGTCGCGAGCCACGCGATCGACCCATGCGGCCTCATCGACCTTCAGGCGAAGCGGACTACCGAGCGAAATAACAGGGCTCTCATGGCTGAAGTCGTCTGCCTGGGGCGGCGTTTGCACCTGCTTCAGTTCGGCCTGCTTTTGCGCGTAAGCAGCGAGGGCGCTCTTGTACGCCTGGTCGGTTGCGGTCCACAGTGCCGACCGAATCGCGATCGGGTCGTCGTCGAGCACCTCCATTTGCGCCGTGCCGTCTCCGCGAGTGCCGGAGCTATCGATCTTGAAGTCGCCCACACGTACCGTGATCCGCGCCGCACGCTGGTGCTTGTGCTCCGAGCCCTCGCTGGCCCCGAACTCCGCCTTGGTCTCGTAGTCCTCGACTTCTTCAATGCGGTACTGGATAAAGAAGGGTTTGGCGAAATCTTTTAGCTGCAACTGGCTTTTGCTGCGGTCCAGCTCTTCGAGCATGGCCTTCAGGACGGGGTCTTTTTCGGCATCGGCGCGGGTGGGCTGTGCCACGCCTGCAAGAGGCGCGCACAGGCAGGCAACCATCAAAGCGGCTCCGTAGCCTGCAGATAAAGAGAAGATTTTTGACAATACGCCCGAATGGCATACCTCAGGGGCTAAAGCCTCCGTTGATTTGATGGGCTTTATACCGGGGATGAATCCCCGGCCTACCGCCCGAACGAGCCCTTCCGCAAGCTTTCCGGCAGTTATTGCCCTGCGAGGAATCGAGTTCATTTCGCCTCCTTGACAGCTGCGGGCGCTGGAACAACCACTCCCGGAATGGGCAAAATCGGCGGGCGTGCCGTGCCCTGTTGAACGCGCTGCGTCTCCATCTCGCTCACCAGCATCGCCGGGGCCACCGCGCTGACCGGAATGGTTCCCGACTCCGCTCCGCACTCTCCGTTGAAGACATCGCTCTTGTCGCCGGTTACCACAATGCGCTTCATGGCCGCGAGCGGCGTGCCGACGATGCTGACGCCGCGGACCAGCTGGTCGGGGCGGCCGTCCACGAAGACCCGCCAAACCACCAATGGAATCACCGAGAAGGCCTGCGGCGAGCTGCGCGACGTAACGGCAAATCCTGAAGAAATGTCTTCAAAGTAGAGCCCGTAGGACTTGCCCTGCTTCTTAGCCTCCTCAATCAATTGCTTGCGCAGCTTGGTTCTCTGATTCGGTTTTGGTTGAAGTCACAATCAGGTTGCCCTGTCTTCCGGTGGGCACTCGCCCGCTTTGCGCCCGGCCATGGCCGTTGGAGGCGCTGAAGCTGGCTATGGGAAGCCGCGACATGAGGAAGGTCATCAGCACCCCTTCGTCGATCAGCTGCACGCGGCGCGCCTTCTGGCCCTCATCGTCAAATTGATAGCTGCCGCTGAGCCAGGTATTGCCGAAGCTAGTCATGGTGGGATCGTCGGCTACGGAGATGAAGGTGGGCAGCACTTCTTTGCCCAGCTTCCTTAGTAAAGGTCTGGCCTTCCTCGTCGCCGCGCTGCCGCTGACCCTCAAGCCGGTGACCCAGCACTTCATGGAAGAAGACGGCCGCGGCCCGTCCGGAAAGGATTGCAGGCCCATCAAAAGGCTCGGTTACCGGCGCCTTGCGCAGAGCTTCAAGACTGAGTCCCAGGTCCTCTTACAGCGGCTTCAAGTTTTGCCTGCGTGGGCAGGCCCTCGACCGTCTCAGCCTCAAAAGTCTGGGCGCGGAACAGGTCCATTCCATCATCGGCGCGGGTTAAGGCAAGCAGTACCAACTGCGCCTGGAGGTGCGGCGTAACCACCTGCGAACCCTCCGACGATACAAAGTACTCGGTCTCGTTTTCCGCCTGACAGAATCACCACGTTCTGGTAAACATCAGGAAACTCGCGGAAGGCCTTTGAGAGCCCTCGCACGCGCTGTTCCCAGGCGGCGCGGTCAATTGCCACCGGCGGAGCGGGCTTGCCCAGGTATGTTTGCGGCTCCTCCTGGCTGAAGTCGGGAGAATTGTCTTCTTCCTTGGCCCGAACCCCGGCCTCGGTTTTTACGCGCAGATAGTTATCCAGTGCCGTTCCGTAACCGGCATTGGTCGCGTACCAAAGACTTCGCGCCAGCGCTTCGCGGTCGTCCGTCAACGGCAGTTGCAGGCTGTTCACCGCCGTGCCGCGATGGTTTCCATGCGTGTTATCCAGCTTGGCGTCGCCCAGACGCACCTGCACGTCGGCCGATCGCACGTGGTTGGCCTCGCTGCTGACCAGAGCGCCAAACTGCGCCCGAATCGTCACGCCACCGGCATCCCTAACCGTGTAACTGAGGAAGTAAGGCGGCAACGGCTTGTTCAGAATCGTGCTTGCCGGTGCTTGCCTGCCGAGGGTGGTAAAGGCGCGATGCAACTCGGTGGTCATTGCGTCGAGGAATACAGGGGTCGCCGGCGGGTCTTGGTCTGCGGAGCTGGGCGCCGGGGCAGCTTGCTGTGCGCCATGCCGATGGGTTGAGGGTCAAACCCAGAGCGGCAACGGCCACGCAACAACCGGCTCTCGGCTGCCTTCCAACTGTTGGCAGCGAAAGAAAATACTGGCACAAGATGGGAAAACTGAGGTAAAAGCATTTGTAAGCTCGATTGTCTCAGAGAGAGCTACCCGAGGAGAAATCCGATGAGCTTTGCGCGCCGTATTTTGCTGACGCTGGGCATTAGCTATTCTGTTCGCCGGCCTGGCGCCGCGTCTTTGCCCGCCCAGGCCGCCCCCGCCCCAACAGCCACACCAACAGCCCAGTCCCAGCCGGCCCCCGCCCAGCCAACCGCGCAGGCTTATTCCCTGCCTGCCGATAAGCTGGCCAAGGCCATCGCCCTCAGCCGCATCCGCAGCATTCTGGATATCACCGGCTCGATCTGGGGCCTGGTTTTCCTGTGGCTGCTGCTGGCTACACGCGCTGCCGCCGCCCTGGCCGGCTGGGCGGAGCGCCTGCTAAGCCGCCGCTGGATGCAGGGGCTGCTGTTTTTCGCGGTCTTTTCTCATTATCAGCACGCTGGCCGAGCATGCCCTTCGATATTCTCGGCCACCATTTCAGCCGCAGCTACGGCATCAGCGTGCAGGGCTGGGGCGGTTGGACGTGGGACCAGGCCAAGGCGCTGGGCCTTTCCATTCTGATTGGCGCGCCGGTGCTGCTGCTCTTCAACTGGATCGTGCGCCGGTGGCCGAACCGCTACTGGCTTGGTCTGTGGCTGGTCACGATTCCGTTGCTGATTCTCGCCATCTTTGTATCGCCGCTGCTGGAACCCATCTTTAACAAGTTTGAGCCGCTGAGCCAAAACAATGCCGCGCTGGTCACGGATCTGGAAAAAGTGGTGGCCCGCACCGGGACCAACATTCCGGCGGACCGCATGTATCTGATGAAGGCCAGCGTCAAGACGAACGGGCTGAATGCATATGTGAGCGGGCTGGGCGCCACCAAGCGCGTGGTGGTGTGGGATACCACGGCGGGGCGCGTTCCCAACGACGAAGTGCTCTTTATCTTCGGGCACGAGAGCGGCCACTACGTGTCTGCACCACATTCCCAAGATGCTGGCGGGCATGATCTTCGCCCTGTTCTTCGTTTACTGGGGCTGCGCTGCGTTTGCCGGGCTGGATGGCGAGCCGCTTCGGATTCGCGTGGCATCTGGGTGGGCTGAAAGGGGAAGAATGCGCTCGCCAGCCGCCAGGGTTTCCTGGTGCTGCTTTTAGCCATCTCGGTCGTCAGCTTTCTGCTGACGCCGGCCAGCAACGCCTTCAGCCGGCACTTTGAGCACCAGGCGGACGTTTACGGACAGGAAGCCATTCACGGCATCGTCGCCGACCCGCAGAAGACCGCCGTTGCGGCCTTTAATGCCCTTGGCGAGGCATGGCTCGAAGATCCTAATCCCAGCCCATTTATCGAGTTCTGGGAGTATAACCACCCCTCCGTTCAAACCCGCGCCAACTTTGCTTTGCATTACGATCCGTGGGCTAATGGCGGGCATGGGCGGTTCTTTGACAACTAAGGAAAGACAAGGAACAGGGACTAGGGACTAGGAACAACAAGAAATGTGACTTGACCATCCCTCCGGATGGTCAAGCACACTAAGTGATAATCACTGCGTGCTGCCGGCATCGTCTCCATAGGTTGGATAAGGCGTCGGCTCCATGCTGGTGGGCATTTTTGCGAGCGTTTGAAGATCGGTCTGCACCTGCGCCCACTGCTGCGGGTCTTTCTTGGTGGTGATCGGAGCATCCGGGTTGGCGTAGTACGCCTCAATCTCCTCTTTGATTCCCGGCGGAATGGGCACGGTGGGTTGCCGGGTCAGCATGTGCAGAAGATTGGCAAAGGTGGAGTCAGTCAGCGAATAACCGCCAGGCTTCACCACGCGCCCCGTATCCAGATCGCGATTCGGCAGCGGATGGCGCGGGTTCCGCTGTTGCCGCAGGCCCGTCCGTTGTGGGACGCAGATGAGTGGACGGCGCGTCTTGAGGGGGCGGCGGGGATTGCCCGGGCGTCCGCAGCGCATTGGCATGCGCTGAAGCCGGATGGGGCGCGGACGGCGGCGTGAATCGCGCCAGCGTGTTGCGCAGATCGGCCGCTGAGAGCACAACACTGTGCTTGTACTCGGCTTCAGTGTCCGCGGTCGGACCTTTCACCGCAACCATTTTCAGCGGGCCCACCTTGGGGAGGACAAACAGCAGACCGGCAAGCGTGTATGTGCCAATGCCCGCGTGCCTGCGGTAGGCTTGCCAGTCGTTCTCGACGGCAACTTTGGCCACCTCTTGCTCCAGTTCAAGAGCCTCCGGCGTATTCGGGTCCGCGGGCTCGTGATTGCGATGCAGGAGGGTGACCGCGTAGGCGATGCGCGGAATAAAGGCGCGCGTCGCGAAACGATAGGCTCTGACGTTGACGCGGAGTCCACGCTTGCCCCCGAAGTCTTCGCTCAGCCCGTAGGTCTGGTAAAACGCCAGCGAAAGCTGCTGCGCCGGCACTTGCAACCCGACGTGCCGCAGATAATGGACAGGCGCCAAGCGGTGATGCGCAATTTCGTTGATGTCAAAGGCGAACTCCGTTTGCACATGCTGGTGCTCGGCCCTCGGCGTAGTTTACTTCCGGTCCATATTTGGCGCGCAGCTTGGGGAACTCGACCGGAACCGCGAGGTTGGTGGCTTCCGAGTGGCCTATTGAATCGCCAATATAGTGAGAAAGGGCGCCCACAGCGAAGGCTAGCTCGTTGGCATTCTTGGCATTGCGGAAGAGATTCACGATAAAGTCGCCCGAGCGCACATAGTGGGTCAGGTTTGAGAAATTGACGTCGCCAAACGGGTAGTAACCAATGTCCTGGATCACGCAACCGCCATAGGCGTAGGCCCGAGCCTCCTCCAACTGAGCCGGGGTCAGATTGGGATAACGGCTGAGCAGAAGAGGAACGATGGAGTCCTGCCACGTGAGGTCAATGAGCTGCTCATGGGTCAGCAGCGAGTAAGCGCGCGCCGCACCACCCCACGGCAACAACAGCCCCAGCATCATCAATATGGTTGCCCGGAATCGCGGCGAGGTCTTCACGGCTCTATCTTAAATTGGATGCTCCCCGGCAATTCACAGGTTCCCCTGCCGCCCTGTCGCCGTACACTATTTTTGCAAGGAGCAAACTCTCCATGGCATACCCTACCAATTACCGGTATACCCGCGAACATGAATGGATCTCGCTCACAGGCTCCATCGGTTCCATCGGCATCACGGACTACGCGCAGAACTCCCTGGGCGACATCGTCTACGTTGACCTGCCCAAGGTCGGCGACGCGGTGACAGCCAACGCTACCTTTGGATCAGTCGAAAGCGTGAAGGCCGTCAGCGACCTCTTTTCGCCCGTGACCGGCACCGTGACCGCGATCAACGAGGAGCTGAAAACCTCGCCCGACAAGATCAACGAAGTGCCCCACGAAACCTGGATCATCAAGGTCGAAGTCGCCGATCCGGCGCAAGTTGAAGAAACTGCTCGACGCGGCGGCTTATGAGGCGTTTATTGCGGAAGAACAGTGAGATAAATGAATGAGTGAAGGAGTGAAACGAGTATCGCCTGGCTGCGGGTCTTTCTTCACTTGCTCACCTATTCACTTTCTTCACGATCCAAAGGATTCCATGCGCTATCTTCCCAAATCGCCTGCTGAACGCCAGCAGATGCTGGCTGAAATCGGTGCGGCATCCATCGACGATCTCTTCGAAGTCATTCCCGCCGAGTACCGCCTGAAGCGCGACCTCGACGTGCCTCGCCAGCAGGCCGAGAGCGAGATCGTCGATTACTTCCGCGCTGCGGGAGAGAAGAACGCGACCGGCTACGCCAGCTTTCTGGGCGCAGGAGCCTATCGCCATTACCGGCCTGTCGTGATTGATGCGTTGGTGCAGCGAGGCGAGTTTCTTACCAGCTATACGCCTTACCAGGCCGAGATCACGCAAGGCACGCTGCAGGCGATCTTCGAATTCCAGACCATGATCGCGGAATTGACCGGCATGGATGTGGCCAACGCAAGCATGTACGACGGGTCAACTGGTGCCTCGGAGGCGGTGATGATGGCCGTGCGCATTACCGGACGGCAGAAGGCCGTGGTGGCGAAGACCGTTCATCCCGAGTACCGCGAGGTGCTGGCTACTTATGCCAAACATCAGGGCATGACCACGACTTTAGTCGGTTATGATTTCAAGACCGGACACATCGATCTGGCTGCGCTGGAAGCCGCCGTGACGGAAGAGACCGCGGCGGTGCTGGTGCAAAGCCCTAACTTTTTCGGCGTGATTGAAGATATTCCCGCCATTGCGGAGATCGCCCACGCGAAGGGCGCGCTGCTGATTGTGTCGATTGCGGAAGCGATTTCGCTTGGGGTGGTCCGGCCTCCTGTCGAGGCGGATATCGTCAGCATGGAAGCGCAGTCGTTTGGTGTGGCGCTCAGCTATGGCGGCCCGTTCTGCGGGGTGATTGCGGCCAAAGAGCAGTTCGTACGCCAGATGCCCGGCCGGCTGGTTGGCCAGACCGTTGACTCGACAGGCTACCGCGGATTTGTGCTCACACTTTCAACCCGCGAGCAACACATCCGGCGCGAGAAGGCGACTTCGAATATCTGCACCAATCAGGCATTAGTTGCGCTGATGGCTACCATCTTTCTTACCGTTTACGGCAAGGAGGGCATTCGCGAACTGGCCGAGCATAATCTGGCTAAAGCTCATTACGCTGCACAAGCTTTCAGCGCCACGCCCGGCGCAAAGCTGCTGTTCTCCGGCGCGCCACGCTTCCACGAATTTGTGCTGCAGACGGAAGAGGCTCCTGCGACGTGGAGCTCAGCGGTTGCTTGATGCAAAAATCGTTGGCGGAATTGAGTTGAGCCGGTGGTATCCAGAACTGGGAAAGTGCACGCTGTGGTGCGCAACGGAAGTTATCACTCGCGAGCAGATCGATGCTGCGGCTAAGGTGTTGGCAGCTGCACCGGTGGAGGCATAGGTACCGTGATAGTGGTTAATGCGGCTTGATTAGTATCAGTTAGAGGAGGTGCACAAGTGACAGAAGGCAACGATTCCGCGCTCTTAGAAAAGCAGCGCCTGGCATTTGAGATAACACGTCAACGAAGGAAACGAAATTTTGTTCTCACTGGTGGAGTGCTGGGGTGGGGCTTGCCAGTATTCATCTTGACCTCTTGCATTAACATTTTTGTTTTTCACTATAGATTGAATTGGTTTCTTGTTATCAGCGCGTTGATGTGGGGGGCGGCTGGATACGGTTGGGGACTGTTGATGTGGCATTGGCTCGAAAGGCGCAATAAAGTGTGACAAAAATGTGATTTCTAAATAGGGAATCCTAACCAAATAACTCCAAAGAACTCGCAACGAGGCATGATGAATGGCAAGAGCATCTGAGAATTCTGGGCCAAAGACACTCGGCAAAGTCCGTCCGCATCAGACGCAGAACGAGGCGCTGGTCTTTGAGAAGTCGTCGCCGGGGAAGCGGGGTTATAAGATGCCGCCGCTGGACGTGCCTGCGGTCGACGCCGCTGCGCTGCTGGGCGGGACACATCGCGGCACTCCCGGCCTGCTCCCTGAGTTGAGCGAGATTGAGATCATTCGCCACTTCACGAGACTTTCCACTTGGAACTATGCGATTGACCTGGGTATGTACCCGCTCGGCTCTTGCACGATGAAGTACAACCCGCGGGTGAATGAAGCCGTGGCGCGCATCGAGGGGTTGGCCGAGGCGCATCCCTACCGCCCCGATTCGCTTGCTCAGGGAATTCTCGAAGTTATCGAACTCTTGCAGCGGTGCCTGATCGAGATCACCGGAATGGATGCGATTACCCTGCAGCCCGCGGCTGGCGCGCATGGCGAATTTACGGGAATTCTGCTGACTCGCGCGTGGCATGAGTCGCAGGGGAATCCCCGCCGTACGGTGCTGATTCCCGACTCGGCACACGGCACCAACCCTGCGACGGCAGCTTTCAGCGGTTACACCGTCGAGAATCTCAAATCAAATGCCGAAGGCAGCATTGATCTTGGGGCCTTGGCGGCCCAAGTAGACGAGGAGACCGCGGCCCTGATGCTTACCAACCCATCGACGATTGGAGTGTTCGAGAGTCAGATCCACAAGATCGCCGAAATTCTCCACGCCAAGGGTGCTCTGCTCTATATGGATGGGGCGAATATGAATGCGCTGGTGGGGAAGACGCGGCCCGGCGACTTTGGCGTGGACGTGATGCACCTGAATCTGCACAAGACATTTTCGACGCCTCACGGCGGCGGCGGACCGGGTTCAGGGCCGGTGGCTTGCAAGGCATTTTTGGAGCCGTTTTTGCCGACGCCGGTGCTGGTTCGCAAATTACACAGTGAAAAGGCAGATCTTTTGACTACGGTCGTTGCGGCGACCTCCGATCAGGATGACGGTATTAGTTTGATTGAGAATCTTCGAGACACCACACTGTGCTGGGACTATGATCGGCCACGGTCCATTGGGCGCGTGCGGGCTTTCTATGGAAATACCGGGATGTTTATTCGCGCGCTGGCTTATATTTTGGCGAACGGACCTGATGGCTTGCGGCTGACCACTGAAGACGCCGTGCTCAACGCCAATTACATTCGCGCCAAGCTGGAAGATCTCTACGAGCTGCCTTACAAGACGGCCTCCATGCATGAGGTGGTTTTCAGCGACAAGCGGCAGGCGGCCAAGGGAGTGAAGACCGGCGACATCGCCAAGCGGCTGATCGATTACGGCTTCCATCCTTATACGGTGAGCTTCCCGATGATCGTGCACGGCGCATTGATGATTGAGCCTACGGAGAGCGAGTCGCGCGAGGAGTTGGATTTGTTTATCGAGGCCATGCGCTCCATCGCTCGCGAAGTCGAGGAGACGCCGGAGTTGGTGAAGACCGCTCCGCACTCGACGAGGGTCTCCCGGCTCGACGAGGTGCAGGCGGCGAGGAAGCCGATTCTGCGCTGGAGACCGTCGGAGTAAGCTCCCGTCTGTTCTGCGAATAGGGCATTTTGAAAAGTGAGCATACCTCAGGGGCTAAAGCCCGCATTCATTCCATTGCTGTCACGTCCGGGATAAATCCCGGACCTACCGCACGAATGAGTTTTTACGCAGCCTGTAAAGCCCGCAATGTTTATACAAAGCTGGATCCAAAATCATTGGATACTTTTGCCTGCATTCACCACCGGCACCTGGAGAGTGGAGTCGTGGGCGGGGCCGGAGTAGATGGTGATGGCGGCGGGCTGGTAGTCCTCGGGTTTGGCGGTCATGATGTTTGGCACAAAGGTCTGCGGGTTGCGGTCGTAGAGCGGGAACCATGTGCTTTGGATCTCGACCATCACGGTGTGACCGGCTTTGAAGACGTGGTCCACGCCGTGGAGCGAAAACTTGTACTCGTGGATGGAGCCGGGCTGAGGGGCGTGGGCTTCTGAAAGGAGTCAAGATAGCGGCCGCGGAAGATTTCTTCGTTGGTCATTAACTGGTAGCCGCGCATTTTGGGGTCGGGATCGTCGGTGGGGTATTGATCGATGAGCTTGACCACCATATCGTTGTCGCTGCCGGTGGTGGAGGCATAGATGTCGGCGAGGACTTCGCCGGTGAGAACAAGATCCTTCGTGAGGACGGGAAGCTTCCAGACGGCTACGTCTTTGCGATCGGTGACGAAGCGCTGGTCCTCGACGAGCCAGGTATACCACTCGGAATTCTGGCCGTAAGAGGGTTGGATGGGGCGATGGCAGTAGGGGATGGGATTGGCGGGGTCGCTTATATAGCTGGTTTGGGCTTCGGCCGTCGAGCCGCTGAAGCTGAGCAGGCCCGCGCCCTGAAGATGAAGGCTGGTGGGCTGGGAGTCCGGCGGCGGGAAGTGGGCGTAGCGCTGCCATGTGTTGGAGCCGGTTTGAAAGCTGGCTGTGTCTTCGAGATCGAATCCTGATGGATTGGTCCCCGGCTCGTCTTTCAGATAGTGGGCGAAGAATTTTGCTTCGATCTGGGAGCGATACTCGTTGCCTATCGACTCGGTGTAGTCAAGATTGCCGAGATGGCGCGATGAGGAGGCCCAGGAACCGTGACGCCAGGGACCGAGAACGAGAAAGTTCTGGTGATTGGCGTCGTGAGGCTCGAGCGTAGAGTACTCGATCTGCGGCCCGTACATATCTTCCTGGTCGTAGTATCCGCCGACGGTGAGGGTGGGAACGGCGACCGTGTTGAGGACGTGCTCGACACCGCGTGACTACCAGACGGAATCGTAGGCCGGGTGCTCAAGGAAAAGCTTCCAGGTGGGCAGGATTTTGTTGCCGGATCTTTTTCACGTCTTCAGCAAAGTTGCCGCGCTCAAGGAAATAGTCAAAGCCGTCGCGGGGATTGCCGTTCTTGTCCTTGCCGTAGTCCACGCGGGTGCGATCCTTGCTGACCTTCCATTTCAAAGACATAGTCGTAGCCATAGCTCTGGCGAAAGGCGCCGTTGTGGAAGAAGTCGTCGCCCATCCAGACATCGATCATGGGCGCCTGGGGAGAGATGGCTTTGACGGCCGGGTGCGGGATCGATGCCGGCCATCATGGCCAGGAAACCGGGATAGCTGGTGCCGATGAAGCCGGCGCGGCCGTTGTTGCCGGGGACTTTGCGAGCAGCCAGGACGGTATCGTAGGCGTCGGTGCTTTCGTCGACGGCCTTGGGATCGTGATGGTCGGCAGAGGGCGGCTCATGATGAACTCGCCTTCACTCTTGTAGCGGCCGCGAATATCTTCGCCGACATAGATGTAGCCATCGCGGGCCAGCTCCGGACGGGCGCCGAAAAACCAAGCGCGGTTGGTTCTGTCCACGCCGTAGGGGGTGCGCTGAATGAGGAATGGGAGCGGGGCGGCGATGTCGGCGGGCTTGAGGATGACGGCGTGGAGCTTGACGCCGTCGCGCATGGGGATCATGACCTCAGTGCGCATGTAGGCGTGGAAGAGGTGATGGCGGGGCAACGGCCGGTGCGGTGGTAAACGGAGGTCTCGGGGTCAGAGGAGGAAGATCACGGTGTCGCCGCGGCCGTTGGCATCGAGCGTGAAGCGGAGGGTGGACTTTGGAGTCGGAGAATGGCAAATTCGCCGTGGAGACGGGCTTGAGCTCGGGGGGAACGATGCGCTCGCTCTCGAAGATAGAGCTTGCCGTTCAGGACGTAGACGCTGAGCGGTGTGTCGGGCTCGACCGGGTCAGTGTACTCGCCGGTGAGGGCTTCAAGCTGGCCGATTGCAGCTTCGGCGGATTGCGCGGGCATTGCGGCAGGCGGCGATAGCGGTGCGAGAATAGCAATGCAAGGTGAGAACGGCTGGAGCGAGACGGAGACGGGACAAGCGAGAACCCTCCTTGAAGTTAGACAGCATCCGGTTCAATTGCGGGCCAGGCTAGAGCAGTAGCAACGGCTGGTGCGCGATTTGCTCAGGATGACAAATGCCATCTGAGACAGATCGGTGGTACCTCCCAATACAACAACTCACGAACCTCTCTAATGCGCGTGGCCGTGGTGGCTGTGTGTTCGTGCGGCCGGCTGCCGGCCATCTCTTCAATGGGGACTACGCAGCCATCGAGCACCTGGCAGCCGGTGTGCTCGAACTGGATGGTGGTGTGGCTGATTTGGAATTGGTCGCGGAGCACCTGGTTGAGCTTGAGCAGGATGCAGGCGCTCTCAGACGGGGGAATGTCGGCGATGGTGACGTGGCAGGCGAGGGCGCGGGACTGGGAGCCGAGGCACCAGACGTGCAGGTCGTGGACGTTGATGACGCCTTCGACGGCTTCCATGCCGGAGCGGATTACGGGCAGCGAGACGCCGCGGGGCGTGCCTTCGAGCAGGATGTTGAGGGTTTCGCGGACGATGCCGAAGCTGGACCAGAGGATGAGGGCGGCGATGAGGAGCGAAAGAACGGGGTCGATCCAGTTTTGGCCGGTGAAGCAGGATGCCCGCGCCTCCGGCGATGACGGCGGCTGTGGAGAGAGTGTCGCCGGCCATGTGGAGAAAGGCGCTGTGCAGGTTGACGTCTCTGCTGACGCCCCACAGCAGGGCGGCGATGATGCCGTTCATCAGCACGCCGGCGGCGGCCACGACGATCATGAGTTTGGGTTGGACGGCGACGGGGGCCGAGAGGCGATGGACGGCCTCAATGGCGATCCAGAGCGAGATGACGATAAGAGTGCCTGCGTTGATAAAGGCGGCCAGCACGCCGGCGCGCTGATAGCCGAAGGTCTTGGAGTTGCTGGCAGGGCGGGTTTGGAGATAGACGGCGAAAAAGCTGAGCAGGAGGGCGAGGAAATCGGAGAGGTTGTGGCCGGCCTCAGAGAGCAGCGCCAGCGAGTGGGCATACAATCCGGCTACAAAGGTGACGGCGACGTAAGCCAGCGTGGCCACCAGCGAAAAACGCAAGTACGGATTGGGTTCGTTGAGCGCCGAGTGAGTCGGGCGACGCGTGCAGATGCATAGAGAGAGTATACCGGGGGTGGGTATATGCCGCCAAGCCACCTGCGGTGGGGCAGACGCTCGCTATCCGCTCGCATGGAGCTTTTTGCTGCACGACTCGGATCGTCAACTAAATAGAGACTGCACCAGTACGAGAGTATCCAGAATTGGGCGCGTCAGCGGCGTCTGCCCCACCGCAGGCGATCAGCCCCGGCCGGGGCGTAGGTGGCTCAGGTCGAGAGGGTCGGGGTCTTCGATATGCGGGCAGAACGGGAAGACCGGCGCGCACGCCGGTCCAGTCCTCAGCCACGACGATACTGTTCTGGGGGTTGCCGGGCTGGTAGCGCGCTGTACAGGGAAAGCCGGCCCGTACCTGGGAGACATCGACCACGCCGGGCATGTCGGTGATGTCCTGGGAGCACTCGTAATCGACACCGCCGATGCGGTAGTTGTAGAGCAGCATAATGAGCGTGCGGGCGGGGTCTGATTTGGATTTCCGGGAGCCTCGACTTCGCAAACGTCAAGCAGCATACCATCCACCAGGCGGCCGGATTGCACCAGAAACTGGCGCCGGGCACGCTCCAGCTCCTCCGGGGTAGGACGCTTGCGCAACACCAGCAAAAGCGCAGTGCCGCCGAGTGCAACCAGGCGGCAACTGTCATCCCATGCATTTGCGTTGAGGTTGGTCATTCCGGGCGAGACCCCATGCGGGACCTCGGGCAGTGGTCCACATACAGAGGATACCGCAGCCGGAATCGGTGCGTTGCGGAGGCTGGGATGAGAAACACGGCCGCGGTTGACTTTCTTGCTGCGATATACTCGTGAATGCATCTTCTTTAAAGTTCCGCAAATCGGATGCTTGATTTTTGGGAGGTATCACGTGGATTTGGGCAAAAATTCCGCAACGGCGCCAGGTTCCGGATTCGCTCCACTACGGTGATTTGTGTGCGGCGCAACGGGGACGTGGTAATGGCTGCCGACGGCCAGGTGACCCTGGGCGAGCACGTGCTGAAGCACTCGGCCAAGAAGATCCGGCGGCTTTACCAGGAGAAGATTCTGGCGGGATTTGCCGGATCGACGGCTGACGCCTTCAGCTTGTTTGCGCGCTTCGAGTCCAAGCTGGAGCAGTACGCGGGAAACCTGAATCGTGCGGCGGTGGAGCTGGCTAAGGACTGGCGCACCGACAAGATGCTGCGCAACCTTGAGGCGCTGCTGCTGGTGGCCGACAAGGGACAGACGTTTTTGATCTCCGGGTCGGGAGACGTGATCGATCCCGACGAGCCGCTGGCGGCTATCGGCTCAGGCGGAAGCTATGCCACCGCAGCGGCACGGGCGCTGATTGAGAACACCGATCTGAGCGCCCGGGAGATAGCCGAAAAGGCTATGAAGATTGCGCGGCAAATTTGCATCTATACCAACGACAAAATCACGATTGAGGAGCTGAAGGGCTAGGGGAAGACTTCAGCCGCCCATTCATTCATGGCAATTTACTACCCGCATCCGCCGAAGAACAGGATCTCTCGCTGGACGAGCTGACGCCGCGCGAGATTGTCGCCGAGCTCGACAAGCACGTGGTGGGCCAGAAGGCCGCCAAGCGCGCGGTGGCCATTGCGCTGCGAAACCGGCAGCGCCGGCAAAAGCTGCCTCCCGACCTGGCCGACGACATCATGCCCAAGAACATCATCATGATTGGGCCGACGGGCGTGGGCAAGACCGAGATTGCGCGCCGGCTGGCCAAGCTGACCAATTCGCCGTTTCTGAAGGTGGAGGCCTCAAAGTTTACCGAGGTGGGCTACGTGGGCCGCGATGTGGAGTCGATGATCCGCGACCTGGTGGAGATCGCCATCGACATGGTGCGCGAAGAGCGGCTTGAAGAGGTGGAAGACCGCGCGGAGATGAATGCCGAGGAGCGGCTGCTGGATGTGCTGCTGCCGCCGCCGCCTCCTCCGCCGCCGGCTGCCAGGAGGGCCAGCTCACGCTGCCCGGCACGGAGAGCTATCAGCGCTCGCGCGAGAAGATGCGCCAGCAGTTCCGCGAGGGCAAGCTGGACGATCGACAGGTAGAGCTGGACGTGCGCGAGCGCGGGACACCGCAGTTTGGCATCATCAGCAACCAGAACTTTGAGGACATGGAGATGAACCTCAAGGATATGCTGCCCAACATCTTCGGCGGCAGCAGCAAGAAGCGGAAGATGAAGGTTGCCGACGCGTTTGACTACCTGGTGCAGGAAGAAGAGGGCCGGCTGATCGACATGGACCAGGTGAACCGCACGGCCGTGGAGAAAGTGGAGTCGAACGGCATTGTTTTTCTGGACGAAATAGACAAGATTGCGGGACGCGAGAGCGGGCACGGACCTGACGTTTCACGCGAGGGCGTGCAGCGCGACATTTTGCCCATCGTGGAAGGAACGACCGTGAATACGCGCTACGGCATGGTACGCACCGACCACATTCTTTTTATCGCCGCCGGCGCATTTCATGTTTCGAAACCCAGCGATTTGATTCCCGAACTGCAAGGACGTTTTCCTATTCGCGTAGAGTTGCAGTCGCTGACTGTGGATGATTTTTTGCGCATTCTTACCGAGCCTAAAGCTTCGCTGACCAAGCAATACTCGGCGTTGCTTGAGACTGAAGGAGTGCGACTGGAGTTTGCGCCAGAGGCACTTCGAGAGATGGCGGAGTTCGCCTTCAAGGTGAATGAGCAGACTGAAAACATCGGTGCGCGGCGGCTGCATACGATCATGGAGCGGGTGCTTGAGGATGTGAGCTTCCTGGCTCCCGACGTGGCCCGTCGAGCGCCGGACGAGGAACAGGCCGCGATGCTCTCAGAGGCCATCAAGGCCGAGTCCTCAACGCCGCTGCCTTATCTGGAGCGGATGACCGCTTCCGGTCCGGAGAAGGTATTTCTCATCAGCGACGAGTATGTGAAGCAGATGGTGGCGTCGGTGGTGAAGGATCAGGATTTGAGCCGGTACATTCTGTAAGGGGATTCATCTTTTCGATTGCACTCCGTGCGGGCTTCTGGTATGTATTTCTCGTACCTCGCGAGTCCGCGCTTGACTGTGAATCAGCGGGCTCTACCTGCACTCTCCGGCTCTTGAGGGAATGTGGATGGGGGCGCTTCAAGAGCACACCGGGAAGGTGTGCCTGCGCCGCTCGAATGCCACGCGACCTTTCCCTCGACTCCACGCAAGTCAGCGATAAGGGAGAGAAGCTATGAGCGATTCAGCAAACCACCACAAGATCAACTACATCGAGTTTGCTTCGACCGACATCGGGCAAACAAAAGAGTTCTATACGAAAGTTTTCGGCTGGAGTTTTGTGGACTACGGACCGGATTATGTTAGCTTTAATGCGGCCAGCGCGGGCATCAACGGCGGCTTTGCAAAGGGCGAGGCGCACAAGAGACCGGGAAAGTTCGCGCCACTGGTCGTGCTTTACTCCGCGAATTTGGAGGCGACGGAAGCTGCAATTTTGGCTTCGGGCGGGAGCGTTGTTGTGCCCACATTTGAGTTCCCGGGCGGTCGACGCTTTCACTTCTCTGACGGAGTGGGGAATGTGCTGGCTGTGTGGTCAGAGTAATTTACCCTCAGCGATGAAATGCAGTAAAGGACTTTGGTATCCCACCCTTTCGCCATAAGGCCGGCGAAAGGATGGGGCAACCGGATTTTTTGTGTATCCAGCTGCAGGTTTGAAGCTAATTCACCTGGGGTGGCGGCATGAGGCGCTTGCGGGGCGCGATTTCTTCGCGGACCAGCGTGAGGCCCAGGATGCAACGCTCGAAGCGGTCGGAGAGCCGCGCAAAGAGGGGGGCTTCCTGCTCGTATTCAAACAGGTTGAACTGGCTGACAATATAGTAGCTTTCTTTGCCAGCGCGGATAAGTTCTTCGAGACTCGGCTGATGGCGGCGGAGACGCCGGTGGGAGGCGATGGCCTCGGGGTACATGCCGGCGACAAAAAGCGCATAGTCGCCGATATGCTTGCGCAATGCGCGCTCGGCGTCAAACGAGGGCGCCGGGCCGTGGACCGGATCTGCGGCTGCCACCATTTCGGTCAGCTCTTCAATGGGGCGGCCTGCGTCGTCCCGTACTTTATAGAGATTCTCAGACTGTGAGAACTCGCAGAGTAGCCGCGCCACATAGTCAGTCACGTCGGGATCGTGCAGGCCGAGCTTGCCCTCATAGCTGTTGCGGACCGCCTGGTGGAAGAAAGGTTCGAGCGAATGAGCTTGCATGCACACCTCCGGGGGTGATTATTGCGCCTTTGTTTCGGCAGTGGCGGGGGGCTAATTCGCGTGGAGCCCGGGACAATCGCCATAGCCTGTTGATGCATCATTAACAAGGAGCGTACCGCATCTTTGCCTTTTGCCAAGGAGAAGATCAAAGTTAGTTAGCAGAGTGGGGTTTCGATTGCAAACAGGAATGTCGACCGCAAGACAAAGGGCAGCCGCAGTGGGCTGCCCTTTTGTTCAAAATCAGAATGCGCAACCAGAGCAGTTCTCCGAATGATGTAGCCCTGGATTTCATTGCTATCCCACCCATTTCCGCAAACAACGCGGAAATGGATGGGGCACGGGAGCCTGCATTAATAGCAACGATCCGCTAGACGGTTGCAGTGGTGCGGGATTCTAGTTCAGCCAGGCGCTTGGCCAGCAGAGCCTCCAGCTTGACGAGTGCGGCTGAAAACCCTTCAATGCCCTCCTTCAATTTGTCAGTAGCCATCCGGTCTGCAGCATGCATGCGATCAAAGGTGGCTTTGTCCATGGGGATTTTTTCGATCGTCATTGATTTGGCGGCTTCCGGCGAGAGCTTGCGGGGCAGCTCGCCCTGAGTGGATTCGAGCTCGGCCAGCAGTTGAGGCGAGATGGTGAGCAGGTCACATCCGGCAAGCTCTTCGATTTCGCCAATGTTGCGAAAACTAGCGCCCATCACCAGGGTTTTATAGGCGAAATGCTTGTAGTAGTTGTAGACCCGGGTCACGGACATAACTCCCGGATCATCCTGGCCCTGATAGTCCTTGCCCGTATCCTTTTTGTACCAGTCGAGAATGCGGCCTACGAACGGCGAGACCAGCGTGACGCCTGCCTCGGCCGCTGCGATAGCCTGGTGAATTCCGAAGAGCAGCGTGAGATTGCAGTGGATGCCTTCTTTCTCAAGAACTTCGGCGGCGCGGATGCCTTCCCATGTGGAGGCGATTTTGACAAGGATACGATTGCGTCCGATGCCAGCGTGGTCGTATTGACCAATGATGGCGCGGGCCTCCTCGACGGTCGCTGCGGTGTCGTAGGAAAGGCGCGCGTCAACTTCAGTGGAAACGCGACCGGGAATGATGGCCAGAATCTTTTTGCCGAAGGCAATAGCCAGCCGTTGGAAGGCCAGATGGGCAACGGCGTCGTCAGTTGCGTTACCGCCCAGTTCCTTGCGCGCGTCGACCAGATCCTGGTCCACGATGGGCTGGTACTGCGGCAACTGGGCGGCGGCTGTGATGAGGGATGGGTTCGTGGTGGCGTCCTGAGGGCGAAATTTCTCCATCGCCTCAATGTCGCCGGTGTCGGCGACGACGACGGTGTACTGGCGCAACTGTTCGAGCAAATTCTGTGGCATGATTCCTCCTGGGTGGGCGCTTCGGACTTCAGGCACGTTCCGGAACAGTCTACCGCTTTATTGGATTCGCAAGATGAATTGCCGATGCATCTGGACAAAATAGACGATCAGGGCTGCGGTACTGTTTCCTCAGTTCCAGCGGAGCGGGCGCTCTCATGGCCTCCCTGGTCTATGGCGCTGACGGCATAGTTATATGTATGTCCGGGTTGCACCTGGGCATCACGGTAGACGGGGGGAACAATTGGCTCCGCGGGCGAGATGCGCCGCCAGGGGCCGGCGGATTCGCTGCGATAGACTGCGTAGCCGGCCAGATCGGGATCGGTCACGGGCTGCCAACTCAGATCGATCGACGGCTCCGTGCCGGTATCGCCGGCTGTGGCGACGGCGGCCAGGCCGGTGGGGACGTCGGGCGGAAAGATATCCAGAGCATCGACTCGAATGGGCGCGGAGAGCTCACCGGCGAGCTCCAGCGTTTGTCCTTCCAGAGCAATGCGGGCGACGCGCTGGGCGCGGTACTCATAGACCTGGCCGAAGCGAATGCTTTTGTCCAAAGTGCGGCCGGTTTTTGCACCGGAGTCCACCAGCAGGCTCTGCTCAATCGGCTCGGGAGGCGGCGCGAGCGGACCTTGAGAAGGCTTTGCAGCGGGTGGCGTGAGCAGTTTGCGGTGAAGGCGGATGGCGGCGCCGGTTGGCTCCGTTGCGCCGGCTTGGTCAGGGGTCCAGCGGAGGATTATTCCTGCCTTTCGAATCTGGGCCACCAGGCCGACGACCGGGCCGGGCGCTTTGCCTGCCAGAATCACGGCATCATTCGATAGTCCGGCCGAGCGGCCATTGTGATTTGTCAGCTCGACAAAGTAGGTGAGCGGGCGGGGTGCGCCAGCGGCCAGAGTCTGCGGCAGCGTCTCTGTGAAGACCCCGTCGGCTCCCGGAACCAATTGCAGGCTGCCCGCCGCGGCACAGGCTTTTGCACCCTCCTTGCGGCAAACGCGCACTGGGATGTTGCCCTTGAGGAGCAGCTTGTCCGTGTTCTTTTTTGGCATGGTCCAAGTGAGCGAGACCTGGTCGCCGGTGCGGGTAGCGGAGAGATCCGTCACCTTGTCAGGCAATTTGAGAGAAGGGGGCAACGGAGCGCCCGGCGTCCCACACCCGGGAATCGCCATGCCCGCAGCCAGCACAACAGGCAGGGCACCCCATCTCAACCTATGCACAGGTCTCATTGTGCTACCAGTCTAAAGGAGCGGGGTTCGTTCATGGGAACTGGGCCGCCGGCTTTGTGCTTTGCGTTTACCAGCCGTAGTGCAATCAGGCTATAAACTGCTTCCCTAGCCAACCGTAAAGCTCTTCCGGAGTGACAGCATGGTCTGGGGGCCATCCCAGGCTTTTGCCATCGGGCAGAATCACATAGGCGGAATCCAGGTGCTCCGCGACGCACAGACAAATGGTATGGCCCTGCTCCGGATACCTCGAGGCCGCAAGCCAGACATAGCGGGCGAGAATGGCGGCATCGATGGCGCTGTTCTCAGGATCGTCGACGTCGGGAACGGTGCTGACCTTCTGCTGATTCTCAAAGATGGCGATGCTGGTGAACGGCTTGGGTTTAATTCGCATGCCAAAGCGGGCAACAATCGTCCTAGGACGAGCGCGGCGAAGCACCTCGGCAGCCGTCCATTCTACAAACGAGTTGGAGAAGATGAGAACGCCATTGCCGCTGAGAATGAGATCGATAAGAAATCTCTTCAGCCTAGGTTGGGTGTCAACTTCCGGGGGCCAAAGTCCCCAGCCGTCCCATGCTTCGCTGCGAAGATTAGCGATGATTTGATCGGTGGCTTCAATATCTTTGGGAGCTTTGTTCAGTTCGGCGAGGAACTTATCGCGAAGCGGCTTTAGATTGCTGAAGCTCAAGGAAAAGGCGGGAATCGGGGCCTGCTGAGAAAGCATTCCGTGCAGTTTTGCTTCTGAGTCGATGAGCCAAAGATCGGAGCTATCCTGAGTTCCCTGCCGCGCCGCCAAGGTTGCAATTCCCTGGAGGCCCGGCTGGCCCTGGATCACCAGTTGGCAAAGCTTTTCAGATCCGCCTGATATTTTGATCTCGTAGCCTTTGGGGTCCCATTGCTTCCATACAGACTGGGGGTTGACAGGCAGATTTGCGGGAAGAACGATAAGCATCAATCGAGTTGACTCAACGGGAGCCGGCGTCACGTCGCGCGCGGCGGCAGTGATGGCATCCACAACTCTCTGCACCTCGCGGCGCCACTCGGCATAGTACGCTGAACGCGCCAGCTGGGATGCATTTTCGATGGTGTCGACGGTCTGGGTAAAATCCCAGTGCTTGACGCCCATCTTTTCTTCCAACGCCCAGAGTGGCGCGGTGAGCGCATCCAGGGCGGAAGGACTATAGGTTTCAACGCCCTTCATGAAGGTCACAACTCGGTTGCGCTCGTAGGGGAAGAGCATCTCCCACTCAGTAAATTGCTGATTCAATGCAGGCCGCATTGTCATCGGCAATTGCCTGATTAACCGGCGATAGGAATCTGTGCCGGGCGCTTGTTTCTGCGTTATTTCAGGCCTGTCATTCATCGCGGTACCAATCATATCGATAGCCCGGGCAGAGGCTTACCTGGAATATCCAGGTCTTTGATTCCATACATGCCGGCAATAGTGGCGCACAGATCGATGTGTTGAATGGGGCGCTCGATCACGTCGGCGGAACGCGCTGCTTCTCCCAGGCACATCATCCAAGTCAGGCTGGTGGAATCGTTAATTGCCCTGTGGTTGAAGAAGCCGTTGGTAGTTGAGCCGTCGAAGTCGCGGCCGAATTCGGGAAGAACGAAGATGGTTGTTCTGCCACTGTAGTCAGGATTTGTCTGGACCATATTCCACAGTTCAAAGACCAGGCGGTCCATGGTGCGGATTCCGCCCAGGTGCATGGAATAAGAGCCGAAGTGCGCGACTTCAACATCAGAGAAGGTAATCGCGAGCAGGGAAGGCGCAAAGCGCCGCATCACTTCCTCGCTGACCAGCATGGTGAATTCATCACCACTGATGGGCACGTTGGCGCGCACCATATTCTCGATGGCCTGGTGCATCGTGTGTTCCATGCGCAGGTCAAGAGCGGATTCATCGCCGGAGACAGACCAGCCAAGGCCCTCGTAGTTGTCGGCCTGCCGCAGGATGGCCTCGAGCTCCGGCTGAAAGGCGGCTTTGTCCGCGCTATGGTCGGGGTGCCCTTCCGCTGCTGCTTTAATCACTGCGTTGATCAGCAACTGCTTGGGAAAGACGACGTTTGCACCGTAGCGGGGGCCGAAGTCGCGCATGGAGCTGGCGCCTATGCGGCTGGTGAGAGCTTTATTGCTGGAAATAAACCAGGCATCGTCCTGGGAAGGGCCATGCGTTTGCGCAGATATTCGAAGAGCGTCGGGCTGGTAGGCTCGGTCTTGCCCCAGTCGTCGAGCCGCTGCCAGGTGCCAGTGAGAATGCTTGAAATGGTGTTGTAGTGGGATGTGGCGCCGGCGTTGCGGATGTAGGGGAAAAAGACGCTGCGCGGCATCAGGTCGCGGGAGAGATGGGGAATGTTTTGAAGGCCGGTATCCTGAAGCTGTCAGTGCGGCGTATTCCGCCACAGGAGACGATAATGATCTTTCGCTCGCTCTTACCGGCCGTGCTGGAGGGCTCACCGGCGAAGGCGTACTTGCCTGCCCACTGGTCTACGAGCAGAAGCGCAGCGGCCTTGAGGAGATTTCGTCTAGAGGCATCCATCGCACACCATAAGTTAATCTGAAGACCACTTCTTTGAGACGCTCCGATTATATTCCGTTTCCCACCGGGCTTTCCCTCAGGGGCTAAAGCCCCCAATTTTTCTAGCTTGCGATCGGCACGGCTAAAGCCGTGCCCTTTCAAAATATCGTCCGTTTCCGGGCTTTCCCTCAGGGGCTAAAGCCCTCGCTGATTTAATGGGCTTTAAACCGGGGATGAATCCCCGGCCCACCGCCCGAATGAGTTTTTCCGCAAGCTGTAAAGCTGCGCCCCTTCAACACAAGGCTATGAAACAACTTCTACGTACCGATATTAGCCCACTCTACATGCTAAAACAACAACTCCCGCAGGCGCTTTCGCGGCTGCGGGAGAGTTGTAATCGAGGCGGCAGGTGATCTTAAACCTGCAGGTTAGGTTCCGTTGTAGAACACATACTTGCCGGAGAGTTGGAAGAACCGAGCATCCGGGGTGTTGTTCTGGAAGGACTGGAAAGTGGTGATCTGATCGGGTGCATTATTCAGGCTGGTGTCGTTCATCGTCCAGCTGGGGTGATTGAGCAGGTTGAAGGCGTCGGCACGGAACTGGAAGTACTGCGCGCGCCAGGTGTGGAAGTCCTCGAAGAGGGACATATTCACGCGCTCATATCCCGGTCCGTAGATTAGGTTCTGCTTCGCGCCGAGATAAGAAATCGCAGCATTCACGCCCGTACGACCGAACTGACGCCCGTGCTCGAGTTCCAAGGAATGCCGGGGCCGTTTTGCACTGGGGTTCCGGAATCCGAGGCGCTGATGCCTGACAGCGGTTCAATGAAGGCGCAGGGGTTAAACCAGTAAGCCTTGGTCTTCACCTGAGCTGGGCAGCTTTGTCCAGCGCCGATCATGTCAACGTTGGCTGCCGGCACCGTGCCGCCGCCCTTGAACGGATCGCCGATGCGGATAGCATTTCCGTTACCGATAGATGGAACCGTTAGCACCGATCCAGGTAGATTCGCTTGGGTTGACCTGGTAGACGGATTGCCAGTCTGAGCGGCCCATGTCAGACTGGTTTCCCAGCCGCCGATCACATAGTCCATCACGCCGCCGTTATGTGCCCACTGCTTGCCTTTGCCAAACGGCAGCGCATAGAAGCCGTTGAACGTGACGCGATGGCGGACATCGAAGACAACAGCGTTGGTGAACTCATCCTTGATGGGGATGATATTCGTGTTGCGGAAGTTGCCCGGACCACCGCCGATGCCGGGGTTGTCTCCGGAGTCTTCGGCGTGCGACCAGGTATACGTGGCCAGGAAGCTCAGCCCGTTGGAGAGCCGTTTCTCAAATTTGGTCTGCAACGAGTTATACATCTGCTCGCCGTTAAAGCCGGAGGTAGTAATAGCCGCTGTTTTCGAACCATGGAACGGCGTGGTGTCGTTGTTGCTGAAGGAATTGGTCAGCCCAAGTGACTGCCCAAAATCGTTAATCGTCCATGTGTGGCGGGCGAAGTTTCCGACATAGCCGACGGTTGCAAGCATGTTTTTGCCAATCTGACGCTCAAATGTCAGGTTGTAGCTCGAGGTATACGGAGTCTTTTCGTGTTGATCTGTGCGTTAAGTAGCGATACCGGCAAAACTGGCGAGATTGCCGGAAGCGAAATATTCCCCGCCACCGATCTCGAGACTGACCGG
>CAWIVA010000100.1:0-28531 GCA_963839225.1 uncultured Acidobacteriaceae bacterium
CAGGACGCCCGTATCTTCATGCGCACTTCATTCAGGTCGCGCGATAGGAAGATCGGAAACTTCCCCGCGATGTTTATTGAAGCAGCTCCCTCGGCATTGCCGTCAAGAAGGAGGTTCACCCAAGTTGCCAAGTTTTCAGCCCGAAGGCTGCGGTTCGAGGTCCGCAAGTGCAACGCTGAGTTCGTTTGCACGTCTACCTTTTTGGTGAATTCGTCGAATAGCCGCCTACCAGCGGTTGAGGGCCCTCCCTCGAGCACTTCGGGAGATGCATAAATTGTCCATTCTTTTGCCGCATTCGAGAGCGCTCTTCCCCATTCCTCAAGTCCGGCTTCGCCGTCATTGATCTCTTGTCCGCCTCCAACCAATGCGATCACAATGGCCCAATCCTCATGACGCTCCATAATCTTCAACAGCATCTCTGGTTCTGAGTAATCGCGTTTGAATTTCTTCAGATGCTGGGAACGATTCCACGCACGTTGCGCCTCGTCGAAGATGATTGCGTGGTTTGAAGGATTTCCGAGATTATCTTCGGTATGGTATCTGGCAAAAACGTGAACGTTTTCTATGAGGGTCTTGGCCTCTGTGCGTGCCTGAACCGCAGACGCCCCGCCTTTCATGCTTTCTTGAGTGAAAAGGTGTTGCAAGACCCTGACGAGCGGCCCGTTCCCGCTCATGAAATGAATTGCGCTCAACTTGTTCTGATCTGAATGAGCGAGGCTTAAGCCGACAAGTGTTTTCCCTGAACCCGGCACCCCAGTTAAGAAGCAAATTGCGTGCTGATTCTTGGAGCGAGCTGTTTCCACATGGCCCTGTATCGTTTGCCTGACGCTTTCGATCTCATATTCCGATGCCTCCGAGTGGGCGATTTCTCGAATGGAAAGTCCGCTTCTCAAGGCTAGCGCTGCTTCGATAATGCTTGGCACCGGAAAGTAGGGGCTCTCATCCCACATTTCAGTGGGAATTTGGCATTGCTGGACGTTTTGAATCGCGCAAAGAACTTGAGACAAGGTTACCCAAGGGGTGAGAATTATTTTATTAATCCAATAGATTGCCAATTGGGGAAAGAGTTCATATTGGTTTAATTCGTCCAGGTTTGGGCTTTCTGCTTCCGGGGAGACAATAATTGGAATAATCCGTCGGTCAGCAGAAGCTTGGTGAAAATAGTGCAAAAGAAGTGCGTATTCCTCGATTTGGCGCTTTGCCTGTAGAAAATCGGCTCCGGACTTAGCTTCAAGTATGACGATTTTATTCCCGATGAGTAACACAAAATCAATCCGTAACTCTTTGCGGGGGATGGAAAACTCGAGTAGCAGTCCCCAGTTCCGAGCTGAGGCAACTTGTAAGACGCACTCCTCGAGCGTTTTGCGGAATGATCCCAAATCCCGCTCCCAGGTCAGTGTCTGATCAGAATATTGGCTTGTATAGCCGCGATTTGCATAGGAGATTGCCAGTCGGGCAAGGATTTGTTCATCTGACTGGTCGAGAAATTCGCCGACACTCGCCCGATAAAAGGAAGCCATGATTCCTTCTTGCTTAACTGTCAGTCAGGCTCCCACCCTTTCCGCAAAACACTGCGGAAAAGGTGGAGCGCCCGGGACTCATAGGTGAAAGAGTGAGAACCGCAGATCCTTCGACTCCGGTCGCCACAGCGACCTTCGCTCAGGATGACAGCGAGTAAGAGGTGATTGGCAGTTTCCCAGGTCTCGATGATTTGAGACCTGAGTGTTTGTGAACATCTTCATCGAGCAAAACTCTACCACTTATCCCATGAATCGGCTGCATAAAATTCTGCCGCCTTCAAAGAATGCACGTGTCAGGGCACGACCTTAGTCGTGCCGCACAGGCACACCCTGTGCGAGGGCTTTAGCCCCTGCGTGTTTTAACTTTTTCAAATACACCGATCCGTACGGGTAATCTTCCGGCGAATTTACCATCCCCGCTTTTACCGGATTGCTCCCGATGTACTCCCGATGCTGCTGAAAGCTCATCTCATCGTTGATGCGAACGTCGGAGTATCAACGCTGCCAGATTTCGCCTTGAAATCCAAGTTCTTTTTTGGCACGGTACGAAAAGCCGCCCTTGATCAACTGCATTGCTTTCTCAAGAGTCATCTCTCCAGGAACCGTCATCAGGATGTGAAGATGATTGGGCATGACGACGAAGTCGTGAAAGATAATATGCTTTGACCGCATGGTTGATCGCAGAAATTCGATCAATGAATTCGCCATTCGCTCTGTTTGGAAGAGCGATCTTCCGCCCGCTGTTCGGGTGGTTACGAAGAATGTGCGCGGGCATCCCGTGGCGTTTTCTGGGTCCGATGGCCGGGGCGGCTTCGACATTGCAGGGGCTAAAGCCCTCCTACCTTTTTAATCTCATTTCGGCACGACTAAAGTCGTGCCCTGACACTTGTCGCTTCTGCCGACTGCCGGGACACTTCTCGTTTCTGCCGACTGCTGATACACTTTTCGCTTTTACCGATTGCCAATACACTTCTCGCTTCTGCCGACTGCCGACACACTTTTCGCTTCTGCCGACTGCCAGGTGATAGCTATTCTTCTTCTTCCTCCACGGGGCGCTTGGCGTTGGCGAGGATTTTGTCGGCTACCAGCTGCGGGACTATGTCGTAGTGGTCCATCTCCATGCGGTAACTGCCTTTGCCTTGGGTCATGGAAGTCAGCAGCGTGCCGTAAGTGAGCATCTCGGCCATGGGGACCTGGGCGTTGATTACTGTTGTGCGGCCCTTGGAATCTGTGCCCTGGACGCGGCCGCGGCGGCTGCTGAGGTCGCCCATGAGGGTTCCGGCAAACTCGTCGGGGGCTTCGATCTCGACCTTCATGATGGGCTCGAGCAGGCAGGGCTTGCAGGATTCCATGGCTTTTCTAAACGCGATCCGCCCGGCCATCTTGAAGCTCATTTCGTTGGAGTCGACATCGTGATAACTGCCGTCGTAGACGGTGGCTTTGAAGTCGACCACGGGGTAGCCGGCAAGATAGCCGCGGGCGGCTGACTCGACGATGCCCTTTTCAATGGCGGGAATGAAGTTGCGGGGGACTGCGCCGCCGAAGACTTCATTGGCGAACTCGAAGCCCGAGCCGCGCGGCAAGGGCTCCATGCGGATTTTGCAGTCGCCGAACTGGCCGTGACCGCCGGTCTGCTTTTTGTGGCGGCCCTGGGCCTCAGCCTTGGCGCGGATGGTTTCGCGGTAGGGAACCTTGGGAGCCTTGAGGGTGACTTCAGCGTGGTAGCGCTTTTTGAGGCGGCTGACAATGGCCTCAATGTGCGGCTGGCCGGCGCCGGCGATGAGGAACTCGTTGGTCTGGGGGTCGCGGAAGAAGCGGATGAGCAGGTCTTCTTCCATGAGCTTGTGGATGGCGGGGGCGAGCTTGTCCTCGTCGGCGCGGGACTTGGGCTCGATGGCATAGGTCATGGCGGGCTCGGGAGGAGCGGCCATATCGACCTGGATCTCCGCGCCTTTCTGGCCGAGGGTGTCGCCGGTGAAGGTGTCGCGGAGCTTGGCCACGGCGCCCAGATCGCCGGCGTGCAGCTCGGGCACTTCAACGGCTTTGCGGCCCTGCATGACGCACAGGTGCGAAAGGCGCTCCTGACCGCGGCGGGTATAGTTTTCGACCGTGACATCGTTTTTGATGACGCCGCTAATGACCTTGAAAAAGGTGATGCGGCCGGAGAATGGGTCGCTCATGGTCTTGAAGACAACCATGGCCGGCCGGCTCCCTTGTCGTCGATTTTGCGGGTTGCCTGGACGGCCTCGGCATCGGCTGCGGCAGCTTCAGCTCCCGGGATGCTGGACGGCGAATGGGTTCGCGCTCGACGGGCGAGGGTGCGTAGATCTTGATGAAGTCGAGCAGGTGGTCGAGTGGCCATGTTGGCCAGGCCGCTGGAAAACAGGACGGGAAAGATGCGGTCTTCGCGGATGGCTTCATGGAGCGCGGCGATGAGGTGATCTTTCTGGATGGTGCCCTTCTCGAAGTACTCTTCCATCAATTCGTCTTTGCCCTCGGCCACCAGCTCAACCAGCGCTTCGTGGCGGGCTTTGGCATCGGCGGCCAGAGCGGCGGGGATCTCAACAACCTTGCCGCGGCCGTCGCCGCCGGGCGTATAGTGGAAGGCTTCCATGGTTACTAAATCGACAACGCCGTGAAATCCCTGGGCGTCAGAGATGGGCAACTGGACGGGAACACAGTTGCGGCCCCAGCGGTCGACCAGGTCGTCGATGAGGGCGCTCAATCCGCCGCCGCCGCCGGCTTTGGGGTGGTCCATCTGGTTGACCAGGACGATGCGGGGGACGTTGGCCTCGGCGGCAAATCTCCACACCCGCTCGGTAACGGCCTCAATGCCATGCTGGGCGTTGACCAGGACCAGTGCGGCTTCAACGGGGAGCAGTGCGGCGCGGGCCTCGTGGCTGAACATATGGAAGCCGGGGGTGTCGATGAAGTTAATTTTGACGCCCTGCCACTCGGCAAAGGCTACGGCGTTCTGCATGGTTACGCCGCGGGCTACCTCTTCTTCGTCATAGGCGGTTGCGGCCGAGCCGTCTTCGACGCGGCCCTGGGTTGGGGTCATCTTGGCGGCATGCAGCATGGCGGCGATCAGGGTGGTTTTGCCGCTGTGCGCATGCCCCACTACAGCCACGTTGCGGATCTCACTTCCCGGGTAGGTTTTCATGGGTTTCTCCTTCGTTGTTCTCGCTAAGAAGCGGATGCTATCACACGAGATATGTTAACGTCCTGTGACGTTGAACAGGGGTCAGGGGTTAGGGGTCAGGGATCAGAGGGCGGAGCGGGGATTGGCATTTACATATTGGTAAACCCTGCAGGACGGTGCGCTGTTTTTTTACCGGGCAAATCCAGACTCACTACGAATCGGTTTTGGTTTTGCATGCTGGCCGGCGATGATTGATGGCAAGCAGTCGAAAAGGTCACCTTTTGATGCTGCCTGTTGGCGGCAGACTCGATTTGCCGGGCACAGTCCGTGGCGCGTTGGCCGGCTGCTGTGGCACAGGCTGCGTAACTGGATGCTGCATGGTGACGATGATGGCTTCGGCGGGCTTTTTGCCCAGGCTGCGGTAGGAGTGGGGGGTGCCTGAGTCAAAGTAGACCGCGTCGCACGGGCGGAGCGTGCAGCGTTGATCGCCGTGGTGAATTTCAAGTTCCCCTTCGAGCAGATAAAGAAACTCGAACCCTGGGTGCATGTGCGCACGGGGTTCCGCGTCGTCGGCGCGAGGTATGAATTCAGCAAAATAGGGGTCCATATA
The DNA here is from genome assembly GCA_963839225.1 of uncultured Acidobacteriaceae bacterium. Taxonomy (GTDB): domain Bacteria; phylum Acidobacteriota; class Terriglobia; order Terriglobales; family Acidobacteriaceae; genus Telmatobacter. Next base: position 5,273 of record CAWIVA010000100.1, read on the forward strand.
CCGGTCAGGGACCATGTAACCCAGACTCTCAAAGTAATAGGCCGGGGAGTCCACGCCGGTTTGCGGCGAGCGGACACGCTCTTTGCCGCGATGAACCTGGAATAGTGTGCGCGGCTCGGTGTCAAAGAAGTAGGACAAATCTTTGGAGAAGACCATGGCGATGCGCGAGAGATTGCGCAAGGTGGGAACGACGCGGCCGGTCTCAAGCTGGGAGAGAAAGCTGGCCGAGAGCCCGGTGAGCTTGCCGAGCTCGACCAGGCCCATGGATTTCTTGAGCCGCAAGCGCTTGATGCGCGCGCCGATGCGCTTTTCAGCGATGATGCGCTCAGTGGTCTCTGTATCCACCTGAAACTTCTGCATATTCTCGCTTTTCACTGCGGATGCTTCTGCCCTCGCGCTTTCTCCTCAAATCCAATTGGGGTGCATGCGGAGAGATGTTGTGTTCATCAAAAACTATTCTCATGCTACCAAAAGCGTAAAGGGGCGGCAATTGCTGGACAGTGGCCCAACTGGAAGCTGGAGATGCGGAGAATGAGGTCAGGGCTCAGATTATTGATCCAGCCCAGAAGGATTAATCCGGAGATGAGAAAAAGCAACCGCAGATCCTTCGACTCCGCTGCGCTCCGCTCAGGATGACAGCGTTTGGGGGACGACGGCGTTTGGGGGCAAGACTGCTGCAGGCCGCGTTATGCTAGAGAGTCCGGCCGGGGTTGTTTTTTATGTCGGCCAGCGAGGAAGCTTATGACGGAAGATCGCCCTGTTGAAGACACTCCTGCAGCGCAAGCGGCGTCTGCCCCACCGCAGGTGGCTACCATTGCTACTCTGGGTCAGCATGAAGGCCAGACGGTGACGCTGCGCGGCTGGCTCTATAACCTGCGCGAAAGCGGCAAACTGCTGTTCCCTATTTTTCGGGACGGCACCGGAACCGTGCAGGGCGTGGCGCACGTAAAGAGCGTGCCCGCCGAAGTGTTTGAGACTTTGAAAGGGCTGACCCAGGAATCGAGCGTGATTGTGACCGGCAAGGTGCGCGCCGACAAGCGCGCGCAGGGAGGCTACGAGCTGGATGTGGAGAGCCTCGAAGTGGTGCAGCGGGTGCCAGAGGCGGACCCTTACCCCATCACGCTAAAGGAACACGGAGTGGACTTCCTTATGGAGCATCGGCACCTGTGGGTGCGCTCGCCCCGGCAGGCTGCCATTCTGCGGATTCGCGCGGAGATCATGCGCGCGGCGGCGGAGTACTTCGATCAGAACGGCTTTATCCGCACCGATCCGCCGATTCTGACGCCGGCGGCCTGCGAGGGGACTTCGACGCTGTTTCCGGTGGACTACTTCGGCGACCCGGCGTTTCTGACGCAATCGGGCCAGCTATACGTTGAGGCCACGGCGCTGGCTCTGGGCAAGGTTTACAGCTTTGGGCCGACTTTCAGGGCGGAGAAGTCAAAGACGCGGCGGCATCTGACAGAGTTCTGGATGATTGAGCCGGAGGTGGCTTTCTGCGATTTGGATTGCCTGCTGGTGCTGGCGGAGAACTTCCTCTCGCACATTGTGCAGAGCGTGCTGAAGAACCGGGCGCAGGAGCTGACGGTGATCGGACGCGACAGGGCTAAGCTCGAAGCCATCGTCCCGCCGTTTCCGCGGCTCACTTATGACAAAGCAGCCGGGATGCTGAACCAGGCGCACAAAGACGGGCAGCTCGAGGCTCCGTTTGAGTATGGAAATGACTTCGGCTCGCCGGACGAGACCTGGCTCAGTTCGCAGTTTGACCGGCCGGTGATGGTGAATCGCTATCCGGCCAATGTGAAGGCTTTTTATATGGAGCCCGATCCCAAGGATCCGCGGCTCGCGCTGTGCGTGGACGTGCTGGCGCCGGAGGGTTACGGCGAAATTATCGGCGGCTCGCAGCGCGTTTCAAGTTATGAGTTATTGAGCAGCCGCATCGATCAACACAAGCTCCCCAGGGAAGCGTTCGAATGGTACCTGGATTTGCGCCGGTACGGCAGCGTGCCGCACTCGGGCTTCGGCATGGGGATTGAGCGGGCGGTAGCGTGGATCTGCGGGCTGGACCACGTGCGGGAGACGATTCCGTTTGCGCGGACGCTGCATAGAATTTATCCCTAGCCGCATTTTCCGAAATGGTATAGGCACGGATTTCATTGGTATCCCATCCATTTCCCCAGAAAACGGGGAAATGGATGGGGCACGGGAGTTTACGGTCAAAGCAAAAGTGCCCTAATAATACAGTTGCAAATTCTTCAATTCATCAAAACTGGAGAGGCCGGGCCTGAAGGCCAATTCATTTGAGCTGCGGAATTCAGGGGTCTGAAGACCCCTGCTCCCCCCGTAATTTTCAGGGATCTGAAGACCCTTTCTCCCTCCATAATTTTCAGGGGCCTGAAGACCCCTGCTCCCTCCATAATTACGATCTACTACTGTGGTCCTAGACCACTAACTGAGAGTTTGCTTCGCGGCGGGCTTTCAATCGCGCGCCGACGAAGACCACTACGCCTGCGCCAACCAGGACGAGCATTCCGCCGACAACCTTGGCAACTGCGAGCAACTTATTGGGCTCTTCGGTTGAAGGGACCAGAGATAGCGCGATGGTGACCAGGGTGCAGGCCAGGCCCATGGACGCCAGTGCGATGGCTACAGGTTTGCCGCCGGGAACGCGGCGGACTCCCGGCGGGACCGGGCGGCTTTGCAAACGGATCATGGCGCCGAAGATGAAGAGGAAGGGCACGATCGTAGAGAGGACGGTCATGCTGACCAAGACCTCGTAGGCTCCGCGGACAGAGGTGCCTGCCTGGCTAAGCACCGCCATGACCATGCCTGCGGCGCCCAGGGCTGTGATGGCGACCCAGGGGGTGCGATAGCGCGAATGAACCCAGCCGAAGGCGGGGGGCAGATTGTGATGGATGCCAACGACAAAAGGCAAACGCGAGTTAGCTGAGAGATTGGCTGCTGCTCCGCCCACCGAGTTGAGGCCGACCAACAAGGCCATGGGAACGAGGAGCCAGCCGAGGCCGAGATGGGCGCTGAGTTGGCGGATTCCGTTGACGAAGCCATCGGGGCCGCTTACGGCCTGACTTGGCAGCGCGACGAGCAAGGCTGCCGTTCCGCCGATGTATCCGATGGTGAGGATGGTGCCGCCGATAAGGATGGCCCAGGGAATCGTGCGGCGGGGATTCTGGATCTCGTCGCCCATGGCGGAGCCGGACTCGATGCCGGTGTAGGCCAGGCAGATGGTAGACCAGAAGACGGCGTTGCCGAGCGACCGGTGAGGGACAAAACTGAAGGCGGTAAAATGTGTGGCCGCGCCGAAACGAATCCAGGAAATGACAGCCAGGATCATGAGCACCGAGAGGGGAAGAATGCTGCCCAAGGAACCAATGTTGTTGAGCCACTTGGCCGCTTCAACGCCCCGGATGTTGAGCAGGGTGATGACGGTGAGCGCGACAACGGCGAAGGTTACAAAATATAGCGGACTGGCAGCGAGCGATCGTGCATGAGGGCCGAAGGCGAAGAGAACCGAGGCCGCGCCGAAGTAGAGTATGCCGGCAAGAAAAGGCAGATTGGACATCCAGTAGGTCCAGGCAGCGATGAAGCCGGCGAAATCGCCGAAAGCTTCGCGGCTCCAGACGTAGAGACCGCCTTCTTCGGGATGGCGCTCGGAGAGTTCCATGACTGTGGCTGCAAGGGGAACAAAGAAGCAGATGAGCCCGACTGTCCAAATGACCAGAATGCTGGGGCCAGCGGAAGCGGCGGTTGCCGTCCAACGCAGGCTGAGAGACACAACGACGTAGAAGAGCGCGAGATCGCGAAACCGGATGCCTCGCTTGAGTGCGGGGAGGGAAGACATCTTCAGCGGAGCATAGCAGAGACGCGCGCGGCGGCGAAATTAAATTTTCCTGAGATCCTTGAGCACGGCCATGGCGGCGTTGCGGCCGTTGATGCCGATTACGCTTCCGCCGGGATGGGTGCAGGCTCCGCAAAGATAGACGCCCTGCATGGGTGTGCGCGCGGATAGACGATTGGCCCACATATAGGGAGGGAGACACTCGCCCTGGAAGATGTGGCCGCCGGTCAGGCCGACTTTTTGCTCGATGTCCGGCGGGCCGAGAACCTGTGCGTCAATAACGGCGCGGTCGATGTTGGAGCAGAAGCGGGAGAGCGAATTGAGGGCGAGGCGGCGGACTTCTGCGCGGCGGGAATCCCAGTCGCCATGCACGAATTTGTAAGGGACGTATTGCGCGAAGACGCTCATGGTGTGCTGGCCGGGCGGAACGATGGATGGGTCGTGCGCGCTTTGGAAGTAGAGTTCGCACCAGAGATGGTTGGGCAGGTCGCCGCGGCGGGCAGCGGCATAGGCGGACTTCCACTCTTGTTTGGTCAGCGGGATATTGATCTGGCCGTAGTGGTGGGGCTGATCGGTGCCGGGACGGGCCGTGAAGTTGGGCAGCTCGCGGAGGTGGACGTTTAGCTTTACGGTGCAGCCTTCGACGGGAACGCGCTCGACTTGAGAGCGCCAGCCGGAATCGGCCGCTGCATCGAGGAGGCGCAGAGTCTGGCGGGGGTCGGCGTTAGAGATGATGGTGCGGGCGGCGATGCGCTCTCCGCCTTCCAGCTGCACGCCTTCGCCGGGAAGAATTTTCGCTACCGGCAGACCGGTTGCTACTGTCGCGCCGGCTTCGCGGGCGGCATCGCAGAAATAGAACGAGACCATGCCCATGCCGCCACGCACGTAGCCCCACATGCCGGGCATACCGCCGAGACGCCCGGAAGCATGATGGAAACGGATGGAGGCAGTGCCGGGATCGAAGGGGCTGGCGTTGGTGCCGATCACGCCCTGGCCAAGATAGGCGATTTGCAGGCGCTCGTCGTTAAGGTATCGCTCAACAAACTCCGCCATGGACCAATCGAAGAGCAAGGAGAGCGCTTCGGTATCGCCGGGGAGGCGGGACTCAATTTGTTCGCGGGTGGTCGGCTCGCCGATCCAGAGATCCCCGCTGCCAGGCGGGCGCAATGCATCGCGCAGACGCCGGATCACATCGTTCATGGCGCGCCAACCTTCGACGTCGCCGGGAGCCAGGGCTCGAACCTCGGCAGCGCAACGTTCGTCGTCGTCCCAAAGCTGGATGCTGGAACCGTCAAGGAAAGGAACAAAGAGGCCGTTGACCGCGGGAGTCCACACGTAGCCGCGGCGGGGCAACTCAAGCTCTTCAAGCACCAGCGGATGCAGGAGGCCGGCGAGATAGGCGCAGGGAGACATGCGCACGCCGGGAAACGGCTCCTCGATGGTGCAGGCTCCGCCTACGCGCACACGGCTCTCAAGCACAAGCACACACTGGCCGGCTCGCGCCAGGTAAGCCGCGCAGGCTAAGCCGTTGTGACCCGCGCCGACGACGATTGTATCCCAGGTTTTGGCTGCCAGTTCGCGGATCGGGATGGGAAGCCCGATTTCGCCGAGCACGGCGGCTGTTGGAGAACTCATACGAGATTTACGCTAGCATCTCTTTGGCGGGGAGAGCTATGGGGTTGGGGAACTTCACTCATGGGTTCGGGCGCCGCTCAAATGCGCTGTCGCGAGTGGGGATTAGCTAAGCTAATCTGTGCTAAACTGGTTTCATGGAAGTGAACATCCATCACGCCAAGACCAACCTCTCCCGGCTTATCGTTCAGGCCGAGGCGGGAGAAGAAGTCATCATCGCACGCGACGGCAAGCCTGCGGTCAAATTGGTTCCGGTGAAAACGAAGGCCGCGAAGAAGTTCAAGTTTGGGGCTCTCAAGGGGCTGTTCACCGTGCCTGACAACTTCCTCGATCCCGATCCGGAGATCGAGAGCCTTTTTTACGACGGTCAGATATTGACGGGTGTGCCCGATGAGGAACTGCTTTCGCCTCGGCCTCGGCCGGTCGTGAGCGCCAAAGCGGCAAGAGCAGCCAAGGGGAGGGCGCGGCGCTGAGAGTTCTGCTTGACACGCACGCTCTTCTCTGGTGGCTGGGAAGCGACCGCCGCTTATCGGCTCGCGCGCGCGGGATTCTGGAGAACGCAGCAAATTACCGCTCAGTTAGCATCGTGTCGCTTTGGGAGATTGCCATCAAGATCGGCTTGGGCAGACTGCCGAATTATGGCTTGACCGTTACCCGCATCGCTGAGGAACTGAAGAGGCAGAGGTTTGCGCTCATACCTGTGCGGCTCGAAGACCTTGTCCGCCTGGAGGAGCTGCCATGGATTCATCGCGACCCGTTCGACCGATTGCTGATCGCGCAGGCGCAAGAGGACAATGTTCCTCTGCTCACTTCCGACGCTCAAGTCCTTCAATACCCGGTAAAGACGATCTGGTAGTTTGTGCCGCGCCGGCGGAATAAGAATATCTTGCTCACCCCTGTCCAGAAACTCAGAAGATTTATCGAAACCTGGACAAGAGAGCATCCCTCAGGGGCTAAAGCCCGACTCATTTTCGGCTCTTTACGGCACGGCTGAAGCCGTGCCCTTTCAAAACCTGACTTTCACCTTAGGCGCATGATGATAATCTCACTCACACCTGCATCACTTCCGCTTCCTTCTTGTGCGAGAGCTCTTCCATGCGGCGGATCTCTTCGTCTGTCATCTTCTGGACTTCTTCGAGGGAGCGCTTCTCCTCGTCCTCGCTGATTTTCTTTTCCTTGGCCAGCTTTTTGAGGGCCTCGTTGCCGTCGCGGCGGACGTTGCGGACGGCGGTGCGGTGCTCTTCGAGGACCTTGTTGAGGTGCTTGACCACGTCGCGGCGGCGTTCCTCGGTCATGGGCGGGACAGGGACGCGGATCACCTTGCCGTCAGACTGCGGATTGAAGCCGAGATCGGCGGTTTGCAGGGCTCGCTCGATCTCCTTGATCACGGTTGGGTCCCAGGGCGCGATAAGGATCAATTGCGCCTCGGGGGTGGAGACCTGCGCCATTTGGCTGATGGGCATGTGGGTGCCATAGTAGTCGACCTTGACCTGGTCGATCATGTGCACATTGGCGCGGCCCGTGCGCGTGGAGGCCAGGTGGGCCTGGAATGTGGCTACAGCCTGGTCCATGCGCCGCTTCAGGTCGCTGGAGAGTTCTTTGAGCGCCGGAATTCCGGCCATTGCTGAGACTGCCATCTTTGTCCTCACTGTACCAAGTGCCAACAACTATTCTACAAAAAACAACTATATGCCAGATTGCAAGCTATTTGCTACGAACAATTTGAGTTTCAAAAGCGTGCCTTCAGGGGGCGGAAGCCCGGATTGATTAATCAGTTCTTTCGACACGACTCAAGTGGTGCTTTTTCAAAATGACTACGTGAGCACGTGCAGAATCTCCGTTGCTGGCGCTTCAAGGAGAGCTACGCCATAGCCGTGAGTGCTGTCGATACCGCCTGCTGGTGGGCGTGGTAGCTGGAGCGGACCAGGGGCCGGATTCTACGTGGCGGAAGCCGAGTTTAAGCGCTTCAGTCTTGAGATCGGCGAATTCACGCGGGGTATAGAGGCGGGCCATGGGGAGATGGTCGCGTGAGGGACGCAGAGTATTGGCCGATGGTGAGAATGTCGCAGCCGGCGGCGGCCAAGTCGCGGAAGACTTCAAGCAGCTCTGCCGTCTCCTCGCCCAGGCCCACCATCACTCCGGATTTTGTGAGCCCTGCGGGCCGCAACTCTTTGGAGTAGCGGAGCAGTTCTAAAGTACGCTCGTATCGGGCGCCGGAGCGAACCACGCGATAAAGCCGGGGCACGGACTCCGTGTTGTGGTTGAGCACGTCGGGGCGGGCTTCGACGACGGTGCGAATCGCTTCGCGGTTGCCCTGGAAGTCAGGGATGAGCACTTCAACCCGGCAGCCGGGGGCCTGGCGGCGAATTTCGTGGATAACCATGGCGAAGGCTCGGGCTTCGCCGACGAGATCGTCATCGCGATTGACGCTGGTGACCACCGCGTGGAGCAGGCCTAATTGGGCTACTGCCCCGGCGACCCTTCGAGGCTCGTCGAAGTCGATGGGGTCGGGACGGCCCTTGGGGACGGCACAGAATCCGCAGCGGCGCGTGCACAGGTTGCCCAGCATCATGAAGGTGGCGGTTTTGTGATGCCAGCACTCGCCGATGTTGGGGCAGTGGGCGCTCTCGCAGACGGTGTGCAGGTTGAGCGAGCGGGCGAGGCGTTTGAGGTCGTGGTAGTTTTCGCCCACCGGGGCGCGCGCCTTGAGCCAGTCCGGCTTGGGAGCGGGAACTTTGAGAGCCGGGGAAATCTGCACGAGTTCCATCACGAGTTTCATTGTAGCGGGAGCGGAATGCGGGCAGGGGCCGATCCTGTTTACCAAAGCCGCTCGCGGACTTCAGGGCGCACAAGGTAAAGGAAGAACACAAGGTTGAGCAGGCCTTGGATCAGGGCGGGAAACTGGTGCTGACTAGCGAAAAACCAGCAGGTTATAAATGGCCAGCAGGAAGACCGCGGAAAGAGCCAGCGCCCACGCCCAGCGCAACAGGCGCAGCAGGCCGGCAGCGGCAGTGAGGAAGCCGGCGGCAAGAAGAAGAAACAAAGGGGGATAGTGCCGCCCGTTCACCACGCCCACAACGATAACCAAGGCCAGCACCAGCAGGTAAAACTGATGGCTGCGAGACCGGGCAGCGGCAGCAGCTCCCGGCGCGGCCGGGCGGGCTCGTTGGGGACTCGTTCTTTTCGATTTCGCCGGTCATAGAGTGTGCAGGTAGGCCAAAAGGTCAGAGAGCTGGTCGTCGGCGAGCGGCGTTGCGGGCATCATCTGCCGCCCTTGCAGGATGACCTGGGTCATGCGCTCGTCGGTGGGCGGCATGCCTGACGGCATTGCCTTTTCCTTGGTCAGCGCCTGTAATCCCGGTCCGTGCAGCCCACGAGTGGTGGTTGGATAGTGGCAACGAGCGCACTTCTGCTGAAAAACCTGCGCCCCTCGCGCCTCTTCCGGGGTCCACTGGGAGGCCGGCTTGGAAGGGGGCAGCGGGCGGCAGCCGGCCAGGATCAGCGATCCGGCAAGGCAAACGGCAACGGCCAAAATGCTCAAGGTGGCTGGAAAGGAATGAGTGCGCATCTGGCTCCGATGATACAACTTCCTGCTCCCGCTTACTGGGTCGCTGCGATCACTTGCGCGATGCGGTCAATGGCGCGAAGTTCGGCGTCGCTTCCAGGACGGTGCCCGTTGACCATGATGGAAAACACGAGTAGTTTTTCCACTTTCCGCTTTCAGGTAGCCTGAGAGGGCGTTGGTCTCGTTGAGCGTGCCGGTCTTGGCCCATAGGCGGCCCTTGATCGGGGAGTCTTTGAACCTTCCGGCCAGGCCCAAAGTGCCGTCGACCCCGGCAATGGGAAACGTCTCGCGCCAGGCCGCCCCCCACGGCTGCTTTGCGGCATAAACCAGCAATTGCGTTAAGGCGCGCGGGGCGATACGGTCAAGCGGGCTCATGCCCGAGCCGTCGTAAATGAAAAAGTCGTTGTCATCCACGCCCGCGCCAATGAGAAACTGCCGCACCACGCGCGTGCCCTGCTCAAAACTGCCGTCTGTACCGTGCACCTTACCCAGCAGGCGCAGGAGCAGCTCGGCATGGAGATTCTGGCTGATTTTGTTGGTCAGCATAATGTCTTCAGCCACGGGCACGGAGGTATGCGTAGCCAGCACTTTGCGGCCCTCCACGGGAGCCTCAATGGTGAGCTGTTCCGATCGGCTCAGCTTGAGCGGCTCTGCGCGTTCATCCGCAAAGTTACCGGATCCTGTCGAAGACCTGTGCCGGGTGACGGCAGTACCTGTGACCGTGATGCCGCGATTGAGGAGCGCCTTTCTGAAGGCAGCGGCGGTGAACTCCGCTGGATCTTCAACGGCCAGCACACCATGGTAACCCTCGGGCGGCGACGTTCCCCAGGCGCGCACCAGCATGGAGCCGGGACGGCGTTCGACGCCGGGGTGCGGAGCCTCACTTCTGGGCGCGATAGTCATGGTACTGTCCAGCGTGAAGTAGTCCACTGCAGGAGTCCACTCGATCCCGTCCGGGACAGGCGCAGCCGTTTCCGGTTTGGCGGTTTCAGGCGCGGTTGTTTCAGGCTTGGCCGATTCGGGATTGGCGGTTTCAGGCGCTGCGGATTCCGATTTGTTTGCTTCAGGATTCGTGGATTCAGGCGCTGGTATTTCCGGCGCGGCTTCCGCGGCAGTCTCCGCACCGGCCGCAATGGTCAGTTCGATGGTGTTGTCGTTGAAGGTAAGAGCGGAGACCGGAGTCTCCAGAGACCCATTGCAAATCGTCCCAACCCCACCCCTGCCCGTATCGCTCATCGAGAAAGAAACTGTCGTCGCCCACAACGTTTCCGTCCACGGTGCGCACCCCGGCCTGTTCTACCTCTTCAGCCAGCTGATCCATCACGTCCATAGCTTTCAGCGGGCGCTCCGCCTCCTCGATGGGCGCGGCGGCATCGGGCTCTGTGGCAGCCGGGGCAGCCGCACGGTAGGGATAACGGCGCGCGCTCATCGTTGGGTCGCCCGCGCCGAGCAGAATTACATCGCCTTCCAGCGCTCCGTCGCTGTTGATCGAGCCGGCAGTTACGACGTTGGTGGTCCAGGTCAGCTTATCCACCGGCAGCAGCGCAAAGGCCGCGGCCGTGGTGAACAGCTTGGCATTTGAGGCCGGGGTAAAGAGCCGGCCTTCATTCAAGCCATAGAGCGGCTTCCCATCCAGAGTGGTCACGCTGATACCGAATTGCGCATGGCTCAGCGCCGGGGCGGCAAGTATGGCGCGGATGCGATCGCTGAGCGGCCCCTTTGCCGGAGCGGGATTGGGCGACGGCTTGGCGGTGGATTGCGCAGAGGTCTGCACCGGGATTTGCGCGAAAAGCCCGGAGAAAGAAACCAGAAGCACGGCCCACACCAGCGCCGGAATTCGCCGAAAGAGTTTCATGCCCGGAGTTTAGCAGCCTCGGGCGGCAAAAAAATTCAAGATCGCGATGGTAAGCGAGTGGGTTATATTAGTCCCTAACCCAGAGGTAAACGACGCTTCCGGGTTAGAGGTTCTTCTTCCCCGCAGCAAGATCATGAGCAGTTGGCATTCCGGTTCTCGGCTGCCAATCCAGTAATTTCATCACAACTTCACTGAATGCACGAGGTGTTAGACCGTGGCAATTTCGAGGCGTAATTTTTTGAAGCATGTAGGGCAGGCTGGTGGATATGGCGCTGCCTTTGCAACCATGCAGGCACTGGGACTGATGCCCATGAAGGGCATTTTGGCAGAACCAATCAGAGCCGAGGCGCATATTGGCAAGGGAGTGAAGGTGGCGGTGCTGGGAGGCGGGATCGGCGGCCTGGTCTCAGCCTATGAACTCAGGAAGCTGGGCTACGAGGTGACGGTGCTGGAGGCGCGCGAACGGCCGGGCGGACGCAACTGGACGGGACGGAACGGCACTAAGGTCGAGTTTATCGACGGCACGGTGCAGACTGTTGATTGGGAAGAGGGAAACTACCAGAACCTAGGACCGGCGCGGTTGCCGAGCACTCACTGGACGATGCTGGGCTATGTGCGGGAGTTGGGCGTTCCGCTGGAGGTAGAGATCAACACCACGCGCTCGAGCCTGCTGCAGAACGACAAAGCTAACGGCGGAAAGCCGGTGATTCAGCGGAAGGCGATCAACGATACGCGCGGGCATGTGTCGGAGCTGCTTTCAAAGTGCATTCGGAAGGGCGCGCTGGACGAGGATTTCTCAGCGGAAGACCGAGTGCGCATGCTGGATTTTCTCGCCGTCTACGGACCGTTGAATAAGGCGGGAGCCTATGTGGGCTCAGATCGAGCGGGAATGAAGATTACGCCGGGAGCGGGCCGTCAGGTAGAAGTGGATGAGCTGCCCATGGATATGCGCACGCTGCTCGATGGTAACTTCTGGAAGGGCATGCTGTATGAGGAAGATTGGCCGTGGCAGGCGACGATGTTCCAGCCAGTGGGCGGGATGGACCGGATTCCATATGCATTTGCCAAGGCACTGGGACCGATCGTGCAATACAGCTCGCCGGTGACGGAGATTCGCAAGACCTCGCGCGGCGTGAGGATCACTTATACCCAGCACGGCGAGACGAAGCAGTTGGAGGCGGCATACTGTATCTGCGCGCTGCCCTTCCCGATGCTGAAGAAGATTCCGAACGATCTGTCGGAGCCTTACAAGAGAGTGATCGACGGCTGCATTATGGGGGCCGCGGTAAAGATCGCCTGGGAGAGCAGGCGCTTCTGGGAGCAGGATTACAACATTTATGGGGGCTTGTCGTTTCTGGAGCAGGGTTTGAGTCCGATCTGGTATCCGAGCCTCGCGGATCATGCATCCGACGGGCGCGGTGGTTTCGGGTTATCTGATGGACGAAAGCGAGGTTCCGGGTTTCAGCGGTCTCTCGCTCCAACAGAAGTTTGATGTCTCGCGATTGTCGATGGAGAAGCTGCACCCGGGGCATGGGCAGGAGCTGCATAGTCCCGTCTATTGCGGCTGGAGGCATGTGAAGTGGAACGAAGGATCGTGGGTGCTGGAGTATGGCGGCGGTCAAGAAGGCTACGATGTGGTGATCGAAGGCGATGGGCCAATCTACCTGGCAGGCGATACCATCAGCAATATCCAGGGCTGGCAGGAGGGCGCGGCGTTGAGCGCGCGGCGGGCGGTGGGAATGATCAGCGAGAAGGTGAAGCTGGGTGGAACCGCGGGCTGAGGCATCGGCCTTCTTCTGAGTTGCTAACGGAACGAGGAAACGGATCGTGAGATCTCGCGTGAGGTCGGAGTGGCGGCTGCGCACCCGCGTCCTTGAATTGGGGCGGCGCACGCTGGTGATGGGCGTGGTGAATATTACGCCGGACTCCTTCAGCGACGGCGGGCGGTTCTTCGATCCGTGCAATCCGGCGGTCGCGATTGCGCAGTGCCTGGCTTTGCTGGATGAAGGGGCCGACATTCTGGACCTGGGCGCGGAGAGCACGCGGCCTGGCACGCAGGCTGGCAGTTTGATCAGTTCGGCGGACGCCGGGTTTGCGCCAGCGGTGAGCGCCGAAGAAGAGCAGGCGCGGCTGCTGCCGGTGCTCAAAGGGGTTCTGGCTGCGCGGCCCCAGGCAATCATTTCAGTGGACACCTACAAAATCGAAACGGCGCGCGCGGCTCTCATTGCCGGCGCGGAGATAGTGAACGACGTGAGCGGCTTCGAGTGGGATCCGGGGATTGCCGAACGTCTGCGCCGAGGCCGGCTGCGGAGTGGTGCTGATGCACACGCGCGGCCGGCCCGCGGAGTGGCACACTTTGCGGCATTTGGCTTCAGACGAATTGATTATTTACGGTGCGCGCGGGGTTGCAGGCGAGTTTGAGCGCTGCCGTGAAGGCCGGCATTGAAGCCTGAGGCAACCGTGCTCGACCCCGGCTACGGATTCGGGAAGCGCCACGACGAGAATTATGCTCTGCTGGACCGGCAGGCGGAGTTGCTCACGCTGGGCCGTCCGCTGCTGGAGGGCTTAGCCGCAAATCGTTTTTGGGGCGCACGCTGGCTCCGCTTTACTCCGGCCAGCAGCCGAGGTCTGAATGGGGACCTTCCGCGCCCGTCGATGCCCGCGAAACCGCCAGTATCGCGGCGCTGGTGGCGGCGATTCTTCATGGGGCTTCCATCGTGAGAGTTCATGCCGGCGCGGCCTGCGGTGGAAGCAGCGCTGATTGCGGATGCGATTGTGGCTGCCGGTAAACTGCAATCTCTCCCATCTTAAAATCGGGATACAGATCGTATGGCATGTTTCATAAACCCGCTTTGTGTCAGGGCACGACTTTCGTCGTGCCGAAAAGAGCAGCAAGATCACGTTGGGCTTCAGCCCCTGCGACTTTTCGCTTTCGGTGATTTGCAATACCGCAGCGGCTAAAGCCGGAATTTAATAATTGGCCATTTGCGGCACGACTAAAGTCGTGCCCTGACACAATACTCTAGCCGGACGCGGCGTGCGTTTGTGCGAAGTGCACCAGGGCGTGCAGGTTTTCGTGCGGAGTGCCGCGGGCAATTTCGCATCCCGCAGCGACGATCCATCGCGCGCCGGCCTGTTGATGCAGTGCTTTAAAGAGCATGCGTGATGGATTCCGGGGTGCCGTTGCGAATATCTCTTACCGGGTCGAGGTTTCCTGCAAGCGTCTGCTGCGGTCCCATTGCCGAGCGCGCTTTTTCGAGGGGCACAGGGTAGTCGATATCGACCATATCGAGCCCAGTTCGCCTATGCCTTCGAGAATCCTGCGGGTGTTTCCGCAGATATGCAGGCGGACTCTTCCGCCTTTGGCGTGGATGGCGTCGACGAGTCTTTTTTCCTGCGGCCAGACAAATTCTCTGTAGATGGCGGGGCCGACGAGCGAGGCCGCCGCATCGCCTATGCCAATGATGTCTGCCCCGGCCTCAATCTGCGCGTGAGCGAAGCGGATGGCCGCTTCTACTGTGATTTCGAATAACTCGCGAACGAAGGCCGGTTCATCGTGGAAGTCGAGCATCAGGCGATTGAGGCCGCGCAGGTCGGCGGATTCGGCGCAAGGGCCTTCGACCCATCCCTCGACAAATAGCGTGTTGCCGGAGCGCTGACGGAGCAGTTCTACGCCGCGGATGCGGTCTTCCATGCGCCCGCCGGTGATTGGATTGGCGGTGTCGAGTCGCGTGAGGGCCGACCTATCAGCAAACAGCGCATCTTCTTCGATGATGGCCGGAGGCTGGTCGTCAAACCACTGGATTTTTGCTCCGTAATCGGAGGCTTCGCGGGCGGGATCGGAGATGGTGGAGACATAATCGAAGCCGAAGAGTTCGGCTGTCTTGATCTGCGCGTCCACCATGACTCTGTGATCGCGGGCATATTGGCCGTACTTGACGCCGAGAATATCCGCCGCAAACATCATGGTGATGGGCATGCAGGGAAGGTGATCGGGCTTTTGGCCGGCAAGAACTGCGAGGATGCGTTCGCGACCTGTCATAAGGAGATTATTGCTTGCTGATAACAATCTACTTTACACGGTCTCGAAGACGAGACCTGGGGACACGCTCATTTGGGGGTGACCACACCTGGGCACAGGCCGATGGGATCGGCATTTGGGGATGATTCACACCGTCCTTACAGGACGGCATTGTCTTTGGGGGACATCTTTCCCCGGGTTCCACCCGGGGCTATTTTCATTGGCTCCCTACGGGAGCTACGGCGATGCAGTTGGGATTCCTCTTTGACAAGTATGCAGTATTTTGTATAATTGCAGAGTCAACGAAAGCGTCAAGCCAATCGAGTTCAGAGGCAGAGCGCTTGCGGACCTTTGCCGGTTTCCCGATGCGGCGCGGCGAGAGGCTGGCTGCCAGCTTTTCCAGGTGCAGGAGGGGGAAGACCCGGATGACTGGAAGCCGATAAACACCATCGGCCAGGGCGTTCGGGAGATTCGAATTCGCGACAACGATGGGGCATTCCGCGTTATCTATGTGGCCAAGTTTGAGGACGCGATTTGTGTCCTTCATTGTTTTCAGAAAAAGACGCAAAAGACCAGCTCAGAGGATATTGCCCTCGCCTCGCGGCGCTATAAGGATTTGATTCGGGAGTTGAAGCCATGACCACAAAGCGTTACGCAAGCGTTTGGGATGCGATTGAGAAGACTCCGGCGCAGGCGGAAAACCTGAAGCTGCGGTCTTCACTGATGCTGGCCCTCAAGCGGCACATTGAACGCGAAGGATTGAACCAGACGGAGGCGGCCAGGGTCTTCGGCGTGACCCAGCCGCGCATCTCCAACCTGATGCGGGGCAAGATTGAACTCTTCGGCCTGGATATGCTTGTCAACATGCTCTCCGCCGCCGGTCTGCGCATGACTTTGCAGGTGAAGAAGGCGGCGTGAGGCTGTTCAATCCTACATCTCAGAATCGAGATGTAGGGCACGGGGCTAGCTGCCACACCCGCTCATCGCGATAAGGCCGCGATGAACGGGGCACAGCTTCTCAAACCCGAGTCGTGTTTTCAGAATCGAGATGTGGGCCACCTGCCCGCTTCGAGATTGTGGTTAGTAAGTAGTTTGGATGTCCTCAACACGCCCTTGGCGGTCAATGTAAACAAATAGGTCGTTGGAATACACCAGCTGCTTACCGCTCAAGGCGTCTTCGTTCGTGTGGTCCGGGTAGCCCAAGATCTTGTAAACGCATCGCTCCGACATCCCTATGCGTATCTTCGTTCCACCACACTGCTTGCGCAATTCGGCGTTGGCTTTGGCCGTCGCCTCGGCCTCCTCGGACTCAATTGCCGCCCTGAGCTGGGCCACATAGGCTCTGTATCCCTCTTCCGTCCAGCAGGTTCCGGATGCAACACCCGCGATTTCTGACCGCAGAGCGTCGTTCTGGGCTTTTTTGATCTCGTCCTTAGAGATATGGCGTTTGGCGCTGGCAGCTTCTGATTGTATCCGTAGCGCAGCCTCGCTCTGCGTTGGCAGGGAGGTACTGGCGCGTGGTGGGCAATGGGTCCGCCAATAGCGCGGTCAGCTTTTCCGCGTTCGATTTCGTTCGATTCGGGATGCAAACGGTCTTGGCATGCTGAGTAGGACTCGTTGCTGGGTCGGTCTGAACATTCACCCCGTGATTGGGCGGTTAATGAACTAGTCAGCAGCAAGCTGAGGAGCAGGGTAACCAGGGTCGTAGGCTTCATGGCCACCTCGATTTGGGAGAGCGCAACCATCATAATTGAAATCGACTCGCCGAACTCCCAAAGTCTGGTCCGCCGCGGCGGATGAGACCTGGGAGACCATTGCTCGATCAGGCGAAGGACGGCAGGCCGGCCAGGGCCATGGCGATCTCTTCGGCCGGATAGTCGAAGTTCTCCAGCTTGCCGGCCTGGTAGTCGATGTAGGACTGCATGTCGAAGTGGCCGTGGCCGCTGAGGACGAAGAGGATGGTCTTCTGCTTGCCTTCTTCTTTGGCGACGAGGGCTTCGCGGATCGCGGCGGCGATGGCGTGGTTGGCTTCAGGCGCGGGAATGATTCCCTCGGCGCGGGCAAACTGAATTCCGGCGGCGAAGGCGTCTAACTGCTGCACGGAGGTGGCTTCAATCAGGCCCAGGTCCATGACGTGCGAGACCAGCGGACCCATGCCGTGGTAGCGCAGGCCGCCGGCATGAATTCCGGGAGGCATGAAGGTGCTGCCCAGGGTGTGCATCTTGACCAGCGGGGTCAGGTGGCCGGTATCGCCGAAGTCATAGGTGAAGCGGCCCTTGGTGAGGCTGGGGCAGGCTGCGGGTTCGACGGCGACTACGCGGGCATGGCTCTGGCCCTTGATCTTGCGGCCCAGGTAGGGCATGGTCAGGCCGGCAAAGTTCGATCCGCCGCCCGCGCAACCTAGAATAATGTCGGGCTCGTCGCCGGTCAGCGCCATCTGCTCAATGGCTTCCAGGCCGATGACGGTCTGGTGCAGCAGGACGTGATTCAGTACGCTGCCCAGGGCGTACTTGGTGTTGGGATCCTTGGCGGCTACTTCTACGGCTTCAGAGATGGCGATGCCGAGGGAGCCGTTGGAGTTGGGATGTGCGGCGAGAATGGCGCGGCCGGATTCGGTATCCATGCTGGGGCTGGCGGTGACGGAGGCTCCAAAGGCTTCCATCAGGGCGCGGCGATAGGGCTTCTGGTCGTAGCTGACGCGGACCATGTAGACCTTGCACTCCAGGCCGAAGAAGGCGCAGGCCATGGAGAGCGCCGAACCCCACTGGCCGGCGCCGGTCTCAGTGGAGAGCCGTTTGGTGCCTTCGATCTTGTTGTAATAGGCCTGCGGGACGGCGGTATTGGGCTTGTGCGAGCCGGCGGGGCTGACGCCCTCGTACTTGTAATAAATATGGGCCGGGGTGTCGAGAGCCTGCTCCAGACGGCGGGCGCGATAGAGCGGAGCGGGACGCCACTGGGCGTAGACCTGGCGGACGGGGCCGGGAATCTCAATCTCCCGCTCGGTGCTGACCTCCTGCATAATCAGCGCCATGGGAAAGAGCGGGGCCAGATCGTCGGGCCCTAGGGCTAAATGCGTGCCGGGATGCAGCGGCGGCGCCATGGGCTTGGGCAGATCGGCGGCTATGTTGTACCAGGAGACAGGAATGCGCGATTGCGGGAGGTTATATTGAATTGTTTCCATGCCGGAAATTGTATCAGCGAACGTGGGAACCTGCCTGTGAAGATGAACAGCAGGTAGTGGGTCAGATTGAAAGATTTTTCCCTCAGGGGCTAAAGCCCGCATCATTTTGCTCGATCAATGTACGGGCTGAAGCCCGTACCCTTCAAACTGATCCACAGCGTTCGGCGAAAAGATTTAGAGTGGAAAGTGCGGGTTGTCAGGGACTAAAGCCCAGCTCATTCTGCTTACGTTATCGGCCCGGCTAAAGCCGTGCCCTTGTTACAAAGCCCCTTGGTTGAGTTTTTCGTAGCCTGTAAAGGCACGTACTTCCTGCTATTTTTCGGCCCGGTTAAAGCCGTGCCTTTGTTACAAAACCGATTTCTGGAACACGCTTTGGTGTTATGTCTCTGAAGTTCGTTGATTAAGGAAGAAAGGCAACCGCAGATCCTTCGACTGCGTTGGGCGCAAAAAACGCGCCCAACTCCGCTCAGGATGACAATAATTTTGTGATACGAACTTTAGAGACAGGACACTAGCAAACGGTCAGGACAAACGAGATGAAAACGCAGTTCGCATTCGGCAAAAACGGCATTGAGGTTTCGGTTCCTGAGGGTTTTGACTGCCAGGTGATCCGCAGCCGGTCGGGCGTGGCTCTGAGGGATCGGGTGGCGGCGCTGGATGCGGCGCTCGACGGCCCCATTGGCTGTGAACCGCTGGCGAAATTGGCGGCGGGCAAGAAGACGGCTGCGATTTCAGTTTGCGATATTACGCGGCCTGCGCCGAACCGGGTGACGCTGCCGCCGCTGCTGAAACGGCTGCATGAGGCCGGTATTCCGGTGGACGGGATCACGATCCTGATTGCGACCGGGCTGCACCGTGGCGCGACCGAGGACGAGGTGAGGCAGATTTTGGGGCCGGAGATTGCGGCAAAATACCGCGTAGTGAGCCACGACGCGCGGGATTTCAAGGCGCATCGCGGGCTGGGCTCTACGGGGCGGGGAACGCCGGTTTATATCGACGAGCGGTTTATGGCGGCGGAGCTGCACATCACTCTTGGATTTATTGAGCAGCACCTGATGCTGGGCTTCAGCGGGGGGCGCAAGCTGATCGCTCCGGGACTGGCGGCGCAGGAGACGATCAAGGTGCTGCACTCGCCGAAGTTCATGCGCGAGCCGCTGGCCACGGAGGGGTCGATCAAAGACAATCCGCTGCACGCGGAGCTGCTGGAGATTGCGCGCATGGCACGGCACGATTTTATCCTCGACGTCACGCTGACGCAGGAGCGGGAGATTTCAGGAGTGTTTGCGGGCGAACCGGTGAAGGCTCATGCGGCGGGGGTGGAGTTTGTGGAGACGACCTGCCTGGAGCGGCTGAAGGAGCCGGCGGATGCGGCGATTACCAGCGCGGCCGGGTATCCGCTGGACCTGACTTTCTATCAGACGACCAAGGGCATTACCGCGGCGCAGCATATTGTGAAGCCGGGAGGAAGGATCCTGGTGGTTGGAGAATGCGCGGAGGGGATGGGATCGGCGGAGTTTGCGCGCAAGATGGAGGCCTTCAAGGGGTACGAGAGCTATCTGGATGAGATTGCCGATACTCCGGTGGAGGTGGACCAGTGGCAGATTGAGAAGGTGGCACT
Organism: uncultured Acidobacteriaceae bacterium; assembly: GCA_963839225.1. GTDB lineage: Bacteria > Acidobacteriota > Terriglobia > Terriglobales > Acidobacteriaceae > Telmatobacter. Next base: position 24,998 of record CAWIVA010000100.1, read on the forward strand.
GGTGGGGCTGAAGCATGAGCTTTTCTTCTATACGCCGGGGGTGAGCAGGAAGCAGTTGGGCGGTTTGGGAGCGACGGCGTTTGAGGATTTGGGCTCGGCTGTGGCGGCGACGCTGAATGGGCTTCCGGCTGGGGCGCGGGTGGCGCTGGTGCCGGATGGACCGTATACGTTTGCGCAGGCGGAAGGTTAGCTGGTCAGCTGACCATCAAGGGCAGCCCGTAGATGAGGATTTCCGCCACCCGCCAGGCTGTGTCGCATCTTAATTTGGCAGCCTGACTTCGCTAAAGCGCCACTCCTTGGTATTGCCTCGTGCCTCTAGGCGGCTGTCGTGAACTAAGGCCTCAATGCAGCTAGCAACCAAATGGTAACCTTCGTCTGTGCGAGGAAGCTTCCCGCCGAGCCTCGTCAGCAGTTTCGACGATTATCGTCGATATCTTCTTCCACGACGATCTAGCCACTGCGAGAACAGCATCCTCAATTTGCAAATCATTCATCTGTCATTTCTTTTTTGTCCTCTTACATCTTTGACGATTTGAGTCTTCAGGCCCGCAATCATCAAACTTTAGGACACTACCCCAAGGTACCATTCCTTCGTCTTTAGCAGCCTAAGGTTTATGATCGGAGATGGTGTGGGTTGGGGTGGTCCGCGCCTTCGGGGTAGTGTGGGAAACGCAGATCCTTCGACTTCCCCTTCCCCTTCGGCAGGCTCAGGGTCAGGGTCCGCTCAGGATGACAGATTGAACTTTTTACGAATCCTGCGGACTCTTCACCAGGAAAATACCTTGGGGAGTCTTCACCGGGAAAATACCTTGGGGAGTCTTCACCAGGAAAATACCTTGGGGAGTCTTCACCAGGAACAGGACGAAAATGCGAGCTAAGACGGCGGTAGTGCTGGGCGCCCAGTGGGGCGACGAGGGCAAAGGGAAGATTGTGGACGTGCTGAGCGAGCGGTTTAGCTGCCGTGGCGCGGTACGCGGGCGGGCATAACGCCGGGCATACGGTCATTCACGGCGGGCAGAAGTTCATTCTGCAACTGATTCCCTGCGGCGTGCTGCGGCCGGGATGCAAGGGCGTGATCGGCAATGGCGTGGTGCTGGACCCGATTGCATTTCTGAAGGAAGTGGCCAAGCTGCGGGAGCTGGGCGTGGCCGTGGATGAGCAGCTTTTTGTCTCGAACCGCGCGCAGGTGATTTTGCCGTATCACCGCATGATCGAGCTGGCGGCGGAAAGCGCGCCGGGGCGGAAGAAGATTGGCACCACGAGCCGCGGCATTGGGCCGGCGTATGAGGACAAGATGGCGCGCAGCGGGCTGCGCGTGGTGGACCTGCTGCGGCCGGAGCTGCTGAAGACGCACATTGAGGCGGCCTGCGCGGAGAAGAATGCGATTGCGCACGCGCTGTTTGGCACCGATCCGCTGGACCCGGCGAAGATGTATGACGAGTATGCGGCGGCAGCGGAGCAGGTGCGGCCGTTTGTGACCGATACGGGACGGCTGCTGAACCGGATCCTGGCCGAGGGCGGCAGCGTGATGTTCGAGGGCGCGCAGGGGACGATGCTGGACATCGACCACGGGACCTATCCGTTTGTGACTTCGTCGTCGGCGACGGCGGGCGGGGCGGCTACGGGAACCGGGGTGGGGCCGACGGCGATTGGAACGGTGATCTCCGTGACCAAGGCCTATGTGACGCGCGTGGGCGAGGGGCCGTTCCCGACCGAGATTCAGCGACGCGGCGGGCGACCATCTGCGGGCGCGCGGCAACGAGTACGGCGCGGTGACCGGACGGCCGCGGCGTTGCGGCTGGCTGGATATTCCGCTGCTGCGCTACTCGAACCAGGTGAACGGCGCGGAGTGGCTGGTGGTGACCAAGCTGGATGTTCTGGATGAGCTGGCCGAGATTCCCATCTGCATTGGGTACGAGATCGACGGGAAGGTGACCGACGAGATTCCCGCCGATGTGCAGGGGCTGGAGCAGATCAAGCCGCGCTATACGACGCTGAAGGGCTGGCGGGAGTCGACCGAAGGGATCACGGAGTTTGACAAGCTGCCCCAGGCGGCGCAGAGAGTATCTGCGCTTTCAGGAGCGCGAGAGCGGGGCGAGGATCGGAATGGTCTCGACCGGGCCGGACCGGGACCAGACGATGGTGCTGCCGGAGTTTGCCGGCGGCACTTAACGAGATTCACGCGTAAGCCCGAACCGCGCCATGGACTTTGTGAGCCGGGCGAGAGAGAAGCCGAATTCATGGTTAGTTTTATTGTTCGATTGAAGTTTGCTCCTGAAGAACGCGCTGAAGTGGCGGAGACTCTGCGTCTGTTGGCGGAAGCCTCGCGCCAGGAGCCGGGCTGCGTGAACTACATTCCTCATTATTTGGAGGGCGATCCCGACACTGTGCTTATCTATGAGCAATATAAGGATAGGGCGCCCATGCGATGCATCGCGAGAGCGAGCACTTCAAGAAGTATGCCGTGGCGGGGATCTACCAAATGATGCGGGATCGCAGCGTAGAGAACCTCATTGCCCTGGTTTGAGAAACGGCTGCCGTCTAAGAGCGCGAGCGGCAGCGCGTGAAGCGGCGGTTGTTTTTGAGGAAGCGGCGACTGAAGACGGAAGCCGGCCGCCGAAACCGTTTGACCGGCTGCCCCGGCTGGGACTACTATCCGATACGTCTATGCAGGGCGCAACGACCAAACGCCTGATGTTCTTTATCCCCTGGATGACGGCGGGGCTGTTGGCGATTTTTGCGGTGCCGCAAGCTGCAATTGCGAACCCCTTCCAGGCGGGCATACTCCGAGCACAAAAGCACGAGAGCCGCCACGAGATCGATCGGCTCGAGGATGTCTGGCGCAATGCCTTGCTGAAGTCGAACGTCGCGGCGCTGGATGCCCTGCTGGCGGACGACTATATGGCGATCACCCCGTCCGGGACCCTGCAAACCAAAGACCAGGCGCTGGCTAGTCTCCGCTCCGGCCAAACACATATCACAATTCTCAATATCTCCGAACGGAAAGTCCGCTTTTACAGGGCAACGGCGCTCGTCACTTCCCTTGCACAAGTGAAGGGCACAGCCGCGGGCGCGATATCTCCGGCAGCTATCGCTATACCCGCGTCTATGTGCGGGATGAAAAGGGCGTGTGGAAAATTGTGAGCTTTGAGGCCAGCAGAATTCACGATGGTGAGGAGCATAAATAGGCGGCGAGCGCCTGGACCAGCAATGAAGTTCACACTTGATAACTCGGGCTATGGTGACAGGGTGATTTTCACAAATTACTAATCTGAGATCTCTTTGAAACTTGAGTGGCATGACCTATGCTATAAACTCCGTAGGGTAGCAGTGTAGTTGCTGAAATGCTGTTTCATTTCACCTGTCTGGCCGATTCGGGCGCCGGTGTTCTTTTCCTCAGGATTTTGCCACACGGGTATCAGGTTACGGCTCTTCGATCGCCGCCTGCACGGTAAGATTTACGTGACAACCGGAGAGGTTTCAGATATGAAGCCCGCGCAAATGGGAACGCTAAAATTCTTCTCGCTTCTGTTC
>CAWIVA010000101.1:0-7883 GCA_963839225.1 uncultured Acidobacteriaceae bacterium
TGCTTCGATATCTGCGTGCTTCGCGAGCACAAAAAATTTCGCATGTGGCTCTCCTGGCGTCCCCAAAAATCGATCGCTCTCTCGGAGAGCACCGATGGCATTCACTGGTGTGCCCCGCAAATCGTGCTTCCTCCCAATGCAGATTCTGGATCGGAAGATGATATGAACCGCCCCGTAGTCGTCCGGCGCGAGGGCGCCTATCACATGTGGTACACAGGCCAGGCTCCGGGCAGAGGAACGGCGCTGAACGGCCGCGCAAATGGAAGATCGACCATTGGCTACGCCATCAGCAGCGATGGCATCCATTGGCAATCGCGTTCTGAAGTCTTGAAGCCGGAACTCCCCTGGGAAGGCGTCGCCCTCATGTCCCCGCATGTGCTCTGGGACGAAAATCAGAATCTGTGGCGCATGTGGTACTCCGGTGGCGAGCAATACGAGCCCAACGCCATTGGTCACGCTACCAGCCGCGATGGCATGCACTGGATCAAAGACCCGGCAAACCCGGTATTCCGCGCCGACCCGCGCAACTCCTGGGAAAAAGAACGCGTCGCCGGATGCCAGCTCATTCAGCAGAACGGATAGTTCTATATCTTCTATATCGGCTATCGCGACATCGACCATGCTCAAATCGGCCTGGCTCGCTCGCGCGATGGGCTGAGCAACTGGGAACGCAACCCCGCCAATCCAATCCTGCGCTCGACCGGCGACGGCTTTGACGCCGATGCCTGCTACAAGCCTTACGCGCTTTTTGTCCACGGTGAATGGATGCTTTGGTATAACGGACGCAGTGCGAACCTGGAACAGATCGGCCTGGCAACGCGAAATGAGCGCGATCTGGGGGTCCATTGGTAAGCCACGACAGATTTCTCAATTTCATGCCAATGAATTTTGAGTTTCGGAGCATAAACTTTTGACTATGCGCGTACTTGTACCGGCGCTGCCGGATTCCTTGGCTCTCACCTCACAGATCGCCTGCTGGGCGAAGGCCACACTGTGGTGGGCGTCGACAATCTCTCCACCGGCAGCCGGGAAAACCTCGCCCACCTGGCCCGGGAGCCGCATTTCAGCTTTCAAGAGAAAGATATCTGCCAGCCCTTCGATCCGGGTCCCGTGGACTTCGTCTTCAACTTTGCTTCTCCCGCCAGCCCGCCCGAATACCTTCGTCTCGCCATCGAGACCCTGCGAGTCGGTTCCGCAGGAACAGAAAACACTCTGGAGATCGCAGCAAAAAACAACGCCGGCCATCTTCATGCTTCCACCTCGGAGTGCTATGGCGACCCGCTTGAGCATCCGCAGACTGAAGAATATTGGGGTCATGTGAACCCGGTCGGCCCCCGCTCGGTCTACGACGAGGCCAAGCGCTACGCAGAAGCATTGGTAATGGCCTACCACCGCTCCCGCAGCGTCAACACTCACCTGGTCCGCATCTTCAACACCTACGGCCCCCGCCTGCACCCCAGCGACGGCCGCGTCATCTCGAATTTCATGATGCAGGCCTTGCGCGGCCAGCCGCTCTCCATCTACGGAGACGGCAGCCAGACCCGCAGCTTTTGCTACGTTGATGACCTCATCGAGGGTATCGTCCGCCTATCGCGTTCCGGCGTGCACATCCCTGTGAACATCGGCAACCCGAAGGAGTTCACAATCCTTGAGTGCGCCCAGGCGGTGCTTGAAGTTACCGGCTCAAAGAGCGAATTGCGCTTCGAGTCCCTGCCCGAAGACGACCCCACGCGCCGCTGCCCCGATATCGCCAGGGCCCGTGCCCTGCTCGGCTGGGAACCGCGCATTCAGTTGCGGGAAGGCCTCAAAAGGTCGCTCGAATTCTTTTCAAGCCATCTTGCCTCCGGATGGTAGCTGGTTGCCGGGATCGGAATTATTTGGGGCATCTTTTACAAAGAAGTTGCTGAATCATCCCATCGAAGTCTCTTTTTTGCTACGCTTGCCCTATCATGAAACGCACGTTCTTTTTGTTCGTAACTGCCGTTTTTTCCCTCTCCAACGTTCTACCCGCCGGCGCTCAGAAGTTTCTTCCTAAATCCATTCAGTTCAAAGGCGATCCGGAGTACTCCGATCAGGAACTGATTTCCGCCGCGGGGCTGAAAAACGGCGTGGTTCTCGACTCGGATGAAATGAATGAGCACTCCAAACGGCTGATGGACAGCGGCGTCTTCGACACTCTCAAATTTACATTCGACGGGCAGGATCTCATCTTTACCCTGACTCCCTCCACCTCGCTCTTTCCCATCCGCCTGGAAAATCTTCCGCTCACGCCGGGCAAGGAACTGAACGCCAATCTGCACGACCGCTTTCCGCTCTACCACGGCAAGGTGCCAAGCGCAGGCACTCTGCTTGAAAGCGTGCGTGGCGCCTTGGAGGAAATGCTTGCATCGCGGGGCATAAAGGCCACCGTAACGGCCAAGCCTTTCGGCACTGCGGGCACGAAGAACATCTCCGCCATGAACTTCTCCATCGAATCGCCGCCAGTACGCGTGGGAACAATCCAGCTGGATGGCGTCTCACCAGCGATGCAACCCGGGATAAAGTCTGTCGCGCAAAAAGAAATTGGAAAGCCATTCGATACCGAAAACACAGAAAAGAGCCTGGAGCGTGCCTTCGAGTTGTTCTACACCGAGGAAGGCTATGCCGCGGTGAAAGTTCAGGTCGATCGTCAGGCAATCCGGTGATCGCACCCGACGCCATCGCCATCCCATATTCCGTGTCCATTCAGGAGGGCCGGCTATACAGACTGGGGTCCATTCATCTCCCGGCAAACGCCATGGTGACCCAGGAGGAGATTGATAAGGTCATTGGCTCCCAAGGCGGAACCACTGCGAAAGGACTGACCCTCCGCAACATTTGGTACCTAATCTCCACCCGCTGCAAGTCCAAAGGCTACCTGGACTGCATAGTAAACCCGCATCCGGAGTTCGATGAAGCCTCCGGGACTGTCAGCTACACGGTGGACATCAATCCCGGCCCGGTCTATCATCTGGCCTTCGTTAAATTCGATAACGTCAGCGACGACCTTCGCAGGCTGCTAATGCGAAGCTGGCAAATGCTCCCCGGCGACCCGTTCGACGAGAGTTATGTCTCCAATTTCATCGTCAAAGCGCAGAAAGATGACCCGGTTCTACTGCGGTCGCTCTCCGGCGTTGGGGCCACTTACCGAATCGCAGCCGACCAGCAGACGCACGAGGTGAGTTGCGTGATCCACTTCACAAGGCTCACTCAGGCCCCGTAACGCCGATCATTCATTGAGCAATCCGCGGTAATTATTCCCACTCGATCGTTCCCGGCGGCTTTGACGTAATGTCGTAGACCACGCGATTGATCCCGCGCACCTCATTCACAATGCGGCTGGAGATGCGCTTCAGCACCTCGTAAGGCAGCGGCGTCCAGTCCGCCGTCATGCCGTCTTCCGAATGCACCGCCCTCACCGCCGCCGTGTAAGCATAAGTCCGCTGGTCGCCCATCACGCCCACGCTCATCACCGGCAGCAGCACGGCAAAGCTCTGCCAGATGCTCGAGTAAAGCCCGGCAGCCTTGATCTCGCCCACCACAATCTCATCGGCCTCCTGCAGCAGCGCCACCCGCTCCCGCGTCACCTCGCCCACGATGCGCACCGCCAGTCCCGGCCCCGGAAACGGCTGCCGTCCCAGAATCTCCTCCGGCATCGCCATGTCGCGCCCAATCCGCCGCACCTCATCTTTAAACAGGTCCCGCAACGGCTCAATCAATTTCAGCTTCATCCCCAGCGGCAGCCCGCCCACGTTATGGTGGCTCTTGATGGTCTGGCTCGGCCCCTTCACGCTGCTGGACTCGATCACGTCCGGATAAAGCGTTCCCTGCACCAGCCAATCCACCCCGCCGGTCTCTTTCGCAATCCGTTTCGCCTCATCGTCAAAGACCGCAATAAACTCCGCGCCGATGCGCTTGCGTTTCGTCTCCGGATCGGTCACACCGGCAAGCTGCTCCAGAAACCGCTCGCTCGCATCCACGGCCACAATGTTCAGTCCCAGCTTGTCGCGCAGATTCTTCTGCACATTCACAAACTCGTTCTTGCGCAGCACTCCATTGTTGACAAAAATGCAGGTCAACTGGCTGCCGATAGCCTTGTGCACCAGCACCGCCGCCACCGACGAGTCCACCCCTCCCGAGAGCCCGCAGATCACGTGGCCCTTGCCCACCTTGGCGCGAATCTCCGCAACCGTGCTCTCGATAAAGTGCGCAGGGGTCCAGTCGCCCGCGCGCCCCGCAAATTGAAAATACAAAATTTTTGATAAGATCTGCGACCCCAGCGGCGTGTGGTGCACCTCGGGATGAAACTGCACCGCCCAGATGCGCCGCTCCTCGTTCACAATCCCGGCCAGCGCATTCGCAGTGATCGCCGTGCGCCTGAACCCTGCCGGCAACTCCAGTGCCTCGTCGCCGTGGCTCATCCACACCTGGCAGCGTCCCCGGCAACCCTTGTAAACAGCGGCGTCGCGCCGTCCTCAATCGTCACTTCGGCGTGCCCATACTCGCGCCGCGGCGCAGACTTCACCTTCCCGCCCAAATGGTGAACGATGTAATGCAGCCCATAGCAGATGCCCAGCACGGGCACGCCCATCTCGAGGAATTTGGGGTCGGCCGCCGGCGCGTCCGCATCGTAAACCGACGAAGGCCCGCCTGAGAGGATAAGCCCCAGCGGCTTGAGCGCCTGAATTTCGCTGAGAGGCGCCGTGCAGGGCAGCACGACAGAGAAGACGTTCAGTTCGCGTATCCGCCGCGCAATCAGCTGCGTATACTGCGAGCCAAAATCGAGAATGACAATTGTTTGGGTGGCCACTCTCTAGTGTGGCAGGACCAAGGCCGGAATGTAAAGACAGAATTTGCGTTTGACCTCGACCCAACGCGGGTCGTACCCTGCTTATGCCATGTCAAAATCAAGAGGAAAACCTGCATGAAACGTATTTACAGCACTCCGGTTGCGCTCCTCTTCGCGGCAGTTCTCGCCTTCTTGGCGCTGCCCTCGCTCCGCGCACAGCAACCCCCCGTCAAAGTCTGGGAAGAAAAGATCGTCATTCCCACCTACGCCATCGGCGAGCCGGAGCCCAACCCTATCTTCAATCTTGGCCGCAACTCCCAGGGAGCTCAGGGCATCGTCTATCCCTATCCTTTGTATGACTCGCTGACGCATAAGAAAGCGGATAAAGCCTATAAGATCGTCTATCTCGAAAACCAATACATAAAAATCGGCGTGCTTCCCGAGACTCGGCGGACGTCTCTTCGAAGGCGTCGACAAGACCAACAACTACGACTTCATCTACCGGCAGCACGTCATCAAGCCCGCGCTCATCGGCCTCATCGGGGCCTGGATCTCCGGCGGCATCGAGTGGAACATTCCCCACCATCATCGCGCCACCACCGTTCTTCCCGTGCAATATCGCATTGAAGCACAACCCCGATGGCAGCCAGACCGTATGGGTGGGCGAGATGGAGATCCGTCACCGCATGCGCTGGGCGGTCGGCTATACGCTCCGGCCCGGCAAATCCTACCTGGAAGCCCAGGTGCGCATCGTCAACCGCACGCCCGCCGTCGAAACTATGCTTTGCTTCGCCAACGTCGCCGTATCGGTAAACGACCAATATCAAACCATCTTCCCGCCCAGCACCCAATTAGGCACCTTCCACTTCAAAAATCAATTCGTAAAGTGGCCCATCGCCGACTCCGTCTACAACGTCGAGGATTTCACCAAGGGCGTGGATATAAGTCGGTACAAAAATCATTTCGATCCCAGTTCCGTCTTCGCCTGGAACTACACCGACGACTTCTTCGCCGGGTACGATCACGGGAAACAAGCCGGAATCTGAGCATCGCCGACAGCAACGTCGCACCCGGGAAAAAAGTATGGACATGGGGCAACGGCCCGCGCGGCCGCATGTGGGATAAAATCCTGACCGATAATGACGGCCCCTACGAAGAACTGATGCGCGGAGCCTACTCCGACAACCAGCCCGATTACACCTGGCTCCAGCCCTTCGACGCAAAAACATTTTCCATGTTTTGGTACCCGTTCCGCGATATCGACGGCGTGAAGAACGCCAATCTCGACGCGGCGGTAAACCTCGACGTGAAAGACGGAACCGCGAAACTCGGTTTCTATACCACCTCGGCACACCCATCGGCCACGGCCCTGCTTGAAGCCGGCCCCCAGGTTCTGCTGCGCGAAATAATCTCCATCAATCCCGGCAAACCGTGGGTAAAACAAGTTTCCATTCCGGCAGGCATCGACGAGCACGATCTGCGCGCCTCGCTCTCCGCGGAGGGCAAGGAGTTGGTGGCTTATTCTCCGTTGCGTCTCACGCCCGAAGCCATGCCCAAGCCCGCCACGCCCCCTCCCGCCCCCAAAAGACATCAAAACCAATGAAGAGCTTTACCTCGCCGGCATGCGTCTGCAGCAGTTCCACGCCTCGTCCCCTGATCCCGAGGATTACTGGAACGAAGCCCTGCTCCGCGATCCCAGCGATTCAAGGGTGAACACCGCGATGGGCATCACCCGCTACAAGCAAGCTCGTTTCGCTGAAGCCGAAACCTTCCTCCGCAAAGCCCTCGAGCGTCCCACCGACAAGTTCACCACCCCTCGCGATGCCGAGCCCCTTTACTACCTCGCGCTCACTTTGAAAGCCGAAGGCAAATTCGATGAGGCCTATAAAAACTTCTACCTGGCTACATGGAATCTGCCCTGGCGCGCAGCCGGTTACTACGGCCTGGCCGAGATCGCCATCCGTCGCGGCGACCTCACTGCTGCTCTCGATTTTGTCAGTCGCTCCCTCGATAACAATGAGCTGAACATTCGCGCTGTGAATCTGAAAGCTGCCGTCCTTCGCCACTTGGGAAGGAAGCAGGAAGCGATCCAAGTTCTGGCCGCAACCCATCGCATCGACCCCCTCGATGTGCGCACCATGGCTGAACGCTGGCTGGCTTCAGGAGGCTCCGAGTCTCGCAACGAACTAACGGCTGTCATGAACCAGTTTCCCGCCACCGCCGAAGAAACCGCCGCCGAATACCTCAATGCCGGCTTGTGGAGCGACGGCGCCGCGATTCTCTCGCAGGCAATCGCAACCGCTCCAGATCAAACCAAAATTCAGCCGATGATCTATTACTATCGCGGCTATTTCGCTGAAAAACTGAATCAGCCCCAGAAGGCCGCGGAAGACTACGCCCTGGCCGCAAAAATGCCATCGGATTATGTCTTTCCTTTCCAGAATGAAGCCATCGGTGTTCTGCACGCGGCGATGAAGGCGAACCCGAACGATGCTAACGCGCCCTACTACCTCGGCAACCTGCTCTTCGACTCGCAGCCCGACGAGGCCATCGCGCTCTGGCAGTCTTCGGCAGCGCTCGACCCCTCAAACGCCATCGTCCACCGCAACCTCGGCATCGCCTTTTCCCATCGCAAATCCGGCAATTCGCTCGACAAGGCCATCGCACAAATGGAACTGGCCGTATCGCTCCCGCATAAATACGCACTCCACTTCACTGAGTCCGACGAAATGTATGAAGCCGAAGGAGCCGCTCCTGACAAGCGCCTGGCGCTGCTCGAAGAGAACAGCGAAGTAGTAGCTCAGCGCGACGACTCTCTGGCCCGCGAAATCAATTTGCTGGTAGCCATGGGAAAATACGACCAGGCAATCAGCCTGCTCGGCAGCAAGGAATTTGCCGTCTGGGAAGGTGGAACCCTGAGCGTAGCCGACGACTGGGCCGATGCGCACATTCTTCGCGGTCGTCTGCGTTTGCAAGCCGGGCAGCCAAAGGATGCCATCGACGACTTTAAAGCAGCCCTCGACATTCCATCCAACCTTCCTTCCGAGGAAAGAATCAATCGCGAGCAGGAAGCCGA
>CAWIVA010000102.1:0-78851 GCA_963839225.1 uncultured Acidobacteriaceae bacterium
ACCCCCGCCTCCCTCCGGATAAAAAGCCTATTTCATTTAGCGGCTTTTTGCGGCACGACTGAAGTCGTGCCCGGTTACAAGGCGGACCGATTTCGAACTGATTGGATGAAGTCGGCGCTTGTGGTTTGCACTCTCTTGCTGAAGTCGCTCCTGAATACTTGCCGTTGCGGGCGGGCTAATGAAACATGCTCTTGGGTGGGAACGTGTACCCTGAAGATTGGAGCGTGGATGCGTTGGATTTCTCATTTGGCCTGTTTGCTGGGCGTGGCGGCGATGTTTGGCGCGGGCGCAAACACCGCACAGGGGCAGGCTGCGCCGGGGAAGACTACAGATACTAAGGGTGCGACGCACTTGATGCTTCCTCCGGCGCCAAAGGCCGCTGCTGCCCGACTCCTTCGCGGGATGGGTGTCGGCGGATGCGCCGAAGGCCTTAACCGATCGGCACAGGCGGACCGCGCCAACGCTGAGGCGCTCAAAGAGTACGAATTTACCGAGGCGCACTGGCCAGCTATAAGCGAGAGCGGCGAGACACTGAGCCTGCGCGCGCTGCGCTTCCACGACGCCAGCGGCGCGTACGGCGCCTATCGTTCTATCGTCCGAATGGATGGCCCAAGGAAGAGATCGGCACGGGCGCGGCCTCAAATCACAACCGAGTGCTTTTCTGGCTCGGCAACACGGTGGTTGACGCCAATTTCTCTCATATCGGTCCCATGTCCGGGTCGGAATTGCGCGAGCTGGCTGGCCAGCTGCCCGCTCCCGAAGGCGAAAAGGCGTTGACGCCGCCGATTCTGGCAATCTGCCCAAGCAGGCGCTGGACCCGCAGACGACCCACTACGCCGTGGGACCGGCGAGCTATGCGGGCGCGGGCGGCGTGCTGCCGCCGGAGCTGGTGGGCTTCGATCGCGGCGCCGAGGCGGTGACGGCGAACTACTCGCTGCGCTCCGGCCCGGCCACATTGACCATCATCGACTACCCCACGCCACAGATGGCCGCCGCCCAGGAGACGACGATTCGCGATTACATCAAAGCGGGAAGCAGGCCCAGCCGCCCTGGCCCAAGCCGCTCCAGGACTCCGACCAGGCATCACTGGAGGTGCGCCGCAGCGGGCCGCTGGTCGCATTGGTGAGCGGGGACGCCATTCCCGACGAGAGCCACAAGCTGCTGGGCTCTGTGCACTATCGACGCCGACCTCATTTCAATTCCTCAGCCGATGGAGTCTGAGGTGGCCAAGACCGGCAAGCTGCTGCTGGGCATCGCCGCGCTCGTCATCATCGGCTCGAGCGCCGCCATCCTGCTGGGGTTCTTTCTCGGCGGGGGCCGGGCGCTTTATCGGGTGGCGCGCGGCAAGCCGGTCTCGTCGGTCTACGACGAGGAGTTCATCCGCCTCGATCTGCGGGAAGAATGGGTCGAACCAGCCGGCGGAATTGACGGCCGCATCCGAAGGGTTAACGCGGCACTTAAACCTGTGGAAAACAGGACATAAACCCGAAAAAACACCTATAAAAACGGAAATACAAGGGGGTAAACAGGCGAAGACACGTCGAAAACATGGCCTTCAGCCTATTAGCAGTGCATTTTGTAAGTTATTGAATATAAATGAATTTATTTCGTCTCTAGATTTCTCCTTGACACTCCCATCCCCCGCTCCTACTATGCAGCCAGAAAGTTCTGATGGTTTTGCCTCCGTTGGAACTATTCTCCCTGAGGAGAGAGCTGCCCTGTTGCCGGGCGGCTCTTTCCGTTTTAAAGGGGTTATGAGCCGGCTGATTCGGAGGTCTGGTTCTGATCGATAGCCGAATCGGTCCATTGCATTCCGCAGGCTTCGCAGAGCCAGGAATTGGCCGGATCGACTGCTTCAAGCACTGGATCTTTGGCGCCGCATTGTGGACATGCGGGCGGCTCGTACTCGGGCAGGTCAATTTTGGATTGCTCGATGATTTCCCGCGGGATGGGTTGCGCAGCAATGCTGCGCGCCTGATCCAACTGATCGGCAGCGACAAGAACTTGAAGGGTGCCAACCATAGCCTCGTCCCAAACAACAGGATGATGTGCGCCGGGCCGCTCGATCCAGTTCTCAATGCCGGCGCGGCGCAAGACCTCAGCAAGCTGCCATGCCTCCTCCCGGCCTTCACACTCGCACAATGGCGTTTTCCATGTGTATTCATGCGGCTGATTGGACTCTTCCTGGCCGAAAAAGGGGTCGTAGGCGTGATCCTGCGGCTCGCAAAGGAGGGTTGCGAGAGGATTTGGTTCGGCATGCAGACTGTCCGCATGATTCTGAGCTACGTGAGGCGCCTCTGGGTCGCCCATGCCACGCTTTCTCATCTCGTCGCGCAGAACCTGCTGCGCGGTTTCAGTGAGATCGGCGAAGTCGTCCGCCAGCTCGCGAAGTTCTTCTTCGCTCTTCTCGCGGTAGAGCTCCGAGAGTCTTTGCCATTCCTCGAGCGCGTTCTCTTGCATGGGGAGCAGTATAGTGCGGAATCAGAGTTACTGTCTCCTCTTGAATTCCATGCAGGCCGCCGGCCCCTGACCACCCCGACGACGACGACCTGTCGTTACCACCCCAAGAAGCAAAGATCACTTCCTGGGAGCCCCGGTCGTTGGGGACCCCGGTATTGATGGTCGCGTCGACTTATGTACGATGGTTTACGCCGACTGCGGTTCCGCTGTAGCCGCTTTACGCTGCCAATCGGTCAGGATAAAATCAAACGAGCAAGCCGATGTAGCTCAGTTGGTAGAGCAGCTGATTCGTAATCAGCAGGTCGCCAGTTCAAGTCTGGCCGTCGGCTCCATTTCCTTCCTCCGGTCTCCGGCCATCCAATTATTAAAATATGCTCATGGGGGTTCGCTTGGGTTCATCCGAGTTTTATCCACTTCTGCTCGGTTATCCACAGGGCTGAAAGCCGGCGGACCACGATGCGAACCAAGACAGGTACCCGTTATCCACGTATTTTTTTGCTAAGACGGTAGTTCTAATCCTCTTATCCACGCATACTCTTGGCATAATCTTGAGCAAGAGCGGTTCCTCCGTATCTGTTCCATACGTTACGTTCAGGACCTGATTCGGGAATTCGAGTTCAGAAGATGAGTTGAATCCCGCGACAGAGCCGTAACCGGGGTTGCCAGAGACAGGATTTCGTCGCTGGGACTGTGAAGCCCCTTAGGAGCACGCAAGAGTGACCAGCTATAGCCGTCAGGACGTGTTGCGTATCTTCGAGATCAGTTCCCAGCAGTTGCAGGGTTGGGAGCGAGCCGGGTTGATTCCTCAGCGGCAGACCTATTCCTTCCAGGATCTTGGGCAGTTAAGGATTCTGCGCGCGCTGCGTGAAGAGGACATCTCCGCAGCTTCGATCCGGCACTCGGTCATGGCCATGAAGGCGGTGGCGGGGATGGATAATCCTCTGCTGGAGGCCTGCGTGATCCGGACCGGGACGCGGCTGGCCTTTCGGCACCGCGGAGCGATGGTGGACCCGATTCGCCGCCAGTTGCTCTTCGATTTCGAGCGCGTGGACCGGATAGACAGGATCGATCCGTCGTCGGCCGGCTCAGACTTGTATTCGCTGCGACGGCGGAGCGTGGTTGCGCCGCCTGGCGTGCAAGACCGCTTTCTGGCCGCTGTGCAGGCAGAAGAAGCTGGCGAAAGAGAGCGCGCCATTCTGCTTTATAGGGAGATTCTGGAGATCGATCCGGAGTACGCGGCGGCCTATATCAACATGGGGACCATTCTCTTCCACCAGCGCAATTATGCTGTGGCTGAAGAGCCTACCGCCGCGCAACGGTGGCCGATCCTTCGTATGTGCTGGCCTACTTCGACCTGGGCAACGTGCTGGACGAGTTGCAGCGGCCGGATGAATCTATCGCCGCTTATTTGCAGGCGGTGACGCTGGCGCCCCGTTATGCTGACGCGCACTATAACCTGGCCCTGGCCTACGAGCGGAAGGGGTTGCGGCGGCAGGCGCTGCGCCACTGGCAGGCTTACATCAGGATTGATAATCGCGGTCCCTGGGCCGACCACGCACGCGGGCAGATTCATAAACTCATCAGCCGCGAAAAGCTGGCGATTGCCTCGCGCGCAGAGAGCTTTATTCCGCCCCGCAAAGGGACGGCGGCGCTGGAGCTGGTGTAGGCAGGTGTGGCGTTGAATGCCCTTTCTGTAGCAAACTGCAAATATTGATGGCAAGGCCTGTTCGTCCCCGCAAGGTTGTGGATGAAACTACAGTGATGCGCTGCTCCAAAGGCAGATGGCTGATTAGAGCCGCTCTCTCAGTGTGTAAAGAATGATGGCAAGCTATTTAACGGAGGGAGTGTGGGGCTTTAGCCCCACAAAATTCGGGCGCAATATCATGGGGCCTTCAGGCCCGGGGCTAAAGCCCGCGTGAATTTTCTGTTAAGTTCAGGGGCCTAAAGGCCCCTGCTCCCTCCGTTGAATTGCATTTTTTTTGATAGCGATATTTCTTGCAGAAGTTGAGGTATTGCGGAAGGAGACACGATGAAGATTACCGTTCGTTCGGATGGATTTGAAGGTTACAAGAAACGCGCCCTGGCGAGGGCCGCAAAGCTGGCGCGCCGTGAGCGGGTGCGCCCCGAGATGACCATTACCTTCGATAATCCTCTGGAGATGCTGGAGGTATTGACCGCGGAACGAATCCGGCTGTGCGAAACGGCACGCCAGAAGCCCTACTCCATCACAGCCCTGGCCGCCGAGTTGAAGCGCGACCCAAAGAGCGTTCGCCGCGACGTGCTGAAGCTGGAGGCCGCCGGAGTGATTCGTTTGCAGGAACGGATCAATCCCGGTCACGGCCGCGTGCGCATCGTTGAACCTGCGGCCAAGCGGTTTGAATTGATTGCCAGCTTCTGAGATAAATAATTGATAATAAAAATGTTACAGTTGCGTATCTGGTTACCAATCAGCTAACTGGATCCCTTCCGGATGGTTACTACCGGATAGGGGGGTGGGGGGTACCCGGCTGTTCAGGGTCGCCGAGTCCCATTCTGGATGGGCGCTTGTTTGAAGGCTAGCAGGATGCGGGAAATAATCTGCAAAAACTGCGGATGCGTCCGCAAGACGCAGGGAGCCTCAGCCTACAAGAGCATGCCGCTGAGTCTGTTCCCACATTCCCAACCGGAAGTCTGAGTGGCGTGGTGGTTCCATCCCCGGTCCCCAAAAGCGAGGGACCGGGGGCACCCTCCCCGTCCTTCCCAGGTCCGAAAATCCGGACCTGGGGCATCCGGTACCCGGCTGTTACTTGCCCAGTGAGGTTGGCGAACCCGGCTTAAATTCTGAATTATTGCCTGTTCTAAATCCTTTCCCCTTGCGCTGGCGTTGTACATTTGGAAGTTGCGATTCACAGATGCTCACAATGGCGCAACCAATCACGGCTTGGCCGCAAACGATCGAACAGTTTGAGTGCCTCGTCGAGGCTACGCAAGACGATCTTGTCAACTTTGCGTTTCATCAGTTGGGGAATCAGGATGACGCGGAGGACGCTGTACAGGAAGTCTATGTGCAGGCATATCGAGACCGCAGCAGGCGACAGCACATTACCGAGGTCCGGCCGTATCTTTTTCGCATGGTACGCAACCGCTGCACCGATGTTCACCGAGCTCGGTCGCGGCGCCCTACGGAACCTATGACGGATCGGGTCGCTTCCAACGAAGACACATTTTCGATGGTGGCGGCGCAAGAGCAATCGGAAGAACTCAATCGATTGCTCGATGAACTTCCGGGCCGCGAGGCGGACGTCATCCGGCTTCGGGCTTTCTCGGAGCTATCGTTCGCGGAAATTGCAATCGTCACCGGCGCTTCGGTTCCGACGGCGAAGTCACGATTTCGATACGGCCTCGATAAGTTGCGCCATGCCCTTCATGCAAAAGGAGGAACCAGATGAACTGTAAGGAAGCTATTCGTTCGATGACCGATTTATTCGACAAAGAAGAGAGTCCGAAGGCAAAAGCTGGTTCGTGAGCATCTGGCAAATTGCCCAGCGTGCCGCGCCAGCTTCGAAGAGCGCCAACGGGTCTTCGAAACAGCGCTGCAAACCAGGAGAGTCGTGGCTTCACATCAATTTGGAGCGAACACAATGAAAGCAATCGCGAATGAAGCCGCGCTGGAAGCCACAACAACCGGGAATTTCTGGCACTTACAAGGCTGGCGGCGTTGGACTGTAGCCGCCTGCGCTGCCGCTTTACTCATTTTCTTACTGCCCAACTTGCATCTCAACTTCGGCGGAAGGCACTCGGCGTCCGCTGTCCTGGGCTCAATCGATCGAAGCAATGTCCAATGTTCAAACGATCCATATGACAGGCCGCATGCGGACTTTGCCGAACGACAACTTTAAACTAATTGGCGCCGACTACAATTTCGTTCCTTTGGAATTGTGGCGGCAATACAATCCCAGCCGATGGCGCGTTGAAAAGCCAGGTCGAACCGTGGTCATGGATGGCACCTCATCCACCCTGTACATCAGCAATTTGAATGCATATATGAATGCGACACCGGAAGCAGACCTTGTCGATTGGCTACGCCCACTGTTGAATCCCGAGAGCATTCTGCAAAATGAATTGGATTCGGCAAGGATGAAACTCTCCGATGCTACGGTCTCAGAATCCAACGAGGCTATCACGTTGACTGTCCGGCGCAAGACGGAAGGTACGTCAAATTCGTGGACCAAGAATAAATCCATCAATGAGTCGGATCATACCTGCATCTACAAGTTCGATTCGACGACGAAGCGGCTTCAGGCCCTGCAAGTAACAATTCAAATCAGCGGGCGGGATGTGCCTGTTCTCGAATTGAACGATATCCGGTATAACGAGGTGCTCCCAGAGACGCTGTTTGCTCTTCAAATACCAGAAGGAGCCACGCGGATTACGACTCCCGAACAGATGCCGTCTGTGGCATCCATCCTCGGACCGAAGGACGCAGCAGAGTTTTTCTTGAATGCGCTCGCCCAGGAAGACTGGAATGGAATACTCGGGGTCTTTCCGATCGATGCTGTCCCGGAGCCCGCGAAGAAGCTCTACGGACACCTGTCAATTCTTTCCATTGGCAAGCCGTTCAAGTCAGGACTCTATCCCGGCTATTTCGTCCCGTACCGGATTCGTCTGCTTGATGGAACCAAGCAATCAAACAATTTGGCTGTGCGAAACGATAATCCTCAAAAGCGATGGGTTGTCGATGGTGGATTCTAGCTTTATTGCAAAGCAAAAGGCTGCACTTTGTGTGCAGCCTTTCTATTCATGAGGCGGGTGGCCCCGGTCTCAAAAGTGTTCTATCAAGTTGAGGGTGCCCCCGGTCCCTCGCTTTTGGGGACCGGGGAGTGGGAATCTAGCTGGCGGTGGCGCATCCACTCAGGTAGTTGCCAGCCTCTCTCGCGGGCTGTCCATTCGGATTCAATTTCTTCCCTTCCGTGCATGCCCGTTTGATAATGGCGATAGCTTGACCATCGCCAGTCCTCGGGCCTGGCAACGAGGCCGCGCTTGACGGGGTTTCGATGAATATAGCGCAACTTCTCCACGAACTTCTCGTGCGTTAAGACGTTGAAATCATAATAATGGGCCTGCCAAAAAGGTCTTTCGCGGCTGCGCATCGTAACTGACAGCTTGAGAGCCTGAACGGTTCCGGATAAAAGCCCGCGCCATGGCTCATTGACCAACAGATGCACGTGCTCCGGCATGACCACGTAACCAGCAACTGCAAAGAGATAACGCAGCCGAACGCGCTCCAACGCGTCTTCAAAAAGCTCCATTGCTGCGACCGTCGACAGATAGGGCCGACGATGGAAAGTGCTGAAGGTGAGGAAGTGGAAGTCCCCTGTTTGCTGATAACGGATGCGCGCGCCTTTCATACACAGCGAGAATTCTCCCGTCGGGAGCACTTGCGCAGTGTGGTGGTTCCATCCCCGGTCCCCAAAAGTATGGAACTTCCATCCCCGGTCCCCGCCAGTATGGGGTTTCATCCCCGGTCCCCAAAAGCGAGGGACCGGGGGCACCTCAACGTCTGGATATTTCACCGGGGCCGGGACGCCCGCCCAGTGTCTTAAGGTGACTCTGAGCAAGTCTCCATCTGAAATCTTGCGCTCCCTCAGGGGCTAAAGCCCACCATATTTTGTGGCCTTTTCGGCACGACTAAAGTCGTGCCCTGACACCATGCCTATAGTGCCCTGACACCATGCCTATAGTGCTCTGACACAATGCCCATAGTGCTCTGACACAATGCCCATAGTGCCCTGACACAATGCCCATAGTGCCCTGACACAATGCCTATAGTGCTCTGACACGATGCCTATAGTGCCCTGACACAATGCCTATAGTGCCCTGACACGATGCCTACAGTGCCCTGACACCATGCCTATAGCGCCCTGACACGATGCCTATAGTGCCCTGACACAATGCCCATAGTGCCCTGACACATTGCCTATAGTGCCCTGACACAATGCCTATAGTGCCCTGGCACAATGCCTATAGTGCCCTGACACAATGCCTATAGTGCCCTGGCACAATGCCTATATTTGAAAGTACTGCGAAAGGTAGAAGCAAGAGGCTAGCAACTGGAAGCTGCGTTTAAATCTTCGTCGTGCGCTGGACGGCGCGGACGCCGGCTACTCTTCGGAGGCCCAGGACCATGCGGTTGAGGTGGCGGAGGTCTTCGGCTTCTACTACGAAGGCTATGGAGGCTTCGCCGTCTTCGTTGCGGCTGATATCGACCGTGCGGATGTTGGTGTTGTCGTCAGAGATTACGGCGGTTAGCTCCTTTAACATGCCGGCGCGGTCGTCGCAGGCGATGGTGATTTTGACGGGGTAGCGCTGGGGACGGCCGGCCTGGTCGCCTACGCGGGACCACTCGACGGCGATGCGGCGGTCGCTCTCGTAGAGAAGATTTTGCACGTTAGGGCAACTGCGGGCGTGGACGGCGACGCCCTTGCCGCGGGTGACGTAGCCGATGATCTCTTCGCCGCGAATGGGGTTGCAACAGCGGGCGCGATAGACGAGCAGGTCGTTCTGGCCCTCGACCTGGAGCGAGTCGGAGCCGGTGAGATGCAGCTTGCGCACGGCGTCGGACATGGACGACTCGCCGCTGCCGGGCTTGGCTTCAGGGAGGGGCTCGGTGGGCAGGTTGGTGCTGCCGGGGGCGAGCTTGTTGAGCACGTGGCGGGCGGAATTTTTGCCCTGGCCAAGGGTGGCCAGCAGATCGGCGGCGGTGGCAACGCCGTACTCGTTGGCGATGCGGCTCAGGTCCTGATCGTCGATCTGGCTCATGGGGACTTTATATTTGCGGGCCTCGCGCTCCAGCAGCTTGCGGCCGATTTCGACGGCGCGGCGGCGCTGGTCTTCGTTGAGCCAGTGCTTGATCTTGTTGCGGGCGCGTGGGCTTTTGACGAAGGTGAGCCAGTCGCGGCTCGGCTTGTGATCTTTCTGGGTGATGATTTCGACGATGTCGCCGGTGCGGAGCTTGGTGCGCAGGGGCGCCATGCGGCTGTTGACCTTGGCGCCTACGCAGGTGTGGCCCACCTCGGTATGGATGGTGTAGGCAAAGTCCACCGGCGTGGCGTCGGCGGGAACCACAACGACTTTCCCTTTGGGCGTGAAGGTATAAACCTCGTCGGGGTAGAGGTCCATCTTCAGGCTGGAGAGGAATTCGTTGGGGTCGGTCATCTCCTTTTGCCACTCGACGAGCTGGCGAATCCAGTTGAGGCGCTCCTCGTCGCGGGCGGTCATCACGCTGCCGCCGGATTTGTATTTCCAGTGGGCGGCGATGCCTTCTTCGGCGATGCGGTGCATCTCGTCAGTACGAATCTGCACCTCAAATTGATGGCCGCTGGCGCCCATGACGGTGGTGTGCAGCGACTGGTAGCGGTTGGCGCGGGGGCTGGCGATGAAGTCTTTGATGCGGCCCGGGACTGGGCGCCACAAAGTGTGAATGAGTCCGAAGACGGCGTAGCAGGAGGCTACGTCCTGAGTGATGACGCGGATGGCCAGCAGGTCATAGACCTGGTCGAACGAGACTTTGGAGCGCTCGATCTTCTGGTAAATGGAGTAGAGGCGCTTGATGCGCCACTCGACGCGGGCCTCGATGCCGTTTTCGCGGAGTTGCTCGACAAGCGTGTCTTCAACCCCGCGCAAAAACTGCTCGCCCTCTACGCGGCGGGCTTCGACGGCGGCGGCTACTTTCTCGTAGCTGACGGGGTCAGTGTAGCGAAAGGCCAGATCCTCGAGCTCGCCGCGCACTTTGCCCATGCCGAGGCGGTGGGCCAGCGGAGCGTATATCTCCTGGGTTTCGCGGGCGATGGCCTCCTGGCGGTCGGGCTTGAGGTGCTCGAGGGTGCGCATATTGTGGAGGCGGTCAGCCAGCTTGATGAGCACCACGCGAACGTCTTCCACCATGGCCAGCAGCATCTTGCGAACGTTTTCAGCCTGGCGGTCTTCGCGGTTGGCAAATTGGATTTTGTCGATCTTGGTGACGCCCTCGACGATGTGGGCCACCTGGTCGCCGAATTCGGCCTGTAATTTCTTCATTGGTGGCGGGCGTGTCTTCAACCGAGTCGTGCAACAGACCGGCGGCGATGGCGGTCGCGTCCATCTTCATCTCCGCGAGCACTTCGGCCACCTCGAGCGGGTGGACAATGTAGGGCTCGCCGGAGGCGCGCATCTGGCCCTCGTGGTGTTTGACGCAGAACTCCCACGCTTTGCGGATGAGAGAGACGTCTTCAGTGGGTCGGTTGGCCTGGACCTGGCTTGAAGCAGCGCTTCAAAACGTTGGTCAAGGGTGCGGCCGGACGGCGCCGGGCACAGCAGCCTGCACTTCCACCGCGGGAGAAGGGGACACGGTGGGAACGTCTGCCGGTATGGGCTGCCGGACTGTCGCCATGCTTTATTATAGGCCGCATTCGTTCGGGGCGCTTGAAAGTGCCGCGTGTAGTAGGAACGCAAGCTAGTTAGGCATGTGTGCGCATTCGATGGTGACAATGGCACAGCCGCGCTTGACCGGCACACGAAGCTTGAGTTCATTCCCTGCGACTTCAGCGTGCAAATCAGCGGCCTGGCCTTCGCCGGGGTGAATCACACGAAGGGAGATGATGCGCTCCCCGGTTCGTGGAACGTTCCTCAGGGCTACGGTAACTTCGTCGACATTTTTAGCGAAGGTAACGGGAATGGCATAACCGCCTGGGACTTTAAAAATATTGGCGAGCGCGGCTCGATTCTCGACTGAGATTACGTGGGGCTCAAGGATCCACTTTTTGCCGCGAATGGCCGCCAGCAGCGGTCCGTAATCAAGGAAGCATTGATCAGACCAAGGGTCCGAAACGATGGTGTGGTCGGCGCCTGCGATGGGAACGGTGGGGAAGACTCCAAGATAAAGATGGCGCTGAAACATTGCGTCGGGATCGGGCCGCAAAAAATTAATATCGTGAATCCAGGCGATTGCCGGCTTGCGCATGGAGAGCATCGAGGTGAGATTGATCATGTCAGGATAGTCGCCAAGTTCATCATAGAAACCATCCACATGGCGGTTGATGTCGATTCTCCTGACCAAAGGGTTCACATAGACAAACTTGCCTGCGCTATGGAAGATGGCCGCGATTTTGGGCAATGCCTCCTTCCACGAGGCGATCAGGGACCGGGCGGGCCGGTCGTCGATCCAACTGACGCCGTCATTGCGGTTCACATTGTATCTGGACAGCCAGCTCAACACGTCAATGCAGATGCCGTCGCTATTAGGAAGATACTTCACCAGGCGCTGGGCCATGGCGACAAGAATGCTCTGCCACGTGGGGTCGGCAGGATCGACAAAAATGCCGTCAAACCACGTTTTGAAAAACTTGCCGGAGCGGTCACGGACAACCGCGTCCGGTATCTGAAAGTTCACGAAGTCATTGGGATCGCGCCACAGATCGTCGTCCGATGTTGCCTTGCGCGGAGAAACGCGATCCTGAATGTAGTTTCCGGCCTCCAGGAGGGTGAAATATTCGAGTACATGGAAGCCGGATTTCTTCATCTGGGTGGAATAGTTGCTCATTTGCTGGTAGGATGCCGGTCGGTTGTACCAGGAGTTCCAGGTTTCGTTTGCGGCAACCGGCGGCGCGACCATGCCCAGATACGGGAAGTCAAAATGAGCGTTCCAGTTCACGCTGAATGCCATTTTGCGTAACTTCTCGTTCTCCAACTTCCCCTGATAGCCGGTGTATGCGCCGCATCCATCGAGGCCATAGACGGCGGGGTTGGGCGGATCGAAATAGGTTGAATAGCGATTGACCATCCAACCAAGCCCGGCGCGCCAGCAAGCGGGATGCGCGATCAGGTCCATGGAAAACCGGATGGGACGCGATGAAGAGATTCGATGGTTGATCCGGGAGAGAATCACATCGCCCGCTGCTGTGGTATCCAACTGCATATCGAGCAGCACATCCTCAGGCGATTGAACGAGACTGAGCGCTACGCCGGCCTGTTCTTCGAAGATCGTGGCGATGGGAACGCTGAAGGCATCATTGGCGCCTAACAAGCCGCCATAATGCAGCTTCAGATCAGCGAACGGCACTTGAACAAGAGGATCGCTCCACTCGAGCTCCGGCGGTCTTGTGGTCCCATGCCGTCCAGAAGGTGGCCTGGGAAGCGTTGAGCCAGGCCAACTGGGTTTGAATGAGAGTGGTCCACGGCGCGCCGATTCCCACGATCTCTAACTCCCAGCGAATGCTGGAGCCGGAGGGAGTGAATCTCTCAGTAACGACGCATTCATTGAGCGTGAGGGAATGAGTGTATGTGCGCTGGAATCAAGACCGCCGTCCAGCAACGCGCGTGTCTTGGTCTCAATGCGCGGCCGGCAGTCGATAAGCACCGTGCAGGCATGAAAGGGGAATTCGAGATTTTTCTCACCCAGCTTCAGACCGACGATATGCCCGTATTTTGTGAGCCCGATGGAGATGCCGGACGCGGCGATTTCATGTTCTATTGGATTAGGGTCAGACGAGGCGGCTTTATCGCCGCTGATAGCTTCCTGGGCTAAGGTCGGGCAGGCTGTGAACGCCGCGAGCCACTGCACGAGAGTTCTTCTAGATAGCTTCATGTTAGTCAGGATTGCCGTCTATATGTTCCCACTACGAAGTCGAAGATACAACATATGATTTTGATCCCGATTCGCGCTGATAAGATCGAAGTGCAATGAGCGGGAGGCAAACAATTCGTGGTGGCTCTGGAGCCAAAATCAGCCGGCGCGCCGCCGACCGGCTGCGTGGCGGCTATCTGTGGGTTTATGCCTCCGATATTGAGAGCATTGAGTTGCCTGAGGGCGAGCCTCCCGCGCTGTTGCCGGTGGCCGATAGCCGGGGACTGCTGCTGGGGACGGCACTTTATAGCCCCTCGTCGCAGATTGCGCTGCGGATGGTTTCGCGTTCGGGGTTGGATGAGGCTGGGTGGTTGCGGTTGATGGCTACTCGGCTGCGGGCAGCGATTGGACGGCGGAAACCAATGCTCGACGAGCGGAATAATGCTTGCCGGCTTTGCTTCAGCGAGGCGGATGAGCTGCCCGGGTTGGTTGCCGATAAGTATGGCGAGCTGGTGATTCTGCAGTTGCTGACCAAAGGGCTCGATTCGGCGGCGGTGCGGGAGACTTGCGTGCGCGTGCTGCGGGATGAGCTGGCGCCGGCGGCGATTCTGGAGCGGCCCGATCCGCGCATGCGCGAATTGGAGGGGCTGGCGGCGCCGAGCGCGGAGCCGTTGTTTATTGCTCGTGACGCGAAATTGCAAGGCGCGGAAAAAATGCCCGCCGGGGCTAAAGCCCAGGATCATTTTGCCGCCACTTGCGGCACGACTGAAGTCGTGCCCTGACACAAAGCCTGGTTTAGCCGCAGCAGATCAAATTGCAAGCACAGACATTGCAGACAAGCAAATCGCGAGCGGTCGAATTACGAGCACGCAATTTTTGCTCAATGGGCTCAGGACGAATGTCAGGGCTGAAGCCCTGCCCTACCAAACCGCCGCCACAAAATTCCGGCTGAATGGCCTGGTCTTCGAGTACGACGCAAATGCGGGGCAAAAGACGGGAGCTTTTCTGGATCAGCGGGATAACTACGCTGCCGCCGCGGAGTGGGCGGGGAGACTGGGTGCGGCAAATTCCGGAGCGACCGGGCGGGCGCTGGACGTCTGCACTACCAAGGCGGGTTTGCGTTGCACCTGGCGCAGGTTTGCGGGCAGGTTACGGGAATCGATTCTTCGCGCGCTTCGCTCGAAGTGGCGGAACGGAATCTGGAGGCCAATCGCGGCCAACTCGCTGCTGAAGTGGATTGGGTGGAGGGGGATGCGTTTGAGATTTTGCGCGACTGGGCAAACAGTGAAAGATTTAACGCCATCGTGCTCGATCCGCCAGCCTTTGCCAAGACCAAGCGAGCAGTTGAGGGAGCGCTGCGCGGCTACAAGGAACTGAACTTGCGAGCACTGAAGATGCTCAGCCCCGGCGGGCTGCTGGTGACCTGCTCCTGCTCGCACCACGTGAGCTGGAGCGATCTCGAGGGCAGTGTGGCCTCTGCCGCCGCCGATGCCGGACGGCGCGTACGCCTGCTGGAACGGCGTGGCGCCGCTCTCGATCATCCGGTGGTGCTGAATCTGCCGGAGACCGAGTACTTGAAGTGCCTGGTGCTGGAAGCGGAGTAATCAGGCCTGGGCTACGCGCTGATTGGCGGGCCAGTGGGGCAGGAGCCGGAGCAACCAAGCAAAGCCAGGAACGGCGGGGACGGGCGTTGGCGGCCAGCTTTTTTTTCTGCGCCTCAGGCCGCAACTGTGCGAGCGTCTCTTTGACCAGTGCGCGCAGGGATTCAGCCTCAAAGGTGCAGGAACGCAGGTAGGCGGAGACGGTGAGCCCGGCTTCAGCGGCGCGCTTGCGGAGTTGCTCGCACTCTGACGTGCTCATGCGGATGGTAATGCTGGCGGACTTCAGATTGCGTTCAAGAGCTGCGGCGGGATTGCTTGCGGTCCAGGATTCGGCCAGCGCGGTTGAAGGCGCGGCGACTTCATAGCTATCGACATGGCCGGCATTGGAAGGCTGGGCGAGTGACAGGTCGCCGGAATCGACGGGGCGATAGCGTGCTTGGGTGCGCAAGGCACGCTCATAACTGAGGGTCGCCACGTCGTCTTCAAGGGCATCGTCGCTCCAGGCAGGTTCGCGGTTGGCCCCACCACGGCGGGCAGGCGCGGCTGGTTCGGGCGTGGCCAGCGCGGCCAGCAGACTGGCAAAGCTGGAGGGTGAGAGCGAGGGCGATGATTCGACGGATTGCTGCATGGGTTGGAGGATACTGCGCGGATAGTGTGGGAGCGTTAGGAATTTCCCATAGGGATGGTGCGAATTGATTCCCGAATTGAACCGGCGCATCGGCTGTTTCAAAGTGAAACCGCTTTCCTGGCTGCCAAAGTCAGAATCTCACTTTCCCACCCTGGCGACAAAAACAAAAACGTCGCGAGGGTGGGGCGGCCGATTTTTGAGTAAATAGTGAATTTTCTCTAAAAATGCGTGCGGTCAAGCGGGAATTACTTAGCATGCTGCGAGTTCGGGGAGGACGCGTCCTGGGAGGCGCAGGAGTTGGGTGATTGCTTCAACGCTCAGGGGACGGGCGAAGAGGAAGCCCTGGCCGAAGCGGCAGCCTAACTGACGCAGCAGGCGATATTGCTCGCAGGTCTCGATGCCTTCGGCGACTACATCCATGCCCAGCACGCGGGCCAGCTCAATGATGGTACGCACGATTTGCAGCGGCTGATCGCCCTCGGTCATGCGGCCCACAAACGAGCGGTCGATCTTTAGCACGTCAAAGGGAAACGAATGCAGGTGGTTGAGGGAGCTGTAGCCGGTGCCGAAGTCGTCCATGAGCAGGGAGACGCCCAGTTTGCGGAGGCTGCCCAGTACCTCCAGGGCGGTTTGCATATTGGGAATCAGGCTTGACTCGGTCATTTCCAGGCCGAGTTGCCGGCTGGAGATGCCGAATTGCAGCAGCAGCGCCTCCACGTGGTCGGCCAGGCCCTCGCGAGAGAACTGGCGGGCGGAGAGGTTGACGCAGACCCGTAGGGAGCCGTGGCGGGAATCTTCGCGGCACCAGGTTTGGATCTGCCTGCAGGCCTCGGCGAGTCCCCAGTCGCCAATGGGCAGAATCAATCCGTTTTTTTCAGCTAGTGGAATGAAGTCCATAGGCGGGATGAGACCCCGCTCAGGATGGGCCCAGCGGATGAGAGCCTCAAGTCCGATGATCCTGCGGGTGGAGAGCTCGACCTCGGGCTGATAGAAGAGCACGAACTGGCGCTCATCCAGGGCGCGGCGCAGGTCACATCCGCGCGGCCAGGAGGGGGATACGGCTGCGGCGCGAGATTTGCGCGATCCGTTCCCTGCGAACGATCTGCGCAGTCTGCGCAATTCCAACTGGCTGGAGATCATATCGGCCAGGCTCTCAAGCATGCGCAGTTCGTCAGGCGACAGACTGGGACGAGAATCACGCCAGAAGATGGTCAAGGCTCCCAGAATCCTGTCGTCGAAGGAGCGCACGGGAACACTGGCAAAGAAGTTCATTCCGAATTGTCTAAGGCGGGGCGCTTGCCCATTGAGGATGGATTGCGTGTAGTTATCCGTCATCATTACCGGGCCATCTTCGGCTAGCACCATATCGAAGATGGAATGATTCCGGGGCAACTCGCGCACAAGATCGCCGTAGTGCGACTTGATCCAGATGCGGCTTTCGTCGGCAAAGCCGAGCCCGGCGGAATCCGCCTGGAAATATTCAGCGGCCAGCCGGGTCACGGCGTCGTAACCGGGCTCGGGCGGAGTATCGAGAATTCCGAGAGCGAGCAGCGCAGCCAGCCGTGCTTCCTCCTCCTGCCGTTCGATTTTGCCGGTCTCGGTCTCAACTAGTGGCATCTTGGCTCCGCACCCAGCGGGATCCCGGCGGCGGTCTGAATCGAGCCGCAAACGGCCGGCCGCCCAAGGGCAAACAGGCCTTGCATCGGGCCGAAAGCGGCGTCAGCCGCGGCATAGAACCCGAAGTTCGCTGCTGCCAGTGAATTCCCGCCCATTGGAACATGCTGAAATGGTCACGCACATTCCTTATCGGAAGGGCAACCTGAGGGCATCACGTTACGGTGGAGCGTTTCGGTTGAGTACCTATCCAATGAACCATCCACGGCTTACGTACTTAAGGCTGACCGGTTTCAGTCCACAGGAAAGTTAGCTGATCGGCATCGTCCTGGACCTGCTGGCTCACGCCCATGCCATTGCTGTGACCTCCGGCCAGGCTGTAGTGGAGCAGAATGGGACGGCCGCTGGTGCTCGCCTGTTGCAAGAGGGGCGCCATTTTGCGGGCGTGAAGCGGGTCAACGCGCGTGTCACTGTCGCCGGTAAAAAACATGACGGCGGGGTAGGCCGTGCCGGCTTTGACGTTCTGGTAGGGAGAATACTTGAGCAGATAGGGGAACTGCTTTTCGTTCTCCGCGGAGCCGTATTCCGTGGTCCAGTATCCACCGACCAGGAACTTGTGGAAGCGCAGCATATCAAGCAGCGGGTAACCACACACCACGGCTGAAAACAGCTCAGGCCGCTGGGTGATGGACGCGCCCATGAGCAGTCCGCCGTTGGAGCGGCCGGTGATGGCAAAATGCTCCGGGGAAGTATATTTGTTGGCAATCAGGTATTGGGCTGCCGCAAACCAGTCATCGAAGACGTTTTGCTTGCGCTCAAACATTCCCTGCTCGTGCCAGCTCTCGCCGTACTCGCCGCCGCCGCGCAGATTAGGAAGCGCAAACCATCCGCCCTGCTCAAGCCACCAGGCCGCGCGGGGACTCCAGTCAGGGGTATTGCTGATGTTGAAGCCACCATATCCGGTCATTAGCAGCCGTTCGGTTCCGTCGATCTTCAGGCCTTTTTTGCCGGCGATGAACATGGGAACCCGGGTTCCATCCTTCGACTTGAAAAAGACCTGCTTCAGCTCATACTGGCTGGAATCGAAGGGAATTTTGGGTTGAAAAAAGACTTCACGCTTTCCGGTTTTGGTATCCAGGCGGTAGATGGTCCACGGCACGATAAATGATTCAAAGCTGAAATAGCCGTAGCGGTCCGTCGTGCGGCCGAGGACTCCTGAGGCGGAGCCGATTCCCTGAAACTCGATCTTTCCTTCCAGCTTTCCGTCGAGGGAATAGATAGTGGTCTCCGATTTCACGTCCTTCAGCCGGTTCACGTAGAGCTTTCCGCCTACGATTGACCAGTAATCGAGCACATCCGGCCCCTCGGGCACGATGGACATCCATGCATCGGGCGGAGTGCCGGGAATTACTTTGAGGATGCGGCCATTGGGAGCCTTATAGTCAGTCTTCACGTACCATGCATCCCTGGCGTAGATGGCTGCGAAACGAGATTCGACGCCCCAGACCAGGATTTGGAAAGGCGAGTCGGGTTTGGTCAGGTCGCGGAAGACAATATCCACGCGTCGGGCAGGCACGCCACGGTTGATCGTCACCACCAGGTAGTGGCCGTCGTCGGTCACTGCGCCTGAGAAGAGGTCGTTGCCGGCGAGCGGCTCTCCGTGAAACTCGTGGCCGAAGAGCAGCTTATCGGCAGAGATGGGCGTGCCCAGCACGTGCTGATAGAGCAGCGTCCCATCATTGTCGTTACGCGCGTAGTAGAGGCTGCTTCCATCCGGCGAAAAGCTGGCGCCGAAGTAGCGGGCCCTGGGCAGTTCATCCGGAAGCGTTTGGCCGGTTTTGACATTCAGCAGATGGATGCCGGTCTCGTCCGCTCCGCCGACTCTGATACCATAGGCCAGGAGGTTCCATCACGGGAAACATCCGTCATGAAGATTGACGTGTTGGGATCGCTGCTCAGCCTGGCCGGATCGATCAGTCTTTCGTCCTTCCCCTTCCAGCCGCGGCGCACATAGATGGAGAACTGCTGCTCGCCAGCCAAACGACGGCTGAAAAAGTAGTTGTTTGCCCGCTCGAAGGGCGCACCGGTCTCGGAGATGTTTTCGAGAGCGGTTAGACCGTCCACGGCTTGCGACCGGATGCGAGTCTGCTTGAAATACTGCGCGGTGTAGGCGTTCTCCGCGTCGATAAAGGCACGCGTGGCGGGGCTCTTTGCGTCTTCAAGCCAGCGATAGTTGTCGGTGATTTTGATCCCGAAGTAATCGTCGACTACCGGGATGGCCTGAACGGCGGGCGGCAGCGGCAAGGTGATACCCTCCCGGCCGTGAATCGTTTGAGCAACCGCATTGACCCCCATGATTGCCAAAAGCGCCCATCCGAAAGTCTGCTGCATGCAATGCCTCCTGCGGACAGTCTACGTGGGAAAAATGGGCTCGCCGGCCCAGGGCAATCACACCTTGATTTCTCGGCAGTCCTTCGGAAACAGCTGCGGCGTTGCTTTGGCTTGTTCTCGCGGAGGGAGCAGGGGTCTTCAGACCCCTGAAACTAAGCAAAATGCGAAGGGCTTTAGCCTCGGGTCCTCTGTTTGCAACTGAAACAAGGCCCGGGCCTGAAGGCCAATCAATCCATGCCACTCGTTCTGGGGTCTGAAGACCCCTGCTCCCTCCGTAGACAATTATTGGAATTCAATTCCGCCGGGAGTTATCCGGCGGCGCGCAAAGACCGTTAGAATCGACTGAAGTGGAAGAATCGCAACAACCTCCGCCTCCCCAAGACACGAATCTGGGGCACGCGCCTTCCCGATGGGCACGCGGCCTGGGAATGCTGCGCCCATCGCACGTGCATACAGCCTTCACGGCAACCATCCTGCTGATGGTGTCCACTTTTTTGTCGCGCATCATCGGACTGGTGCGGATGAAGTATATTGTGTGGCTCTTTGGCAAAGACATGCAGGCGGACGCGCTGAACGCCGCTTTCGTGCTGCCGGATATGATCTCGTACTTCCTGGTCGGCGGTGCGGCTTCCATCACCTTTGTCACGATCCTGACTCGCTATCGCGAAACGGGGCGGGAGGCCGAGGGCCAGCGATCGCTGTCGGTGATTCTGACCACGATGTATCTGGTGCTGGGCGGCGCCATTGTGGCGGCCGAGGTGATTGCTCCTGGTTTATCCGCTGGATGTTCCCCGGCTTTGGCGCGGAGAAGGCCGCACTTTGCGTGTTGCTGACGCGCATTCTGCTGCCCGCGCAGTTGTGTTTTTTTGCCGGTGGAATCTTCGGCGCGGTTCTGCTGGTGCGCAAGCAGTTCAGCGTGCAGGCGGTCACACCGCTGATTTACGGTCTGGGAACCATTGTTGGCGGCTTGCTGCTGGTGCGGCGCATCGGAGTTTCATCGCTGGCTATCGGAACTGTGGCGGGCGCGTTCCTTGGGCCGTTTCTACTCAATTGGATCTTCGCGCGGCGGGCGGGCACGCGGTACCACCCGATTCTGGACTGGCACGACGAGGGATTGCGCGACTGGGTGCGGTTATCGCTTCCGCTGATGGCGGGCATTTCGCTGGTGACGGCCGATAACTGGATCATCGCCCACTTTGCCTCGGCGACCAACGGCGCGGTTTCGCTGATGAGCTATG
The DNA here is from genome assembly GCA_963839225.1 of uncultured Acidobacteriaceae bacterium. Classification (GTDB taxonomy): domain Bacteria; phylum Acidobacteriota; class Terriglobia; order Terriglobales; family Acidobacteriaceae; genus Telmatobacter. Next base: position 20,512 of record CAWIVA010000102.1, read on the forward strand.
CCAAGCAGCTCTTTGCCGCGCCTATGGCGATACTGGCACAGGCGGCGGGTGCGGCTTCCATGCCGTTTTTCGCCAGCTTGTGGTCGCAGCAGCGGCGCTACGAATTTGCTGTCGACGCGGCGGACTCGGTATCGAGGGTTGCGGCGCTGGGGCTGCTGGCGGCTTCAGGCATGGTGGCGCTGGGCCAGCCGATGATCGATCTGGTGTTTACGGGCGGGCGTTTTTCGGCAGGTGATTCGCGGGAGTGCGCGGCGTACTTCGCCGTCTTTTCCGTAGCCTTGTTTCTGTGGTCGGCGCAAGCCATCTATGCGCGCGCGTTTTATGCCGCTCAGAACACGTTCGCTCCCATGGCTGCGGCAACGATTGTGACGGTGGTTTCGCTGCCCATCTATGCGGCGTTTTACCATTGGCAGGGAGCGATGGGGTTGGCGATCGCGTCGGATGTGGGCATCGCACTGCAAACCGGGACCATTGCTGTCTTGCTGCATAAGCGGCGCATGGTTTCACTGGCCAGCCTGGACTTTGCCGAATTGGGCCGCTGCCTGCTGGCCTCGCTGACCGGCGGCATAGTTGCCTGGTTGGTGATCCTCGGCGTGGGGAGTTTGCTGGGCTACCTGGTTCACCCGCATGGGAACGCGCAGATGCGCTGGATCGACCTGGGCCAGTTGATAGCCGGAGCCGCTGTTTGGCTGGTGGCCGCAATGTGGGTGCTGGAGAAAGCAGGTTCGGCGCTGCCAAGGGTGACAATGAAGCGGCTGGGGATGGTTTAAGCGATTCCCAGACCACCCATCGATGAACTAAGCCAACTGCAAGGCACCACCCTTCCAACCGTCAAGCGGTCTGGATCGCCGTCACCGCATCGGGCGCGCGCCCGCGCATGAAAGCCAGAATTTGCGGAATATATGCATCGGTCACGATGCGAATCGTGATTGCATGCATCCATTCCACGATGTGACAGAGGCCACAGACGCCACACCTCTGAAGCACCAACATGGGTAGGCGAAAACGGCGGCGTCATTTGCCGCTGGCTTACGGACGGTGGGGATTCCACATCTTGCCATGCGTCCTTGTGCCGGGCAGGCTCGCTCGCGTCGCCCCCAAGGAGACGAATATGAAACGCTCGATTTCACTTTGGCTGGGCCTGCTGGCTTTTGCCGTCTTGCCTGCGCTTACACAAACGCCTGCTTCCGAGATCGAGAAGACCAACGAAGCGAAGTTGAAAGACGAAGCGGTTATCAGGAATATCAACGCAGATATCAAGACTGTTATTCAGGATTTTTCTGACGCCGTCAGTTCCAATGACCCTGCGGTCAAGATCGCAAAATACCGGGACGCGGAGACCATTATGCTCAGGGACACCGCTGCCAAGCCTGACGCTTCCATTTTGTGGGTGCAGTTGGGACAGGCGCAGGCGGGCCTGGGGGAGACGCAAAACGATCCCAGGAAGTACGACGAAGCGATTGTCAGCTTGAAGAAATCCCTGGATACTGACGCCGCGGCCAAAAAGCCAAGTGGAATCATCCTAGCCGCGGCAGACTCTACCCTGGGTGAAATCTACGCGCGCACCGGCAGGATTCCCGATGCAAATGCCGCTTTCGACTCGGCTGCCAAGGCCAATCCAATACTGGCGCCTATCTATCTGAAGAACGAAGCTGTGATCTTCTCCCAGATGGCAAGCTCGGCTCGCCAGGCCGCCGCGCAGGCAGCGAACTATGAGGCCGAGGCAGCTGCCGCGGACGAGGCTATCAAGGCCGATCCTAAGTTTGCTGTCGCCTATTACCTCAAGGCTAACGGTCTTCTCGCGAAAGCCACCGTCGATCCCGGGACGAACCAGTACGTTACGCCTCCGGGCTGCATTGAAGCCTACCAGAAGTATCTGGAACTGGCGCCGCAAGGCGCGTATGCGAGTGATGTAAGAGCTACCCTCGACACCTTGGCCAGAAGGCCGTAACCACCTGCAAGGCGGCAAAGAATAAGCTGACCAGGTGCGCAATCACTGAAGGGCATTCGCCGCAGCGGCCATGGAGCAGCCTTGAACGGCTTGCCGCCGATTGGGACACACAAGCTCTCACTGGAGCGGGAGCTTGTGTGCCGTAGCGAAAGGTGAGACGCGGCTATGCCTGGACGGACTTGGGCGCTTCAGGCACGGCCTGCATGCCTGTGGGCTTGATTTCCATCTTGCGAATATCGATTCCACCCTTGAAGAAGGCGCCGTCTTCGATGCTGATGCGGGCAGCGGAGACATCGCCGGTGAGCGAACCTTCGGCGCGAATTTCCACGCGGTCCGTCGCGGAGACGTTGCCGCGAATCTTGCCCAGGATCACGATCTCGCGGGCGGTGATGTTGGCCGATACCTGGCCGTTACGGCCCACGGTGACACGGTTGCCGGGAAGGGTGATGCTGCCTTCGACTTTGCCATCGATGTACAGCGACTCCGAGCCGCTGATTTCGCCCTTGACGAGGAGTCCCTTGCCAATGGCGGCCTGCTCGCCGTTTGCGGCTGGGGCGCGATTGACGGAGTCAACCACCGAAGGGGCAGGCGCCGGGCGGTAGGGTTCCGGTGTGGGGGCGGGGTGAGTCGGTGGGGGCTGGGTGGGTTTCCACATTGCGCTCAAGATGAGATTCCTTTTCTGTCCTGAAGGGACGGGGTAAAAAGGCAATAAGAATCGCCTGGGTTCCAAATAACTTTACTTGCGGGCTGCCGGATCGTAATGCTGCGGCAGCCACGGACGGCTTCATGCTCGATGGTACGCCTTTGCGGTTCCCCAGGATTCCGCGCTAGGGTTATTTTAAGCCGATTCGCCGGTTTAAGGAAAACGGGGGAAAGCGACCGCTGCCGGCAACCGAGGTTGAGAGATCTGCGGCGGTCTGGCCGAGGATGAGGCCGGGCTCTTCCGTGCCGATGTCTTCAGCTCCGGTTCGGCAATAGCCTACCCTTTACTTATGACCGATCGTGAATTGATGGCGCGGATCGCTCGCTCTGCAGGGCAAAAGGCCGGGTATAAGCAACTGGTTCGCGAGTTGAGCCTGGGCGGCGGGCGAGAGCGGCGGCTTCTGCTGGAGCAACTGGCCCGGCTGACCGCGCGCGGGGAACTGCTGAAACTGGACCGCGAGCACTGGAGCATTCCCAGAGCAGTTGGATCGCGGGATAATCTGGCCGCCGGAAGGCTCGATCTGCATCGCGACGGCTTTGGATTTGTGCGACCCAATGCCAGGCAGGCTTCAGGCACAGAAGACATTTTTATCCCGCCGAATGAGATCAACGGGGCGATGCAGGGCGACCAGGTGCTGGTGGAAGTGGAGCCTCCAAAGGCCGATGGGCGGCGAATGGGGCGTATTGTCCGCGTAATCGAGCGGCGCAATCCTACGGTAGTGGGAGTTTTTCACTATGCGCGGTCGGAGCGCGCGCTGGGGCATTCGGTTGTGCCGTTCGACGAGCGGATGACGCAGCCTATTTTGATTCCGGATGGGCAGGAATTGCCGTCTGCCGGAGAAATTGCAACGCCTCACCGGGTGCTGGGCGCGGAGGCTGCGGCGGCTTTGCGGGCTGCGAAAGAACCGGGGAAGAGAACAGAGGATCATTTTTCCGGGGCTAAAGCCCACAACGATTTTGCCGGCGATATGCGGGGGTTAAAACCCCCGCCTCCCTCCGTGTCGAGTGATTCCTCGACCGGCAATATTCTGGGGTTAAAACCTCCGCATCCCTCCGTGTCTGTTACTTCCCCTTCCTCGACCGGCAATATTCTGGGGTTGAAACCCCCGCATCCCTCCGAATCTATTACCTCCAATTCCCTGGCAGGCAATGATTACGAAAACCTGGAAGGGCTGGTGGTGGACGTGGAGATTACCAGTTGGCCCACGCCTACGCGGCCGCCGGTGGGGCGCGTGATTGAGGTGCTGGGCGATCCGGACGACTTTGGCGTGGATGTGGAGATGATGATCCGCAAGCACCAGTTGCCGCGGGTCTTTCCGGAAAATGTGCTGGCGGAGGCGCGGGCGGTGGCGCATCTCGACCAGGAGGAAGCTGCCCACCGGGCCGATTTTCGCGGGCTGCCGATTGTGACCATCGACGGCGAGACAGCTCGCGACTTCGACGATGCGGTGCTGGTGACGGAGCGCGCGGACGGCGGCTACGAGTTGCAGGTGCATATTGCCGATGTGGCCGAGTATGTGCGCGAGGGTACCGACCTCGACCTTGAGGCAAGGCTGCGAGGGACCAGCGTTTACTTCCCCGACCGCGCCATTCCCATGTTGCCGCAGGAGCTTTCGACAGATATTTGCAGCCTGCGCCCCGGGGAGGATCGGCTGGTGCTGAGCTGCATCATGCAGCTCGATCCCGACGGTCGCATTGAGAGCTACGAGATGGTCGAGGGAGTGATTCGTTCGGCGGCACGGATGACCTATACCGAAGTCCACGCGATACTGGAGGGAGACGCCGAGGTCCGTGCGCGATACGCCGCTCTGGTTGAGGATTTTGAGCGGATGCGGGCCCTTGCCGCGCTGATGAACAGGCGGCGCGAGGAGCGGGGGAGCATCGATTTCGATTTGCCTGAGCCGGTGATTGAGTTTGACGAGCAGGGGCAGATGCGCGGAGTGACCAAGTCGGAGCGCACCTGGGCCAATCGGCTGATTGAGGAGTTCATGCTGGCGGCCAACGAGTGCGTGGCTACCTGGCTTGAGGACCTGGGCGTCCCTTCGCTCTACCGGATTCATGAGAAGCCGGAGCCGCGGCGCGTGGTGCAGTTTGAGGAGCTGGCCGCGAGTTTTGGTTACTCGCTCGGTCTGGGCGCTTTGCCGGTGCGGCGAATCCAGACCCGCGGCGAGCGGCGCGAAGCCTACGGCAGCGGACGGCGTGCGAAGGAACACGAAGTTCCCGAAGATATTCCCGTAACGCCGCGCATGTACCAGAAGCTGGCCGCAAAAATTGAAGGCAAGCCGGAGGAGCGGATTCTGAGCTACCTGATGCTGCGCTCGCTCAAGCAGGCTCGCTACTCGGAGGTGAATGAAGGCCACTTTGCGCTGGCTGCGCCCTCGTATACGCACTTCACATCACCTATCCGGCGGTATCCGGACTTGATTGTTCATCGGATCACGAAGGCGCTGCTCAGGAAGGGCGTGAGCGGAAAAGGGGTGGTGGCGAGGGGTCGGCACAGCTCGCCGTGGTCGCATCCAAATGAAGGGACGCAATCGAGTTCAGTCGTTTCCCACCCAAGATCACCCCACGGACGTGGACCTGTCCGTGGGGACCCCGATAGCCGCAAAAACAAAGACACGGCGAGGGTGGGGCACCCGGGGATGGTTGCCAGTTCACAGGGAATAAACGCAGATCTTTCGACTTCGGTCGCCGCGGCGACCTCCGCCCAGGATGACAATGCAGTGATTGAGCCGCCAATTGCGGAGGCGGAGCTGGCGCAGATTGCCGAGGAGACCAGTCAGACCGAGCGGCGCGCCGCCGAGGCCGAGCGCGAATTGGTGGAGTGGAAGAAGGTTCGCTTTATGCAGGATCGGGTAGGCGAGGAGTTTGCCGCACTGGTACTGAATCCGGCTAAATACGGCCTGTTTGTAGAACTGACCGATCTCTTTGTTGAGGGGCTGGTGCCTATCGATACCCTTCGTGACGACCGCTATACCTGGCGCGAGAATACGCACGAGATCGTCGGCGAGCGCACAGGACGCCGTTTCCGGGCCGGCGACCGGGTGCAGGTAATCCTTGACCGCATTTTGGCGGCTGAGCGCAAGCTGCAATTCTCAATTGTGGAGGAAGGACTGCCGCTGACCGGGAGCCGGTCTGGCAGCAAGGCCGCAAAGCCTGTGCCCCGGGGGAAAAAGAATCGGAGCAAAGGCGGCGCTCCGCATGGAGCGAAGAAGAGGCGGTTCGGCCCAAAAGGCAAACGGCGCTAAAGCGTAACGACCCCCGCGAAAGAGGCCGTTTGCCACGACTTGCGCCGTCAAAGACGATTAGAAGCTGGGATTCGCCACACGATCGGCAAGTTTGCCCAGAATCGGCATTGCCAACTTCCTTCCGTTCAATGCGGCAACAGCCCACACCACCCATGCGCCCAGCCAGATGCCCCAAATGATCCGGACAATTGCCAGGAGGATGGCTGCCTGCGGAAGCATGAAAGGCAGGACCATATAGGTCACGAGAAAACTGGCCAAAAACGCCACAACGTTGAGCAGGAGCGATTGCCAGGCGTGAAAGCGCACATAAGCGCTGCGGTTGTAACGCGGGAGAATCAGGAAAAGAATCGCCGGGATGAAGGTGATGTAGGAAAGCGCGGCGATGCCGTTTTCAGATAGGCCGGACGGATTGGTGATTTCTTCAGACACAGTAGCTCCTTTGGGGACTCAATCTAAACTGCGGAAACGGTCACTGTTCCATCAGGCCATTTCAACCGGAAAGGAACCTATCACGGGCCGGTAACGCATATAGAGTGCGAGAATCGAGACTGATGATAAGAGAAACTGTTGTAAAGGTAATTGTCAAGTAAGATTTCCGCGAACGGAGCCGGATAGTTCGCGAATGTTCCGAAATAGACCGGTGAGAGAGGCAAACGGCGCCACAGAACAGCGGTGGAAATTTGCGCAGGATGTCTCACGCTCCGGAGCTAATGCCTGACGCCGTCACGCTCCCCCCGCGCGGGAAAGGCACACGGATGGGGACCGTTCCCGCGAACGCTTTCTCTTGCCCGTCCTAGCTGTTAGCCTGCTTCTCTGCGAGGTCGCCGATGAACGGAATCTTGAATCTCTCGCCGTTGAAGGCTTTGATCAGCACGATGAGCCAGAGGATGAAGAATCCGAGTCCCACCACTGGCCACAACACCAAATTGATCAGGCCAATGAAGGGCATGTGGCCAAGAATCATCAAGACCACATCGGCTGCCACCCAGGCAACGGCCAGAAAGATGGACTGCCAGGAGTGGAAGCGCACGAAGGGGATTCTGTTGTAAGGCGCGACGATCAGAAAGACGATCGCCGGAATGATGGTGATGTAGGCAAGCCCACCAGCGGCATTGTCAGAGATACCGGATTGCGCTGTTTCTTCAGCCACGTTAGCTCCTTGGAAATTGGGAGTGTGCTGCGGGACCGGTTGCTGCGCGCTCGAGCCGGGATAGGGAATGAAAAGGTAACCCGACCGCCGTACTCCGGGAAGAGCGGGCGCTAGGATCAAGCTAAGAACATCCGATATATGCGGATTTGTCAAGAGATTTCGACGCGTGGACGCGAAGCCTGTTCCAGGCGAACAGGCTGGGAAAGGCGGAGCTAGCGGCGAGCGAGGATTAGAGTGGGGAAGATGTTGGAACCGGGGTCCGGTTAGCCTGCTTCTCCGCTATGTCGCCGATGATAGGCAGTTTGAGGCGTTTGCCGCCGAACGCGTTCACAAAGATATAGATCCAGACGAGGAACAGCGCCAGGCCCACCAATTGCAGAACCGTCCAGGTTTGGAAGAAAGTTGACGGAACGATATTCTGCACCGCCGCGACGAGAATGTCGATTACCGCCCAGGCAACGAAAAAGAAGATCGACTGCCACGCGTGGAAGCGGACAAAGGAACTCCTTTTGTAGGGTTCAAGGATCAGGAAGACAATCGCGGGGATGATCGTGATATAGGCCAGACCGCCGGCGGCGTTGTCAGAAAGTCCCAATGGATTCGGATCAGACATTTGGAGCTCCTTTCTTGGGGCGTAGCTGCTGGGGTGGATTGTCGACACATGATCGGAAGGTTTCGGATCGGAGATTGGCGGCGACTTCGGCGAGGTGTAGCTGTTCGGCCGGATTGGCGGCACACGATCGGACGCATTCGGATCGGACATGGGAAGCTCCTTCGGCGAGGCGTGGCTGCTGGGCCGGATTGACGGCAGCCGACCGAGCACTACTCAACCGTGAACCTTTTAGGGAGATTCAGTCCGGTCAGATTTGAACAAGTAATTGCGGATCGTTATTGCGCACGTTCCCTACCCGGTCGCTGACCGGCCAGGTGCGCATCTTCTCCGCCGGGTAGGGGCGGAGCAGGTCCACGGGCGGCCGGACCGGATCGCCAGGGTCGAGCCACCGCTGGTAATCGCTCCGCTCGAGAATCACCGGCATGCGGTTATGGATGGGCTCGAGCAGTTCGTTGGGATCGGTGGTGAGAATAGTGAAGGACTCGAGCGGCGGTCCTTCTTTGGGCTTCCAACTTTCCCACAGTCCGGCAAAGGCAAAGGGTTCGCCGTTGCCGAGGGCAATGGCATAAGGATGCTTCGTCTTTTCGTCGATCCGCTGCCACTCGTAGAAAGCATCGGCGGGCACCAGGCAGCGGCGTCTCTTCAGAGCCTCACGGTAGGCCGGCCTGGTGGCAGCCTCTTCAGCCCGGGCATTGATGGTGCTGAAGTTAAACTTGGAATCTTTGGCCCAGAAGGGAACCAGTCCCCAGCGCAACAGGGCAAACTCGGGGCCGCCGGAGTCGCGATTCAAACGCACCACGGGTTGCACGCTGCTGGGCGCCACGTTATAGCTGGGCGCAAACTGCGGCATGGTCTCAAAATCCACGCCAAACCAGTTGGCGAGGAGATCCTGGGTAGATTGACGGGCGAATCGGCCGCACATACCCAGACAGAATAGAGGTCTGCGGGCACGGCAAGGCAAGCGAAAAAACAGGCGCTCCAAGTACAATGGACCTGGGAGATACGATGGCACACATGGTTTTTTGCGTTCGCAACAAGAAGGAGATGGAGGGCCTGGACGAACCGCCCTTCGACTCGGAGTTCGGTCAGAAGATCTTCAAGAATGTCTCGAAGGCGGCCTGGGCCGAGTGGGTCGAGCGGCAGAAGATGCTGCTGAACGAGTACCGGCTGCAGCCCTGGACCCCGCAGGCCCAGCAGTTCCTGGTGGAGCAGATGGAGCAGTTCTTCTTTAGCGACAGCTCGGCTCTGCCCTCGGAGTACGTTCCCCCGTCGCACTAAAAGTAGATTCCGGCCAGGCGGCAGGCTTCAATTGCTCAAGACGCAATGCAGTACCGCGCACGGTCGCGTGAGATCGTGTGCCGATCGCTGCTGGTAGAATGGAAGTTGCCGCATTGTGCGGCGATTCGCGTTCTCTCTGCCCCCAACCCTATAACCTCCAAAGCCAAACCCGAGAAGAAGAAGGAACACGTCCCCCTGTGACCCAGACGATACGCAATATCGCCATCATCGCCCACGTTGACCACGGCAAGACCACCCTCGTTGACGCCATGCTGCGCCAGTCCGGCACCTTCCGCGCCAACGAACAGGTGGCCGAGCGGGTGATGGACTCGAACGAGCTGGAGCGGGAGCGCGGCATCACCATCCTGGCCAAGAACACGGCGATCGTCTTTGAAGGCGGCAAGATCAATATCGTGGATACGCCGGGGCACGCCGATTTTGGCGGCGAGGTGGAACGCGCGCTCAAGATGGTGGACGGCGTGATGCTGCTGGTGGATGCGGCCGAAGGCCCGCTGCCGCAGACGCGGTATGTTTTGTCGAAGGCGCTGGAAGCCAAGCTAAAGCCCATCGTGGTCATCAACAAGATCGACCGCCCCGATGCGCGCCCGCAGGAAGTGCTCGACGAAATTTACGATCTGTTCATCGATCTCGACGCGGACGAGTCGCAGTTGGATTTTCCGGTGCTCTACGCGGTGGCAAAAGCTGGTACGGCGACCCTCGATTTGGCCAAGCCGGGCGAGAACCTGCAGCCGTTGTTTGAGTCCATCGTCTCCACCATCCCGCCGGCTACCGGCGACGCGGACGGCACGCTGCAGATTCTGGTCACCAATCTCGATTACTCCGATTACTTTGGCCGCATCGCGATCTGCCGCGTCTTTCAGGGCACCTTGCACGCAGGCGACGACGTGACCATCTCCAAGCGCGACGGGTCGCTCGAGAAGACGCGCATTACCAAGCTCTTCACCTTCAGCGGGCTCAAGCGCATCGAGACTACCGAAACCACCATGGGCGATATCGTGGCCGTGGCGGGCGTCGAGGGCATCACCATCGGCGAGACCATTACCAGCGTCGAAAACCCCGCGCCGCTGCCGCTGATAGTGATAGATGAACCGACCATTGCGATTCAGTTCAGCGTCAATAACTCGCCCTTTGCCGGGCGCGAGGGCCAGTATGTGACCAGCCGCAACCTGCGCGAGCGCCTGGAAAAAGAACTGCTGACCAACGTCTCGATTCGCGTGGAGGAGACCGGCTCGCCGGACAGCTTCAAAGTGCTGGGCCGGGGCGAGCTGCAACTGGCGATTCTGATCGAGATGATGCGGCGCGAGAGCTTTGAGCTGATGGCCGGACGGCCGGAGATCGTCACCAAAGTGGTGGACGGAGTGCGCATGGAGCCGGTGGAGCATCTGACCATCGACGTGCCCGAGACTTACACCGGCACGGTAATCGAGAAGCTGGGCCCGCGCAAGGGCGAGATGACCAAGATGCACAATCACGGTTCGGGCCGCGTGCGACTGGAGTTTCGCGTGCCCAGCCGCGGGCTCATCGGCCTGCGCAGCGAGATGCTCACCGAAACGCGCGGGACGATTGTCATGAACGCTCTCTTTGACGGCTACATTCCCTACCAGGGAGAGATTCCGCAGCGGCCCACGGGCGCGCTGGTCTCCGACCGCCAGGGAATGACAACCACTTATGCGCTGAACGGACTGCAGGAGCGCGGGATTTTGTTTGTGGGAGCCGGCGTCGAAGTCTACGAGGGAATGATCATCGGCGAACACTCGCGCGACAAGGACCTGGACGTAAACGTGGTGCGCGAAAAGAAGATGACCAACATGCGCGCCTCCACGGCCGACGAAGCCATCCGCCTGGTTCCCTGCAAAACTCTGAACCTCGAGCAAGCAATCGAGTTTGTCGCCGACGATGAGATGGTCGAGGTAACTCCTAAGTCGCTGCGCCTGCGCAAGAGGATTTTGCAAGCTAATCGCCGGCCCCGGCGAGGGGAAAAGATCGAGTAACTAGATCGGTCATTTGATATGCTCTTTATAAAATGGCCGGCTTCGTTATTGACGTCTATATCGAGTTTCTCTTCCGGATGATTGTGAATCTCATCCGAAGAATCGGAACCAGCAATTGGCCGGTATTTACGGCGATTGTCTCCAAATCGGAACGGCGCAAACCTGGTATGGGATGTACTGTCATTGTTATTGACTACAAATATCGCATTGCGGACAAGCGCTACGAAGGAACGCACAAAGAGCCGTTCTTCTTCGATAACTACGCGGAGGCGTATCTGCGCCGCTTTCCCGGCGGAGCGGAGTTTCCCGTGCGGATCAATTCCAAAGACCAATCGCGCTCCGTTCTTGCTGAGCGAAAGATCGTTTACACGCGGGTAGAATAGCGTCTACCGTGGAATGCGATGCGGGGTGCACACGGAGGGAGCAGGAGCCTTCAGGCTCCCGAAAACTGTCGTACGAATTGAACGGGACTTTAGGCCCGGGCCTTATTTCTATCAAAATCTCCGTGGCCGAAGCCGCTCGTGTTGAAAGCTATTATTCAGGAGCCTGAAGACTCCTGCTCCCTCCGCTCCGCATTTTGCAGTGCTCATTCCGGCAGCTTCGCGTCCAGCACTTCTTGCGCTCGCGTCGCTCGCCACGCGGCTAGCCGTTCGTAGAGCGCCTTATCATTCAAAGCCAGAATTTCAGCGGCAAAGAGGGCGGCGTTGGCTGCTCCGGGCTTGCCGATGGCCAGCGTAGCCACGGGAACGCCTTTGGGCATTTGCACCATGGCGAGCAGCGAGTCCAGTCCGTTGAGCGGAGTGGAGGCAATGGGCACGGCCAGCACGGGGACCAGCGTCTTGGCGGCGATGACGCCGGCCAGGTGAGCCGCGCCGCCCGCCCCGGCGATGAAGACCCGCATTCCCTGCGCCGTTGACCTGGCGACATATTCGAAGAGTTGATCGGGAGTGCGATGCGCGCTCAAAACCCGCGCCTCATGGGGAACCTCTAGCGCCTTTAGAATCTCAACCGCAGCCAGAAGCACGTCGTAGTCGCTCTTGCTGCCCATCACGATGCCAACCAGTGGATGTTCGCTCATAGGTGTGATTATACGAGGAGCCGGAAAGCAAACCTATTGATCCGGCCGAATTGAGTTGACAAAAGAAGAGCAACCGCAGATCCTTCGACTGCGGTCGCTTTGGCGACCTCCGCTCAGGATGACAGCTTTGTGGTGGCGCAATCCTTTTGGGGATAGATCAGTAATGCTCAATGCCGGTGCCAGGCTTCCACAGCCACTTCAATCACCGCGAACAGCACGCTCACGGCCGCCAGAAATCCCTTGGTCCGCTGCCAGTTCTGCTCGTGCCGCTCCATGCGCCGCTCCAGATCGGCCAGGCGGCCGCCGTTGCCGTCGCCCATCAGCCCGGTCATCTGCGCTTTGAGCACGCACAGATCGCTCAGCACCTGCGCCTCGAATTCATTCATCATCCGCATTTGCCAAGCTCCATACAGGATTCAGGTTTCAGGGATCAGGGGTCAGTAATACTCTATCGCCAACTCTCAGACTCGTTGACTTGCTCCCTTGCTTAACTATCCAAAGGCAGGTTGATAAACAATGCCGTTGACCACCCCGAGTAATTCGGCGGCGTGGAACCGTCGTACATGCGAATATAAAACCGGTCGTTGGCGGTCAGGCGAGAGAAAGTCATATTTGGCAAAGCCGCCCGCACCACCAGCGTAGGATCTTCGCCCGGCATAAAGGCAAAGTCGCGCAGCCGAATTTCAAAACCTCCGCCGGAGGGCGGAGTTATGCCGGCGTTGATCGCCACTGTGGTTCCATTCAACGTGGTCACTGTGAGGCCGGTCAGATTGGCCAGTACGGCGGGAGCGATGGCCGCCGGTAGCCATGCATCGGCAGGCACCGTTGCGCTGGTTTTGATAGCCAGATCGCAAGCCCAGTCGTTAGCAAATGCGATCGCATACTCCACCAGATCAGGGTAACTGGCGCTATAACTCACCTTCATCGCGCGCACTACTACCTGGGCATTCAAGTCAGCCGAAGGTGCATTCAGCAGCAGAGCGTCGCCAGGCCAAACGTCGCTGGCAAAGCTCGTCCGATTTCCTTTGTAAGTCCCGCTCCACAATGCGCTGACGCCTGCTGCCGCTTGCCCCATCGCCAGCGCGGCATTCAGGCAGTCAGCAGAACTGCGCGCCGGTGGATTGGTGACCGAGCCTATCCATACCGCAACCGCGGGCGATCCGGCCTCGGTCAGAGCCGCCTGGCTGGCGGTATTTACCGCTCGTCCCACTGCCCTGCCCACGGTGCGATAGTTCACCGCGATCTGCTCGCCGGCCGCAGGCGCAAATCCGGTATAGAAAACCAACTTCCCGGTGCGCTCCAGGTGGCACTCAGCTGCCTCAGCCGTGGTGCCAATCCGCCGCGTATAACCTCCACCGCTCAGCGGCGTGCTCACCACCCATCCCGATCCAAGGTTGGTCAAGTTGATGGCACGCATGGTTCCGATCAAATTCATGCTGCTCGCCGCCACTACCACGCACGCTCCGGGCATGTTGGCGATTGCGCCGTCATAGAGAGTTACCGGCGTTCCGCCCACACCGTTCACAAACTCCTGGATCTCCAGTTGCAGCTTGCCCGGACTTAGAATCGACTGCCCGCCGCAGGCGATGGCGCCGCTGTCTCCAAAGGAGCGATAGATGTTCAGTGTCCGCTCATGCTCCGGGCAATGTGCGCGCACGCGCAGCGAATATTGATTGGCCGGATTGATTTGATATGCCGTTCCCGCCGGAGCGCCAGAGATTATGGGCTGCAGGGTAACTGCACCTGAGCCGGTCTGTGCCGCCGCCTGAAAGCCCGCAATGCAGCTGGCCTGCGTCTCCAATCCCACAAAGAAGCCCGCGAGAATTCCAGTGCTACCCGGCGAAAGCTTGACTCCTACAGCCTCAAGCAGTAATGTCCCGCCCATCTCTACAGGGTCGAGCCAGGTAAGCAGCGTTTCGCCGTCGATGCCATTGCCGCCGTCCATCACCAATCCGCCGGCGCCCAGCGAAAGATAGCCGCTGCCGCTCGAGTTACACCATAGTTGCGGATTGATTTGAGGCTCGTTGAAGAGCTCGCTGATGATAGTGGATTTGGATGCGGCGGGAAAGTATGGATCTTCGGCCAGATAAAAAGTCGTTGTGGTTCCGTCGCCCAGAAAGTACTCGGTGACATAAGCTACGGGTTCATGCTCGCCGCAAACTGTAACATCGTTTGCCTGTGCGCGCTTGACGCTGGCTGTGAAGGCAAGAGCAGCGAGATTCAGGGTGCCGTCGGTCTCGTTCAAAGGATGCACGGCGCCGGGCACATTGGAAATGGTCAACGCGCCATTGACCGCGCGATAAGCAGCTCGCGCCTGGCTTGCCACCTGTCCCGCGCTCTCACTCCACGTCGCGCCTGGCTCCGGAGCGAAGTTACTCACCGGAGTGGTAAAGTGACAAGCCCGTCGTGGAGAGCGTCGATGATCCCGATTGAGCTACAAGCGAGGCCATCAAAGCCCCGGCAGTTTCGTTAGTCGAGCCCGTGCTGGGAGGCATCAATAACTGGTCGAGCAGCAGTTCGTCACTCACAGCCTGAATAGCAATCCGGTAGCGTGGGCCTTCCATTGCCAGCCCTGCGTACTCCTGCAGCGGAGTTATTGCGATGTAACCGGTAAAGTAGAGCGTCCCATCGTCGCCCGTCACCGTCAGATACTGATTGCTTGAGGGCATAGCCAGGCTTCCGTTGGCCGGCAGACTCAGCCTAACTGGCAGATGGAAGGCTCGTTCAGCTTGCGCTCGATGGTCAACGGCCGTGCCCCATCGAGCGCCGCCGTATAGTCCTGCCCCTGAATCGTAATCTTCATCGCTTTCTCTCGCCTCTACACTTGCTGACTTCTTCACTTATTCACTTCTTTACTTATTCATTCTTCACACCAGCGCATTGGCCGCGGGCAGAAAACTCCGGTAACAGACCACGCGTTCCCCATCCAGCGGATCGGTGACCGGCAGCGCCAGAAATTGTCCCTTGAGCAGCACCCGCGACTGGCCGTCTGTTTTTGCCGCTCAGAGGAATAACCGCTTCTTCCGCGCCGGTCATGGTTTGCAATCGCGGATAGTAGAAGAAGATTCGCTCTCCCTGGCTGCCCTGCATCACAAACAGCGCCGACCACTCCTGATAGAAGCTTCCGCCTTCGCGATCGACAAACCCAGTTACCGCCTGCAACTTGGCGCCCGCCGCTGGAGCGCCGCCCGGCAGCGGCTCGGCAAGCGTAAGCCCGGTGGAATTCACCTGCGAGACCAGCGCCACATTGAAAGTGACACGCCGGATATAGTCCACATCCGTCAGCGCCTGCCGCACATATGCGCCTGAGACCGGCGAGCCCACAAAGCCGGTCTGCCCGGCGTAGTCCACATCGAGCGCAACAATCGAGCCGGCCGCAAACTTAGCCGCGTCCGCCGCAGCCAGCACGACAAAAGTCGCTGTTGATCCGGCTCTGCGGAATCACCGCCGCGGCCGCCTGCGCTCCATCCGCTGCCGCTGCTGCCCCGCTCGCCGGAGCCAGCAGATTCATATGCTGCGAGCCGGTCGCCAGCGCCATGGTCAGCTTGGTCCAGCTCAGAAACTGCAAAGCTTACCTGCGCCTCAAGCGTCTCGCGCACCTGCTCCAGCGTTGCGGCCGGAATGCCCGTCAATACCGGCGAGGTTTTGCTCGCCGGCTTGCGCGTAAATCCTGAATCCAACCCAGGCTGATCCACGGAGCCGGCGGAGCGTCAAGATTGAATGCGCCCTGCTCGGACGCATCGAAGAGCACCGGCGTCTGCGTAGCCCGATTCACCGGCGCAAAATATCCTCGCATGCGCCTAGCCACCGGCGCGGGAGCTTGAAACCAATTTGCCGCCATTTACTCCCCCTGCTCCTGGTAGCTGTAAACCATCACCTTCGCCGACCGGCTCAGCAGGTCCCGCTGCGTCACAATCGGCCGCAAATCCCGGCTCGTCCCAGAACACCTGCGTCAGCATTGCCGCCGGCGGCGTCGCCGTGTAATTCAACTTGGGTGTGTAGAAAGGTTGCAGCATCGCCATCAGCTCCTCATCCATTTCGCTCAGCGACCGGCCGCGGTCCAGTCCGCCAAAGCTCTGCGTTCCGCAGGTCTGATAGAGGATTTCGCACTCTTCGGCCGCCATCGTGGACGCCAGATCCATATCAATGCCCAGGCCCAGCCAGCGCAGCACAAACACATCATTGGGAAGCTGGCTGAAGGGAGCTTCCGCTTCTTCCACCAGAATCCCCGGCCGCACCGTACCGCGCAGCAGAATCGTCCGCTCCGGGTTGATCGTCGCCAGCCGCGTGCGCAGCGCCATATAAAACGAGTCTTTCGCATTCTGCATGGAGTAGCTCCGGGTCAGCGATCAGAGTCGTACCGCTGACAGTCTGCATTGCTTTCCGGATCACTCTGCATTGCGCAAGCGTCAGTGCGCTCGAACAGCTAGCTGTCTATCCTGCATCTAGCCTGATCTGACTCTGCTTACACCGCCTGCTGCCGCGCCTCCCGCAACAGCAGCCGGTAAAGATAGACCTGCCCGAAAGCTTCGTTGGAAGCGATCGACTCAATCAGGTAATCCTGTCCCGCCACTGTAACCGCCAGAGTCATCGCAAACAGAGATTGTGCTGAAGCCAGGTCCAGCGCAATCACCTGCTGCTCGACACCGGTTGCCGAAACCAATAACTCCCACTTCGACTCATCGCCTTCCTTCCACGTCGGCCGCAGCTTGCGCATCACCACCGGGCTCACCACCACATCGGCAAAGGTCGTTGCCACCAGCCCCACTTCGGACTGGCTGGTATCCGTATTCGTTCCCGTCACCCGCAGAAGGGCCGTCGTGCCTGCCACGCTTCGCAGCAGGGCATCGGCCAGCATCTGCGGCGCACTCACCGGGTTGCGCGGCGCCGTATCGCTCATCGCTCACCCCAGCCTGTTCGCAACGTAGGGACGCAGCCATGCCTGCACCGTTTCGTCCACCAGCGAACTCGAGAAATACTGCATCTGCATCGTGTCGATCTTGGTCTTGCTGGCGTTCAGCGCCGGCGTCGACTGCGCATTGCGCACGATCTGCGCGCACGCCGTCTTCACGTCGTCGCCGATCGTCGCCAATCCCGCCGTGTAAGTCACCGTAACTTCGTTGTAAGGCAGCCCCAGCACATTCCACGGCAGCGTCAGCTCCCCGGTGTTGGGGTCAAAGTCCACGGTGTTCGGATCGATCGCCGTCCACTGCCCCGGCAGTGAAAATGCCCACGCAATCTCAAACAGCGGCTCGTTCGGAATCTCTCCGCGCCGCGGCCTCGCATACCGGCCCTCGATGCTCACAATCGGCGTCGTGGCCGTTCCCAGCGGCGCCAGCGGCAGATAACTCAACAGCACCGTCTGCGACTCCGCTGGTCAGCCGCAGCCGCTCCGTGTACTGAATCACGTTCAGGTCCGGCCGCCTGCAGTAGCTGTTGATCAATGCCGTGGCGGCCGTAATCCAATCCGCCGTCGTTCCAGCCGGCAATCCATAGTTCGGGTAATCCGCTGGCTGCAGATATGCCATACTCCATCCTTCTCTGAATAATGGTCGGTTGGCGGAACGGGAGTCAGGGTGTCGGTAGTCAGTCATCGCTGCATCGCATTCACCGTCACATCGATGCTGCTCATAGCTCACAACCGAGCCTGCGACATGAGCTCGCTGATTAGCTGAACTGCCTGACACTGTTATCTACCGTTACCAGTGACCTGGTAATGCGCAAAGCCCGCGCCCTTGACCACCGGAGCGCCGAACTTGACCGCGACATATTGGTAGGTCAGCGAGTTCGGCAGCCCCAGCTGGAAGACGCGTGGCGTCGGATCGCCCAGCCAGTGGTACTCGATCAGATCCTCGCTCACAATGTAAGCCGGCAGCGATGCCGAGCCGAGCCCGGTCGTGCCCGTATAGCTAAGGCTCCAGTCCGGAATCAGCGGCAGATCGCCCGCCTGCGTCGAAAGCATCTTCACCCGGATGCCGCCGGTGATGTTATCGGTATTCAGCACCACGTTGAATTCCGCCTTCATTTCCTGGTCGATCAGGTCCAGCAGCATCGGATTGGCATAAATCGCCGTGGGGCGCACATAGTAGCCGTTGTTGGCCACCATGTTCGCCACTGCCGTCTTCAGCCCGTTCACAATCGAACGCCGTCGATGCCGATTGTTGGTCACCGCGTTGCTGCCGCCGGCGATCTGCGCCGCGCGCCCATGTACTGCGTGGTCGTCGGCGTCCCTCAAGCTGGTTTCGTTGCCGTTCCACAAGGCCACGTCGTGCGTCACCATCACGCCGCTCACCGTATCCACCAGGTCTTTGGCCTGCAGATAGGCAAACTGCTTCTGCTGGTCGCCCAACTCGATGTCGAACAGGTTGTAGTTGATCTGCGAGACGATCGCCTTCAACAGCACGCCATCTCCATGCGCGTCGGACTCACTACCGCCGGCACGATGCTGCGTGGATTCACAAATCCTGCCGTTCCCGGATTCGGAATCGCCGTCTCCTCGAAGAACCGCGAGGGATGCCCGGTCGCCGGAACCTGCTTGATGCGCTGCCCAAAAGGGCTCGAACGCCGGCAAATGTCGAAGATCTCGGTCTGATACAGCGGAACTTCGATTGCTCCCGGCCCGATAAAATCTGCTGCTGCGTGAATGTCTGCAAAGGTTGCGTTCATAGGCTCTTTCCGCCCCCTCCATGGGGCCAGTCATTGGTTGAGCTTTCAGCTTTCAGCTTTCAGCTTTCAGCTATCAGTTTTCAGTTGTCAGGGACTGCGCCAGGTCCACGCCAGCTTTCAACTGTCGGCTGATCAGCTGACGGCTGAAAGCTGAAGGCTGCTTTTACGCGATCGACCCGGCCCGCAACAGTTGTGTCTTAACCGCGATGCGCTGTTCCAGACTCAATCCGGCCAGCGCCGCATCCAGGGTCCGCACGTCCACCGGACCGTCGCTGATGCCGTGCTTGGCCAGCATCTCCGAAGTTGCCGCCGGCACCGTTCTGCGCAATGGGCTAACAATCGCTTGCGCGGCCGCGGCCTTCAGCTCAGCCAACTCCCGTTCCGCCGCAGCCAGCTTCTCCGCCAACTCCGCTTCCCGCCGGGTCTGCTCGACGGTAGCTGAGATTCTCTCCACCTCGCCTGTCAGCGCGCTCTGCCGTTCCTCCAGCCAGCTCAGCGTCCTTTCGAGCAAAGTCGTTGCGGTTTCCAACCGTTCCGCTATCTCCTTCTCGTCCTTTTCCATGTTTTTCCTTTCGTCAGTTGACAGTTATCAGTTTTCAGTTGTCAGTTATCAGTTTCTGCAACCGGTTACAGTTAGCGTTATGAGGGAGCAGTTTTCCACGATTCTCAGCCGATCGTTTGCGGTGAACTGCAAACTAAATGCTGAGAACTGATAACTGACAACTGCGAACTATCTTTAACTCGCCATGCGAAAACTGGTCGCCCGGTAAGCTGCCTTTTCCCTGAGCAGAATGGCCGCTCCGGTAAAAGTCACGCGGGTCAGCTTCCAGATTTCGGCTCGCATATCTTCTACCTGCGCATCGGCCAGCTCGTAACTCATCCCCATGGCCCCGGGTGAATGCGCCTCGATCGCCCCAGCTACCTCGGGAAAGTCGCGCGCATACAGATACCCGCGCACCTTCAGCCTCTGGCCGATCACGTCCGCCTCGGTCAGCAGCCCAATCTTGCGCCGCGCGTCATGGCCGTCCCATCCCGGCCGATAGTCCACCGCCATGCCCAGCAGTGAAGGCAGCGCCTTCTCTGCGGCCTCGCGCGTGAGCATCACCCGATGCCCTCGCGCTCCGGCCGGCGCCTTGTCGCTGGCCGCGTTCACCACCGTCAATACCCCCTCGAACGGCACCCGGTTAGGGTGCCCATCTACTTGAGGAATCTTTACCGCCATCGCTTCCAATCGCATGTTTTTGCTCCGCTCCACTCGCCAGGGTTCAGGTTTCAGGGGTCAGGGATCAGACTTCGGCCTTCAACTGACCCCTGACCCCTGATCCCTGACGCCTTTTCCAGCGGCCCCATCCCCCGCATTGCTCGCACCTCGTTCACCGTGTACACCCCGGCCTGCAGTAATTGCACCTGCACCGCCAGTTCTGTCTCCTCGTCCCTCGCATTCAGCTTGTTGAAGACAAACTCGAACTCCCGCCAGCCAATGCATTTCGCGAAAAGATCGCGGGTAATGTGACCGGCCAGCAGCATGGCCAGCGGCGATATCGCGCCGCGAAATGCCTCATCGGTCATTTCTGCGGCGGTGGATTGATTCACATCCGCCTCCAGCCCCAGCATCAGCGGCGGCAAACCAAAAGCGTTGGCCACCATGCGGATCAGGAACTCCTGCCATGCAAGCCGCATATCAGCATCCGTCCCTGCGGCAAAGCGCAGCACCTCCGGCTTCTGCTCGGTGGAGATCAGCGGCACCCTGCCGGTACCCTCAATCTCGTCCTGCCACCAGCGGATCAGCCGGTCGAGCTGCGCCGGCGTGGCCTCGTTCAGCCACAGCGCATACTGCGCCACCGAGTTCGCCGCCAGCTTGCCCGCGTAGCGGTGCGCGCTCAAAAACTGGTTCACCGTCTCAAATGCCACTTCCAATGGTCCAAGGCCAAAGGGAGTGAAACTCCGCGGATTCATGCGCACATATATCAACTGGTCGTCGCGCAAATCCACCGCTCCCGACTCCAGTTGCCCCGGCATGACCTGCGCATACCTGGGCGTCTCCGGGTCGCCATCCCAGCGAGCGTTGATGCGGATCGAAGCCCCATCCACCGCCCACAGCATCGCCGGCCGTTCCCGGTCGCCGGTAGGCTCCATCTCAATGGCCCCGAAGCCGCCGGTCAGGGCATCCTCAATCACCTGCTCCATCAAGGTTCTGAAGCTGTCAACCGCGTTCGGCTCCTCCAGCGTCCGGCGCAAAGCTGTGAGCTTTTTTGTGACGTAGGCTATCTCGCAAGGTGCAACGCCGCGCCGCACCCTCACCTGCCAGTCCATGGCCGCAATGCGATCCTTGATTACGTTGATCGCGCGGCGCACCACCGGTGTCTCCGCAAACCGGCGCAGATTCCCCGGCGTCGGCTTGGGCAGCAGGCGCCCCGGAAACTGGAGCGGACTCAGGATCGCCGGCAGCGCCAGCGTCTTTCGTTCTGCATCCGCGTCGGCCGCGCGCGCCTGCAACTCCGCCTTCCGCCCGCTCCCGGCCTGAACACCGAGCAGTCGCCTGCCGCCATATCTCCCGTAATTGTTCTCCTGCCCTCACGTGCACCTTCCTTTTTCCGAAGCCCCAAAAACAAAAGGCACAGCCCCGGAAAGGGCCATGCCTCTTCTTTGCCAGAGATCAGAGATCAGGGATCAGGGATCAGTGGCCGGTATTCGGTGTTAGTTAGCAGCTAACCATCTCAAACTTCCAATTGTCACTCAACAAATTCAATCCTACCGCAAACACACTTAATTATCTGCAAAACCGCAGAAGATATTTTGATCGAAAATCATTAACTCACAGACAGAAGCTACCAGTCGAAAAACTAAACCCTAACCCCTGATCCCTGACCCCTGTCTTTTCACACTCGCAATTCCCGCCGCGCCGTTTCCGCCACCCGGCCCAGGTCTGAAGTCGTCAGCACCCTGATCTGGTGCTCTTCCATGGTCTCCACGCCAAATCGGTACATCTCCAGCCTTTCCGGCTCCTCGCCGGTCGCTCCCAGCTTGGCAGCCGGCTCAATCACCGCAGTCAGTTCCAGCTGCGCCTTCTCCACCCGCTCTACGCCCTCGCGCAATTCCGCCGCTGAAAACGCCAGCACCTTGGCCATCTCCACACCCGGTTCCAGGCTCACGGCATGAAACATGCGGATCAAACCCATTCGGCCTGTACCCCACATCAATCCGCAGCGGATCCCCCGGCCGCGTATATTCTGAAGCCGAGATCCTCTTCCGCATCAGCTCCCACACCCCGGCCCGTTCGAATTCCGTCCGCATCCTGTGCCTGAATCGCCGCCCGCCCGCTCAGCCGCGGCACACGCTCCCTCGGCGGCGGCTCCACATACAGCCGCATCAGCTCTTCCATCCCCGCCGGGAGGCTTTCCGCCAGATATGCCTTGGCCTCGGTCATCTGAACGCTCAGCGACAGCGACTCATTCAGCAGCCGCATCAGATTTCCGTCCGGCTCGGCCAGGAAGCGCCTGCGCAGCTCGCTCTCCATCCCCTCCAGCAGCGCGGTGTCCGCATCGGGATCGAGGCAGCGCACGCGGCGCCAGTCGCGGGTAAAGCGGACCTCCGCGGCATCCCGGTCCCCCGCCTGCCCGCGTGGTGGTCGCGCAGGATCACCCCGATGTGCACATACTCGTTCCGCACCGCATCCGGCACATACCGGAGCAGATGAAACTCACATGCCCGCCGCTGGTTTCCACTGTTCATCGATGGTTGCTCTCAGCTCTCAGCTCTCAGCTCTCAGCTCTTAGCTCTTAGTCCCTAGTCCCTTAAACCCTAGATCTTAGCTCACGATTGCCAGCTTGCAGTGCCCAGTCCCAAAGCGAAAACTGAAAGCTGATAGCTAAAAGCTGAAAGCTGCTTTTTCAATTCACCCTTCCCGCAATGGTAGTCTCCCACCGCGTATCCTTCCAGACTTCTTCCCAACTTTTTCCCGTCCCTCCCCATTTCGGAAACGGCTTCCTGTCCGACTTCCCGAACCCTTCAATCAGCTCCCTGATCCGGCTCCTGCGCGCCAGCAGCTTCTCCACCAGCGCTTCCATTTCCGTGAGATCGCCGCCATACCACTCCGGCGGTACCTCGTTGGCCGCCGCCCACACCGTATCCGCCGCCAGATTCTCCAGCCGCGTCAGCCAGGGCTCAAAGGACTCCCACCCTCTCACCTCTCGATATACATCATTCCGAAAGTACACTCCACGGAGTGGAGCATCCTCAAACCGCCACTCTCCGGCGTGAAAGCAATACCCAAAATCGATGAAGACCGCCCGATATCGCCGTTCCCGCTGCTTGCGCGTAAAAACCGCCTGGCGGCCGTTGGCATTCCCGGTCCACTTATCCAGCGCCAGGATTCCGGCAAACTCGCCCAGGTTTCTCACCTCGGCCATCTGCTCCTCGGGCAGGTAATCCACCACCTGCCCCGGCATCAGCCCACCCACAAACCGCGACCCAAACTGCAAGCCGGCCTGACATCGCACCCGCGTCCGCCCCAGGTCGATCTCCAGTTCCGGCGTATTCTCCACCAGCCAATTGGAAACCTCGACCAGCTCCGTCTCAGGCGCCGTCAGCCCCACCGCCGTTGCCAGCCGCGAGGCCAGAAACTCGTTCGCCAGAACCCGCATGTGCTGCGGATTGTTCTGGAACTTCACTACGTAAATGTAGCCATCCGCGCCCAGCATCAGCTGGCCCTGCGCGCCGCCCCGCATCCGCCGGATCTGTTGTACTGCCAGAACCGCCAATCCCGCTCCCCGCCTTTTCCTGATTCTTATCGAATTCTAAGCTCTTCCACTGAAGAACAGGGAACAGGGAATAGGGAATTCCCTATTCCCTAGTCCCTGTCCCTGGTCCCTCACTTCTCCAGCATCTCCGCCCGTGCCGCCAGCCCTATGGCCATAGCCATCACCCGGTCGTCATGTGTTCCCGCACCGAGCTCCACTCCTGCCGTCCGGCTGCCGAACAAAGCTCCTGCACTCGCCCAGCAGCCGCCTGCTCTGGAAGCGTTCCGGCTGCTCGACCAGGGCCGCATCCAGCCTCCCCAGCGCCGCCGGCCGGCTCAATGAGGTAGTCAACCAGCCTAACTGTCCTCCCTGTCGATAGATCCGCGCATATTTGCAAACCGATTCCGCCAACGCCAGCACCCCGCTGCCGTGGTTGTTCCTCTCCACGACCAGCCAGGCCTGGTTATACTCAGCCGCCAGCTTCGTTACCAGCCATGCCAGCTCCAGTCCCCCCCTATGTCCGGAAAACTCCGCGCACTGCAACCCCGACTCCATATCCAGCACCTGTGCGGCTGAGTAATCCCCCTCGCTGCCTCCGCCGGAAGGATCCACCGCCACCAGGTACTGTTTCCCCTTGAGCGCCGGCAGCCACACTTCCAACTCCCCGTTCCGCCGCCGTTCCACCGGTTCCGGCGCATCTTTGAGCCGGGCCTCAATCGCCGTCAATTCAAAGATTGAATTCCCACTCGCCAGAAAACAGCTTTCCTCGTCCTCGGCATACTCCTGCGCAGCAAGCCCGCGAAAATTCGCCCGAATCTGACGCCGGTAACCAATCTGTTCCAGATCCAGGCGGTGCCGGCCCATCAGCGCCCGTTCCTCATCCGTCAGGCTGGCCTCTTCCACCGCTGCGGCCCGATAAAGCCGCTCGCTCCACCAGGGAAAGAAATGCCTTACCATCCCGGTCTCATCGGCCTTCTGCCATTCCTCGTAAAAACATCCGCCCACCCCGTCCGGCGTCGACTCCAGAATCAGCTCCGCCCCAGGCGCCATTGCCGCCCGCAACCCGGCCAGCGTCTCCGCCGGATCTCCCGGCCAGCGTGCCAGCTCAGAGCAGTGCAGATTCTGCACCGTCAATCCGCGACCCGCGTTCCTGTCTCCGGCTGAAACCACACGGTACTGCGCATCGATCTCCGGAAACACAATTTGCCGCACATTAACTCGCGAAGTCGTCAGCGGTCCCCCCCGCAACTCCTCCGGAAGCCAATCCACAAACCGGTGCACGATCTGGAAGATCTCTTCCGCCGCCTCCTGCGTATGCGCCACCTGCAACGTCAGCGTCCCCGGGTGGGTAATGGTCCTCAAAAAAAACCGCGCCGCAGCCCAGGTCGTCAAACCCATCTGCCGAGCCTTCAGCACAATATTCCGCTCGCCCCGCCGCATTTCAAATGCCTTTTGCACCGTATTCGCCCGCAGCTTGGCAGGCCTCCCCGCGCGGGTTCTCACACGCAGCAGTTTCTCCCCCAGCGCCATCCCGACTGTCCGTCCCCGAAGGCTGGCCGGGCGCTGGTCAAAGATTCTCCCATACCCCTCCAGTCCCTCCCTGTCCAGCCCCTCCAGGCACACTTCCAACGCCCGCGGCGCGGCCGCGCATCGTTCCTCTGCGTTTGTCACCATTCCCCCGTTTCGGCTGCATGAGTAATCCTGCTGCGAAATCCAAGGATCTCCGTCGCGCTGTTTGCCGAATCATCCTGAATAACGGAGTAACCGAAGGTGAAAACCGGCCTACCGGCTCCCCTCTGTAGGTTTAGGAACTTGTTTCATAAACCCGCTTTGTATCAAGTCAAGGCTTCAGTCGTGCCGAGAAGGCGCTGAAAGACCATGAGGGATCGCAACAGAAATCCCAGGACCAATTATGAAACACGTTCTAAGCACTTCGTAAGTGCCCGCCCGTTGTTATCCCCGCTGGAATAACTCCCCCGCGGGGTTTCACGCTTCCCGTCAGCTGCCCTTACTTCGAGATGTCCATCCAGCCGGAATAATTACCCTCGGGATTGTAAGTGCCAGGGTAGTAGTAGGTAACCGTTGTGGAGAAGCCTGGGGCCAGAACTTCGTAATACACTGCCAAAGAGTCCGCCGAACCCACAGTTCCGGCCTGCAGCAGAGTCCCCCGGCTCAAACTGTTTGTCCCATTAGCGCGATTCGCTGCTGCCCATATAACAATGTCTCCCGCCTGTGGTGACCCGCCCGAAGCCAATGTCGGCGCAGTCATCGATGTTGCCGTGCTCGTTGGATTTCCGGTAGACGCATAATTGCCCGTTGTATAGCCCGCTCCGTCATTGGAGAAGTCGATACATACAACAATGATGTCTCCACCGGCAATAGTGGTGGGGAACGATGCCCCTCCACTAATATCTGCAGAGGTTAATGTCTTATACTCGAATGCCTGGTTATAGTACGACTGACTGGCTGCATGCACCAGGGTCCAACCTGTAGGTGTTGTGGTAATGGTGTTTTCTGCCGCTACAACACAAACCGTCAGGTCGCCCACTTGCGCCCCGCTTGGCATGCTTACAGCCAACGGTGTAGTGGTGCCGGTAGTAAGATTGCTATTCCTGATTTTCGGCGTGTTAGCGTTCCGGCCCGGCCCCGGCGCAGGATATGTCTGCATAGGTATCGCATACACCGGCAGTGCCCACGCCAAAAACGACATGCAAATTGTGATGATCTGCATCATCGTATGACCCTCACATTGAGCGACACAGCGCCGGGAGTTATGGTTACGCCCGTCCAGTTACAGACGTTCACATTGATGTAGCCGGCTGTCGGATAAGTATCGATGCTTAAACCTCCCGAAACTGAAGCCTGATATCCGCTCACGCTCTGTAAGCTCACCTGTGGCGTCCAGTCGATAATGTCGGTGGTCGCTACATTCGTTGCCGCCACGCTGTTTACGGATCCAGCGGTTACCGTCTGACACGCGCCTGAAGGGATAGAGTTAGTGGCCAGAGCAATGGTTCCCGCAAAGATCACCTGAGGAATTCTGGCCGGACTATTTACCGCTGCCGGAAGTACGTCGATGCCTCCGCCGGTTGCGGCAGTTTCAATGACCGTGGTTCCACTGGTTGAGCCGGCCAGTTTCAAAGTTCCATTGTTAAAGGTCCATGCTCCGCTCACAGTCCCCGTTCCCGACAGGAGACCGGATGCGGCCCCGAAAGCATCGTAAACACTGGCGCCAATCGCGCTTTGAACCTGGGCCGATGTTGCAATCGACGGAACTCCGGTGGAGGTTGTGTTGTAAAGCAGTCCGGTGGCAAGCCCGGAGAGCGTGGTCCCGTTGATTCCCTTTACGGTGACTGCGTTGGACCCGTTGGTAATCGCATCGCCGCTTAGCTCCGCGCCGGTTGCCGTTTGCGTCCCGCCTGCAACTCTCACCAAACCCTGTGCCGGATTCACGGCGGATACCAGGCACGTCGGGCAGGCAATGCTTCCCGTGGTGGTGATTGGACCACCGGTAACCGGACCGGTTGTGGCAATGCTGGTCACCGTTCCGCCGCTCCCCGGAGAAATCCACGCGCCGGATGCATCACATACCTGCGTCCCGGTACCTCCCGGTTGACACGTAACTACCTGCGAATTGGCGCTGCTTGAGCTGCTCCATTCCGTCCCTCCGTTCAGCGTGAAACCAGGAGCGGCTACCGGCACCGTAAAGGTCTTGGCCGTCGAAGTCAGGCATTCCAGCCAGCTATTATTCGAATACCCAAAAACTGTGTCGATGTAGTTGCAAATGTGAGATGCATCGCGGAAGGCTAAGCCGCCAGATGCTGCGTCAACTCCTACCGCCGTGTCCCCCGCATCCCATGTTGGCCTGTTCCCCGGCAAAGCTTCCGTCTTCCAGGGATTGCTATCAATCAATGTAAAGAAGTCGGTCGGCCCTCCTTGCCACGCCCAACCGCTATCGTTTGGTCCTAAGTTGTACAATCCCTTCAAACCTGCCGCGGTGTATTTATACCAGGCCGGCGTTATGATGGCGGAAGGCGCGAATGTCTGAGCATTTAACCCGGAACGCCGGTTTATAACTCCCGCCGTATTGCCATAGCTGTTTCCGGAGTATCCATCCAGTGTGGTGTTTGTGCATGTTACATAAGGCTGCCCAAATGAGCTGGTGTAAGATGGAACTATAATTCCTCCCGCAACTGGACATGGACCTGTATAGGTCGAATAGGCAGTATTGGTCCCGTTTAAGATCATAGATACTGCGAACCATCCGTTTAGCCCCATCGTAACCCCATAGGTTCCCGGCACGTTAGAAGGTCCAGCAGGCCACGAGTAAGAACTACGCGCTCCCGTATCTGTGAAAGTCACATACGTCCCCGCGCTGGGGCCGCAAGCCACGCCTTGTTCCCCTGAAATTGCGTAAGTATTCGTGCTTCCGAAGATTGGCCCCGATTGAGTTGAAGTCTGATCGACCGCCAGAAAATCGCAGGTATCCCCTGAGTTGGGGCTGGTGGGGGCGACTACGGTCACGCTGCTTCCGGCAAATGAGGAATTAACCGCCGCTCCGGTAATTCCTAAAAACAGCGGTTTAGTTACAGATGTAAAGGAGGTTCCCTGGTGAATTACCACATAGTAGCCGAAGTTTTCCGTGCATGGTGACGTGCTGCAAGTGACCGCCGTTACGCCGTTACCTCCGGCTCCCGGTGGGTTAGAGTTGTTTAGAGTTATGCTTACCCCTGCTCCAGCTACAATTGCAGTCCCGCCCTGCGCCCCGTTTAGCATGGGATTTCCCACGGTGCCGATATTTCCTGTGCATGGAGTCGGGGATACGTACACTCCATTGCCTACCACTGTGCCTGCACCACCCCCATTGTGAAGCACCAACATACCGTATTGATTGTAGCTTTGCAGTGTAACGTTGTTCAGATAAAGCGTGTTGCCGCCTTCCCAATCAATGGAGTTTCCAGAGCATCCCATTGTTAGAGCGACGTTGTTGAGTGTGGCAATACCCGCATTATTGGGAGGATTATAAAGGGCGGAACCGCAGAAGGTAGAGTCGCACCGCGTAACTGCCTGGGCCGAAGGTTGCGATCCGCCGAACGCTGCGCCGTTGGCTTGCCCATTCCAGTTGCTCAGGCCAAAGACTTCATCCCCATCTACCTGAATGACGTGATACCAATACTGTCCGTTGCCGGGACTATTTCCGGCGAGTTGTGCCACACCTCCGCCATTGATGGTCAATGCCCACCCGGCATCTTGTATCGCCGCCCCCGTGCTTGCCGTGCCGGGGATGAGTATGGGCTGGTTGATGGTATCTCCCGTTCCAGTTACTCGAATACAATCTGAAGTGGTCATACATTCGATGCCTGCGCCATGGAAGTTTAGAACGACGTAGTTTTTGGAGTCGATTATCGTTGTATTGACCACGTACATCTGTCCCGGCGTGAGGTCTATGGTTCCGTTTGGCCCCGCCGCCGCAATTGCGGCCTGAATCATAGCCGCATCGGTACCCGTAGCGGGACCTACAGTTTGATGGCCGTTTGTCGTTGGAGCGGAGATTGTGCCTGTAAATGCCGCGCCCGCCAGCCCCGCGAAAGTACCGGTTGCATTCGATGTTGTCAGGTAACCAGGAACAATCGGGGTACCGGTAAAAGTCGGACTCGCTAAAGGCGCACCGCCCAGGTTCATCAGTGCTGCGGATGCGGTTGCAGCCCCTGTGCCGCCTGCAGTAATCGGTACTGCATTCATGCCTCCAACCGCCGTACCGGTAGCAGTGTAATACGCGATCTGTCCGGCACTTCCTGAATTGACCGTGCCGCTGCCGCTGGAACCGGAGCTCGTCCCGCAGGCCGATCCGGTATTGGTCACGTATCCCGAGTTATCGATCTGCAGGCAGAAATGCCCGCTGCTCGCAGCCAGCCCTGGAAACATGATCGAAGTCGTCCCCGTAAAGCTTGCATACAAAGAGCTGCTGTTGCCTCCGTAAACTTTGAAGCCCGCACCCGACCCAGTTTCATAATTGATGCGAACCACTCCCGAAGCATTCGAGGCATCGATGTAAGTGTCGCCGCTGTTGGTGCTTTGGTAGGCCTTGAAGCTGTCCAACCCGCCCGTCGCGGAGTTAAGCGCCCAGTTATTGCTTGATCCTTCACCATGTACCACTGACTATTGCCGTTCCAGTCCTTGTACATAAAGGACTCTTTTTGGCTGGTCGTCAATCCGGCCCACAGGACGGCGTCGATCTCAGCATCCAGTTGGTTCTTCACCGTCGGTGTGCCGATGAACGTCGAGGTCCCGTCCACTTGCAGCGTTCCGTTGAACTGCGCGTTCCCTGCATTATTGATCGTCGCCACGGTGGACTCCTCGCGCCGCCCGATCCGATGATCACGCCTCCGGTCCCCGAGTTATTCGAGCCGTTCAGCACCACTGCGCCTGTCCCGGCCGCATTGATCACCGTCTGGTTGTTAGTGCTCGACTGCCCGTTGTTATACTGCCCTATCGATAGCCGGTACACATTGTTCAGCAGATCCTGAATCTGATAAAACTGCTCCCCGGCCGTTGCGTCGCTGAGTACCCGTCGATCCAGCGGTATCCATAATCCGTCTGAATTTCGTTCAGCAACCCGCGCTCGTTCCCCGCGCCAATTCCGAGCCGAAAGTGATTCGTAACCGTAGCGTCTTTCTGGCTTCCATACCAATCCCCATTCATTCCGTTGAAGCTGCGATGAAAGGTATCCAGAAAACTGTTCCGCGTCCCGTTGTCCGTCAGTTGACCCGTAAACATCGTCCCGCCGGTCATCCAGTCGTTGTACGAGCTACCCGCATCCGCAACCACCTGGTTAGTCGAGTTCTCGTTCCGCAGCCCGACGATGGTATTGTTCTGCGCATTCGCCCCCAGGTGCAGGGCCGTCGAGCAACCCTCCACGTCGCCGCCGGTAAATGTATTTCCATCTCCTTGCTGCAGGTTGATCCCATACGTTCCGCCAATGGGATTACCGCCGCTGGTCGGGCAATCGATATGCAGCCGCACAAACGTGCTCGCGTTCATCCAGTCCGTCGTAGCCGGATTGGAAATCTGGTGCCCGATCGCATTCACCGCCGTCTGGAACCCGTCAAACTGGTCGTTGAAAAAGCTTCCGCCCGTATAATTTCCCGTCCCGTCCAGAGTCATACCCGTCTGGTTCGAGTTACCCAGGAAATACAAGCTCTTCCAGATCCAACTCCTGCGTGCGATAGGCCACAAGTCCCTGCGCGGTTGCGCTGCTCGCTGCCGTCGTATTGATCACCACGTTGTCCAAGTGAAATCCCATCGTATCCGCGGCATAAGTCGGATCGCCCACCTGCACCATCGCGCCCGTTCCCGAATACAGAAAGACCGTCCCGCCCTGGCTTCCGCTGGCTGTGCTGGCTCCCCGCAGTGCGCAGCCGCGCAGCGTCACATTCCTGCGTTCCCGCCGTAACAATCACCTGGTTGGCCGTCGAAATCGTGGCGCAAGGCAGCAGCACAGTCGCATTCGCTGTCGAAATCGTCAGGTTCGATCCCATCGACTGCGTTCCGGTAAAGTTCCGCGCATCGCAGGTTCCGCCATAACTCGCGCTAAGTGTCCCCAGGCAAGCCTGTAACTTGGCCCCAAAGTCCGCGCCGGGAAATTGATCCACCTGGTAGGTGCTTCCCAGCGTGTTATTGACCACCAGCGCCGTATAACTCCCGCCGCCCGGCAATGTCCCGCCGCCGCCATCCAATTGCGTTCCATAACTCTGCGAGCCGGCAGCGTTCCAAACCGTATACCCGCCATTGCCCTTCAGCAGGTTCCCGGCAAAGAACGTCATATTCTGCCCGCCAATCAGGTTCACCGCCGCGGCCGTATCCCAGTTCCCGGCCACGTTCACGCTCGCCGTCGTCGTTGCCGAGCAGCCCACCCCGCCCTGAAGTCACATTGATCGTTCCAATCGACCCGTCTGCTATTCACGCCCGCCGTAGCCTGCGCCGTGCAACTCCCGCTGAACTTCAACGGAACCTGCGTTCCATACGGATCAAATCCCAATCCGTGCTCCGGAGCCAACGTCACCGCCGTCACCGCGCCGCCTGCAGCGGTCACCGTTAGCGCGGCTGCACCGCGTTCCAGGACGGCAGCACCACCCCATTGCGAACCGTCCAGCCCTGTTGGTCCCGTTCAAATCCAGCACCAGCCCCGTCGGCGGCTCGCCGGTCGCAGCGGAATTCCCCGCCTTCTCCACCACGTTATCCAGCACGTTGTTCGATCCCGCCGCAGCGGTAAATCCGTGCGTGGCCTGAATCGTAATGTTCTGCCAGCGATTCGAGTCCGCCGTCAGTCCCGCCGGCGTCGCCACCGGCAGCGCTGGCATCGCAATGCCCGTATTCAGCCCGCGAATATCGATATTCCGGAACTCGCTCCACAGTGGCCACTGCGCAAGGTAGAGCCCGCAAGCATGCGTCGAGTGCGCCCCCGGATATTGCGCCGCCATCGGGTCCACGCCCGTCGCCACAATCTCCAGGTTCTCAATCTCCGCCACCTGCAGCCCGTTTCCGCCCGCTCCCGTCGCGGCAGGCATCGCAATCGCGCAATTGCCCACCGCCCATGCAGCGCCTGTTCCCACCGTTCCGCTTAGCCCGTTTCCGCCCGGCGAAAAAATCGAATTGCTCTCCATTGGCCTGCTCAACGTGCAGCTTCCCGCCGCCGCGCGTCCCTCCGCCGCCGAGCACGACACATCCACGCTCTGATCCACATAAATTGTCAGATCGTGGATGCGCGTATAACTCAGCAGATTGGTGCTGTCAGCCGTCGAAGCCAGCACATCCTGGCCCGGAAATCCCATCAGCGCTGAAACCTGCTTGCCCAGTCCGCCGATCGACTCCCCATGCCAGCTCAGCGTATGCGTCTTGCAGGTCCCTTCCGGAATCGTCAACGAAACCCCATGCGTCTGCGCATAGTAAATCGCCGCCTGTAGAGCATTGGTATCGTCCGTCGCCCCATCGCATACCGCGCCAAACTCTTTCACGCTGCGCTCATACTGCTGCGCGACAGTCGACCGCAAATCCGTTACATAAATCCCATTGGGATTTGTAAAACCATCCGTCCCTGCATAGGTAGGCGGAATCTCCACCGCCCCATTCGCTCCCGCCGCGCTCATCGCTTCCTGAAGAGTCGTCTGCGAGCTCACCGATTGCGGCGACTGCACTCCATTCACCGACGGCGTCGTCAGCGGCCCCGTCATATTCGCCCCGGCCAGCGGAACTGCCAGGGCAAAGCTCTCATCGACGTAATGTTTGTCCGCCGCCTGCAACGGCTGTGTCGGGTCCCCGCTCAAATAAAGCGGACCCGTCATGCGTCCCGCCCGAGTCCGCCACCGTGCTTTCTGTCAACGTCCGCAATCGACTGGTCTACATAAGCCTTGCTCACCGCCTGCACAGCCTGCGCCGCCGGCATCACCTGCGCCTGCACCTGAGCCAGAGCAGCATACGCCGCCGCGGGCACCACCCAGTACTCCGTGTTCGTGGAACCGTCGCTCATGTAGTAGACGGCCGTATAAAACAGCCCCGCCGGAGTTGCCCCCAGGTTCGGCGCCAGATTCACGCTCACAAATCCATCCGCGCAATCGTCACAGTCGTGCTGTCCGCAACCACAGCCTGGCCGTTCGCCGTAGTAAACGCCGGCCAGCTCACAAACAGGGTTCCTGAGCCCGGTTGCCCATTGGCCAGATACACCGTTCCCTGAACCGTCGTCGTGCTCACCGCCTGCGCATTGGCAACCACTCCCAACGCCATCCAAATCAGGCACAAGCCCAGCTCCAGTCCCAGTCTCAATTTCTGTCCTATCCGACCGTCGGCGCCCGTCCACTCGTTTCCTGTGAGCTTCATCTGTGTCTCATCCTTTTTTTCGTGCGATTGCCGCGTTGAGACTCATCTCTCCGCCGCTCTGCTTCCCAAATCGTTTTCCTGCCAAACCAGCAGCCGGCCAATCTCCGGAGGCTCTTCAATTTCCCTGCCTCGCAAAAGCCACTCGCCGTCGAGTGGCTTGATTCCATTCTGCGGTCTCCGGCAAATTCGGTCACCCGGCAAGCGTCCGCCGCGGCGGATGCCGGCCGGGCAACCTGCCAGCCTCTTCATGACGCTGCATGCCCCATAAAGATGCTTGCCAAATTCCATCAGCCTTCTGGTTCCCGGCTCCCGGCTCCCCATCTCCATGAGTGTTTCATTTTCCTCTTCACTCCACTCCGGCTCTTCCGCCAGCGCCTGTGCCGTTTTTCCACCACGCTTCGTCTTCTTGGCGCCTTCTTTCGCCTCTTGCGTCTCCGTCAGCGAGAGCAAAAGCTCTGTGCTCTTCGCATCGCCTTTTTTCGCCTTTCGCCGCCAGCGATGTCGTAATTTTTTCGCTTTCCTGCTTTAAGGTCTGGCACGCCGCCCGGCGCAGGGTCTTTGCCCCGTCCGCCTTGCACGTCGCACAGTCCAAATCGCATCCAAACACGGGTCTTTCTCCGCCGTTGTTTGCTCCCGTGTCTCAATTCTCGTTCCCATGCTTCTTCTGCTTCTTTGCAGCCATCTTTCCGCCATTCACGGCCCACCATTCCACGGAATTTCGCGTCCGAAGAAAGGAAGAAGGAGCAACCCCCTCCGGAATCGCCCCTCCAGCGCTCTCAAAAATGCTGTAGCCTCGTCTTCTTCTTTACGCCCGCGAATCCGCAGTGATGGCCCGAAGAAGATCGGGAAAGCCCAATGCCCTTTCCCGTAATCGAATCAATTCTCTTTGAATGTTCTAAGCTTACCCAATTACGTCGAAATTACATGCAATCCTGCTCGAACCACTCTTCTCGCGCATTTTCAATAACATAACCGGCTCCAGGCTTTCTCGCGTATATTGACACCATGCCAGAAACGATTGAAACCGCTCGCTGAATGGAGCTTCCAACGCCCATCCACGGCATAATCAATCTATGCTCATCCTGGCCTCCGCATCCCCCCGCCGCCGTGAACTCCTCGCCCAGGCCGGTTTCTCCTTCAAGGTCCATCCCGCCCACATCCCCGAGGACCCTCACCCCAACGAGGATCCCATCTCCTACGTAACCCGTTTGGCCCGCGAAAAAGCCCAAGCCATATTTTGCCAATTGACTGAGAATCCCGAAATCTGGCATGGCTCAGTTTTGTATCAAGGCACGACTTTAGTCGTGCCGAAACTGACCCAGAATGAGGTCCGGGCTTTAGCCCCTGACGAATTTCTCCCAGACATCTGATCAGTTCTAGGCGCCGATACCACAGTCACCCTTGACAATCAGATCCTTGGCAAGCCTGAAGACCCCGCCGACGCCGCCCGCATGCTTCGCCTGCTCTCCGGCCGCACCCATCGCGTCATCACCGGAGTGGCCCTGGTCACCGCCGAGCGCACGCAAGTAGCCTCTGAAGTCTCCGCCGTAAAATTCCTAGCCCTCTCTGACGAAGAGATCGCCGCTTACATCGCCACCGGCGAGCCCATGGACAAAGCCGGCGCCTACGCCATTCAGGGTCGCGCCGCCCGCTGGATTCCCCGCATTGAAGGCGATTTCTTCAACGTAGTAGGCCTGCCCATCGCCCTGGTGAGCGCCCTCCTCGAATCCCTCGCGCCCCTCTCACCGTAGCTGATTGCTAACTCATTCATTGAATCAGCCAGCGCATTTAATCCGCATATCTCGCGTCAAATCACGCCATCGTCATTCGCCCGCCGCGCTTTTGCGGTACACTTCTAGGCAACTTCAATCCAAGGAATCTTCATGCGGACTCATGCCCCAGTGCGACTCGCACTCCTGTTTCTTGCCCTCGTGGCTCCAACCATAGTCCGCGCGCAGTTTCAGCCACCCACTGCAGAAGAGCTCAAGATGACCTCCGATCCCAAAGCTCCCGGCGCCGCCGCCGTCTACCTCAACATTGAGGAAGTTACCGACGATCAGATGCACTTCCACAGCTTCTACGCGCGGATTAAAGTCCTCGAGGAGAAGGGCAAGGAGCCTGGCAACCGTCAATCTTCCCTATGAGCAAACCAATTTCAAGATCACTGACATCAAGGGCCGCACCATTCACTCAGACGGCACCATCATCCCGCTCGAAGCCAAGGCGGAAGACTTGCTGATCGCCAAAACGGAAAACAAGCTGGGCGAACAGGTGCAGTTCAACCGCAAGGTCTTCACCCTGCCCAGCGTTGAAGTCGGAAGCATTCTCGAATTTCGTTACCGGCTCACCTACGACGATAACCACTTCTCGTCTCCGTTGTGGGAGATTCAACGGCCTTACTTCGTCCACAAGGCGCATTATGCCTTCACGCCCTTCAAGGCATTCCTGCATGGCAGCCAGAACGCAACCAGCCGCTTTCTGGTGGATGGTAAAGGAGATTCACTCAACACCCTCATCTGGTGGTCGATCCTTCCCAATGGCGGTGAGGTCAAGTCCGACGCCATTGGACGCTTCACAATTGACCTCGCAGATATACCGCCCATCCCTCATGAAGAATGGATGCCGCCGATTCAAAGCCTTCTTTACAAGGTGCTCTTCTATTACAAAAGCGCCTCGAACGCCACTGACTTCTGGATATCCGAGGCCAAACGCTGGTCAAAAGAAGTGGACCACTTTGCCGAGCCTTCCAAACCCATCCATGAGGCTGTAAACGGCCTGATTGCTCCCGGAGACAGCGATCTCGATAAGGCAAAAAAGCTCTACAAAGCCGTACAAGCCCTCGACAACACCGACTTCTCCCGCAAAAAAGGAAGGATTGACTCAAACTGCTCGGTCTTCGCGTAGCCAAGCGCGCCGACGATACCTGGTCGCAAAAGAGCGGCTCCAGCGAGGACATCACCCTGCTCTATTTGGCTATGCTGCGCGCTGCCGGCCTCACCGCCTACGACATGAAAGTTGTCGATCGTAACGTGGGCGTCTTTACTCCAGGCTATCTCGACTTCGACCAGCTCACGGACGACATTGTCATCCTAAGCATCGGCGGCAAAGATATACTCCTCGACCCCGGCCAGAAAATGTGTCCCTTTCAGACCGTGCACTGGAAGCACTCGGCTGCAGGCGGCGTCCGTCAGAGTCCCAGTGGCCAGTCAGTCGGCGCTTCCCCGTTCCAGGCTTATACCGCAAACACTCTATATCGCGGCGGCGATGTCACCCTCGACGATCACGGCGCTATCACCGGCAACTTCAATTTCGTCATGAGCGGCCAGGATGCCCTTCGTTGGCGTCAGGCCGCCATTGAAAATGACGAGGATGAAGTTAAAAAACGTTTTGATCGTTGGATTGAATCCATGTTTCCCGAGGGCGTCGAAGCCCACATCGATCACTTCCTCGGCCTTGACGATCCTGATGTGAAGCTGATAGCCGCCATCAAGGTACAGGGCACCATCGGCTCCTCAACTGCCAAGCGCATGTTGCTCCCCGGCTTCTTCTTTGAATCCCGCGGCCGTAGTCCCTTCGTCGATCAGGAAAAACGCTTGGAGTCCGTTGATATGCATTATGGCGATCAGGTCAGCGAACAGGTCACCTATCACCTGCCCCCGGGCCTTTCTGTCGAAGGCGCACCCCAGGACGCCAAAATTCCATGGGAAGGCCATGCGGTACTGGTCACCAAATCCAAAATTGATCCCGGCCAAATCACCATTGCGCGCATACTTTCCCGCGCCTTTACCTTCGCCAAACCCGAGGAATATCAGGATCTTCGCAATTTCTACATGAAGGCCGCCGCCGCCGATCAACAGCAATTGGTACTCGCCGCATTACCGGCAGCGAAAGGGAACTGATGTTCACGCGTCGCAAAAGTAATTCGGCCCTTGCTATTTTGATTTCATGCTTTTTTTCACTACTCGTCCCATTTCCCGCAGCAGCCAGGGACAAGCACGAGCCCGCCCCACAGTGGGCCGTGGACGCCGCCAAAACACCCACCCCCGCTGGCGCCAAAGATGCCTCCGCCGTCATACTTTTCGACGAATACCTGATCACCGTTGACGATCAGAACCACGCCGTCGAACGCGAGCGCGAGGCCATTCGTATCCTCAAGCCGCAAGGCCGCGGCCATACCCACTGCTCCATCGGTTACGACGTCGACGAAAAACTCAATTACTTCCACGCATGGACCATCACCCCAGACGGGCAACAGTTCCAAGCCACGGAAGCTGATTTCAACGACCACGGCGCCTATGCCGCTCCCATCCTGCAGTTCACTGAGCGAATCCGCACCGTCAATCCTCCCGCAAGCGACCCCGGCTCCGTAGTCGCCTGCGAAACTGAGCAGCACCTCCGCCCCTATATGTACGAGGAAGAGTGGGATATCCAGTCCTCCATTCCCTTCGTTTTTGAGGCGCTGGAACTCGCCCTCCCTCCCGGCGGTCATTTCGCCGAATCCTGGCGCAAGTTCCCTCCCGTCAAGCCTATCGAGCTAGGCTCCAACCATCTCCGCTGGGAGATCAAGGACATGCCCGCCCTCGATCTCGAAAACCTGCACGCTACTCCCGCTTGGGGAGCGCTCGCCGCCCGCATGTCCATCAAGTGGGGTGATGCAGCCGTCAAAGGAAATGAAAACCAATGGCGCGCCATCGGTCTCTGGCAACAGCAGTTGGAGGAGCGCCGTCCCGACCCCTCGCCGGAGATCTCCGCCAAAGCCCAGGAACTCATCGCCGGCGCCCCCGATCTCTATACCAAGCTAAGCCGAATCACCAGCTACATCCAGAAAAACATCAGCTACTTCGTCGTTGAGCGCGGCATCGGTGGCTGGCAGGCGCATTACGCCGCCGATATCTATCGCAACCGCTACGGCGACTGCAAAGACAAAGCCACCCTGCTCATCTCCATGCTCCGGTCCATCGGCATCCGCGCATACTATCTCCACGTCGATTCGCGCCGCGGAATCATTGACCCAGATGCTCCATCCCTGTCCGGCAATCACATGATCGCCGCCATCGAACTGCCCGATGGCGAAAACGATTCTCGCCTCCTCGCCCGCGTCAAGGCAATCAATGGCAAAACCCTCCTCATCTTCGATCCCACCGACGAAGAAACTCCCGTCGGCCTCATTCGCTCCGCACTGCAGGCAGCCTACGGCAACATCTCCAACGGCCCTGACAGTCAAGTCCTGCAAATGCCCGTTCTGCCCCCCGACGCCGCAGGCTTAAGCCGCAAAGGTTCCTTCACTCTTACCGCCGACGGCTCTCTCGCCGGAGACATCACTGAAACCTTCGTCGGAGACAACGCCGGCAACGAGCGCAGCCTCATCAAGCGCAGCGACACCAGAGAGCTCCACGAGCACATCGAACAAAGCATCGGCTCCGATCTCCCCGGACTGTTGTTGAAAGGGTTCGAGTTCCATCAAGCTGCCGATCTGGACAAGCCATTAATCCTCGATCTTCACCTCAGCGCCACAGGCTACGCTCATTCCGCCGGATCGCTTCTTCTGCTGCGTCCCCGCGTCCTCGGCAGCCACGCCCACAACGTTCCTGAAGTGATGGAAGGCAAACCTCGCATCTACCCCATTGAAATCGGCCATCCCGGCCGCTGGCGCGATAGCTTCGATATCACCCTCCCTCCCGGCTACGTAGTCGATGAAACTCCCGACCCCGTCAATCTCGATCTCGACTTTGCCAGCTATCGCTCTTCTGTCTCCGCCAAAGGCAACCTCCTCCACTACGAACGCGAATATATCGTGCGCCAGGTCGAGATTCCACCCGCCAAAGCCGCCGACTTCCGCCGTCTTCAAAACGCCATCCTATCCGACGAAAAAAGCTCCGCCGTCCTCAAGAAGCAGTAGGTTCGTTCTGAATTCCCAAAAGGAATCTAAGGGCCGGAACCAACTCCAGCCTACCCCCTTGCCTAACCAGGTACCACCGCCCCATTTCTCCAATTTTGCGTTACAAATTTATCAAATTGTGCCCTAAACTGCGCTTAGAGCGGAGGTGTATGCCCTTATGGCTGCCCCTCCTCAAAAGCCCCCAATGGCCACGCAACTCGCCCGAAAACGCGCCTTCGACTCGCCAATAATCCCCGACCGTCTCTACTTCAAAATTGGGGATGTCGCCCGCATCTGCGAACTCGAGACCTACGTCCTGCGCTTTTGGGAGTCGCAGTTCCCCCAGCTGAAGCCCAATAAGAGCGGAACCGGCCAGCGCCTTTATCGCCGCCGCGATGTAGAGTTGGTCCTTGCCATCAAGCGCCTCGTCCACTCCGAGGGATACACCATCTCAGGCGCCCGTCACGTTCTTGAGCAGATTCACCGCCGTCCCGGCCCGCAGCTGACTCCGCACCGCGCCTCCGGTCACGGTTCTCAATCGCTTCTGCCGCTCCCGGGCAGCGGCTCCGCCCAGCGCCTGGATGCCGTATCCGCCACCATCGGCAAGGCCCGCGCGGAACTCAGAGAAATCGCCGGCCTGCTCTCATCGCCAGTCCCCATCCCCCACCCCCGCCGTCCCCGTTCCACCCCACCCCCAGAGCTTTCCGGCTCCCTGTTCCCGTCCTGAAAGCTATCGACCTGTTGAGGAATATGCGGTTGTAGGCGTCTACAGGCTTCACTGTATTCGCAATTCTACAAATCCCCCGGTACTATCCAGAATGGAGGGTATCGCAAAGGGGGGCATCGCATATGGGCTTACGCATTCTTGTGGCCGACGATCATGAAGTAGTGCGCCGCGGATTATGTGCGATTCTCCAGGCGCAAGCCGGATGGGAAGTTTGCGGAGAGGCGGCCGACGGCCGCTCGGCAGTTGAAAAGGCGCGAGAGCTCCGTCCCGACTTAGTGGTTCTCGACCTGTCGATGCCGGCACTCAACGGGCTGGAAGCGACGCGGCAAATATTAAAGGCGGAGCCGAGGATACGGGTTCTGATCTTGACCCAATATGATACAGACCAGGTTGTTAGACAGGTGCTCGACGCCGGTGCGCGGGGGTATCTGCTAAAGACAGATGCGGGCCGGGAATTGGTTGCTGCGGTAGATGCGATTCAGAATAACAAGACCTATTTCACCTCCCGGGTAGCCGCCATGGTTTTGGAGGGATTCTTGCGCGGCGATGCCACACCGGGTGAAACTCTGGCAAAGCGCGATCGCCTGACTCCACGTGAGCGCGAAGTAGTGCAGTTGCTGGCCGAGGGCAAGAGCACCAAAGAGGTCGCTGTTGCGCTCGATCTCAGTGTTAAGACCGCGGAGACGCATCGTGCCAATATCATGCGGAAGCTTGAGCTGCACTCGATAAGCGAACTGGTGATGTACGCAGTGGGAAACAATATCGTGCAGGTTCCCGGAGTCTCCCATCGGACATTGAGGCACGGCTCTCGCTCGGCCTACAGGAAACATGGTATTGCTGAGCCAACAAGCCATAGATTAGTCTGGCCTCGACTGAAACTTAATTTGAGTCGTTAGGGTCACGAACGGCGACGCTACGCGGCCCAGTGGAGGGCCATTGGCGAGTACTCAATCGATCGGGATTTTGATTGTCGACGACCAACCCGAGGTCCGTCGAGCGCTTAGCCGTTTATTGAAAATGTTTCCGGAATGTTTCCTGGCGGGCGAAGCCAACGATGGCCAGGAGGCTCTGAATCTCGCTTCTCAGATCAAACCGGACATTGTCATCATGGACGTGAATATGCCGGGGATGGACGGCCTTGAAGCTACAAAACAGTTAAGGGTGGTGGTCCCGAGTACTAGAGTTTTGATCCTGACTCAACACGACTCTCCCCAGGCCGTGGATGCAGCCAAAGGCGCCGGGGCATACGGTTATCTGGTCAAATCCGATTCCAGAAACCTAAGTAGCGCAATCGCCGCGGTGAGCAAAGGGCTTCAATATTTTCCGGCTTAAGCAAGGACCGCGATGGGGCAATTCCAGGGTTGCCGGGGCAGCTCTTGATCCGTGCTGGATCATCTTCAAGCTGATCCGAAGTCGTCAATCCCCGGCAATAGCGTCGTCGGAGAGGCGGCTTCGGAATACCGGGATGTCTCGATCTCGCGAATGACGTCAAGAGGAAAGACCACCTGCAAAATTGTGCCTGGCTCGCCGGGATGAAGTTTCATCGTGCCGCCTAGTTGATGCACTCTTTCCCGCATTCCTCTTATCCCCACGCCGAATCTGGAAGACTCCTGGCTCGGCTGATCCGGCTCGGGCTTGGCTAACCCCTTTCCTTGATCGCAAATCAGCAGCGTCACCGCGGTCTCGCTGCGATTCAATTCCACCTGGGCCGTGGGGCTGCCGGAATGGCGATGAACATTGGTCAGCGCTTCCTGCACAATTCGGAACAATGTCAATTCCATCTCGCGTGGAAGACGCCCGAACCCTTGTGAAATCTTTAACTCGACCTGAATGCCGCTGCGTTGCGAAAACCCCTCAACAAACCATTGCAACGGCGAAGCAAGGCCGGATTCATCGAGAAGGGGAGGATGCAGCAGATACGACATGGTGCGGATGCCGCGCGACGCCTCCTGAACCAGCGATATGCTGTCGGCTACGGCTGCCGCCAGGTCGCCATCCAGATCTTGCGTTTTCATCTGGATGATAGAAAGCTGCATGTCGAGAGCAGCCATTGTTTGACCCGCACTATCGTGCAATTCGCGTGCAATTCTGCGCCTTTCTTCATCCTGGAGCTGCAACAGGCGGGCAGAGAGTGCGGATAGGCTTCCTTCAGCTCGCCTCCTCTCCGCCACCTGGATATTCAAGTGCTTGATTGTGTTATTTAACTGCCGTGTTCGTTCCTCGACACGGGATTCGAGCGCCGCTCGCTCACGTTCTAACTCCGCCTCCGCCTGTTTACGAATCGAAATGTCTTCGATCACCTTGGCAAAACCCTTGATGCTGCCGTCGCCGCTGCGAATTGGAAACACTGTGGAAGCGGCCCAGACAGATAAGCCGTCGCCGCGCACATAGCGCTTTTCAACTGTGTAGTGGGTGGCTTCGCCAGCCTGCAATTGGCGCAAGTGCTCAGCATCGGCGGCAATGTAATCCGGGTGAGTGACCTGCGCGATGGTCATCCCCAGCACCTGCTCCAGGGGCGCCCCAGCAGGTCGCAGAATTTCCCGTTGGCAGCCACATATCTGCCATCCAAAGCCACACTGGCGATTCCTACGGTGGCTTGCTCAAAGTACGCTCGGAATCGAGCTTCGCTCTCCTTGAGTGCCCCTTCGGTTCTTTTGCGCTCCGTGATGTCCTCGAATACAACAATCACCTGGAACGGCCTGGGCTGGCCTGGACGAAACGATGGCACCGCGTCGACCTTGATCGAACGGTGGTCGCGCATTAGCGGATTGAACAATCCCATCACCATGCCTAAGCACGGCTTGCCGGTGCGCAAAGCGACCATTGCTGGAGTCTCTGCGCCGGGTAACGCGGAACCATCCTCCCGAATGAAATATGTCTCTTCGCGGATTGGAGTGCTCCCCAGAAGCTCAGCGTCGCCCCTTCC
The DNA here is from genome assembly GCA_963839225.1 of uncultured Acidobacteriaceae bacterium. Lineage (GTDB taxonomy): Bacteria > Acidobacteriota > Terriglobia > Terriglobales > Acidobacteriaceae > Telmatobacter. Next base: position 63,353 of record CAWIVA010000102.1, read on the forward strand.
CACGATGTCCCTCGCAGCCGGATTCATTGCGATAATCTTGCCGTCCGCATCGAGATGCGTGACTCCAAACAACATTGTCTCTGTAACCAGCCGGTACCGCTCCTCGCTCAGCCTGAGTGCCTCTTCGGCCTTGTTGCGCGCCGTAATATCGGTGTGAACGGCAATACCACCGGCAACACTGCCCTTTGCATTACGGATGGGAGCACCTGACGCCTCCGCAATCCAACGCCGCCCACTCGGCATTTGCACCTCAAACTCCATCGGCGCAATCTCCCGATTCTCGCTGACGGCGCGTTGCAGGGGAAGCTCGGCTGCCCTCAATTCACGTCCATTTTTGAAAAAGCGCAACTGTCGCCCTGGCGCATTTGGGTCCAGAGCGGAGGCAGACAGGTTGTCAGTGGGTTTAACCTCGAACTGCGCCAGTGCGACGGCATTTCCCGTAATGTTCTGGCACGTGCTGTCGTCGGAATAGCTGACGCCCACAGGCAGCGCCTCCATCAGCGCACGCAGGCGTTCATTCGCTACGAAAGTTTCTCCCTCTTTCTCAGTCAGTTCCTGCTCCGCGCGCAACCGCTCGGCAATCTCTCGATGCAACCTTGCCTTGGATCGCAGGTTGATTTCCCCAAGCAGAGCAATGAACCCGGAGAGGATGAGAAACCCGATCATTCCAGGAATCGCGATGTTAAGATCATGAAACACGAAGGAGTGGTAGGGCGTAAGAAATAAATACCACACTCCCAACAGACTGATTAAGGCGGTGAGAATCGCCGGCCCCGCACCGTAAAACCACGCCGTGAGAACGACAGCTGCCCACGCGCCGTGGTAAGGGTTGGTGACGCCCAGATAGGGGCTGAGCATATCCCGCAGCAGAAGACCTGCCAGTGCAGACATCACCGCGAAGCCATAACGTACAGCAAATGACTTGATCTGGCCGTCCGGCCTGGTGAAGTTAAGCACTCTTACCTCCGTCAAAAAGAAATGGAGCGATTCGATGACTTATCGCCGGCCTGGTAATCCGGACAATCCTGCTTCTCACGAGATAAGACTTGGGTCTAGGAGGCAGTAGCAACGCAACTGATAATTCTTCAAATTCCGATGAAGCCTCAAAGGTAAGAAATTGTGCAGCTTGCATTCATGACGATCGCCGTGGGGATCGAGCGAATCGTGTTAAAGCTGGTTGCCAACAAGCTGCGCGAAGACCCCAGACTATGAGTTGGGGACTCAGGTCTTGCCTTCACGTTTCTAGAATATACACAACAGGGCGGCTCGGAGCCACCAAATTCCTCAAGAAGAAGGGTACTGCAAAACCAGGTCACGCACTTTGACTTGCGAGATGCGAGTGCGATAAACGCCTGCCCAGCTGGCTTTGGCTCTCTCGATCCCCCGGAGGTTCAGGGAGTTACCTCCTAGAGGATTTTCCCTAGTCCCATACGCATTATTTCCGATTTGAGGCTCGATCGCTTCACCATAATGTGGGTGATGTTGAGTCGATTGTACCTTTCCCAAAAAACTGGCGAGGAACGAAACGGACGCGGGGCGGAAGATCGCCACAAACCGAAACAACAATCTTATCGCAGTGCAAGGGATCGATTGGTAACAACGTAAGAAGACTCTGATTTTCGTGGATGCCGAGGATATTTTATGGATTTGACTCTCGTTCTCTCCGTGGGATTCGACCCGCTACTACTGATCAATCGCAACCTCGTCCTTGCAATCCGCGGGGTACACCGTGGTCCGAGCCTTCTCACTCAAAGCGGCAGTGGATTGCTTCAAGACTTTAGACTTCGACCTTGTGATCCTCTGCCAATCCATTCCAACAAAGGACAAGGCCCGCCTGACCTCTTGGATTCGAGCCTCCGGCTCGCGTATACCGTGATCTCGGTTGCTGACAATCCTTCTGACCGGGATGGCTTCGCGGATGCCGCCGTCTGCCGCGATCCAGAAGTTCTCCTCATGGGATTGAGTGGCGCCCTAGATCAAGCCGCGAACGCCGCCGCTTCGACGCCGGCCTCTGGCCGCAAACATGATGTCCCCGTCTTGCCGCCAAAGGTGTTTGCTCATGCACAAAGCGAGAATCCGTCAAAATCAAGCGCCGGCCATGAACGACAGCTAAAGACAATGCTTGATGTTCGATCCCTCTATTGCATGTAGGTTGAGGGGCCTGACGGTCACACTTGCGAAGAAGGTTGCCGGCCACGAACACCGGCGAAAACCATAAAAATCAAGACATATAATGACCGGCTCGGTCAGAATACCGGCCAACTTTCTCAGCTGATCGGATGAAATTATTGATTTAATGGTCGGGACGGGCAGATTTGAACTGCCGACCCCTCGCACCCCAAGCGAGTGCTCTACCAGGCTGAGCCACGTCCCGACACAATAGAGCCGGTCGCGGGCGGCCGGCTTTTGGGGTCCAAATAAGTTTACACCAGCACCACCCCAGCGCGCTCGAATCACCTCAAGAACAACCAAAGCAAATCGCATAATCTTTGCTTTCGATAGGACCGATCCTCCCGCAGCAAATCACATTAGACAAGCCGGCTGCGAAGCAATCGCAGTCCTCCCGGAGGGAGGGTATGAGAATAGCCCCGGATGAAATCCGGGGATTAAGCCCCAATATGTCTTCCGCGTCCTGTAGGGACGCGGTGAAAATTCGTCTTAGGCATTCATGCAATTGCTCTAAAAGCCATCCGGCATCCTCACCCCTTGCGCGTGCTCCGGTAAAGCTCTTCCAGCGCATCGCAGGCCGTCCGCACCCCGTCCTCATGTTCCAGCCGCCGCGCCACCAGCGTCGCCCGCAGCGCATACAGCGGCTCGGCCAGCATCGCCTTCAGCTTCCGCGCCACCCTCACCGGCGTGTAATTCCCGCGCTGAATCACCTTGCGCCACCTTCAGCCGCCGCATGCGCCTCGCGTTGTCCGGCTGGTCGTGCGAGTAGGGCATAATCATCATCGGCTTGCCCGCCCGCAGGCATTGCGCCGTCGTCCCCACTCCGCCCTGGTGCACCACCATCGCCGCCCGCGAAAACAGCCCCGAGTAAGGCGCATACTCCGCCACGCAGATGGTCTCCGGCAGCTCCTGCTCGGCCGGTTGCGCGGGTCCGAGCCAATCAGCAGCACCGCCCGAATCCCCAGCCTGATCGCCGCCTTGGCTGAAAACTCGTAGAACCGCCCCGCCGCCAGCACCGCCGCCGAACCCAGCGTAAACACCACCGGCGGCGGTCCCGCAGCCAGAAACTTCTCCAGCTCCGCCGGCAGCGCCGCATTCCCCGCGTCTGAGTCGTAGTAGCAGAATCCCGTAATCAGCGTATGCTCCGGCCAATCCTTCTGCTCCGTGCCCAGCACCCGCGAAAACAGCGCCAGCACCAGGTACGGCGAGTGCTTGGCGTCAAACAGCGGATTCTTTCCCTTCGCCAGCCCCAGCTCGCCCGCAAATCGTAGATCGGCTGCGGCCACTTCCGGCTCACAAACCTCGCCAGCCGCTTCACCACCCGCCCAAATCCCGGCACAACCTTGTCTGCCCGCGCCAGCCGCGGATAAGGCGGCAGCACCGGCGGATCGAAGGCGGAGAAAAACGAGAGCGGCGCCAGCACATAGCTCGCCCACGGAATCCCCGTAACCTCGGCCACCAGCGGCCCCGCATAATTCAGCTCGCCCAGCAGCAGCAGGTCGGCCCGCTCCGGCTTGGTCGCCGCATCCAGCAGATCGTCATAAGTCTGCCGCAGCACGGGAAACAGAAACTCCCGCAGCCCGCGCTCCGTGCCCTTCTTCACGTCGTAGACCATCTCCACCAGCATGCTGTTGTTAGGGTCGATATCCGGCCGCACAGCGTGAAACTCCAGCCCCAGCGGCGCAATCTTCGGCTCAAACACCGCCGGCACCGCCATCACCGGCACATGCCCGCGCCGTTTCAACTCCAGTGCAATGGCGATCAGCGGATTGATGTCGCCCAACGTCCCAATATTCGAAAGCACAATGCGCAAAGTAAGATCCCCGTCTCGTTTATAGCTGGTTGCCCCAGGTCTCGATTCTGAGACCTGGGATACAACGAACCCAAACCAGTACTTTTTTTCAACCAAATCAGATCAACTTAGAGGGTAATGCATCTGGCCTGGGGTAGGCCTCGCCTATCTATTCCCAGTCAGCAAATAAATGCTATTCTTGCCCCGTTCGTCGAATTCACTCGGAGCCTCTTATGCCCACTCAGCGCCACTTTTCGTCTTCTCATGCTCAGCTTTCGCAGCCGCGGCCCTGCTCTGCGGCCTCGATCGCTACTTCCGCAACCGCAACTTCGTCCGCGCAGCAGCCCTACAAAATCATCGACCGCTGGAAGATCGGCGGCGATGGCGGCTGGGATTACCTGCTCGCCGACCCGCCGGCCCATCGCCTCTACCTCACCCGCGGCGCCCGCGTCGAAGTCCTCGATACCCAGACCGGCAAATCCGTCGGCACCATCGCCAACCTCCACGGCACCCACGGCGTCGCTCTCGACACCGCCGGAAAATTCGGCTACATCTCCGACGGCGGCGGCAACGCCGTAGTCGTCTTCGACCGCGCCACCTTGGCCACCGTCGCCACCATCCCCGCCGGCCAAAACCCCGACGGCATCGTCTTTGAGCCCGCCACACAATCCGTCTGGGCCTTCAACGGCCGCAGCCACGACGTCACCGTCATCGATGCTGCAACCCGCAAAGTCGTCGCCACCATCCCCCTGCCCGGCAAGCCCGAGTTCCCCGCCGTCGACGGCAAGGGAACGGTCTTCGACAACATCGAAGACAAAAGTGAAATCGTCCGCCTCGACGCCAAAACCAACAAGCTCACCGCCGAGTGGCCGCTCACCGGCTGCGACGGCCCCAGCGGCCTGGCCTTCGACGTGCGCGGCCACCGTCTCTTTCCCGTCTGCGGCGGCAAAAAGATGGGTGTAATTGACTCCAAAACCGGCAAGACTCTGGCCACTCCCGCCATCGGCGACGGTCCCGACGCAGCCGGCTGGGACGCAACCCACAAACTCGCCTTCGCCTCCTGCGGCGAGGGAATTCTCTCCGTCATCGATGCCGCCGCTCCCAACTATCCCGACCGTCGAGAGTCTGCCAACACAGCGCAGCGCCCGCACCATGGCCTATGACTCCGTCACCGATCGCATCTATCTGGTGGCCGCCGAGTTCGGCCCCCGCCCCGACCCAACCCCCGACAATCCTCGCCCACGCCCGCCCGTCCTGCCCGGCAGCTTCACTGTCCTCGTCGTAGGCCGGTGACCGGAAGGAAATTGTCATTCTGAACGCAGTGAGGGATCTGCGGTTCGATTCCTTCCCGCCAACAAATCTGTTTTCCGAGGTTTTGGTCGAGCAACATCAATTCGCCCCTGAACAGCCTTAGTTCACCCGCCAGAACTCCTCGTTCAATACGGCCGCAAAGGTGACCCAGGCCCAATAGGGCGCCATCATCCACGCCGCGACCGGCGCAACCCTCGTAAACGCCAGCGTCGTGGCCCCGATCGCAGCCCATAAAACCACCACCTCCACCAGCGCCGCCCCAAGCGCATGATGGCGGAAGAATATCCAGGACCAGGCAAAGTTCAATCCCAGTTGCGCCAAAAAGAGCGCCAACCCCCAGGTGCGTAGCGCTGAGGGCGCCAGTAGCCAAACCTGCCACGCGGCAATCGCCATCAGCGCATACAGCACAGTCCACACTGGGCCAAACACCCAATCCGGAGGAGCGATCGCCGGCCTCGTCAAAGTCCTGTACCATCCCGGAATCGCGCCTGCCGTCCACAGACTGCTCAGCCCCGCCACCGCAAAACTTATTCCCAGCCAAACAAGCAACGATATCCAGCGCATTCCCGCCCTCTTTCCTCTCCAACACCTTTGATTTCCAGTTTGCAACAGAAGCGCTTCCAAGTTCTCAACTCTAGCCCATTCCGCTGCGAATATTGTCCGTCGCTCGACGCGGACCCCATCATCCTTCTATTCTCAATATGTTGGCCGCGTTTGGTTAGAGTCGCGGCCCCATTGGAATCCTGCCTGCCATGAACGCCAAGAGCATTGCCGTACACCTGCCCGACGGGGCCGTCCGTGAAGTCCCCTCTGGCACAACTCCGTTCGAGATTGCCAACTCCATCTCCCCGCGCCTCGCCGCGGCCTCGGTCGTCGCACGCCTCACCCCCGTCAACGGCACAGCTGCGAAAGCCTCCGCCGATGACAGCGAGGCGGAAGCCGCAATGTACGCCGCTGAAGACGCAGCCGCCCCACGCCTGGTCGATCTTGCGACTCCCCTCACCGCCGATACCCGCCTCGAACTCATCAAGGAGTCGGACCCCGAAGCGCTCAAGGTCGTCCGCCACTCCGCCGCCCACGTCCTCGCCACCGCTGTCCTCGAGCTTTTTCCCGAGACCAAGCTAGGCCACGGCCCAGCCACCGACGCCGGCTTCTTCTACGACTTTTACCGCCCCACCCCCTTTACTCCTGAAGATCTCGTAGCCATCGAGGCAAAGATGAAGGAAGTCGTCTCCCGCGACGAGCCGTTCGTCCACGAATTCGCTCCAAGAGAGAAAAGCCTGAAAGGCTTCGAGCAGGACGGCGACTTCATGAAGACCCATTTCGTCACCAAATTCACCGAGCCCGGCTCCCAGGTCAGCTTCTATCGCAACGGGCGTTTCGTCGACTTCTGCCGCGGCCCCCACGTCCCCTCCACCGGCCGTGTCAAAGCCTTCAAAGTCCTTTCGATTGCAGGCGCTTACTGGCTGGGCGACGAAAAAAATCCCCAGCTACAGCGCATCTACGGCACCGCTTTCTTCTCGCAGAAAGACCTCGACGCCCACTTCGCCCGCCTTGAAGAAGCCGCCAGGCGCGACCATCGCCTCCTCGGAAAGCAGCTCGACCTCTTCAGCATTCAGGACCTGGCCGGCGCGGGCCTGGTCTTTTGGCACCCCAAAGGCGGCATCATCCGCAAGGTCATGGAAGACTGGATGCGCGACGAATGTCTCCGCCGCGGCTATTCGATGGTCTTCACTCCCCACGTCATGCGCCGCGAACTGTGGAAGGTCAGCGGCCACGAGGGCTATTACTCCACCAACATGTATACCCCCATGGAGCTTGACGACGCCGAGTATCGCCTCAAGCCGATGAACTGCCCCGGCCACATCCTCATCTACAAGAATTCGCCGCGCAGTTATCGCGACCTTCCTGTTCGCCTCGCCGAGTTAGGCAACGTCTACCGTTACGAGCGCTCCGGAACCATGCACGGCCTGCTCCGCGTTCGCGGCTTCACCCAGGACGACGCCCACATCTTCTGCACTCCCGGCCAGCTTGAGGACGAAGTGATCGCCTGCATCGACTTTGCCGAAGCCGTCCTCAAGACCTTCGGCTTTGCTGAGTTCAAAGTCGAGCTGTCCACCTGGGATCCCAACGACCGCGCCCACTACACCGGCACCGACGAAAACTGGGGACTTGCCATCGGCGGACTTCAGCACGCACTTGACCGCAAGGGCATCAAGTACACCACCATCCCCGGCGAAGCTGCGTTCTACGGCCCCAAAATCGACGTCAAGCTCATCGATGCTCTGGACCGTCTCTGGCAGCTCTGCACGGTGCAAGTCGACTTCAATCTCCCCGCCCGCTTCGAGCTCGAATACGTAGGCGAAGACGGCGAGCGCCATCAGCCTGTAATGATCCACCGCGCCCTCTTCGGCTCCGTCGAGCGCTTTTTCGGGGTCCTCATCGAGCACTACGCCGGCGCATTCCCGCTCTGGCTAGCCCCGGTGCAGGTCGGTCTGGTACCCATCAGCGAACGCCACCATTCCTACGCTCAAAAAGTAGAAGCCGAACTCAAAGCCGCCGGCCTTCGCGTGGAAGTCGATGCCCGCAACGAAAAGATGAACGGAAAAATCCGCGACTTCGCCAATCAGAAAACGCCTTACATTCTGGTCTTCGGCGACAAGGAAGAAGCCGCTAACGCAGTCAGCGTTCGCACCCGCGGAAAAGGAGATCAGGGCTCCATCCCCCTCGCCGACTTCATCGCCAAAGCGAAGGCATCGGTTGCCAGTCAATCCACGGAACTATAAAGTTTTGCGTTGCTGTAGCTGAAACTCTGCTATTGTTTCAGTGCTGGACAATTCCCTTCATGCACAGTGCGATAGCTCGACCCATACGCTTCTGTTCAGCCGTTTTTTCACGCCGAAGCACGGCTTGTACAGTGTTCGCCACTTGCCTCTGCATCTCTTCTCAGGCGCAGTCAACGCCCGCCTACGCGCCGCCTTCCGCGGTTGCAAAGTCCGCTGATCTGGCTAAAGAAGCCCTCGTCTTCGAAAAACTCTATAACCGCATCCGTGAGGAATCCGGCGGAGCCGGAACGCGACAGACTACCGCACGCATCCGCATCCAGTCCGACGCGGGAGTCAAGAGCATGGCCGTCCTCACCTTCACGTACACAGCCTCAAATCAAAAGATCGACATCGCCTACGTTCGCGTCATCAAACCTGACGGCTCGACCGTCACCACGCCCGATTACAACATTCAGGACATGCCCGCCGATGTGACGCGCGAAGCGCCCATGTACTCTGACATTCACCAGAAGCACGTCGCGGTGCGCGGCCTGGGTGTGGGCGATGTTCTGGAGTACAAGGTCACGCTCACCACTCTCGAGCCGGAGGTTCCCGGCCAATTCTGGCTTGAATATACCTTCGAGAAGAACCTCATCGATCTGGACGAGCAGCTTGATCTAGACGTGCCTGCAGACAAACCAGTCACTGTGGCCAGCGCCGATGCGCAGCCCACCGTCACCACCTCCGGCAGCCGCAAGCTCTACCACTGGACCAGCTCGAATCTGGCCCGTCCCGACCCCGATGCGCCACCCAAATCGGCAAAGAAATGGAAGCCTTCCGTCCAGGTGACCACGTTTACGAGCTGGGAGCAAGTGGGCGCGTGGTATGCCTCGCTTCAAAAGGATCGAGTCGCCGTCACCCCAACCATCCAGGCCCGCGCGAATGCCCTTACCAAGGACCTCACATCCGGCAATGACAAGCTCCGCGCCATCTTCAATGACGTCGCATTGCACATTCACTATGTCGGTCTCGACTTCGGCATCGGCCGCTACCAGCCGCACTCTGCCGACGACGTTCTCTCCAACGAGTACGGCGACTGCAAGGACAAGCACACGCTGTTGGCCGCCCTGCTCAAAGCCGCCGGAATCGAAGCTTGGCCTGTACTCATCCCCAGCGGCCGCCAACTCGATCCCGAAATTCCTTCGCCTGCGCAATTTGATCACGTCATTACCGTGCTCCCGCTCTCCCGCAAGCTTGTGTGGATGGACTCGACAATGGAAGTTGCGCCGATAGGGTTTCTGATGGCCACGTTGCGCGATAAACAAGCTCTTGCTGTTCCCGTCAGCGAGCCAGCCTACCTTGTGCGCACCCCGGCCGACTTGCCTTCACACCGGACGAATCGCACCGATGTTCGTGGCTCCATATCCGAACAGGGTGTCTTCACAGCCAACATTACCGAAACCATGGATGGGGATGCAGGTGTCTTTATGAGGTTCGCCTTCCGGAGATTTCCACAATCGCAATGGAAGGAACTTCTCGAAAGGCTCGCGAGAGCGCAAAATTTCAGCGGCGAAATCTCGAATCCGCAGGTCTCCGACGTTGAAAAGATCAATGACCCACTTCATTTCTCGTTCGGCTATACGCGAGAGAAATACTTCAAGTGGAACGATACCCAAACGGCACACTGGATCGGACCGCCCCTGCCACCCACGGGCATCGAACTGCCGCCAGGGAACAAAGAAAAGAAACCTGCCGACGATCCCGAACTCGGTGCTAAAGGTGGAACCATCTACAGTTCCAGTATCCAGCTGCCTGCAGGCTGGTCCATGATTCCGCCCAACAATATCGACATTGTCGAGGACTGGGCCGAGTACCACGCCGCATATACATTTTCCAACGGGATCTTCTCCGCGGAACGTCTTCTCCTGATCAAGAAGAATACCGTCCCGTTGTGGCAGTGGGATGCTTATCTCGATTTCCGGCGCGGTATAGATCGCGACTGGAGCGGCCAGGTTTTGATCGGACCGGCGAAATCCTCCGGCCATCATCATCATTAATGGCACTACGGCATTGCTAGTTCGCTTGTTCGCCGCGTACAGCGCCTAAATGTTCAGCAGGCGAACAATTATACTTACATTAAAGTCTCGATCCTCGTAGGTGCTCCGATGGAAATCAACAGCACGTTAACACCGCAAGACCTGATTCCATCGGTCAACAAAGCGATGGCCCTGGCCGTAGAGAAGACCCAGCGTCTTGAGCGGCGCTGGAACGTCGCCGATGGAGCCCCCGTCTTTACCGTCGCCGGCAAGTACACGGCGCGCAGTTGGACGCAGTGGACCCAGGGATTTCAGTACGGCAATGCGCTGCTCTGCTTTGACCTGACCTCCGATGCAGCCCTCCTCAAAACAGCCCGGCAGCACATCGTCGCCGATATGGCCGGGCATCTGACCCACATTGGAGTCCACGATCACGGCTTCAACAATATCTCCACTTACGGCCACCTGCGCCGCCTCATCCTCGATGGGCGCATCGACGCAAGCGAGTGGGAGCTTCGTTTTTATGAGCTCGCCCTCAAGGTGAGCGGAGCCGTGCAGGCAGCCCGTTGGACCAGCCTCAGCGACGGTCTCGGTTATATCTACTCTTTCAACGGCGCCCACTCGCTCTTCATCGATACCATCCGCACCCTTCGCATCTGCGGCATGGCTCATCTTCTTGGCCACTCTCTTTCAGCCGAGCAGGATAGCGAAATCAACCTCCTCGCCCGGTTGCTGACCCACGCAAAAACCTCCGCCCTCTATAACATCTACTACGGTGAAGGACGCGACCACTACGACGTGCCCGCACTGGCTGGCCGAACTGCTCATGAAGCCATCTTCAATCCGGCCAGCGGAGTCTTTCGCTCCCCGTCCACGCAGCAGGGTTACTCGCCCTTCAGCACCTGGACGCGCGGCCTCGCCTGGGCCATGCTGGGCTTTGCAGAGCAGCTCGAATTCATCCGCTCCCTGCCTGATTCCCAGTTTGGCTCCGACGGAATGCCGGAAAAGTCCGCTGCATTAGCCATGCTGGAGCGAGCAGCGCGCGTTACCTGCGACTTTTACATTCACAGGGCAAGCGCTCTCGATGGCCTCTGCTATTGGGATACCGGAGCGCCGCAGTTACAAAGTCTCGGCGACTGGCAATCGAAATTGGCCGATCCATTCAACGATTATGAGCCCGTCGACTCCTCGGCCGGCGCCATTGCCGCTCAGGGTCTGATCCGGCTGGGCCGTGTGCTCGGCGCCGAAGCTGGACGCGACTATACCCAGGCTGGACTTACCCTGCTTGCGCGCCTGCTTGAAGAACCCTATCTCTCAACGCATCCTGATCACGAAGGGCTTTTATTGCACAGCATCTACCATCGCCCCAACGGTTGGGATTACATTCCCCCCTCGCGGAAGATTCCATGCGGAGAATCAAGCATGTGGGGAGACTATCATCTGATTGAAGCTATGCTGCTGGTTACAAGGATCGCTAACTCCAGTTACTACACATTTTTCTAATAGGCCAGCACTTACTCGAAGATAAGGACCGAAGATGAGCAATCAAGGCAAAGTAGCTCTAGTCACCGGAGGCGCCAGCGGCATCGGCCTGGGCGTAGCTCTCAAGCTGGCGGAGGCCGGCTTTACTCTCGCAATCTCCGGCAGGCGCGCCCTCGAGCAGGTGCAGTCCGCCCTTGATTCCATTCGCCGGCATTCCTCCGCTTCAATCTATATCCAGAGCGATGTCTCCCTCCCTGCCGATCGCCGCAATCTATTGCAAACGATCGAAAAATCTCTCGGAAGGCTTGACATACTCGTCAACAATGCCGGGATCGCCCCGCGTGCCCGCGCCGACATTCTCGAAGCCCAGGAGGACAGCTTCGACGAACTCATCTCCACTAATCTAAAGGGACCGTATTTCCTCGCCCAGGCCGCAGCCGCATGGATGATCCGCCAGCAGGCCGCGGACCCCGCCACCCATCGCGCCATCGTCAACATCAGCTCTGTCTCTGCCACTGTGGCAAGCGTTGACCGAGGCGATTATTGCATCTCCAAGGCCGGCATCGCCATGGCCACCAGGCTTTGGGCAGTCCGTTTGGCGAAATACGGCATCGGTGTCTACGAAGTGCGTCCCGGCATGATCGCAACAGATATGACCAAGGGCGTCCGCGCCAAATACGATGCCTTAATTGAAGCCGACCTGCTGCTCGAAAAGCGCTGGGGAACACCCCTCGACGTCGGCCGAGCCGTAACAGTCCTTGCCACCGGCGAACTCACCTACGCGACCGGCGCGGTCCTTGTCTTGGACGGTGGACTAACCCTGAACAGGCTGTAGCAAACGGCTGCATGGGTGCCCCACCCTCGCGACGTTTTTGTTTTTGTCGCTGGCGTGGGATTGCACTTCTTCACGCGTTTATCGCCATACCCTCCACTGCCCCATAAGCATCCAGCAAACTTTCTGACAGCGTAGGATGCGCGTGGATGGTAAACATCATTTGCTCCACCGTGCCTTCCAACTCCATCACCGCAACCGCCTCCGCAATCAGCTCCGTCGCCTGCGGCCCGATGATGTGCACGCCCAGAATCTCCCCATACTTCGCGTCGGAGACGATCTTCACAAACCCGTCGTGGCTGTCGACGATCGTCGCCTTCGAGTTTCCCGCAAACGGGAACTTGCCCACTTTCACCTCGAAGCCCTGTTCCTTCGCCTTCGCCTCTGTCAGCCCCGCCGATCCAATCTGCGGCTCAGTATAAGTGCAACTAGGAATCCGGTCCCGCTGCACCGGCCTATACTCCCGCCCGGCAATCTTCGCCACCGCCACCATCCCGCTCATCGCGCCCACATGCGCCAGTTGCGGCAGCCCCGCCACAATGTCCCCAATAGCAAATATCCCCGGCTCCGCTGTCTCCTGCGCCTCGTTCACCTTCACAAACCCGCGTTCCAACTCGATCTTCGTCTTCTCCAGGCCCACATTCTCCGTCAGGGGCAACCGCCCCACCGCGACCAGCACCTTTTCCGCTTCTTTCACTTGCGGCTTCCCGTTCGCATCGGTATAGGTCACCTTCACGCCGTCCGTGGTCTTCTCCACCTTCTCCACCTTCGCGCCCGTATTCACGTCGATACCCCGCTTCTTGAAGAGCCGCGTCAGTTCCTTTGAAATCTCCTCGTCCTCTACCGGAACCACCCGCGGCAGAAACTCCAGAATCGTAACCTCCGTCCCGAAGCTGCGGAAGATCGACGCAAACTCCACTCCCACCGCCCCCGCTCCAATCACCACCAGCGACTTCGGAACTTGCCCAATCGCCAGAATCTCGATATTCGTCAAAATTCGGTCGTCCGCCTTCAGCCCCGGCATCATCTTCGCCGCCGACCCCGTAGCCAGAATCACATTCTTCGCCTCTATTTGACTCACAGCACCGTCCGCCGCGGTCAACTCCACCGTATGCACGCCATTCTGCGCCGGTCCTGTCACTCGTCCAAAACCTGAAAGAGTGGAGACTCTGTGTTTCTTCATCAGGAAGCTCAGTCCCTTGGTGTGCTTGTCGACAATCGCGGTTTTCCGGGCTTGTACCGCGCCCCAGTTCAGCTTCGGCGTTTCAACCCCATCAATCCCAAACTCCGCCGCACTCTTCAGGTAGTCCCAGATCTCTGCGTTGAAGAGCAGAGCCTTCGTCGGAATGCAGCCCACATGCAGGCACGTCCCGCCCAGCACGTTGGTCTTCTCAATCAGCGCCACCTTCAGCCCATATTCAGCGCCGCGAATCGCCGCCGTATACCCCGCCGGCCCGCTGCCAATAATCGCCACGTCGTAAATCGTCTCAGACAAGGGAAACTCCATTTCTCGGCGCGCTGTCTCCCGGAACACCGCCCGCCATCGCTAGTTTAAATGCCTCGCGTATCTGCCACTCCATCGCGTGGCTGCTTTACTTCACACTCTCCGGCCCCAGCAGCCGAACCTCCTGGAGCGTCCACCCGTAACCGCTGCCTTCGGGAGTGGATTTGTAATGTGTGCCGTGCTCTCCATTGGTAAAATTCGCCGAGTACGAAAGCCAGGCCGTCCTTCCATCCTTGCTTATAAACTTCGACGGAAAATTCACAAAGTAACCCTGCTCCCCGAAATCCTTCATATAAACCACCAGCTTCCAGGGCCCGGTAATCTCGGCAGACTCAAGAATGTAAGTATTGAACTTGGAAATAGTATTTCCCCCATCCGTAACTACCATTAAGTATTTCTTCAACGGTGCGTCATACGTCATGGTCACGGAACCCATGTTGTTATCCCACTTCAGCAGCGGCCGGATCTGCGAAAAATCATGCGTCCAGATTGCCTTCCCTTTACGGTCATGACCGGCAAAAAACTCATACTTGCCTGCGTCCTCCATGTTGTGCAGAGTCGGCTTCACACGAGCCAGGTAAATCTCGTCCCCGGTAATCCAGCTCAAGTCCGCAGCACGCGGATTTGGATCGGGATCGGAAGCCCCGTGCGCCACCAGGTACGCCTTCCCATCCGGCGAGTACTGCATCTCCTGTCCAAAGTCCACCACGTGAGGAACGCCCATCTTCACCTTGCCGCCAAAGTGATCCGGCTCCGAAAACAGCGGATGATCGGGCGTGTGCCGAGTCTGATGCCACGACTTTCCGTAATCGGTCGAATATCGGAAACCCACAAACGGCCCCAGCACATCCCAGTTCAAATGCTTGCCGCCATCTTGCAGGCAGTATGTTCCGTAGTACCATTCCCGCGATGACCAGGCTGGCATCGGGATATCTTCCCCCATAAGGCGCCGGATTGGATGGATAAGTACCCACATCTGTAATCTTCAGATTCATGGGATCGTCGCCATGAATCGTGGCATATCCAGTAATCGCGGTCTCGCCGCAGGAATACACCTTAGCTGTGCAAGAGGAAGCCGTTACCCCGTTCACCTCTCCGTCCGTCCACGGCGAGTAGAGATTCCCATCCGCAGCCCATGATGGATACCAGGTCTCCGCATGCCCGTATTGCGCGTGCCTTCCAGTGAATTCAATTCCCGTCAGCTCCTTGGACGCCTCAAATGGAATGCCCGCAGGAGGCTGTGAAGGCCATTCCTTCAGGCCCGTGCTTTCTGGGATATTTGAGCTCGTCTGTGCTCCGGCTTCACGCGAGCAATTGATTGCCAATACCAACATGACTAACACAACAAAAAATGCCAAAAAACTTCGATCTTTCAAAATCACACTAATGCTCCTTGAATTGAAGATTCCACTCCGTATGAAGGCAATCATGCGATTCAGCCGTTCCAAAATGGTTAAATCGCCACGAAGCTGTCATCCTGAGCGTAGCGCAGCGGAGCCGAAGGACCTGCGATTTGTTATTGCTTCTCTTCAAGCTTTGCGTGCACCAGCTCCACAGCCGCGCTCAAAATCCTTGCCTCGTCACCAAAGCCCTCCAGCCAATGCACCT
>CAWIVA010000103.1:0-52584 GCA_963839225.1 uncultured Acidobacteriaceae bacterium
CGGTGAGGAGTGGGTTGGCCGAGCACGACGCTCGGGTAAGGCACATACGACGAATAGGGACGAATAGGCGTGTGATGGGCTGGGCATTGATCGGGCCTTCGCCAAATTGCGAGCAAGCCGGAGCGCATCAACACCAATCGCCGCGAGGCACGCAAGTCGGTGCCTCCGGGTCGCGTTGCTACGGCCGGTCGTTAGGCTCGCTTTGCGAGCGTTCGACAAGAACGCGACCAATCGGCCTGACGTTCGTTGGTTCCCACCATTCCGCGCGACCGGCATAGATCTCGAACTCCGCGGAGGCGCCGTCCTCGGCGATGGCGACCGGCTTCGGCTCGGCCGCGTCCGGGATCAAGGCCTTGAAGCGCTCCGGGTCATCGTGCAACGCAGCGAAGAACAATGCGAAGGCGTTGTCCTCGTCGGTCTTCGATGCGATCGGACGCATCGCGGCGGGGCGGATCGTAATCATGGAGTGTCCTTGCCGAACGCAGTGGAGTCGTATTGAGTATAATGCAGGCTAATCTCTCGGCGTGCGAACTCGATGCGCGGCTGTGGCTCAACCGAGTCGAGAAAAGTCTCGATCCCGCCCGGTTCTGGCCATCCTACGGCGTGACGATGAAAGCGACCATGGGCATCATCGAACCGGATCACCTGGCCCTCCCGCCCGTTGCGGCGCTCCTCGAGGACGACGGAGACTCGGACGAGCTGGCCGCCGACCGTGGTGAACCGAGCGACGATGCGGCGCGGGATCCGGTCTGGATCGAAGATGCGGCGTTGGACCATGCGCTCGTAGCTGCCGCCGGGCGTGGGCTCATAATGCCCCAGAGGACGAAGGTCTCCTCATGCTCCCCGGCCAGACCCAAAGCTGCAATGGGCAACCTGGCAAGCGCATTGACCTCTTCCCCCTCGGGAATCACCATGATGTTACGCCCGTTTGCCGCACTCATCCGGGCCGCGTGGTAGTTGGCGCTCACAGCAATCGAAGCGCGAAAGCCGGCCTCTGCCAGCGCCGTGCGCAGCCGCTCAGCCAATCGTCCGGGCGGACCAAAGAGGCGCTCCATGCCTAAGATATCCAGCACAAATGCACACACGGTACCTTTGCTTGTCTCTTCAATGCGCGGAGAAAACTGAGACGCGCACTCCAGAAACACAGTGCGAGCAGCGGCTTCTTCTTCCATGGATCGCACCAGCAACCTCAATCCAGCAATGCCATCCGCTTCAAGCCGCGTCATGCCTAACGCGGCTCCACGCTGACGCGCCTTCTGGTTGAGCGCACAAATCACCTGTTGCGGCACGCGCCCTTCAAGCACAGCCACGGGCTCCGATTGCAGGTTCACCCTCAGGCGCAGTAATGCCTGCGCGGGAAACTCCGCGGCATAGGCGCATGCATCGAGCTCGCGGCTCATGCGTGCCTCTCCGCTTCCCAGGGCGGGCGAGCACTCCACGTTGAAGCCGGCGGCTTGCGCGTACCGATCTCAACTGGAGTGAATCGCTCTCTCCCCAGCCGTACAACAAAATCAAGCTCCCGCAGCACGGTTTCACCCGCGGTTTTTGCGTTGGCACGCGAGCACTCCAGCGCAAGGGCCGCACTCGACCGCGCATACGCAGCTTTGCCCAGCACCACCAGGCTGCTCCGCGCACGGTCTGCCGCCTGGCGAAAACGGGACCATGTTGCATCCGGAATGCGGTTGCCGTACTCGCGCGCAATCGCGCCCAGGTCAAGCACGATGGCCGCGAAGCCGCCGGCCTGCAGCAGCAGGTCGGTAGCGCGCAGAGCCTGGTCGAGGCGCGTCCATGGCTTTGCCCGCGCTTTCAGCTTCGCGCTTTCCTCCGCATCCCGGCACCGCACCCAGAGCAGTTGCCGCAAAGCCACGCCATTTGCTGCCGCTGATTCAGGATCGAAGGCATCGTTGCCATCTACCCAAGCGCAGACCCGTCGCTCCGCGGTATGTTGAGCAAGGTAGGCCAGGGCAAGGCTAGTGCGGCCAGAAGATTCCTGCCCGGTAATCTCGCTGATAGCGCCTGCCGGCAGCCCTCCACCCAGCAGCGCGTCTACTGCGGCAATTCCGGTGGGAGCAACTTCCCGAATCGTTTGTGGCGCAGGGGTGAGTGCAGCAGGAAAGCTATGCTCGAGGGCTCGCTCTATTTCGAGACGTATTGCGGTTGCGGAGGGCATGCAGGCCAGTTTCGTCTTTTCTTCTCCCTTAGGTTCTCGCAAAATGCGCTCTTTGTCAAAGACACCATGGACCGGCTGGCAACTCAGAAGAAATAATGTGTGGCTAATCCTCCTGAAAGCCACATAGCAAGCTCAGCCGACGGATTTTGATCTTGGGCGGATACATTTACAAGCTGTAAAATGTTGGTTTTAGGCAGTCGGGAGAATATGAACCATGTATACTTTTGATACTTAAGTCTACAGCCAACGGCATCCGATGAAACCTCAAACTCGCGATACCATCATCGATACTGTCTCATCTCTGTGTCCAGAGTGCGGCAAGCCGGTTTCCGCAGAAATCATAGATCGAGACGGCAAGGTCTATCAGAGGTCTCATTGCCTCAGTCATGAATCGACCGAGGCCCTGATCTTTTCTGATGCAGCTCTGTACCGGAAACTCGATGAGTGGAATAGGCTGATCTTTCCGGATACTCCACATGCTGCGGCTATTCCAGCAGGAGGGTGTTGCGAGGCGGGCACAGGTAGCAGCAATGAACCTTGCCTGGCAGTTATCGATATTACGAATCGCTGTAACTTCAAGTGCCCAGTGTGCTTTGCTGAGGCCAAGGGCGAGGGGGGCCATTACCTCCTCGATACTGAAGTGGTTACCAGGATGCTCAAATCGCTGCTGAACCGGCCAGTTCCGTGCCGCAGTGTCCAGTTCTCCGGCGGTGAGCCCACCTTGCACCCCGAGTTTCCGAAGATACTTCGCATTGCCCGCGATCTTGGTTTTACTCATATTCAAGTGGCGACGAATGGAAGCAAATTCGTTGATCACGACTATGCAAAACTCTGCGAAGATTCCGGCCTGCACACGCTTTACCTACAATTCGATGGCGTGAACGACGATGTTTATCTTAAAATGCGCGGCCAGCGTTTATTGGCTAAAAAGATTGCGGCTGTTGAGAGCATCGAAAAGACCAATATGCGGATCGTTCTGGTGCCGACCATCATCGCCGGCGTGAATGTTAATCAACTTGGGCCCATCTTTCAGTTCGCTCTCGAACACAGCAAGTTCATCACCGGCATCAGCATACAGCCGGCAGCTCACGTAGGCAGGATTGAAGTCGCGAATGGGCACTCAGAGCCATTTAATCTTGCCACCATGGCGCGCGAATTTGGCGAACAAACCGGATTGACGCGCTTTCCCGACGACTGGTTCCCGCTGAACTCGCTGTCTTTACTTTGCCGCGCCATCGACCGCGTTCGCAAGGAGACATCGCATCCTCCAGTCAGCGATGCGCATTGTTCAATCGGCACCTTTTTCTACGTTGACGACAACAACAAGCCATTCTGCCTGAACAGCTTCTTTGATCTGGGACGATTTCTGCGCGGCGCAGGCCAAATAACTCCGTTTGCGGAACAGGGATTGTTCGAACGTCAAATATCGAAGATTCGTCAATTCGGTCAATTATCGCAATGCCTCGATATGCGCATGGCTCCTCCTGAACTCACATTCCAGCGCCTGCTTCACAGCATGGATGCCTGGGATGATAAGACCGAGGGAAGGTCAGAGGGATGGACTCGCAGGGGGTTTAACGGCATCTTCGTTGCGGGGATGCACTTTATGGACGCGCACAGCTATAACTTGCGCCGCCTGAACCGCTGCATTATCCAGTATGTTGCAACCGATGGACAACTTATCCCCTTCTGCAGCTATAACGCAGGCGCCCGGCTCCGCGAAGCCGAGGAATTGATTCGAATCGAGAATAAGGCGCGGGCGGATTGCTAAGGGCCATTTGTGCGGCTGCAAGTGATTCATCAATGCAATGCAACTCGTTTTGCCAGATTCAATGGCTATCGGACGCAAGTTATGACGATCTCGTCTTTTGTCCAGGCAGCGCAATCCCTGTTTGACGCCAAGAGCTTTCGACTAGCAGCTGTATTCCTGCTATGTAGCGGAATTTTGCTCATGCCGGCGAGCTCGCAAGTCGGTTTGCCCAGGGCTGCCGTTTCGATTCCCACGGACCGGGAGCTTACGGCAGGCATGGACGCTGTCAGGCAATGCCACTCTCAGGGTAGTGAGATCGTTCTGCCGGCAGTGAACTTTTCACTTGCCGGCGATGTTAGCTCAACCAGCTTGTTTGCCGCACAGGCAAAAGCTATCGCGAGCCTTCCCCAGGAATCCGAAGTCTGGCTGCATATGGTCGTGAGCGCCGAAGTCTTCACTGGCACGGAGACTGAGAAGCAGCTCACCGAACGGGTTGAGGCGTTTCTGAAGCCAGCGCCAATCTCGGCCTCTGTTGTGCGCGGAGTCATTGTGGAAGTGAATGAGCCATTGATGGCCCCCAACCAGACCGAATTTGCACTGCTGCGACTGGCGATTACCGCGAAATCAATGAGGGCTGGCTTGCGGCTCGTATTTGTTTTTGGCCCTGGGTTTATCGGCCAGCATGGCGACCTGGTGAAGCGGCTTGCTATCTATTCCGACCTGTTGGGCGTTGCATACTCTCCAAGTTGGCGAGCGGATGCCGCGTGGATTGCTCAAGAGGCGCTGAATAAGCCCCTGGTCCTGAAGCTGGACGCAACAACCTCAGCCGCAACGAGTTCATATCTTGGCGCTGCGCTTGCAGCTTCCGGTAGCACGGTTGAGATTATCTGGACCGAAGCTCCGGATGCCAGGGCCGCAGAACAGGTGTGCGCGATGAACAGTATCTTGAAGCATCACATTACCGCGAACATGCTCAGGCTGGACCCTGCGGCCTTGCCGTTTACGATTGCGACGGATGGACTTGAAGACGGCGAGGTTCAGTGGTTCGGTAGCGGACAGTCGCCAGACACCGTGATTGTGGCGCATGTGAAGGGGAGTTTGGGTCAACCGAAGACGGTCAAGCTCCAAGCCACTGGCGGGACACAATTCGAGGCGCAGTGGTATGACCCCGCAACTGGGTCCGTGCTTCCGGCAGGCGAACGAGTCAAGGCTGAAAATGGTTTGGTACAAACATGCGCTTGCACAAGTGAGTATGTCCTGATCGCTATCCACAAGCTGAGTGGCGCCAATACTGCGAGTTATAGCTCCGTCGAAGTGAAAAGTGGAGTCGACCTGACTGTCAGCGAAGTCATAGCTCGCTGGCAACAGTACCGCGCCGCGCAGAATCGGATGCTCGAAAATTACCAGTCGTCGAGCTTTATGAATTTGCACTTCGAGAGCACAACCGTAACCGCCCCGTTCGATATTTCAATGCAGCTCACGCAGTTTTTCTCGCGTCCGGACCAACGGAATTGGCCCAGACGGCATTTTTCGTCAATGGCGTAAAGTTCAGCAACAAATACGATTTTCCGCTGCCTCAAATTGAGCCGGAAAAGGTTCTTACACAACCGCTCGAACTAAAGCTGAATGAGCGTTATGACTACAAGCTGCTGGGAACGGAACAAGTGAATGGAATCCAATGCTATGTGGTTGGAGTTGAGCCGAAAGTCCAGGACGAGGCCCTTTATAGCGGAAAAATATGGATCGACGGCACTACATTTCGCGAGGTGAAGCAGTCCCTCAACCAGCGCGGCCTGAAGAGCAACGTCGTGGTCAATGCCGAGACTCAGAACTTCGATCTGGTTCCTGACGGTAAGGGAAATCAGTTCAATTTGCTGCGCTCAATAACTGCGCAGCAGACGCTGAATGCGGCAGGCCGCGATTTTATTCTCCAGCGCACCGTCCAGTACTCTGGTTACCTGATTAACTCGCCGCAATTCAGCGATGCTCTTGCTGCCGCGCATAGCTCTCAAGACCCGATGTACCGCGACACCGACAATGGATTGCGAGAACTGAAGAAGCGCGGCAACGAACGCATCCTGATAGAAAACACCTCGAAGCGCATTACGTCCATCGTGGGCGGAGCCTTTTACGAAGGCACATTCGACTTCCCTATTCCGATTGCGGGCATCAGTATCGCCGATTTCGATTACCGCCATACTGGGGCGCAACTCTCGACATTTTTTGCCGGTCCTATCCTGGCGACCGATTTATCGAAGCAGTATGCAACCAAGTACCGCCTGGCGGCAGACTTGGCGCTCTCCGTACTTCCCGGCGATAACCGAATCTACTGTTTCTCGATACCGACGCCGGACTGCAAGGGCCAACCAAAAAACACGGAAGACACTGCGCAGGAGATGTGGACCTGGGAGCAGGATGCAGGCGTACGCGCCACCTGGCAGGCAACAACTCATCTCAGCCTGACAGCCTCATCGTACCTGGCCTATAACATCTTCCGCAGAACCAGTGATACGTCCGGCAATTTCGCGCTGCCTCGAAACGGCGTGGCTTTTCTACCCGGGTTGGAAGTAAAGCTCACCGACAAAGGCTATATATTCACCGCACAGGGAACTAAGGGCGAGCGCATCGCCTGGAAACAATTTGGATGTCTCGTATCGTCCCCAACATGCAGCACGCCGGCCCAGCCGTCTGAAAGCGGCTACACACTCTACAACGCCGACTTGAACAAGGATTACTACTTCAGAAAATTCACCAAGGGCGGATTTGATCTAGCATACTATGGCGGAGATCAACTGGACCGATTTTCCCGTTACGCACCGTTCCTGTTCTCGCAGCCTCGCCTGCACGGCATCCCAGGCGGAACAGACTTTTTTGACGCCATCGCCATGAGCAATGTGCACTACGGCTTCAACATGATGGACGTCATAAAGGTGGAGGGAATGTATGCCTACGCGCGCGCGCGCAATCTGTCAGAGTCAAGTCAATTCCGCAAGTTTGACGGACTGGAGACAAACTTCAATGTTGCCGGCCCCATGGGCACCTTGATACAAGGCACGGTATCCTATGCTCTGGACGGAAACATCCCAAGATACAATTCGCGCTGGGGATTTCTGATCATGATCTTCAAGCCGCTGCATTGATTTAACTTATGACTGAAGCGAAAACCGCACTCGTGACAGGCGCCTCGGGGATCGTGGGCGCTGCCATTGCTCAAGCACTGGGGCGTGCTGGATTCCGAGTTGCCGCTCACTATCATCGCGGGAAAGAGGCCGCGGATAAGGTTGCGGAGAGCATAATCGCCGCCGGCGGAGAAGCGCTCGCGCTGGAGGCTGATCTATCCCACCACGAGAGTGTGGCGCTGCTGTTCGAGCGTCTCGAAAAGCAACTCGGATCGGTCGACTGCCTGGTGAACAACGCGGGAATCAACCGCGATGTTTTACTAGCCTTTATGTCTGGAGAACAGTGGGACGAAGTGATCGATACCAATCTTCGCGGGACATATTTGTGTTCACGAAAAGCCTTGCTTGGGATGATGCGCCGTGAAAGCGGAACTATCTGCAATATTGTGTCGCCCAGCGGAGTTCGCGGACAGGCTGGCCAGTGCAATTACGCGGCTTCCAAGGGCGGCATGATCGCCTTCACCAAGTCACTCTCTCGCGAGGTGGGGCGATTCAACATCCGCGTGAACGCCGTTTGCCCCGGCGTGATTCCCAGCCCCATGTCCGCCAAGTACATAGAGAAGGAAGAGAGCCGTCTGCTCTCTGAAATTCCTCTGGGGCGTTTTGGCAAGCCGGAAGAGGTAGCTACCCTGGTTGCGTTTCTGGCGTCTCCTGAAGCAAGCTACATCACAGGTCAAGTGATCGCGGTCGATGGCGGATTACTATAGTCCTGGGCCAAATCATCCGTATTAGCGGAGAGGGACGGTAAGATGCCGGATTCCGATTGCTGGGTGATCGAGAACTATGCTTACCGCTCGTGCCCCAAGCCGGCACAGGAGTTTGGGTTTGCGGTTTCGCCGCATAACCACTGTGAATACTCGATTGAGAATCTGGCCTCACTGAACGAGGTGGTGAAGCTCGGGTTCATGCGGCCATTCCGGGGCATTCTTCAATCGGCATTCGGCCTCGCGAAGGATTCCGATCTGAACTATGCCGAGGTCTCCTATCGGCCACCGCAAACGTCCGAGGAAGTGTTTTTCGAAGAATGCGCCAGCGCGGCATCGCTTGGTTTTGACGGCATCCATGTTGGGATTACCGATCATGATGAAGTGGCCGGGAGTATCGAGCTCCAGCGCAAGCAGCCGGAATATGCCCACAGCAATCCTCTCGGCGAAGAGCTTTCACTTCGCTTTGAAGACTATCTTTTCCATTTGGGAATTACAGGCCTGCCGGAGCAGAACATTGCGGAAATCCACGCCAATCTTCAAGCTTCGGCTCGCGCGAACCGTCTGGACGAAGTATTTGAAATCCTGCGGGCCAGCGGATGCCTGGTGGTGTTCAACCATCCCCTGGTTCCCTGGGGCAAGGAACGGAACCGCAAAATTCCAGCGGAAGAGTTTCTGCTCCGGTATGGATGGGCGATTGATGCCCTCGAATACAATGGCATGCGCAGCCGGGAGGAAAATGACCGGGTTCTCCAACTGGCTCAGGCAGTGAAAAAGCCGGTAGTTGGCGGCGGAGATAGCCATCTGCTGCTGGCCAGTTCAGTGCTTTCGGTGTCGCAGGCAAAGAGTTATGCGGATTTTGCAGCGGAAGTGAAAGAAGGCCGGGCCGTGCCCCTCATAACGCCGATGTACTTCGCCCCCCTGAACTGGAAGATCATTTTGCGCGTGCTTTACTTTATCGCCCACTACCGGCAGATCGGCTATTTTCGCGGCCAACCGGTTCGCGATCTGCTCGCGGGGCGTACTGTGCTGCTGGATCCCTTGGGCTTTGTATTCCGCGGCTTTCTTAGTTTGACCTCGATTATGGGCCTATTGCGATAAGCCAGAATGTTATACTGCTGACACTACTACTATGGTCACCGTCAAGGAACAGCTAAAGCCGATCATCCTTCGCAGCTTGCGGATCAAGGATATGACTCCAGCGGATCTACGCGACGATCAGCCGCTGATTGGAGGCGATCTGGAGATCGACTCCATCGATATACTCCAACTCATTCTGGAGATTGAGCGGCATTTCGGCATCAAGCTGGTAGAAGGCGAATTCGACGAGAGCGTGTGGCAGAGCATCGATCAGTTAGCCGCTACAGTCGAAGCCAAGATTGCGGCGAGAACCTGACCTCGCACCTGATGAGGAGGTTTTCCCATGCCGACCAGCGATAAGAAGAAACCAACTCGTGTGTTATTAGTGGAAGCCAATAACATGAGTAAATGGGTTGGGACGACTATGCCTTATGAGATGCATGTCCCACCGCTAGGCCTGATGTATCTGGCGTCCTACGCCCGCACGGCTCTGCCCGAGATCGAGTTTCGCATTGTCGAATCTTCATTGTCCTGCCCTGACGACGAGAGTTTCATTCGCATTTTGAATGAGTTTCAGCCAGATGTTGTGGGCGTCCGCTCCATCGCATTTTTTCTTGAGGAGCTGCAGCGGATTGCTGCTTTAGTTCGCGGCCATAGCGACGCTGTTCTTATCGTGGGCGGTCCGATTGTTCAGGCTTACAAGCGCAGGCTTTTCGAGGAAGTGCCGGAACTGGAGATCGCTGTAAAAGGGGAAGGTGAGCAGATATTCGTCAACTTGCTTTCCGGAGCTTCACCCGCTTCTACTGCTGGGGTCTTGTACCGAGCAGACGATGGTGTGGTGGAAAACGAAGATCAGCAACAGATTGAAAATATTGACAGTCTTCCCTTCCCTGCGTATGACTTGATTGATCTGGATAACTACCAGCGTCAACTGAGTTACTCGTACAATCACCGACGTCAGGGGGTGCTGCTTACCAGCCGCGGCTGCGTGTATCACTGCAGTTATTGCTTCACCCATTGGAAGGGCATCCGTTTGCGTAGCGCCGCGAACATCTTCAAGGAAGTCACCGAGCTCTATACCAAGCACGGTATTCAGGATTTCTATTTAGTCGACGATATCTTTAATGTTAACCAGCAGCGCGCTTTTGAGTTTTTTGATCTGATCAGAGCATCGGGACTCAAGGTCCGGCTTTACTTTGTCAATGGCCTGCGCGCCGACATTACCAGTGAGGAGTTTGTAGATCGAGCGCTCGAAGCCGGTAGCGTCTGGTTTACCTACGCTGTGGAATCGGCCACGGAGGAGATTCAGCGCCTGGTGAAGAAGCGCCTCGACCTCGATAAGGCCAAGCGCATCATCACCTATACACAGCGCCAGAAAGTGGCCGTGAACATATCGACCATGTATGGTTTTCCCACTGAAACTCGCGCGCTGGCGCAACGCACCCTGGACTGGCTAGGCGATTTGCCCAAGCCGTCGTTACTGCCTTATCACTTTTGTTTGCGCTTTTTCCCAGGGTGCGACATCAACGAACAGGCTATCGAGGCTGGCTGGGACCGGGAACGGCTTGGAATGACCAGCCGTTTTTCGTATAACGATATGCCGATGGGAACTCCCACCTTGTCAAAGCATGAAATGACCGATATACAGCTTGAGTATCATCGCCGTTTTGGAATGAGCAATCCAGCAGCCGTCGACGGCGCTATACACACTCTCCGCTCCATTGGATACAGCGACACGGAGATCCTTCATATGTACTCCGTGTTGAAGAGGAAGGTGTTTAACCATGTAAGCGAGTTGCAAACGGCTGGTGGAAATTGACGCGCTGGTATCAGCACCGTTTTCATAATGTTCCGGCCCTCCAGATTGTGTTTTGGGTTATGCCAAAGCTGCCGCGATTTATTCATCCTCCGATAGCTGCTGTAACCGCCCTGATCTTCTTCCTGATGTTGAAAGGGGAGAGAGGGGCAGTTGCGCGCAATCTGCGGCGGGTCTCGGGCAGGCGTGGACTGACGCTTTATTGGAAGGTTTATAGGGTCTTCTATTCGTTTTGCGACTTGATGGTTTCCTATTGCTTCGTGCCCAGGCTAGCCATGCGCAGCTTCTCTCGATGTTGGCGGACAAGGATCGTGGCGCTGCATTGATCGACCGATGCCTCGAAGCAGGCAAGGGACTGATTGTGTGGACAGCGCACCTTGGAAATCCGGAATTTGCCTCTCGCCTCCTTGAGCTGCACGGACGGCCGGTAAATGTTGCGCGCGTGGTTGAGGACAAGCCGGCGGAGAGATTGTTACGGGACAGGATGGCCAACGAGCGGCTCAGAATTGTTGATCTCAGAGACGGACCGCGGGCCACAATCGAACTTTTGCAGGCCTTGCGCCGGAATGAAATCGTGGCAATCCAGGGAGACCGCGTTTACCACTTTCGCCACGGCGCTGATATCCCGTTCTTCTCTCACCCGGCCACCTTTCCGCTGGGCCCCTTTCTGCTTTCGCAGGTCTCCGGTGCACCAGTTTTGCCGGGCTTTGTGATTCGCCGGGGCTGGCTCCGCTATCGCGTTCTGTTAGGCGACCCGATCTTTCCTTCCGCTTGCGATGAGGGCGATTCCGGCCAGCTCGCAGGTTTGTGCAAGGCAGTCCGGTTCCTTGAAACAACGTTGCCGGTTCATTATGATCAGTGGGTGAATTTCTTTGACTTCTGGCCGGTCCTTCCCAGTGAGTGATATCGATAAGACCATTGTCGTTACTGGGATAGGCGTTGTCAGCCCCTATGGCGTCGGGCTGGCTCGCCTGCGGGCCGGCATGTTGGCGGGCGAGTGTTGCTTGGCGCCAAGCACGGGTTTGTATCCCGGTTTTGAAGGAACCACGTCCAAGGTTCGAGATTTTCCAGCTATTGCCAATCCTTCCAACTCTTATTACTCACGCACGGATCGGTTAGCGCTGGTGGCTGCGGAAGATGCAGTGGCGGATTTAGAGCGCGAAAGCTCTGCCTTTCTGGAGTGCGGCGCGGTGATGGCCAGCACGGTCGCCGGGCTGAGTGGAGCTCGATCCCGGAATCGCTGCGGATCCGATTGCCTGGTACCGGAATGGCGGCCTGACGCGTGCATCTTCCTATCCCGTTTCGCACGTTGCCACTTCCGTCGGCGAGCACTTGGGGATTCACGGACCGAACTGTTCCGTCTCCGTGGCTTGCGCTTCCGGAGCGATGGCGATTGCATTTGCCGCTAACCTTCTGCTTGACAGGGCCGCGCCCATGATGCTGGCAGGAGGCAGCGATGCACTGTGCCCATTTACGCTGAGCGGGTTCAACTCCCTTCAGGCGTTGGATCCGTCTCCCTGCCGTCCTTTCGACCAGAATCGCAAGGGATTGAATCTTGGTGAAGGAGCCGCCGTTCTTGTACTCGAAACCCTTGCCGGGGCGATGACACATCGCGCACCTGTTCTGGCAGTACTGCGCGGATGGGCCATGACCAATGATGCTTATCACCCCACCGCGCCACAGAAGGACGGAATTGGATTGGCGGATTGCATTCGTCGCGCGATGGAAATGGCCGAGTGCGGCGCCGATGAGATCGGTTATGTGAATGCTCATGGGACAGGAACCCCATTGAACGATATAGCCGAAACGAATGCTTATCAGACTGCGTTTGCCGAACGTAGCCGCCCCATACCCGTATCTTCGACGAAGTCTTACTTCGGGCATTGCCTGGGGGCAGCGGGTGCGCTGGAGGCAGCCATCACCATCACGGCCATTCGTTGCGGCGCACTATTTCCGACGCTGCGGCTTACGGACCCCATCGAGAGTTCGGGAATCGATTGGTTGCGGGGCGAAGTTCGGCGTCAACCTTTACCGCTTGCCATGTCGGTTTCAGCGGGCTTTGGCGGCAGTAATGCAGCCCTCATCTTCGGGAGTGGCCGCCTATGAATGCGAATTTGCCGGCCATTACCGGAATCGGTTCCGTAACCCCCTATGGGCCTTTGGCCGGCTTGATCCCTTCGTGCTCTCTTGAGCCGAGCACAATCCCATGGGCAACCGGCGGGCTGCGGCGAGCGTTTCTCGTCGAGCCGTTTCGCCCTGCCGACGTAGTACCGGGACTGAAAACCAGGCGACTGGATCGCCTGTCGGCGTGGGGCCTGGTAGCCGCTTCACTGGCCATTCAGGATGCCGGAATCGATATCAGTAAGGTGGACCATCCAGGGTTGCCATAGTCTTCGCCACTGGCTTTGGCTGTGTTGAGCTCACGGAATCCTTCTTCCACAGCGCGGCCGCAAATGGCTGGTCCGGAACCGATCCCATCACCTTCCCGGAGACACTTTTCAACGCTCCAGCCAGTCACGTAGCGTTGTTCCTCGGTCTGCGCGGGCCGAATCTTACGGTCGACAGCAAGAACTTTGCGGGAGAATGCGCGCTGATACAAGCAGCTTCCCTGATCCGCCACGGACAGGCAGACTTAGCCATTGTCCTCGCGGGAGATACGCTTACTCAATCTGTATATGGATGGTACGAGGCGGCAGATTTACTATCGCCGTTGTGTTATAACTCTGAGACTGTGCCGAATGCTTGCGGTTTTATTCCTAGCGAAGGAGTGACCGCACTGGTGCTGGAGCAGGCCGGCAGCCGGGAAGCAAGATCCTATGCCCGCCTGCGCTCCGGCCGCTGGGCAGAAGGAGGCGAGCCGGCCAATGCCATACGCCAGATGATTGACGGTTCTGTCCCGGATTTAGCGATCTGCGCCGGGAACGGCGCGCCTTGCGCCCCCAGCTCAACCGATCGTCTGGCCCGCGAAATTACCGGTTTCGATACGCCCATCGTCCTGCCTCAGGCTGTTGCAGGGGGTTTAGCTACGACTGGTGGCCTTCTTCACCTGGTATTGGCCTTGAGTGGCAGTCCAACCAGTGGCCAGGCGCTGCTATTAGCAACCTCAGGCAGAAGTGGCTATGCCGCAATTCATCTGGAGTTATCTTGAATATCAACGTACGAATTGCATCCGCGGCCTATGCCGTTCCACCCGATTCCGAGACCGTGGAAGCGATCCTTGAGCGGGAGAAAAATCGCGTAGAGACAACACTGGCTCCTCTCAGCCCGCTCATGAGACGAAAAGCACTGGAGGGGCTCGGCCTGAGCCGTGTTCGTGTCTGCGGTCTCAAGCGACCTTATGATTTGGCGCTGGAGGCCGCTTCAACGGCAATCTCGGACGCCGGTATTGCGGCGCGAGATATTGACTTGATCCTGGATTACAGCACTTTTCCCGGAGACATTTCGCAGTCGCTTTCCTTCGCGCCAAAACTCAGCGCTGAACTTGGAGCTGATACCTCGTTGAATCTTAGTTTCAAGGCCGGAGGCTGCGGCGCGCTGCACCTGGCAATCAAAACCGCCCTCGGCTGGATGAGCACTGATGAAAATATTCAGACCGCTCTGCTGGTGGCCGCCGACGCCGCGCCTCCGGGGAACCGGTCCCTGCTTCCCATAACAGTGCAAGGGGACGCGGCCAGTGCTCTCGTCCTGCGCCGCGATGGTACGGACGGACCGCTCCTGCTCGGCGTAGAGGCATTGACCCTGAGCCATTTGTATAAGGCCATAGCATTGACCCAGACCAACGGCCATATCGAGATTCAGGCCGATGCCGTGTGCATTGAGCACAAAGTTATGCCGATCTACTATCTCAACCTGTTCCGTCTGACGAACAAAGTTCTATCGGCGGCCTCGCTTGGCTTGAAGGACGTAGATCATTTTATCTATTCCAACATCAGCCATCGGGATCGCGACGGATTCCGCCGGATGGTTGGGCTTCCGGAAAACGGCCTGCCGCAGACTCCGATGGCTGAATATGGCCACACCTTTGCCAGCGATTTGGTAATTAATTATTCGCATATGTGGCGTGAAGGTCTGATTCGGCCTGGGCAATTGATTCTTTTTGCATCTGCCGGGATCGGTTTCACATGGGGGGTGACTCTTGCCCGAAGCTGAAAGCAATCTTTTCTGCGACTGGCTTAGGGAACGCGCCGCAATCGCGCCGAACGCCCCGGCCATAGTTGAAGATGATCGGATCACCTCTTTCAGCGAATTATTCGAGCAAACCGCGGCAATGGCATCGCGGTTCGTCGCCCACGGTGTCCGAAAGCAGGCTCGCATCGCCCTCGTGCTGCCAAAGACCACCGATGCGATTAT
The DNA here is from genome assembly GCA_963839225.1 of uncultured Acidobacteriaceae bacterium. Lineage (GTDB taxonomy): Bacteria > Acidobacteriota > Terriglobia > Terriglobales > Acidobacteriaceae > Telmatobacter. The sequence continues at coordinate 15,050 of CAWIVA010000103.1, forward strand.
CTCTGTTTTCGCTTCCCTCCTTGCCGGAGCCATCTATGTCCCCATCCATCCCAAGTGGCCCAGGGAACGTATTGAAACAGTATTGGCGGACTGCTCTGCACGGCTGGTGATCGAAGGTGAGACCGGGCCGCCCCGAATCACCGATCGCGAAACCGGCACCTGCATTCCCTGGCTAACAGAGCCAACCGCTCTTGAAAACATGGTCGCGCTGCCTCAAGTTGACGCAAACGACCCGGCTCTTATTTTATTTACCTCGGGATCAACAGGCAGACCCAAGGGGGTTGTGCTTTCTCACAACGCCGTTAGCGCATTTGTAAAATGGACCGCGCGAGAATTTCAAATCTCTTCCAGTGACCGCATCACGTGCCCGTCGCCATTGGGCTTCGATCTTTCCACCTTCGACATCTTCAATATGGCCTTATGCGGTGCAACCTGCGTTCTTGTACCGGATCATACGGTGTGGATGCCGCGCTTCCTGATCCAGTTTCTGCGCCAGGCTCGCATTACCTGCTGGTATTCAGTGCCGTCAATCCTCACCGGTATGCTGCAAGAGGGTCGTTTTGCGGAGCACGAGTATCCCGACCTGCGCGTCATTCTCTTCGCCGGCGAGGTATTTCCAGGCCCGGGCGTAGCTCGTCTGCAGGCTGCGGCGCCACAGGCTGTTTGCGCAAATCTCTACGGACCGACCGAGACCAATGTGGTCACCTGGTGTCGCGTGCCTCCTGCCTACGATGGGTCGCAACCGCTTCCCATCGGCCGCGCCTGCCCCTATGCCGACGTATCTGTGGACGCCGCGAATGGTGAACTGCTCGCCGGCGGTGACTCACTGATGAGTGGATATTGGAACCGCCCTGAAGATACCGAGCGCTGTTTCGTCACCCAAGGCGGCAAGTGCTATTACCGCACAGGAGACCGCGTTTCAATTGGGCTTGACGGCAGCTACTCTTTCGTCGGCCGGCTCGACCGGCAGGTAAAGCGTCGCGGCTTTCGTATTGAACTGGGGGAAATCGAGGCCGCGCTCCTCCGCCATGAAGATATACTGGAAGCGGCTGTCGTAGCTGCTGAGAGCAGACACAAAGGTACTGTGATTACGGCTTTTGTACGTGTTCGCGTCGCAGGCGCCCTCAATTTGACTGAAGCCAAGGCTTATTGTGCGCGAGCACTGCCGCCCTACATGGTGCCTGACAACATCCTCTTTCTGGATGTCATTTCCAAGGGAAGCCGGGGCAAGATCGATTACCTGGCCCTGGACAAGATTGCCGAAGGACTGAATCGTGGAAATCAAGACTGAAGTCAGGCAGTACATCGCTGAGAATTTTCTGCACAATGCACCCCTTGAAACTGTCGATGACGCCATGCCCCTTATCTCCGGCGGAATTATTGATTCCATCGGCATGATCGGCCTCGTGGCTTTTCTTGAAAGCCACTATGAAGTCGAATTTATGCCCAGGGAAATCGATGTGCATAACCTGGACACCATTGAGCAGATCGAAGAAGTGATGCGTAACAAACTGGCCTCAGGAAACCGCGCGTCGCCACAGGGAAAATACAATCGGTCCAGTGAGGCCTAGCCGTGAGCATTCGCTGGAAACTGCGAGGACTGGCGCTGCTGCCAACACTGCTGCTGGCAGCTTGCGGGCGAATTCACAAGGAACCGTTTGAGAAGGTCCCGCTAGCTCCCGGGCAGATCGTGCGGGTTCGCCTGTCGGAGCACACCAACCTCGTTGTGGAACGCGTTCGTTTCTGGTCCAACGAAATGAACGAGCCGCGCTTCTTCCTGGCTCTAATACCCAAGACGCAGTCTCCGCCGTCTGAAGTGCTCATCTTGAACCACGGGTGGTCGGACCGGCCGGAGGATCTGTTGCGCCATCTCAAAGTGGACCAGGTTTACAACGAGATGTTAAGCCGGGGCGAGGTTCGTCCTGCGATCCTGATCCTGCCCGACGTTCGCTTCAGTAATTTTTATCGCGAACAATCTGACCGTTTTCCCTTCCCAAATTATTTAACCTTGGTGGCAGAAGAGGTGGCGGGAACCGCAGTGCGCCTTTACTCCATACCATTGGAGCGCCGGCGTTGGGCGATCGGTGGCTTCTCATTTGGCGGCTATCTCTCCCTCGATATTGGCAGACGCTATCCAGGCCGGTTCTCGAGCGTCAGCGTTGTCAGCGGATTTGCCGACGACGAGTGGACTTACTGGCCATCGCAAGCACCTCCGCCAGGCCCACTCGATTCCCAAGGCAGAGGCAAGCAGACAATTGTCGTTCCTGGGCCTATCCCCAGACTGTTTCTCGCAGTTGGATCGAGCGATCGTCTATTCGATACAATGGTTCTCATGCACCAAAAGCTAACGGAACTCGGTTTGCCTCACGAATGGTCGACTGGCCCAGGCGGACATACGTGGAAGTACTGGTCTTCTGTACTCCCAGCAATGCTCAGATTCCATCTTGCGACTGAACAAAGTCAGGCTGCGGCCAAATGAGAGCATTACTGGTACAAAGCCCTGCAACATCGCCCTGGGTTCCGCGCCGTCAGTGGGAACCGCCAAGCATAGCGATGGCGACAATTGCCGGCCAGATCGATAATCACGATGTTAGAGTTGCCGACACAATTGTTTGGCGCATGCAGGCTGTGCCCCGCTTTCTGAAGCTTTTGCGGGATTCAAGCCAGATGTCGTCGGCTTTACGTCGATGACTTTCCAGTATGACACCACAGTCGGTTTTGCTTACCTGACCAAGCAGTTCAATAGCCGCATCGCACCGTGCTCGGCGGGTATCATGCCACTTTGTTCTCTGAGAGCATCGCCGCCGGTCCGGACGCGGGGTGGTGGGATTTCCTGATGCGCGGAGAAGGAGATTTCGCCTTTGGCGAGCTCCTCGATAGTATCGAGGCGCATGGAAAAGGCTTGGAAAACATCCGCGGACTTTCTTACAAGGAAGATGGCATCTTCCGCCACAATCCGGCACGTCCCCTCGAAGATCTGACCAGAATCCGGATTCCTGCGCGCGACAAGCGCCTGGTCAAGGGATTTCATATGTACTTCCGCCGCGCCGATGTGATCGAGACGTCGCGTGGTTGCCTGCATCTGTGCAACTTCTGCAGCATTCGAGAAATGTACGGTCGCTCGTTCCGCCTCTTTCCGCTGGATCGAGTTCTGGCGGACATTGAGGATGCTTACAGCCGCGGCGCACGCCACATCTTCTGCACCGACGACAACATCACTCTTGATATGGATCGGTTCGAGCAGTTATGCGACGGAGTGATTCGCCTGAAGTTGAAGAACCTGATGTTCACCACCCAGGCGAGCCCGATCGGGTTCGCGCATCGGCCTGACCTGGCCAAGAAAATGGTTGAGGCCGGCTTTGTCTCCATCTTTCTGGGTATTGAAAATGCCTCCATCAAGAACCTGCGAACCATGAACAAGCCCAACACGCTCGATACGATCCAGCGTGGCGTTGCCGCCCTCCAGAAGGAAGACATTATCGTTATCGCCGGCATTATCAATGGGCTTCCGGATGACGACCCGGACAGTATTCGCGAAAACTATCAGTTCATCAAGAAGATGGGGATCTCCAGTGTGATGGACCAGATCATGACACCGTATCCCAAAACACCATTGCGCGGAGAAATGATCGAAGATAAGCGCGTCGCCAATTTGTCCGATTTTCGCTGGTACGACGGCTACTTCAGCAATGTGCGCACCCGGAATTTAAGTCCGGAGGAACTCAATTTTATGCGCTGGAAGATCCGCCGCGAAGTCATTGGCATGTGGCGCGCATCCAAAGCCGACTGGAAGTTTTTCAAGGGCTATACCTACGTTTGGGAGTTTGGCTTGCGCCACATTGTTTGGCTCAACGAAAGGCTTCTGGAACTTATATTTGGAATCGAGGGCCGCTACAAGCTGCAAATGCGGCAGTTCCTGCAACTGAACGATTTTCGAATCAATATCCCGGGCCGCCAGCGGGTTGAGACGTACCATCCGGTCTACGGCAGCAATGCGGACCCCTACCTCGACACCCGGTGGAGTCTGCTCAAACAGAGGCTGCCCTTTCCCTCGCGCAAAAGGATCGCCGAATCATCGCGTCCTTTGGCTGACGAAAGCTGATCGTCACACAAACTACAGTGTCCACTCTTGATGCTTCTAAGAAGAAGATTGCGTCAATCGATTTTGAAGCGGCCCAGGCAGGAAATTTAAACCCGAACTCGGCAAACACATCCGATCTGCGCCGCTTCCTTCGAGTCCATTATTTCGAACTGTTGATCATTTTTTGTAGCTGCTGGGCCACGCCGCCCAGGTCTTTCGCGATACATCCCGTCAAACTGCATAGATGACCATTCAAAACCAGATTGGGGATCGATCCAATCTCGGTGTTTGTCTTCAGGTCAATCAAATGCACCGAAAGATGCAAGCGGTAACCTTTGTCGACCCTTGCATCTGTGAACTTGATGTAAAGATCGTTTCCCGCTGGGTTTTCGTCCTGATTGTTCTTGGCCGCAACAACCGTACGGCCGTGCATCTTGGTCTGAAAGTCTTCCTGGAACCCTTTGTTTTCGTTCGCAATCACCTGGGCCCATTCCTCCCGCGTCTCGTATCCCAGGTATTTGTATGCATCCTGATTGATGTCTACCCACCCGAGGAAAATGTGGTTCATATTACTCATGTCCTCTGCCGGCTTTTTATTTTTTGCAGCCAAAGACGCCGGAAGAACAATACAAAGCATGAGCAAAAACGCTGAAATGACAAACCGTTTCATAGATGTTCTCCTTTACTCGCTTCCCGATCAAATCGGGGTTAATAGTTGTTGAATGGAATTCCCGCTATTCAGCCCTTGCCGGGATCGGTCGCCGTACTGATTCGCCCCACCTCGTGTACAACTCCTCCGATAAATGTCAGCCGCACAGGAAAGCCAGTGGGCGTATCAGCGGGACTGCTTTCAGTAGCCAGAACTGTCCGATCCTGCCGAGGAAACCAGGTTTCGACTTTTACCCCGTTCTCTTCCCCACGAGTAATTCTAAGCGGAGCCCCCACAACGCTGAAGGCCTGCTCGCTTGTCATGCCTGCGATAACTTTGCGCGCGGCAATGGCCTGCCGAATCTCAGCAGGCCACTCCGGATGCTCGTCCTGAAGCGGAACTTTGGAGAAGGTGCGATTAAAGGCCCTGGTAAAATCATCCAGATTTTTGATGTGAATGAAGTCGACAAGCATCTCGTAGGCGTCGGGCGCGACGCCCTCCATCCACACCTGCACTGTGTCCTCTTTGTACAGAAGCTTTCCATAACGTACGGGGTCATTGGGAGACAATCCCCAAAAAACCTTGTCGCGCTTTCTTTTGGGAGGTAGCGCGAGCTTGCGTTCGACGCTATACCCGTCAGGCGAGACCTCCAGCAACGAGTCCAGATGGTGAATCGATGCTGCGATGCCGAACCTGCCTCTTCCATACGTGCAAGGAACGTCGAGGCGCAGGTACAGCGTTCCAGAAATCATGCTCTGGGCTTTCGCGCGCTCCGGAACGGACAACTGAGAGTGGGCGGACAGTGATGCACAAAATAAGGCGGGAAATAGCACTCCTGCATACCGAAGTAGTCGCCTATAACTCATCATGCCTTGCCACTTTCTCATTCCAGTCTTTGCCTGAGATTCACGGTTGAATTCCGACTCTGCGCAATACCAAGAGGTATGTATGTGGAAACCATCGCTGTCAATTTGATTTTCACGCTTTCGCTGCAGAGTTCAGGCCTCAGCCACTCCGGGAGCGGTAATTGCGAGCAAGCTCGCCTTGCTCCCTTACCAATCTCCAGTCTGCGCGGGCGGTAGTGATCAACTCATTGCAGCGTTTGCAGCCTTCCATCGACGAATTTCACCTGAATGGGAAGGCCTGTTTGCGAAGCCAATTTCGTATGGGCTCCATGCTTCGTATTCCATCCAAGAACCTCGCCTGGGTCTTGGCGAAGCATCCAGGTTTCGGTTTTGGCTCCGTTCTCTTCGCCTGCAGTGATGCTGAGTGGAGCGCCGGCCACGATTCTGGCTTGCTCCGCCGTCATGCCCACGACCAGCTTGCCCGAGGCGATCGCGGCGCGCACATCGGCCGGCCACTCAGGGTGCTCGTCCTGCAAAGGAACTTTTGAAAAAGCCAGGTTAAATGCCTTGGTGAAGTCATTGAGGTTCTTGATATCTATGAAGTCAACGGATAGATCGACGTTGAGATCGGCCCGCTCACACCAAACCACCAGGATTCCTTTCTCAGATACGAGCTTGCAACGGCTCACGGGCGTGTTCGCCAGGAATCCCCAATAGACTTCCTCGTTCTTGAGATGATAGCCATTCCTCATGAGGTGCTTGAGTGGCTCGGCCAGCTTGCGATCAGCGCTGACTCCGGTAGGACTGGCCTCCAGCATCGATTCCGAGTAGGTAGCCCAGGCCCCAACACCGTACTTTTGCGGGGCCTGCACCCGCAGATACAGGGTCCCAGAAATTATATTTTTCGCGGCTTCGTGATCTTCCTTAGACAATTGCGCCTGTACGGCCAATGGCGTAAGGAAGAAAAACAGCAGTGCCGCGACCTGACATAGGCGTCTTTCGTAAAAAGTCATTTGAGGCCTCCTCCTCGGTTATCGATTGTTCACATGATGCTGGCCCGGCTGGTTCTTTGGGAAACGCGTGCAGTGGGCCGCCGACTAACACCATCTCGATGGTCGACGAAACAGCGGGCCCAAATCCATGAATAGTTCTGAAGTGTGGAATTGTAACGGCTGCAAGCGGTATGGTGTCAAGGGCATTTGGAAACGAAGTGGCAATAACAGAGTTAGAGCGAGTTAGCGTGAGTACAAGATAACAGGCCTTGCAGCAGGCGCAGTTGGGATTGGGTGACAGTGTGATCTACATCACTGCCCGGACGCGTGAAGAGAAGAGAATGAGAATTAGAGAGCGGCTTCTTCTTGCGGTGGCTTGCCGCCCTGAATTCGCGTGAACTTTCGTTCAGCGAATACGCGACTCACCAAAAGCTTTCGCCACTATTCTCCAGATTCAACTTTGCCGTGCGTGGCTAACTAAAATCGTCACTAGAGGTTCCGGGCGAATGAACTGCATGATAAATCCTGCCGGCTCTCTTCCTCCAACGTTTGAGGAAGCCGTGGCACAGCGCAAGGCTGCGGAACGATTGAGGCTCATGGAGGCCGCAGGGCTTATCGAGAAACCTATCGAGCACTTCCACCGTCCTGCTGAGCGGCCGTTCACTGTTGAAGAGCGAGACAAGGTAACTATTCTCTTTGGAGGCTTCACCTGGAAACATGAGCGCTTCATTGAAGCTATTCTGAAAGGCTTCGGCTATCGCTGCCAGATGCTACCGACGCCGGACGTGGCGGCTTTTACAATCGGCAAGGAATACGGCAACAACGGCCAATGCAATCCGACTTATTTTACGATCGGTAATCTCATCAAATTCCTGCAGTCGCTGGAGAGTCAAGGGCTTTCGCGTCGGGAGATTGTTGACAGGTACATCTTCTTCACTGCCGGCTCGTGCGGCCCTTGCCGCTTCGGCATGTATGAATCGGAGTATCGGCTGGCGCTGGACAATGCGGGCTTTGAGGATTTGCGAATCTTGCTGTATCAGGCTGATCAGGCAATCAAGACGGCTTCAGATAATCCTGGCTTGAATTTCACACTGGATTTCAATCTTGGCGCGCTCAATATGCTAAATCTGGGCGACGTGATCAACGATATGGTCTACCAAATACGTCCCTACGAGGTTGTGCCCGGCGCTACGGATCAGGCTATCGAAGAAGTTGTGAGCCAACTCAGCAGCTTTCTGGAAACCCGGAAGCGGTACGAGATCGTCGAACGCACCCCAGGATGGATCTCCGAATTCGTGGCCCGCAACAGGAAATTGAAAGAGATTCTCAACACGGTGGGCAAAATTCTTGATCATCTCTATAGCGAGGAATTCGTAAGCGGAATGCATTTGGCTCGAAGGCGGCTGAATCAGATCGAAGTGGACCACACACGCGTAAAGCCTGTTGTCAAGATCGTTGGGGAATTCTGGGCGCAACTTACGGAAGGGGACGGCAACTTCAACATGTTCTCCTTTCTGGAAGGGGAGGGCGCGCAGGTATGGATCGAACCAATCAGCGGCTGGATCACCTATCTTCTTTATCAGTCCCGTGCCGGTTCGGAGGCGAAAAAAGGCATTGATGTTCCGTATCCCGATGCCCGCTGGTGGGAGTTGCAGAAGAAACTATCCAACGACTGGAAGTTTCGCAAAAAGTGGCTCCTGCTGCGATTGAGCGAAAGTACTTGGACTTATGTGTTCGCCCGTACCGCGAGCCACATGGGAAATATCACACCGCGACTGGTTCCGCAGCGAGTGCTTGCGAGAATGGCGCATCCCTTTTATCATTCTCTGGCGCGCGGCGGCGAAGGACATCTTGAAGTGGCCAAGAATGTGTATTACACAACCCACGGATTGTGCCACATGGTGCTGGCATTGAAGCCATTCGGCTGCATGCCGTCTTCACAATCCGATGGCGTGCAGTCGGCAGTGGTGAATCGGTTCCCGGAGATGATTTTCCTGCCAATTGAGACCTCGGGCGAAGGGGACATCAATGCGCACAGCCGTGTGCAGATGGCGCTGAGCGAAGCAAAAATCAAGGCCAAGGCGGAATTCGAGCATGCTTTGGCTTCGACGGGCAGGAGTCTCGACGAGATCAAGGCCTATGCCGCCAGGCATCGGCAATTGCGGAGCCCTTTCTATCCGGTTCCGCGCCGCCGGGGAATTGCCGGAATTGCCGCGAACTTTGTTTTGCACGTTGGCAGTCTGATGGATGGCAAAGCGCACCTTGCCAAGCTGCCGGACGAGATTTGAGCGGGAGATTCTCTGAATAGAATTTCACAATATGAGAGCTTCACCAGTATCGGTCCATTTACTTCTGTAGATGGAGACAATGTCAGCTGCCTTTTTTACGCGGGCCTGGACGTTGGATCCACGACGGTGAAGGCTCTTGTGATCGAAGCCGAGAGCGGCCTTATTCTCTGGCGCGATTATCAGCGACACGACACACGGCAGGCGGAGAAACTGCTGGAGTTTCTCCATCGCATGGAGATCGAAACCGGCATGGCGCCCGGCAACTGCCGCATTTTCATCACCGGCTCCGGCGGCAATGCCCTCGGTAATCTTATCGGCGCCAAGTTTGTGCAGGAAGTGAATGCTGTGGCGCTGGCCGTGGAAAAGATGCACCCGGAAGTGAACTCGGTGATCGAGCTCGGTGGCCAGGATGCCAAAATTATCATCTTCAAACAGGATGGCGATCACGGCCGCAGGAAAAAGATTCCATCGATGAACGATAAGTGTGCGGGGGGCACCGGCGCGATCATCGACAAAATCAGCGCCAAGCTGAAGATTCCGTCAAACGAGCTATGCAACCAGGCCTATAAAGGAATCAGAGTGCATCCCGTCGCGGGTAAGTGCGGAGTTTTCGCGGAGACTGACATCAACGGCCTGCAGAAACAGGGCCTTCCGGTGGAGGAATTGATGGCCTCGCTTTTCGACGCCATCGTCCTGCAAAATCTAACCGTACTCACGCGCGGTCACACGCTGAGACCACATGTGCTTCTCCTTGGCGGCCCAAACGCTTTCATTCGCGGCATGCGCGAGGCATGGCAGCACCACATCCCAATTCTCTGGAAAGAGCGGGGAGTCGAACTCCCTCCAGGGGATGCTCCCGAGGATCTAATTAAGACCCCGGAAGATGCCCTTTATTTTGCCGCCCTGGGCGCGGTGGAATTTGGCAGGGCCGAGAATGCTGAGATTGGGCGATACCTGGGGACAGCGCATCTCGAGCACTATGTGCTGAATGGGCGGCGGATGGATAAGAATGCTTCGGCCGGCCATGGGTTGACGGCTTCAAAGAACGAATTGCAGAAGTTCAAAATTGAATATGCACAACCGGGATTTGTTGCCGCGGCCTACAGTCCCGGGGAGCTGGTCCAGGCTTTCATTGGCCTTGACGGCGGTTCCACTTCCACAAAAGCTGTGCTCCTGTCAGAATCCGGCGAAGTTCTCTCAAAGGCCTATCAACTCTCAAACGGCAATCCGATTCAGGACACCATTGAAATCTTCGGCGAGCTTCGCCGCCAGGTAGAAGCCCAGGGCGCGGAGTTGAACGTTCTCGGTGTAGGCACCACTGGTTACGCCAAGGACATTCTGCAACGTGTGCTGCAAGCCGACGTGGCTTTGGTTGAAACCGTGGCTCATACTGAGTCGGCCTTGAAGTTTTTCACCGACCCGCAAGTGATCGTCGACGTTGGCGGGCAAGATATCAAGCTCATTATCCTCAGCAATGGCAGGGTAAAAGATTTCAAACTCAACACTCAGTGTTCAGCCGGCAACGGCTATTTCCTGCAGTCGACGGCCGAAGGATTTGGCATTCCTGTTAAGGACTATGCCGATGTTGCCTTCAGCGCCGACACGATGCCTGTGTTCGGGTATGGCTGCGCGGTGTTTCTACAGACCGATATTGTCAACTTCCAGCGACAGGGCTGGCGTGCTGAGGAAATCCTGGCAGGGCTGGCAACAGTGTTGCCCAGAAATGTTTTCCTGCATGTTGCCAAGGTGCCAAGCCTTTCTGCCCTAGGCACGCGCTTCATTCTGCAGGGAGGGACGCAGAACAATCTTGCGGCGGTGAAGGCGGAAGTAGATTTTTTGCATGCCAGTTTTCGAGCGGCGGGGAAAGAGCCGGAGATTTTTGTCCATCCTCACTGCGGCGAAGCGGGAGCGATTGGCGCTGCCATTGAAGCGATTCGGGTGTGGCGCAAAGGCCACTCAACTACCTTCATCGGCATGAATGCCGTGGCTAACATCCACTACCGCACAACCCACAACGAAGAAACGCGTTGCCATTTTTGCAAGAATGCCTGTCAGCGGACATTCCTCGATGTTCAGACCGGACAAAAGGATGGCCGGGTACGGCGGGCCCTCCGCTCCAAGATCGCGCTGAAATCCGGAGAGCAGCGAATCATCGTCGCCGGCTGCGAGAAGGGCGCGGTGGAAGATGTTGCGGAGATGCGCGGAATACAATCGCTCATTGATGAAACCAAGGAAGCCAATCCTAACCTGGTCGAAATCGCGGCGCGTGAAGTGTGGCGTTCGCGCCAGCCGGAGATGATCGCAGATCCAATCTCAAAACATGCTTGGACCGCCGCGGCACGCAGCCGCGTTTCGCTTATGAACAGGCGCGCAGAGTTGCGCATCGGCATTCCTCGCGTTCTGAATATGTATGCCTATGCGCCACTCTTCAGTTCTTACCTTGAAAGCCTCGGTGTGCGGGCCGAGAACATTGTTTATTCGGATTACACAACAGCGGAGTTATATCGTGCTGGATCAAGTCGTGGTTCGATTGATCCCTGCTATCCCTCAAAAATCGCCATCGCGCACGTACATAACCTTTTGTTTAAGCAACATCAGCGCAAAGCGATCAACGTGATCTTCTTTCCCATGTTCGACGTATTGTCTTCGCCATTGGTGAACGTGAGGGCAAACAACGCCTGTCCGACGTCCGCAATCACTCCTGAAACGGTGGAGGCGGCTTATACAAAAGAAACCGACCTCTTCGCCGAACGAGGAATCCAATATGTGCATCCACTGGTGAATCTGGCTGAGCGAAAGCTCTTTGCGCGCCAGATGTTCCAGGCATGGGCGCCGATACTTGGCCTCACTCAAGATGAGAATCAGCGCGCTGTAGAGACCGGCTACTGCGAATTGGGTAAATATGAAGCCGGCATCCGCCGTCGCGCCCGCGAGGTTCTCGATCAAATCGAATCGCAGCATAAGATCGGCATCGTGATACTGGGACGGCCCTATCACCACGATTCCGGGATCAACCATGAAATCACCGAGCAGTTCCAGAAGTTGGGCTACCCAATTTTCTCGCAGAGCACCTTGCCGCTGGATGAAGACATGCTCGAGCGATTGTTCGGCGAGGAAGTACGCGCCGGCATGATTAGCCACCCGCTTGATATCTCCGACGTTTGGAAGACAGCGTTTTCTACCAGTTCAAACCACAAACTCTGGGCCGCCAAGTTTACCGCACGGCATCCCAACCTGGTTGCGGTGGAGTTATCGAGTTTCAAATGTGGCCACGACGCACCCATCTATAGTGCCATTGAGCAGATCGTGGAGCGCTCGGGCACCCCTTATTTTTCATTCAAGGATTTGGACGAAAACCGGCCTGCCAATTCCATCAAGCTTCGCGTTGAAACCATTGATTATTTCTTAAAACGTTACCGGGAGGACCTTCAGAGTCGGAAAGAAAAAGAAGCGGAGATTGAAGTGCGACTGGCGAAATTTGAGAAAAGGCTGCGCGAGGAGGCCGCTGAACTCGTTTAACAACGCGCAGAACATGCTCTGCTTCGTCGAAGAAAGAATTGCGGTCAGGCCGTCAGCATCCAGAGAGGGGAGTATGCACGCCTTTTCAGCACTCCGATCCCAACCGAAGCGGGCCGGCCAATCCACTGGGGAGCAACAGCCTTCCGTGCCGTACGTCGCGCCGCATGAATGGCCGCCAACAAGTCTGCTCGATCCGCAACTCGCCCCAGGCCCCAGTGGACATCATCCCGCCATGAAGCGTTCTTGGTCTGCACTACTGCGAGTCTCTGGGAAGACTGCACTCCGCGAGATAAGCCCGCGGGTCCATTAGCATCTGGGCGCGGGCAAGGATTCTTGCCATGTGGCCGATGTGGCGCAGATCGACATTGCGCAACCATTGCCACCACTTCTTTCTGCCGCCGGCATTTAACACGGTGCGCCGCCAGGTCTCGCAGTAGAGTTCGAAGAAGCGCTCGACAGGAAGGCGAGGCTTCCAGAGAAGATGGTGCAGATCGAACTGGTTCCAGTCCATAACTTCCAATTTTGTCTTAATCTGCTCAAAATAATGCGTGCCGGGAAGCGGTGTAAGAATTGTAAAGCCAGACCGGTAAAGCCTGTGAGTTTCAACAAAGTCCCAAAGATTCGAGAAGTCGTCTTCAGAGAAATCGGGATCTACAATGAAGTTGCCTGTTACCCCGAATCCGCACTCTCTTGCAACTTGGATGGCATCGAGGGTCTTCGAAATATCTGTGCCTTTGTGCAATGAGTCGAGCCCCTTCCGAGTAGGCGATTCAAAGCCGAAGAAGATATCGAAGTTCCGAGCCAATGGACGCCATAGGCGCAACAGGTCGGCGCTCTCGCTGACTAGGTCGACGCGCGACTGCACCAGCATCCAGTTCTTGCGCTCACCGGAAGCCAGCAATTCGCGCGCCAGTTCCTCGCTACGAGTTGGATTTGCCCAAAACAAATCGTCGATGATGAAGACGTTCTTTCCGATTTGCTCGAAATCCGCGCGCACATTTCGCGCAGCATGGTGGCGGCAGGAACCTCTGTAGTATTGCCAGACAGAACAGAATTTGCAGTGGTGCTTGCATCCGCGAGTGGTTTCCAGGGTCCAGACCGGCATGTAATTCAAGCAGACATAGTGCTTTCGGTAGGCATCTACCGCGGCGCGATCCGGGCAAAGAGATTGATCCAGGTCCAGCCAATCGCGGACGTTACCGGTGGAGGAAAACTTCCCTTCCCCCGCGGGCAATAGCAAGCACGGCACATCCTGAAGTGGCCGATGCTGCGTCAAGGCATCACACAGGGCAGGCATCGTGCTTTCGCCCTCACCGGAGCAAATTGCGTCTACCGCGCGGCTCTGCTCCAGCGCTCTGGGAAACGAGGCCGCGGCGTGCCCCCCGACGGCGACGAATATAGCCGGATCCAACTGCTTGAGTTCCGAGGCAAGTTTTACCGTATCGGCCGCGTCAAGAATATGCACGCACGAAATGCCCACCATCTCCGGCCGGAAAGACTTTACAATCTGCGCAACGGACCGGCGCTCGAAGGCTAAATCCATGATGCGGATCTGATGCCCGCGCGCGCCGAGGGCGGCCGAGATATATTCAAGCCCCAGCGGCTCGGTCCGGAAAAATAGGGCCAGGCCGAAATGAGCCGCAGTAGAGCGCGGTGTGACAAGCAGAACTCTCATTCCGGAATCACCTCATGCATCTATCGAGATAATCTGTATCCATACTAAGTTATATGCGGTTGGACCGTAAAGTCCTCGGCGAAGAATAGGCGTGAAACCTATGAGGTAGGCGTCAGGCCTTCGGCTGCTCGCGCAGGAGAACCCGGTGCTAGAATGATGCCACGAATTCCGCGAGCGTTCTTTCATCCGGGGATGAATGAAATGGCAAGATCTACGAGCTTTTACTTATTATTTATAGCGACCAACGCCTCCTTGGCGCTGTTATTTCCGTTTACGCTCTCCCGGTTAATGGTTGCAGCCATCCTTTATGCCTCCGGCACGGCGGTCATGCTTTATCTGCTGTTTCACCCGCGCAATCAATGGCTGGTCGCAAACCGCTCGCGGGTGGAGCATGTCAATTGCGTAGCCCTGACTTTCGATGATGGACCCAGCCCCATTGATACGCCCCGGTTGCTCGATTTGCTTCGCGAAAAGAACGTGAAAGCCACGTTCTTTGTGGTTGGAAGACGCGCGGAGCGGCATCCGGAGATCGTACACCGAGCCTGGAAAGAAGGGCACTTGATAGCGAACCACACCTGGTCGCACCGGCCCTTATTTTGCTTTCTTACGCCGGGCCGTCTGCGCACCGAGATTAAGCTTGGATCAGAGAGTATTCGCCGCATTTGCGGTTTTGTGCCGCGTTATTTTCGCTCGCCTGTCGGCCTGCGTCATCCTCTCCTGGGGCCTTGTCTCAAGCAGGAGCGACTTGAGTATGTTTCCTGGAGCATTCGTACATTTGATACGTTCATCGATGACTCGAGCACTCTTTCTTGCCGCATCTTGAATCGTGTGACTGGTGGAGACATCGTCCTGCTCCATGACCGCTTGCCGGGAGGGACCGATGCAATGCTCGAGGCGCTGCCGGGAATTATCGATGAACTGAGGAAGCGTGGGCTAAAATTCGTTCTCGCCGGTTCCCGCGAGGATGCCTGCTGAACTACACTTGAATGAAATCAATGCAAACCTGTGCGCTCATTCCCGCGTTTAACGAAGCTCCGCATATCGCCAAGGTAGTTGCGGGAGTCATGCGGCATATTGAAAGAGTAGTTGTGATCAATGACGGTTCCCGCGACGGAACGGCGGATGTAGCCCGAGCCGCTGGTGCGATTTGCCTGGAATCGAAAACGAATAGGGGCAAGGGAACGGCCCTGCGCGCCGGCATTTCTTACGCGCAAGCTCAGGGCGGCTTTACTCACGTAATTACACTGGATGGTGACGGTCAGCATTTGCCTGAGGATATCGCCGTCATGCTTCGAGTTGCCGAAGAATCAGGGGCGGACATGGTGATTGGCGCTCGCCCTTTCGCTCGTGCACTTATGCCCCGCGCACGCTATTATTCCAATACGGTCGGCAGCCGGTTTACCTCTGCCCTGGTGGGGCGCAAGATCGACGATAGCCAATGCGGTATGCGTCTTTTTCGGTTGGATAAACTTGGCGCAATCAAGCTACGCAGCCGGCGATACGAATTTGAAATGGAAGTGCTTATCAAAATGGCCCGCGCGGGGTGCAGCATCGCCCATGCACCGATCCGCATGGTTTATGACAATGGCCACCCGCGCTCCAAGATGAAACCTATCCGAGACACGGTGCGTATCTGTCTGTGGTCGATGGCATTTCGCTTCCTGGGAGCGTAACATGACCACGCAATTCAGACTTATCTGCTTGGCTTTATTACTGACTTTCCCCGAGGCGGCGGCCGCTCAAAGCGATGATCTGCTCATGCGCATTTGGGATGGGGTTCAGCAAGCACAGAAGAAATTCACCACCGGCTGCGGAACCGTCGCTGAGACCCGCACCTCTCAACTGATGATAAAGCCCATGGTACTCCACGGCAGGTTTTGCGCCGAGGGCAACGCTCAATTTATGCTCGAATATTTTGCGCCCAACGCGCTTCGCATCCATTTCAGCGGGAACTATCTTAATGTCACGTCTGGCAGAAATACGGAGGTTATGGAGGTCGGCAGCAACGTTCGCCACGCCCAGTCCTTCTTCAGCAGGGAAAACTCCATCGAGAACCTCAAGAAGGATTTCACCGTCACAGTGCGGGAGGAGAGCCGTGATTATGAAATGGACTCGTCCCAAGGACAGACGCATTTCGACGCAGGCTGAACTATATAGTGGTGAAGTTGAATAAGCGCGACTTTCTGCCCCAATCTCTGGAAGTGGACGGCAAGAGCGGGGTCAACAGCGTCTTTGCCATCGATGTTACCTCGGTGAACGTGAAGATACCGACTGAGACCTTTGAGGTAATCAAACCGAGATGATCGAGCGAGACGAAATCCAGAGCATGATTCCTCATCGGCCACCGTTTCTGTGGATCGACCGGATCGAAGAGCTGGAGCCGGGGGAACGCTGTGTAGCAGTAAAGTTTGTCGATCCGGAAGATCCGATCTTTACCGGGCACTTTCCCGCCAGGCCAGTACTTCCCGGCGTACTCATCATTGAAGCCGTGGCACAGACGGCTGGAGTGATGCTGGGATCATCCACTTCGCAACGAGCGGCGGGTATTGCGTTGCTCGCTGCCGTAAACCGTTTCAAGTTTCTCAAGCAAGTAACTCCCGGAGAGCAACTACGCATCGAGACCGTAAAGCTGACTGGCGCAGGAAAGATGGCGCTGATCAGTGGAACTGTGTACGTGGGAGAAGAAATTGTAGCCAGCGGCGAGTTATCGGTAGTATCAACGTAAGGAGCAAGTCGACAAAAAGGAAACGTCCTGGTGGCCCTAAAGTTTCAAACTCACTTGCGGCAGTTTTTTACCGCCCTGCTTACGGAACAGCTTGATCCAGGCCGGGCTGCCGCAGCAGTATTTATAGGCATTTTCATAGGCATCGTGCCGATCTACGGGCTCCAGACCGTGGCAGCGCTTGGTCTTGCAATTTTGTTCCGGTTAAACAAGCCGTTGACCTTTGCCAGCACTTTCATCAACAATCCAATTCTCCAACCCCTAATTGTTATCTGCTCAGTGGAACTAGGCTGCTTTCTTCGTACAGGGTCTTTTCAGCCTTGGAAACTATCCGCCGTAACCGGCGCGCACTTAAAAGACGGCCTTTTATCCTGGGTAGTTGGTAGCGTGGCACTGGGCATACTTGTTGGGGCCGTCGGCGCCGCTATTACCGCGGTGATCCTTTTACTGAGGGCGCCGGGCAAGCCAGCACTACGTGAGCGCATTCTTTTCGTGAATCGCACGTTTGCCCAATCCGCACGATTCGACCGGGGATTTGTGCGCTGGAAGCTGAGACTGGATCGAATCTTCGGCTTGCTCGAGGCTGAAGGACTGGGCTCGGGAACGGTCGTGGATCTTGGTTGCGGGTACGGCATGGCTCTCTGTTTTGCGGCCTTCGGCGACAGCAACCGGCGCCTGGCAGGGTGCGACTTGAATGCGCATCGGATTGCCGTCGCTCGAGAGGCTCTCAGCTCTCTGAATGCAGAGGTGAGCGTCGCGGACGTTTGTCAATTTAAGATTCCGCCCGCGGACATGATTTTGATTCTGGATGTTTTGCAATATTTGCCCGCCAATGAGCAATTGGCATTGCTGCAACGTTGCTGTTCAGCGCTTAGGCCCCAGGGAAGGCTGATCTTTCGCGTTCACGATCGCGAGCGTGGCCTGTGGTCTACCATCACCATGGCCTTCGATCGCCTGCTTTTCACCTTCGATCGGGTGAGCACTCCACCCTTGATGCTCTCCGCCGCAGAGTACCAAAGCGCGTTGGAGAGGGTTGGAATGCAGGTTAAAACTCGCCGCTTCAGAAATCTCTTGCCCTTGGCTCATATTCTGTTTGTTGCGAAAAGACCCACTATGGAGAGCGCACCATGATGGCCCGTTTCATGCGCCTCGTGGGCCGCCTGGTGATTTGTCATCCCGGGATGGTGACGGGCGCTTCTCTCGCCCTGACAATCTTTCTTTATGCCAACATTCACAACCTTCGCACTGGAACCGATCTTACCGATATGTTTGGTAATCGCGATCCCCAGTGGGAGGCCGCGAGCAAACTTGGCAAAGAGTTGGGGTATGGCAATCAGCTTTTTGTTTTGATCGAAGCGCCGGAAAGTGGAGCGGATGCAACCGGCGCAATGGAGGAGATCGCCGACCGCCTCACTGCCGAAATGCAAGCCAGCGGAAAATTCAAACTGGCGAGATGTGGATTGCAGGAAGAGGAACTGCTCAGTATCGTTCGGTTCTATTCCTGGAACTTTCCGTCATTTGCCCAGCCCGGACAAACTGAAGAGTTCAAGCAACGGCTTGATCCCAAACAAATTCATCAAACCATTCGTCGCTCCGCCACCGAGTTAGTAACCCCGTTTTCCACTCTGGGAGCTAATTATTTTGTTGCAGATCCACTGGGCCTCATGGGAGTTACGGCGCAGAGCAGCCAGGGATTCTCGCAGTTCGCCAGTTTCGACCTGGCATGGGGAAGCGGAAACCGATTTTTCAGCAAGGACCACAAGGCGCTCCTGATCATTGCCGAGCCGCGCCAGTCGGCCGTGGACTACAAATTTGCCGAGCAAATCGTGCAGTGGACGCGGCAGCATATCCAATCGATTTCCGCTGACGCTGAACTCCGCGATTCCGGCGTTCAAGCCATTCCCGCCGGAGCATATGTTTATGCTGAGCAGGATCACAAGTTCATCGAAAGCAATATTCGCCGGGTTTCTTTGATCTCGATCATCGGCAATCTGCTGTTGTGTCTGCTGGTCTATCCACGGATTCCGATGCTTCTGCTTTCACTGCTGCCCACCAGCCTGGGCATTCTATGGACCACCGGCGTTGCGAGCTTCTATCCCGGGGAGGTGAATCTGATCAGCCTCTCTTTCATTGCCATCCTGGCGGGACTGGGAGACGACCAGGTTGTGCATTTTTTTAACCGGATGCCGCAGGAATGGGCAAAAGGCAGGACTCTCAACGAGGCCATGCTGCGCACGTTTGAAACCACAGGGGCCAGCATCGTCTTCTGCATTGTTACGGCGGCAACATCTACCGCGGCTTTAGCCGCATCCGGCTTCAAGGCACTGGCTGAGTTCGGTTTCATTCTCACGGTGGGAATGTTCATGATGATGTTCCACACCCTGTTTACCGTTCCCGCGCTGATGCACCTTTGGGGGCGGATTTCCAAGCCGCGCGCGCCAGAGACCATAACATTTCGATTTCTTCCGTTGCTGGCGCGAAAGTCCGTCGATTTTGTAGGCCGGCACACTCGGTTCGTCGTCGCTTTTTCGTCGGTAATATTTCTGCTGTCGATCCTGATACTGCCCTCTATCCGTCTCGGCGGACGTTTCGAGATCGGTGGCGGCGTTGATAATCCGGCCGTGGTCGCGCAGAATCGCCTTTCCGCAGAGTTCGGCATTGAGGGCAGTCCGGATGTGCTGTTGATTGCCGGCAGCCAGCAGGAAGTGCTGGAGCGGGCTGAACAGCTTACGGCCGGCCTGGAAGCTTATCAGCGGCAAGGCGCTCTAAAATCCGTTTTCAGCCCCACCAACCTGCTACCCTCCATTCGCGCACAGAGGCAACGCGCGGCTTCGCTGGCAGATATCGACTTCGCCGCATCGGCCCGCGCATTGGAGGACTCATTACGCGAGAATGGCTTTCGGGCAGAGCCATACCAGCCTTATATTGAGCAGTTAAGACGGGTTGGTCAAGGAGCTGATCCTGTAACTCTGGAGAAGGCTTCCGGCTTCCTTCCGGCGGGTCTGCTCGACAACAGTATCCGCAAGACCGCGGACGGCAACTATGTTGCTGCAATTGCCTACTATGCCGCCAATCCCAATGACACTCAAGCGATTCCCGACTCAGTGCTCGAGTCGTGGCGGCATCAATTTGGCCCGTTCGTGGATTTTTCTTTTGAGAAGATCAACCGCGACATGGAGAGCAGGATCCTTCACGACAGCCGCAGGGCATTGGTTTGGACTGCGGCTGCTATCGCTCTGATCGTCTATCTCTGTTTCCGAAACCTGCGCATCTCGATGGTCGTTCTGATGCCCATCGTATTCGCGATCATCGTGACTTTCGGTTTGTTGCGGCTGGCAGGACACCACTTCAGCTTCATGTCGATTACCGCCGTTCCCCTCATTATCGGCATTGGAATAGACAATAGTATTCACCTCGTTCGCCGCTACCTTGAAAGCGAGCAGAATAGTATCCTAGTCGTTGCAAAGGCCTCAGGCGCGGCGCTAATTCAGTCTAATCTAACTACGATCGTTGGCTTTGGCGCCCTCATGGCATCGAGTTTCGCGCCGCTGGCCGAGTTGGGACTTGTAACTTCCCTCGGAGTCGCCCTCGCCCTGGCTGCTGGCCTTTGGATTGTTCCCGCTGTCATTTTTCTGGGAGATGGAACAAGGGACCCAAGAGCCGGCGAACCGACATCGACGACCGACGCGCTCGGTGAAATGCCTCCGAAATAACTCTGCCTCCGACGACATTCCGCGCAGCTATTTGGGCTATCGCATCGGCGTGGGGACGGTGGCCGAGGCGCCGATGTGGTAAGTGAGACCGAAGACCAGCCGCAGATCGTTTTGCCTGTCGGTCACGGCATTAGGCAGCTCCGTGCGCACATAGTCAGCCTCGATCAAGCGCAGGCCGAGGTGTTGCCTGAGCCGGAGATTCAAGCCCCCTCCAGCCTGGAGTGCAAACCCGTTGGCGCTTGTGGTTGCCGCGCCAGGGGCCGGATAGATGCCGTCGAAGCCATGGGTCTCGCCAGCCAGCCCCTCAGCAAATATCTGCCAGCGCCGTCCGCCGACGGCACTTCTGGTCCACGTATAGCGCAGGCCACTCATATAGGAGAGCTTGTTTACATCCACGCCCGGCACAACATTCGAGGCATGATCCCCGGTGAAGCTGGCGGCCACGCCAAACCCCTTCCAGAAGGTCACCGTCGCGTCTGCCCCGCCGCCCTTGAACCAGAAGCAGCATTGATCGGGCACCACCTGCGACCGTTCTATAGCAAATGTTACAGCCAGGTCCGTGGAAACTGCCGAGGGCCTTTGGCTCTGTTGAGCCCAGACAACGGACCCAGCCAATATGAACGCGCCCACAAGGAGCACCTTTTTGCCATTCGATCTGCGCATTGTCGAGTTCTCCTTCTTACTCAACCGTCAAGGTAACGTTAGAATTGACATTGTTCGACAACCCGTTCATGGTCCCGGTCACCGTCACAGTGTAGGTTTGTGGCGCCTGGCCGAAGAAGCCGACGTTGCTACAGCCACTCACTCCAGCCACAGCCGCCGCGCCCGCCCCGAGCAGCAGCAACAGCGAGATCATACGGTTGAAGCGTTTGCCCGATTTGCGCAGCCAGCCGGCAAAGGGCAACAACAACATCGCCAGCGAGAATGGCGCCAGACGCGAGGCCATACCACCTCTCGGCTTCGAGGACGCTGTGGTCAGCGCCGTTTGGATGGTCATGGTTACCGGAGTCGCTCCCGCGCCTGCGGGAATAGGATTAGGAGAGAAGACCACCGTCCAGTTGCTGGGCAAGGCGGGTACGGAGCTGTAGGTCAGGTTCACGGCGAGCGGGAAGGTGATCGCGCCGAGTGGCGCCCCCTCCGCGGCGTGAGTGGCCGTGTCGACCGGGACCGCCTGCGTCGGCGTTACCGTAAAGTTGAAGACCGCCGTTCCGCCCGGGACCACCGTTACCGATGTCGGCGCTTGCACGGTGACGGTCACCCCTCCAACCGGAGGCGAGGTGATGGTGTAGCTGGCCGAAGCGTCCGCGCTGGTGGCTTCGCCGGCGAGCACCGCGATGGCATTGATGGTCTCCGTTGAGGAGACCGTGATTGCGCTGGAATACACTGACGAACCGGTGGTCGGTGTCGTGCCGTCGGTGGTGTAGTAGATGGTCGAGCTTGCTATTGCATCGCTGATGGTTACCGACTGTGCCGCGGTGTAGGTTCCTGCCACGGGGCTGAAGACAGGCGTGGCAACCGTGGGCAGATTGATGGTGTATATAGCTTCTCCAACCGAGCTGTTGTTGTCGCCGGCGGCTATAGCAAATGCCTGGAGCGTCTGCGACGTGGTAACGGTGATGGCAGTGGAGTAAACCGTTGAGGCGGTCGTCGGCGCGGTTCCGTCGGTGGTGTAGTAAATGGTCGAGCTTGCTGTTGCATCGCTGATGGTTACCGTCTGTGCCGAGGTGTAGGTGCCCGCCGCAGGGCTAAAGGTCGGCGTGGCTACCGTCGTCGGAGTACTCGATCCTGGCATGATCGCAACGGCTATGATGCTCGCTTGATCGGCGCCGCCATTGGCCGTAGTACTGGCGCACTGTCCGTAGTAAGTTCCCGCTGCGCCAGCCGCGCCGTCCTCCACGAAGAGACCCTGTGCCGAATCACTATTCACCGCAGTCCAGGTAATCGGAACGGTGCCCGCGTACCACGAGGCGTAAGATGGTATGCCGTAGCACATCGACCACAGCATGTCATTTGCAGCCGTCGTGCTGAAGTTTCCCGTGGATACACTCGGGGCGGCCCAGCCTCCGATCAACGATGCAGAAGCGCTGGTGTCCAACGGAGAGGCACCAACGCCGGAGTACTCGGTTACCGAAACCCAGGTGCCCGTGCCGCCAACCGTCGTAGCGGTGATGGTGATGCTTCCCGCGGCGGTGTTCGTCAGGATAAAGGCGTCCATCGCGCCTGAGTAGTCGGCCACACCGGAAATTACACTCACCGGTGTACCCGACGAGGAGGTAACAGTCGGCGTCTCGCCCGACTGAGTGTAGATGCCGATCAACAGCGTATGACCTGCACCGACTCCGGTAAGCGTGCACGACGCACTGTAGCCCCAGGTATAGGTGCTGCTGTTGTTGCACTGCTGAACGTAAATCGGTGAGCCCGACGACGTACTAATGGTGTAAGCCGCCGAACCCACTGCGCTGTTCGTATTGCCGGACGCCGTCGCGATGGCCGCAAGCGTTTCCGTGGCCGAGACCGTGATCGGGCCGGAATACGCTAATGAGCCGGTGGTCGGTGTCGTCCCGTTTGTGGTGTAGTAGATTGTTGCGCCGGCAGTTGAATCGCTGATGGTTACCATCTGTGGCGACGTGTAGGTTCCTGTCGCGGGGCTGAAGACGGGCGTGGCTGCCTGCGGCAGATTGATGATGTATATAGCTTCTCCGACAGAGCTATTGTTGTCGCCGGCGGCTACGGCGAATGCCTCCAGCGTCTGCGACGTGGCAACGGTAATGGGAGTGGAGTAGACCGTTGAGGCGGTCGTCGGCGTGGTTCCGTCGGTGGTGTAGTAGATGGTCGAGCTTGCTGTTGTATCGCTGATGGTTACCGTCTGCACCGATGTGTAGGTTTCGGTTCCGGGGCTAAAGGTGGGTGTGGCCACCGTGGGCGTGCTGGATCCAAAGAGCGCAACGTTAACCGTGTACCATGGATTGAAGCCTGAGCCGTTGCACTGGTCAGTGTACGAACCTGCTGCGCCGGCCGCGCCGTATTCAACCAGGTCGTTTACACCCGAGCCCGATATGCTTGGAAGCGCAGTAAACGCAATTGGCGTTGTCTCAACAGTCGGCGTGGACCCGGAGCCTCCACACAACGTCCATAGCATGTCACCTGCGGATGTCGTGGTGAAACTCGGTGAGTCTATATTCGTCACGTAACTCGACCCGGAATTGTTGGCCGAGGTGTCTACCGGAGAAGCCGCTGTGTTAGAGAACTCAGCGACAGAAAGTCCAACCTTCAAATTGGTGCTGAAATTGGCTGTTATGGTATAGCTTCCCGCTGTGGCATTGGGGAGAATATAGGCATACGCTGCGTTTTGGCCGGTATTGGAAGTCACAGGCACCGGTGTACCTTGCGAAGCGGTGACGGACGTGAGAGCGGCGGAAGTTGCATCAATGCCTATCATCAACGCATCTCCTGCCCCTACCGGATTCGTAAGAGTGCAGGTTATCGTCTCAGTGTAGTTAATATAATTGGCGCATGCCTGCACGTAGACAGGGGCCGATCCTCCACCCGCGCTGATGGTGTATGCCGCCGAGGCGACCGCACTATTGCTGTATCCGGCTGCCACAGCGATCGCTTCCAGAGTCTCAGTGGAGGAAACGGTAATCGCACTGGTATAGTACGACGAGCCGGTGGTCGGAGTGGTTCCGTTGGTGGTGTAGTAGATGCTTGCCGAGGGTGTAGTGGAGGCGATAACTACGGACTGGGCCGCGGTGTAAGTGCCAGCCGCCGGGCTGAAGATAGGCGTGGCTGCAGCGGTCGCCAGGTTGATGGTATATGCTGCCGAAGCAACCGCGCTGTTACCAACGCCGCTGGCTGTTGCGAGCGCCTCCAGCGTCTCCGTTGCAGAGACAGTGATCGGACCGGAGTAGATCGATGAGGCTGTTGTCGGCGCAGTTCCGTTGGTGGTGTAGTAGATCGTCGAGCTTCCGGTTGAATCGCTGATGGTGACCGTCTGGGTTGAAGTATAGGTTCCACCTACAGGGCTGAAGGTGGGCGTTGCCGCCGTCGCTATACCCGATCCAGGCATGAGCGCAATGGTAGCTATACTCGAGATGTATGCGTTGGAGCATTCCCCGTAGTAGGATCCCGCGCCGCCGGCCAAACCGTCTTCCACAGAGTAATCCTCGTAGCCTTCCCCGCCCGGATTAGCCTGCAGTAGCAGTGTCCACGCAATCGGCACCGTGCCGGCCGTTAGCGGTGACTGATCGGCGTTACACATCGACCACAGCATGTCATTGGCTTGTGTCGTATTGAAGTTGCCGGAGGATACTGTCGTGCAGTAACCCGTGCATGACCCCGTAGCACTGCCGTCTAACGGAGAGGCAGCTACGTTGGTATATTCGTCTACAACCATCGAGTTAACATCACCGCCGCTGCTTTCGTTGGAGGTTATCGTGATGCTTCCTGAAGCGGTATTCGGCAGGAGATAGACATTGAAATCTCCAACGCCCTCATAGGTGGCATAATCTGAAATTACGCTTACCGGTGTTCCGGAAGAGGCGCTAACGGAGACTCCCGGTGCGGAAAAAATGCCGATCACTAAAGCATCCCCCGCGGTCACTCCATTCAGCGTACACGTCACGGTTGTGGAAGAGCTGTTGCTGGTGCACTGCTGCACGAAGGACACTGCAGGAGTAATGTTATAGGCGGCCGAATTCACCGCGCTTGGAGTGAAACCGCCGCCCACAGCGAAAGCCTCCAACACACTTGTCGAGGGAAGAGTAACCGGACCGGTATAGACCGCGGAATTGGTAGTCGGCGGCGTTCCTGCCGTCCCCGGCGTTAAGGTGTAGTAAATGGTTGCGCCGATGCTCGTATCGCTGATGGTTACCGTCTGGGACCCAAGGTAGGTTCCGGCTGCAAGGCTGAATGTGGGCGTTGCCGCCGGCCCGCCGATCGTAATGGGTATGCCGCCGAGCCGACCGCGCTATTGCTGTCCCCGGTGGCCGCAGCGATTGCCTGCAGGGTCTCCGATGCGGAAACGGCAATTGGTGTGGAGTAAACCGCCGAGCCGGTGGTCGGCGTCGATCCGTCGGTGGTGTAGTAGACGGTCGAACCCGGAGTTGTATCACTGATGGTCACCGTCAGGGCTACCCCGTAGTTTCCGGCCGCGGGGCTAAAGGTGGGCGTCGCCGCCACAATGGTGTATGCCGCCGATCCAACCGCACTGCTGGCGTTGCCGCCGCCCGCAGCGATAGCCTCTATTGTCTCCGACGCAGAAACCGTAATCGGAGTGGAGTAGACCGCTGAGCTGGTGGTCGGCGTCGACCCATCGGTGGTGTAGTAGACGGTTGTGCCTGAGGTTGAATCGCCGATGGTGACCGTCTGGGCGATTAATATAGCTTCCGGCCACAGGGCTGAAAGTTGGCGTTGCCGCCACAATGGTGTAGGCCGCCGATGCCGACCGCGCTATTGGTGTAGCCGCTGCCGGCAGCGAATGCCTCCAATGTCTCCGACGTGGAAACGGTAATGGGACCGGAGTAAAGCGTTGAGCTGGTAGTCGGCGTTGACCCGTTGGTGGTGTAGTAAATGGATGCGCCTGAGGATGTGTCGCTGATGGTGATCGACTGGTTCCCAACATAGTTTCCGGATACAGGGCTGAAGGTGGGCGTTGCCGCCGTGCCTCCAATGGTGTAAGCCGCCGATGCGACCACGCTATTGTTGGCGCTGGCAGAGGTGGCGAGGGCCTCAAGCGTTTCGTTGGCAGAGACAGTAATCGGCGAGCTATAGATCGACGAATTGGTCGTTGGCGTGGTGCCGTTGGTGGTGTAGTAGATGGTTGCGCCTGAGGTTGAATCGCTGATGGTGACCGTCTGGGCGAGTCCGTAGCTTCCTGCTGCTGGGCTGAAGACAGGCGTGGCAGTGATCGGGCCAATTTCGTATACGCCGGTGCTGACAGCGCTGGGAGACGCATAACCCTGGACTACGGCGATGGCATTCACCGTCTCTGAAGCCGCAACAGTAATAGACTCCAGATTTCCCTCACTCTGCGCAGACTGGGGCTGCGAAATTTGCGGGTACGTCAATCGTTGTGCCGGTGGGAGGATAGGTGGGAGTAGATCCGTCGGTGGTGTAGTAGAACGATGCAAACGGATAAGTCGTCGTATTAAACGTGAACTGTTCCTGTGCCGTGGTATACGGGCCCGGCGGCGGGGTGAAAGTTGGTGGAACCACAATGGAACCGGGCACCACGATTGTGATCGGAGTGCTTGGAGTTACGCCATATCCTGCTCCTGCATCCGTTGTTTGCATACTGATTCACGGCGTACAACGTATAGGTCTGGGTTGCCGTGGGATAAATCGTCACACTTCCGGTATTCACACCGGGGCCGCCGCCATTATGCGTAAGCCTGACCGGCCCGATCATGTCGATGTAATCGTAGGAGTCGCCGCTCACGCTGAAGTTGAAGGTGACAGGGGTCCCGGCGGATACGGTTTGAGGCGATGCGGTAAAGCTGTTTATCACCGGCTGTGCTCCGGTGGGCGCGGTCGCAGAATCCCAGCCGGGATAAGCTGGAGTCATTGTCGTCGAGCCTGGAGTCCCGTCAATGACATCGAAGTTTGACATGGGTATTTCGCCCAGGTTAGCCAAATCGCTGTCATTCCAGCGCGAATCGGTGGCGCCAATGTAATAGCCGTAGCCGCCATTGTCGGCCATGATCAACCCATACTGCTGCATCGCGGTCAGGATGGCCGTGTTGATGGCGGAGTAGCCGGAGGTGTTATAGCTCGACTTCAACCGAATCCGCATGCCTTCCACGACTGGTGCGCCCCAGCTGGTACCTGCGGCATGAGACGCCGGCTCCACGAAATACCCGTCATTGGCGTCGTTCTTTGATTGCTGCATGGTGAAGCGAATGGCGTGTTGGATGTTCCCGGAAGCTGCCTCATCGTACTTCACCAGTCCGGCGAAGACCGACAGTCCGGCGGCATCGACCGAAGTCCAGCCCCAGGGCCGATACTCACCGTTCTGCATATCCCAGATCGCCTCTTCTGACGCATCGTATAATCCATTGCAGCGATTGGTGTTGTACGTCTCGTAGAGCCAGCATGTGTTGCGGTCCGCCACGAGTGCATGAGCGTCGCTTTGATAAGTATCGGGCCATCCCGAGCAGTCGGCCGCGTTGGCTTCAATCGGAACGTTGTTGGGAAATGGCGCTACAACCACGTCGCTGTTATTGGCATAGTCGATCACGTTGATGGACACAGCCGGGGTCTGGCCGGAGTCGACAATCATGAACGGAATTCCGCCGTCGCCCGGGTTGGATCCAAAAAGAACCCGCGCATTCTCGCCCGCATAGCCGCCCATCGTTTGAATCATCGCATTGTTCGGGTCAACGGCTGCGTTGGCGATGTTGGTGCTCCACAGCGCGGCGGGTGTGCCGGTCGCATTTTGGAAGGGAACAAATCCGTTCATATTCGCAGTGCCGGCTACGGATGAGCCAACCGACATGCCGTCGCAGGCTCCCGAGGTTGTGTTGATGGTGTAAACCGCCGAGGCCACGCCGCTCTGGTTATAGCCGCCTGCCGAAGCGATGGCTTCCAACGTCATAGAAGCCGACACGTTGATCGCTGTGCCATAAATAGCCGAGCTTGACGTCGGCGTGGTTCCATCGGTGGTGTAATAGATAGTGGCGCCCGCGGTCGCGTCGCTGAGGGAAACCGACTGTGACGAGCTGTACGTTCCAGCTCCGGGGCTGAAGGTTGGCGCAGCAGCTTCTCCGTTACCCACGGTGTAAGAGGCTACACCTACATTGCTGACCGATTTTCCAGGAGCGATGGCGACCGCCTGCAAGGTTTCCCAAACCGCTACGGTCACTGGCGCGGTATAGACAGTGGAACTGCTGCTGGGCGTGCTTCCGTCGGTAGTGTAGTAGATGGTTGCGCTCGGCGTCGTGTCGCTGATAGTTACCGTCTGTGCCGTGAGATACGCGCCGCCCGCGGGGCTGAAGGTCGGCGTGGCTGCCGGCAGGTTGATGGTATAAACCGCCGAATTCATCGGGCTGTTTGCAAAGCCGGGCGCTGTGGCGATGGCCTCCAATGTCTCCGAGGCGGAAACAGCGACTTGACCTGTGTAAAGTGTGGAGTTGGTCGTCGGATAAGTTCCGTCGGTGGTGTAATAGATGGTCGTGCCGGCGGTCCAACTGCTGATGGTGACGTATTGCACCGAGCTATAGGTTCCTGATGCCGGGCTAAAGGTAGGAGTTGCCACGGTTGGCGTACCCGTCGTCTTGAGTGCAGCGATCAAGTTTTCAAAGGCGTCATTCAAATTCGACGTTGCCGTCGCCGTCTGAATTCCCGTGTTGACCACGACCATATCTTCAGAGAAACCGGTATCGCCGCCATCATTCGACAGTTCGGCATCTCCCAACCCCGGCCCTGCGGTAAGATATGATCCGTTGTCGTTGTCGGCAAAGAAAGCGAATACAAAATCGTCGGCATTGGTGGTCGCTGCGGAGGTGGAAACGGTCAGGGACGTACCGGTCTCTGAAAAAGTTCCGGTTTGGTCCACCGTCATCGTGATTCCCTGCACCTCATAGATATTGCAGTGGATGTTGTTTGTGGCGTTCGTGTTGCAGGTTACGGTATCGGCTCCGGAAGAGGTGGTGGTGGTAGCGTAAACAGCGCCCACCGCGTGGGAGGCGTAGGATCCGGTCACTAGTTGCGTGTAAGTATTGCCCAGCGAGTCAGTCGGCGTTTCCAGTGTCACTCCGGCGTATGTGCTCTCAGCTACGATGAGCACATTGCCGGAGGATACGTTGTTGTTGAACGGAACAGCAAGCGAGGATGCGGTTTCGTTGGATCCGCTGGTGTGTTGAACCGTCATGATCGGCGTGCTTGACGAGCTGATGGTGTAAAACGCCGAGCCCACCGCGCTCTGCAAATAGCTACTGGCTGTGGCGATAGCTTCCAGCTTGATCTGAAGCAGCAATGGTGATCGCGCTGGTGTACACCTGCGAACTCGTGGTAGGCGTAGAGCCGTTGGTGGTGTAGTAGATCGTCGCGCCACTGGTCGAATCGCTGATGGATACGCTCTGCGCGGAGGTATAAACGCCGCCAGCGGGGCTGAACATGGGTGTAGCCGCGAGAGTGCCGATCGTATAAACCACAGAACCCACCGCGCTGTTGGACTGGCCAGCAGCTGTAGCGATGGCCTCTAGCGTCTCCGTTGCAGAGACCGTAACGGGGCTGGAATACGTCGTCGAACTGGTCGTCGGCGTGGTTCCGTTGGTCGTAAAGTAGATCGTCGATCCAGCCGTCGAGTCCGAAATCGTCACCGTCTGCGCCGTGGAATACGTCCCGCCCGCGGGGCTGAAGGTTGGCGTGGCCGCCGGATTGATCAAATAGACAGCCGTAGCCACCGGGCTGGGCGCAAAGCCCGTGCCGCTCGCAGTGGCGAGGGCCATCACCGTCTCTCCTGCGGGGACCGAGATGGGGCTGGAATACACCGCCGAGCTGGTCGTCGGCGTGGCGCCGTTGGTGGTGTAATAGATCGTCGAACCTGAGATCGAATCCGAGAGCGTCACCGTCTGCGCCGCAAGATAAGTTCCAGCGGACGGACTGAAGGTCGGCAAAGGTACCGTGGGCGTTCCCGTCGCCTTCAAAGCAACAATAATGTTGTAATAGCCATCGGGACTATAGACGTTGCCGCCACTGCCATTACTTGCCGTCGCCGTTTGAATTCCTGTCGCGATCACGACAGCATCTTCCGTGAAGGCGCTGTCGCCGCCATCGGAATTCGACAGTTCGGTATCGCCGAAACCCGTCCCTGCTGTATAGGTTGATGGCATATAGTTGTCGGCAAATAAGCCGAAAAGATAATCAACGGGATTCGCGGTTGCGTCAGAGGTGGACACGGCCTGCGCGTAGACAAACAATTGATCGTTTCCTGATCTGTCCACTGTTGTCGTTATGCCCTGCACCTCGTAGATGTGGCAGTGGATGTTGTTCGTCGCGCTGATGTGACAAGTTACGGTATCGCCTCCGGAGGCGTTGGCTGTGGCAGCGTAGACTGCGACTACTGCTGTGTCGCTATTATTCACGCCCGCAATTGTGAGCTGAGCAAAGCTATTGCCTAGAGAGTCGGTTGGCGTCTCGAGCGTCTCTCCGTTGTATGTGCTTTCGGCTACAAGTAAAACGTTGCCTGCGGTTACGCTGTTGTTAAACTGGACCGGAATCGAGGATGCTGATTCGTTGGACCCGCTATTGTGTTGAACCGTCAGGATCGTCACACCCGACCCGGCGACGCCCATGGTGTAGGCCGCGGAAGCCACCGTGCTTTGCGCATAGCCGCTTGCCGTGGCAAGAGCTTGCAGTGTCTCCGCGGTAGAGACCGTGATGGGGGCGGAATACACCGACGAATTGGTCGTGGGCGCGGAGCCCCTGGTGGTGTAGTAAATCGTCGATCCCAGGGTCGTATCGCTGAGTGTCACCGCCACTGCCGAGCCATATACCCCGCTCGCGGGACTCAAGGTGGGGGTGGCAACCGTCGCCGTCCCCGATGTCTTCAAAGCCACAATGAGGTCGACATAAGTATCCGGTGTCGAGTAGTCGCCAATAAAGGTCGTCGCCGTCGCCGTCTGAACCCCAGTCGCGGTCACGATCATATCTCTGTAAAACCCGTGTCGCCGCCAGGATCGTCCGTCAGTTCGGTATCCGCCCACCCCGTCCCCGGCATATCAGCTCTGCACTGAAATTGTCGCTGAAAAAAGCAATTACGTAATCGACGGCATTCGTCGTTGCCGCGGAGGTAGACACGCTGAGCGAATCAGTGGCTTGTTGTATTTGTCCCGTTTGATCCACGACTGCCGTTACGCCCTCAAGCTCATAGATATGGCAGTGGATATTGTTCGAGGCACCGAGGTTACAGGTCACGGTATCGGCGCCGGAGGCGCTCGCAGTGGCGGCATAGATAGCCTAAACGTGACTCCCTGTTGGTGCCCGCCAGAGGTTGCTGCGAGTTGAGTAAAGCTATTGCTTTCCGAGTCGGTGGGCGTCACCGGCGTTTAGCTCCGTCTCGTAGGAACTCTCAGCCACCAGAATCAGGTTGCCGGATGTATACGGGTGCTAAACGAATCACGAAGAGAGGATGATTGAGACAACTCCGCTGGTGGTGAACCGTAGTGATGGAGTGACGCTGGTGACGCACCGACTCGAAGGCTTTTTACTAACTCGCAGTGAGCCTCGTGGGCGCCGGCGGGAACGACGTTGAGGCCCTGTCCTGCCGCCACTGCGACCTGCGGCCGCGAATACCGTGACCTGTAACCTCGTGCTGGGAACGATATCCCCACTGCAATTATATTATGAGCTTGAGGACGTAACGGCAGTCGTGGATGAACAGGGGACAAGCCGCTGAACCGCTGAGCATATTCTCCGCGGCAACGACAGAATGCCGTCGATTACGTAATTGCTTTTTTAAGCGACAACTTTCAGTGCGGAGCTCCCCCCCCCCCCCCCTGGGGGGGGGGGGGGGGGGGGGGGGGGGGGGGGGGGGGGGGGGGGGGGGGGGGGGGGGGGGGGGGGGGGGTGATTCGAACTGACGGACGATCCTGGCGGCGACACGGTGCGGAAATTATGATCGTGACCGCGACTGGGGTTCCGGCGACGGCGACAACCTCTCGGCGACTCTCGACACCGGGATTTTGTGTCGACCTCGTTGTGGCTTTGAACGTGTCGGGGACGGCGACGGTACCCCCGCCCCAGTCCCGCGAGCGGGGTATATGGCTCGGCCGTGGCGGGCTCCACGATACGGAGCCCCTGATCAAGCAGATTTCTAGGCGCCCACGACCAATTCGTTGGTGTATTCACCCCATAACAGTACCGCGGAGACGCTGCTTGCCACGGCAGCGGGTATGCAAGAGCCCGCCGTAGGCTCCGCGGCCTACGCAGTGGGCGTCGCCGGGTAGGGTGTGACGATCCTGACGGTTCGACGCGATAGCGGGTCCAACGAATCAGAATTCCGGTCCAGTTTAGACGACAGCATCGTTCGGCAACGTTTTACTTGTAGCCGAAAGCACATACAAAAACGGAAACCTGAGACGCCAACCAACTCTCTAGGCGATGGCTTTTCTAGCTCACAATTGCGGCGTGAATAATAGCGACACGGCGGTTGGTCGCGGTCTACGCTCCGCACGCAACGCCCTTCCGGAGGCGATACCGTAACTTTCACGTCGGCGCAACGAACAACATCCACTGCCCACATACCTTACCAAGGTGCAGGGCATAACAACATCAGGAGGAGAAACGATGAATTGTTTGTCTACGCGCCACGTGTCACCTCTGACGCAACCGCGAATCCCGTTGATTATCTTTTCGGCTTATTTGCCGACAAGCTCTATGCCCATCAACCTAGGTTTTCGCGATCCGAACTGTGGACGTTCCGATAGGCGACAGCGCCTTCACGGAAGATGCTGTCGTGATCAGCGACAGGAATTCGAACGGCGACGGCGAGTAATAGGCAGTGGCGGCAACGTCTATAGTCCCCGATGGCTATTACAACATTCTCCTCTTGCGAGGCGACGGGAACGCCCGCATTCCGACCGTCGCTGGAGACTCCTGTTGCAGCGAGCAGGCGTGACGCTCTCGGATTGGATTCGGGTTCGACGATCTATTACACCGCGGACGGCGCCACGCCGACGGACCACTCGGCATTGTATTCCAGCCCATGCTCAGTTCCGCAGGAGAGAGACGGTGATGGCCCTCGCCACTGCGAGCGGCACGGGCTTTGCGCCCAGCCCGGTGGCTACCTCCGGCTCTGTATTTGATCAATCCGGCGGCCACCGCCCAACCTCAGGCCCCGCACAGCGTGTTCCACACGCAGCATGATTTCGGACTCGGCGTTCGACGATCCTTTGACCAAGCGAACACCACGACGAGTTGGAGCGACGTATTCCCGGCCCCCTACGGTCTCTGCAACGGAGACGCTAGAGGCCGTCAGCGCTGGCCGGTCCGACGGCGCAGTCAGTTGTGTGACTTATCGATCGGCCCCTGTCGCGGCTCGCCCGTGTTCCAGCCCCGCTGGCGGCGTTTCCTCACGCGTATCCATCAGCTCGACCCGTGACACAACGATCTACGCACCAACGGCTCTACGCCTACCGCGAGTTCGCAGGTCTAGCCAGCGCGATCACCATTAGATAAGCTGGAAGCTATTGCTACCGCCCAGTAACGTGTCCGAGCGCGGTCCGGCTCCGGCGTTTTTCGCCGTCAGCTCGTCCGCGCGCCGATCATGACATTCGCAGCAGAAGTCGAACCGCATCCTGCTGCTGTTCCGTTCAACAGTCCTCCCTCCAGCAATGTGCTCGTCGGTCACTGAGTGGAAACGCCGACTGACTCCACTAGGCAATACTTACACGCAACTAGCTGACCGGATCCTACGCCTCCCAGCACGGTGGGCACTGTTTACGCTCCGCCGCCACCTCTTCCGGAAAAACCGATACCGTGAGACCTAACGCCACAACAACATCCACTGCAATATCTATGAGGTGGGGAACCGCGATAGCGGTGGACCGAGACCGGACTTTTTTCAGAACCGTAGTCCCTGACCGGTTCCGCCTCCGCAGCGATTGCCGAGACGATTTTGCCTATTCAGCTCTTTGCCGACAACGACAACGATCATATCTAGCCGCAGGGGCCGGGGTTGGGAGATGCCGAACTGTCGAATGATGGCGGCGATACCGGTTTCTCTGAAGATATGGTCGTGGTGAACACGGGATAGAACGGCGGCGGGAACGTCGTTGAACACCTTTGAAAACTTGATCGCTGCACTCGAACGAGACGGTACTTCCAACCGTGGCAACTCCTACCTTTAACCCAGCGTCGCTCGGTGCGATACGTCACTGGCGCGGTTGGGACCCACCCGGCACCAACCATCTATTCACGCCGCCGACGGAACTTATCCAACGACCAACTCCAGCACTTTACACAGTAGATCACTGTTTCCGCCTCGGAAACATCTGGAGGCCATCACCACAGCGCCCCAGGCGAAGCGGCCCAATAAATAAGCAGTTTATACATCAACCTGCCGGCAGGCGCCCAAAACTTCAGCCCCGCGGGCGGCGCATTACAGACGGTAACTATAAGCAACACGACGCCGAGTTTTCCGTCACCGACGGGAGGAGCGCGCCCAGCAGCGGTTCCCGTGTCTATACCACGGCAGCGCGTGCTGACGGATTTCGGGAAACCTTGCAGGCGGTCGCCGTCGCTCCTGGAAAATCGGTCAGCGATCTAGGTGTAGCCTGCTGGGGTGAATCGGAGAAGCTGCTGCGCCTCAGCCCGGAGCTGGAAGCGCCACTCGTCACAGTCAACTTGCTCACGAATTGACGCAGCGCCAGTTCTGTATTTAGCCGATTGGAAGCCAGCCGCCGACGTCAAGCTCGGCTGTTTATGGCACAGCGATGCGACATATAGTTGTCCTGACGTTGGGAGGCGTAGCTCGGGCAGGCGGCTATAACCAGAAGCAGCGTGGCCTCCGGCGGCGCACCATCGGTCGCGGGCGTGTCAGTTAGCTCATCCGTAGCCCGGCGGCTGCAAATATGAACGGATTTTGTTCCCTTGGACCCCCGGCACACCCGCCGCGCTGTGGAGCGCCAACATCGCCAACGCAGCCGAGTTGACCCGAAGAACGATGCGATCATTCAAACGAATAGGCCGGCTGTGCGGCATGCGCGGGACCTTTTTGGATCCAACCCGGGCGATTCGCGGGAGACCCGTTCATGATTGTCGAGCTCCGGCCAGCTGTGTTCGTCAACGTGATAGACGTCGTGGTTGTAGCGCCGTTTTCCGGAGCAACGTTGCCGAATTCAAAGCCAGACGGGATGGCCCGATACTTATCAGAAGCAACGCTCGTGCACCAGTGGCGGACCGCGACACCGTGCTCCTACGAGACATTCAACACCATCGCTGCAATCGGATTTATCTCGAATACATGCGGAAGGAGCAATACGGGATATCCGGAGGCGTTGAGTATCGGCCCTGAGGTGAACTCGGTCCAAGATGCGACTGTCGGTCTTCGCCCGGTGAAGTACGATGAGCAGCTTCCGGGAACATCCGTCGCTTGCGCCGTGCGGCAATTGAACAGACGCCAATGACGATTACGTAAAAGTCACGGTCTCATGCCGCAGGTACCAGCTGGGCGCGCCCGTCGTGGAAGGAATGCGGATTCGGTTGAAGGCGAGCTCTGGCTCTCCCGCCGTGCGACACAGGCCTAGGACCACGATGCAGCGGTTGTAGGATCATCGTCCATGGCGGCTACAGCTATTACGTCACACCACCCAGACGCACTAGAATGACAGCGAGAAGAAGCAGAGATTCCATGTCAAACTTCAACGTCATTCCAAGCGACTCCACTAAACATAATGACTCCAGCTTCTCCCGCCTCCTGCGACCACGCCCGCCGAAAGCGCGCGTCGTAAACAGCTTTTTCCGCGTCGCCTGGAGACCCACCGGGACCCCTGTCACCTTCAAGCTTCCAGCGTGAGCGGGGACTCCTCGATTACATCGACATGATCGACAGGTGTCAGGCTTACTCCTACATGGCAGCGGCGCCTGCCCGGAATGATCCTGCACAGCGACCCCAGACCTACACGTTGTCGCCGTCGATGAGTATCCGAACCAACAGTAGGGACCAGGATATGAGCGTAACTAGAGCACTTCAATACCAATCGTGGTACCCGGATCCCATTGTGGTTCCGCCGACTTTTCACCCCGCCACCAACCGTATCACGGGCACAGACATATTTTAATCTGGACTTATTCCGTTTGCATGCGACCAACGATCTACTCCACCTATAGCTCCACGGGCACAAATTAGGTACCCACAAGAATTCCCGCAGCCCCACTACACAGTGAGGGAATACGGTATTTTATTACTGTTACAGCTTTAGGACGTTCAATTTCATGGCCACGTAGTCCCAGGTTATGCATCTCCCAGCGCTGTCAGCACCGGCGTATACGAAATTCGGCCCGAATAGCTAGGCGCCTGTCTCGGCGCCCAAGCAGCGAACCACGGACTCAGCCAGACAGTCGCGCTGACAATTCGTCGCGCAACCGTGCACGCCGCCAACGGCGCCACCACAACGACCGATTCGTCGATACTATAAGCTCGCCGAATTATCTATCCCCAAACGAAACGCTGGAGCCCTGGCCACCGTCTGCAGCGCCGACGATAGCGACGGATGGTCCGTGGGCCGCGCGCCGTTCGAAGGGCGGCAACGCCCACCTTCAGCCCTGTATCCGGAGTTATCTTCGGGAACCATCAATCACCATCAGCGACATCCTCAGGCGCGTCCTCCTACGCCGCCAAACAGGTAGACACCGATCCATACTGCACTACCGTTTGCCACGTCGGAGACATTGGAAGCGCTTCGGCTTGCCGGCAGCGGCTACACCGATAGTACGGTGGGCGTACGGCAGCCTTACACGTGTGGCGTCTAGACGCCAACTTTCAGCCCTGTGGCCGGAAGCTGTATTAATCCTCAGACGGTCACCATCGCAATTCAACCTCCGCGCCAACCCGCTACCCCCGCCGATGAGTCGACGCCGACCGCTGGCTCGCGTGTACTCCACTCCGATTACGGTTTCTGCGTCGAAACGGTTCAAAGGTTATCGCTCAGGGCGGCGGCAACGCCAGCGGTGCGGTTGGCTGCGGCTGCTGCACCATTGTGGCGGCGACGCCTACCTTTTAGCCCCGCGGGAAACTAGGTAGCCCTGACGGTGACCATCAGTGATCTCAGACTCCGGGTTCGACCGGTCTACTACACCACCGACGGATGGACTCCGACCACCGGCTCGGCGGTTTCTCCGCCGATCCCCTTTCCGCATCGGAGACCCTCCGCGATCTCGCTGCGGCCACCGGGGACCGCGATCACGCGGTCGACTGCGGCGGCGTGCCGTTGGATCCGGCGGGCCCGCGGCGACGCCACATTCAGCCTTGCAGCCGGAAGATTCTTGGGTCAGAAACAGTGACCCATAAGCGATACAAGCATCGGCGCAACCATTTACTACACGGTAACGTG
>CAWIVA010000104.1:0-18156 GCA_963839225.1 uncultured Acidobacteriaceae bacterium
GAGGGCCACGGCGAATTTCCGCCGGCCAATGCCGTATGGAACACAGCAACCACCTACATGATCGAATGCAAGTATCGCAAGGAGGTTACGCATTACCCGGTTGACGTGGGGATCACCATTGCAGGCGGCCATTCGGCCATCGCAATGGGAACTAAATGGATTGGAACCGACGGATGGGTATGGGTGGATCGCGGCGGATTTGACGCCTCCAATCCCGAATGGATCAAGGACGATTCACTTCCCGAGGAACTCCGCAAGGTGAAGCTATACGAGTCGCACGGCCACCAACGCAATTTTCTCGATTGCGTAAAATCGCGCCAGCCTACCATCACTCCCGTCGAAACGGCTCATCACTCCACGCTGCCGGGCCATCTGGGGCTGATCTCGATGTTGACCGAGCGCAAAATCCAATGGGATGTGGCCGAGGAAAAGATCCTCAACGACAGCGCCGCCAGCGAACTGCTATCGCGCCCGTATCGCGCTCCCTGAAACTTGCCTGAGAGGTTCATTCATGCGAAGAAAGTGGATCGTCTCAATTTTGATTTTCTCCTTCGTATGGCATTTAGCGACCATTTCAGCGCCGAGTCAGCCGACAGCGCAGAAAAGTGCGGCCGACCTAAAGAAGTGCGTGAGGGATGTAACCTGCTCGAGTGTGCTTGACGCGGCCTGTAAGCTTGCGAGACGTCAAGAGTTTGATTTTTTACTACGCCAATATCCCGTAGCGGGAAACAACACGCAACAATTGCTCGTGCAGGCAATTTACGCATCAGAGCTTGGTCGAAACAACCCCAAAGTCGTTCGATTTATGCGAGACGTCGCCTTCCCGCAAACGCCGAACGACCAAGGTTCTGATACAGGTGGTATGCGTTACAGTTCTTGGCGGACATATGTGATCAGAAAGCATTGATAGAGTTAAATACGCATGGCGGCGATGCGCAGACACCTTACCAGTTTCAAGTTTCATGCGGTGATTGGGCACGAACTCTAAGAACATTTGGCGTGTGCAAATATAGGCGAGTCGAGTGGTTCTCGTAGACTCTTTGAAATCCTCTTGCTTAGATGTTTTGAACGCAGCCGCAGCCAGCTTACAACGGCTATACCCAGAAACCTGCCAGGAACTGAAGACCTCGCAGGAACTCACAGATTGCCATCGTCGCTCTTCTGGAAGAAGCGAAGGCCCAACAATTGGAGAGCGAGTCACGCACAGTCTGGAGGAACTCGCGCCGGGGAGTCACTGGACCTAATCCGGACGGCAATCAGCAGGCGCAGATCGCGCAGGTTGTGGCCGGTGGGGCCGGTCACTACAGCGTCGCCCAGCGCGGTGAACATGGGGCAGGCGTTGAAGGCCGCCAGCGATTCCTTCAGGTGGAATCCGAAGGTATGGGCGCGGGCAACGGTGGTGGGGTCGGCGATGGCTCCGGCGGACCGGGTATTGCCGTCGATGCCGTCGGATCCGGCGCTGAATACTGTCAGCCGTTCACCTGGATACTGCTCCAACTCCAGCGCGCAGGCCATCACAAACTGCTGGTTGCGGCCTCCCGCGCCGGGCGTGCGATCGATGTCACCGTGACCTCGCCAACCGAGATCAGGCACAGCCGCGGGTGGACGGCGCGCAGCGCGTGGAAGCGCTCCAGCAGGTAGCGGGCGGCGTCGGCGTAGTCCCAGTCGTCGCAGCTGTTGTCCACCGCCGTGTAGTAGCCGGCCTTCTCGCGCCAGGGCGCGCGCATTCTCCACCAGGTCGTGGCTGGAGAGCAGAATCTCGAAGACCGAATCGCGAAAGGCCTCGTCTTCGCCGCTCATGCGCGGCCGCGGGTCACGCGGCGCGCGGGAGCAGCCTCGGCCCTGGCAGCTGGGCAGGAAACGGCGGTACGCCAGCCCTTGTTGCCGGGCGACTCGGGCAGGTCTTCGCGCTCAAAGAAATGCGCGAACGGAGGGCGGAAGCTTTCGCCAGATCGTATTTGGCCAGCAGCTCCCGCACCTCGGCCACCGTGGAGTGGTCGGGCGAAGTGGGGCCGGAGGAGAGCGCATCCAGCGAGCGCAGGGGCACATCGGGCAGCAGCAGGCTCACCTTGGCTGCCTCCGGCGCGGCCATCGCCAGCCGTCCGCCCTTCACCGCGGAAAAGTGCTTGCGCAGCGTATTGATCTCGCTGATCGGCGCGCCGGAGCCAGCAGCAACTGGTGAAAGGCGATGGTGTCATCGAGCGTGATCTGCGGGTCCAGCGGCAGGTCGAACATGGCCGATCCGCCGCCGGAGATGAGGAAGAAAATCAGCGTATCTTTCTTCGCCTTTCTTCAGCAGCGCCAGCGTGGCGCGGGCCGCGGCGAAGGAGTCCTCGTTGGGCACCGGGTGGCCGCCCTCAAAGTAGCGAAAGCG
Organism: uncultured Acidobacteriaceae bacterium; assembly: GCA_963839225.1. Lineage (GTDB taxonomy): Bacteria > Acidobacteriota > Terriglobia > Terriglobales > Acidobacteriaceae > Telmatobacter. Next base: position 2,375 of record CAWIVA010000104.1, read on the forward strand.
CCAGTTGCGGGATTTCGGCAACTGGTTCGAGCAGCAGATGCCGCGCAGTCCCTGGCGGCGCTTCATGCGGCTGAGCAGGGTCTCCAGCATCGGCGCCGGCAGCCTTGCCCAGCGCGACCACAAAGATGCGCTTGTAGCTGGAGAGATCGATCGATTGCCGGACCGCTGCCGTCGGGCAGCAGCCGGTGCATCGTATTGCCCTCAAAGCGAATGCGCCGGTCGAAGGCCGATGCAATGTTGCAGGCCGCCACGGCGCCGGTAAAGATTTCCGTTGCCGTCGAGTGCAGGGAGTCCAGGGCGATATCGCCGACCGGCGTCATGGCAGTTGCTCCTTCAGCCAACCGCTGAGCGCATGCTGCATGGGCTCCAGTTGACCCGAAAAAAGTGATCGGCGCCGGGAAGGAGCACCAGACGTTTTGGGTTCGGCGGCGGAGGCCACCACCTGCGCCAACTGTTCCGCCGGCGCAAATTGGTCGCGGTCTCCGCTCAGGAAGAGCTTGGGTATTGCGCAATCTGCAAGCAAGGGATAGTGATAGTCGCGGCCCTCAGTGGGTGGGCAGCCCGAGAGCAACCAGCGCGCTTACATTTCGCCCTTGTCCGCGTGCCCCGCCACAGCATGCAGCGCCATCGCTGCCCCAAAGCTGAAACCCGCAACCACCACCGGACGATTGTATTCATGGTCGAGCCATTCGAGCGCCGCCAGCACATCGCCCGTCTCCGCATGGCCGTCGTGCGTCCCCTGGCTCAGGCCCGTGCCGCGAAAATTGAAGCGCAGCACCGGCAGCGCGAGCCCCCATGCCGGATCGTTGAGGGCCTTCATGGCGTGGTAGACCACCTTATTGTGCATCGTGCCGCCATAGAGCGGATGGGGATGACAGACCAGAGCCGCAAAGCGCGCACCGGGCGCGCCCAGATTCAGCAGCGCCTCCAGCCGTCCTACGGGGCCGGCCAACTCAACGCTGCGCTGCATTGCCGCCTCTGGATCAAGGTTGCCAATATTCGGGCTCGGTAGGACTTGTGCGTCTGTGGCTATCATTCCACTCCCATTTTACGCGCAGGAAGAGGCTTGCACTCTCTCAGCCTCGTTACCATGGTGAGTTCCTGAAGTGCGCGCTGCTGCTTGGTTTCAAGTGCGCGCAATTTCACGAAATGGAAGGAGTCCAGTGCCCGTGCGGTATTCTGGCATCATCATGATCAAACAGTCTCCCGCGAATGCCGCTTATTCTTTTGATCCCATCGGGTTTACCCGCCAATTGTGCGAAATCGAGTCCACCACCTACCACGAAGGCGCGGTAGGCGATTTTCTGGCAGACTTTCTCGCCGCGCGAGGTTGGGCCGTCGAGAAGACCCCCGTTGAGCAGCCGAAGGAGAATGCCGGCGGCGGTCCACGCTGGAACGTCTACGCGGGAATCGCCGGTCAGACGCCGGACCTGGTCTTTTCCACGCACATGGATACTGTTCCGCCCTATATCCCTTTCAGCGAGGATGCGGAGTTCATGTACGGACGAGGGGTCTCCGACGCCAAGGGAATCATCGCCGCCCAGGTGGCCGCGGCCGAGGCTCTGCGGACGGCGGGGTTTCGGATTGGCCTCTTATTTGTGAGTGGGGAAGAGCGCGACTCGGCCGGAGCAAGGACCGCCAACCTGACTCCCAAGGGCAGCCGCTTCCTCATCAACGGCGAGCCCACCGATAATCGCATCGCCCTCGCTTCGAAGGGCGCCTTGCGCGCTGCTTTCAAGTCCACTGGAAAGATGGCCCACTCCGCCTACCCCGAACTGGGCGAGAGCGCCATTCACAAGCTGGTCGGGGTGCTGGCAAAACTGCTGGCCATGCCGCTGCCGGAGCTTGAGGGAATAGGGCCGAGCACTCTCAATATAGGCCAGATTCACGGCGGCCACGCACCCAACGTCGTCGCTGACAAGGCTGAAGCGCAGGTACTGGTGCGTACGGTAACTGACTCAGCCCAGGTGCGCGCCGCACTGACGGAAATCGCCGGCGACCAGGCCGACGTGGAGTTTACTCTCGATACTCCATTCGTCCGCTTGCGCGCCGTAGAAGGCCTGCCGACGATGGTCGCCAAATTCTCCACCGATATTCCGCATTTGAGCAATTGGGGTGAGCCACTGTTGCTCGGGCCCGGCTCCATCCATGTAGCTCATACGCCGAATGAGAAGCTGGCCAAAAAAGAATTGCTGGAAGCGGTGGAGTTATACGTCAAGGTGGCGAAGCAACTGCTGGCATAAAGTCAATGACAACTCTGGTAAACTCATGTTGCATTTTGAGTAGGCAAAAAATATGCTCACTTCACTGAGAATTCAGAATTTCAAGGCATGGAAGGATACGGGCGAGGTGCGACTTGCCCCTCTGACGGTCATTTTCGGTACAAACAGCGCCGGAAAAAGCAGCATCGGGCATTTATTGCTTGCATTGAAGCAGACTGCCTTGGCAACGGATCGAAAACGTGCATTGCACTTGGGAGATACCAATTCTCTAATAGACCTTGGAACTCTTTCGGACTGCCTTTATGGGCACGAAATTACGTCGAACTTGTATTTTGAACTAAAATGGAGATTGCCTAAGCCACTCAGCGTTAAAGACCTGCATGAGAGAAGCAATATATACATTGGAAATGCGCTCTCACTAAAGGCGTGGTTGAAGGCCGACAAGAAGGAGCAGCCGGGGATTCAAGGTTTTGAGTATGCTCTGCAGGATGGTGAAAGAACAGTTCTTGACATTCAGCACGAGCTCAACGGCGGTGGTAAATGGGCGTTGACATCCAAATCAGACGCATACAGATTTGTCGGCCAAGCGACCGGAAGAAGATGGGACCTAAGCGAACCGGAAAAATTCTATCGGGTTTCCGAGACCAGCATTTCAAGATACCAAAATGCGGGGTTCCTTGCGGATTTTGCGCTGCAAACAGAGCAGATGTTAGCTGGAATAAGCTATTTGGGTCCCCTGCGCGATCTCCCTAGGAGAATCTATCAATGGTCTGGCGATACCCCCGAGGATGTTGGGCAGAGGGGACAGTCGGCCGTGGCGGCCATTCTAGCCGCGCAGCAGGACGGTAGAAAACTGAACCGTGGCAAGAAGAGAGCTATCAAGTCGTTCGCTGAATTTGTGGCGCAGTGGCTTATTGAGATGAATGTGATCCATAGTTTTGCGGTGAAGCCCGTGGCTGAGGGGCGAAAGGAATTTGAAGTTCTCATCAAAACCAATCCTTGGTCTCCGGAAGTTAAGATCACAGACGTAGGATTTGGGGTTTCGCAAGTCTTACCGGTTTTGGTCCAGGCGTTTTATTGTCCACGGAACTCGACCGTTTGGATGGAGCAGCCGGAAATACACCTTCATCCGCAGGTCCAGTCGGTTTTGGCTGATGTCTTAATTTCGGCTGTTCAAGCGTACCAGGATGGTACAGCAAGAAATGTTCAACTGATCGTCGAAAGTCATTCCGAGCACTTTTTGACGAGGCTTCAGCGAAGAATCGCTGAGGAAGTAATTAAACCTAGCGATGTTGCAGTATATTTTTGCGAGAATACCAAAGATGGCGCTGTCCTTGGGCCACTTGATCTCAACCTTTTCGGAGAGATCAGAAATTGGCCGATAGATTTCTTTGGGGACCAAATGGGCGATATGTCTGCGCGGACGATTGCTGCTCAAAAGCTCAAATTGCGGGGGGAGCGAGCGTGAAAGCAGGCTCTCATGCAGTTGTTGATACAAATGTATTGCTCGTTGCCAATGAACAACATGAAAATGTTTCTCCCGAAGGCATTATTGCCTGCATCGAAAGGCTTGAACTTCTTCGTAAGAACGGATGTGTCGTACTTGACGATGGATACGAAATTTTGCATGAATATAGGCAGAAAACGAAACCAAACACTGGAAACCGGTTTGGCGATGGATTCTTGAAGTGGTTGCTTCAGAACACCAGAAACACTCAATATGTAACGCTAGTGCATATCCAGAAGCACACTGAGAGGGGATACGTCGAGTTTCCCGACGATGCTGAACTGAGTGAGTTTGACCCAGAGGACAGGAAGTTTGTAGCAGTAGCAGTAACGCATCCAGGGCATCCGCCCATCCTACAAGGCAGCGACTCGAAGTGGATCGATTGGTCGGAGAGACTCAATGAACATGGGATCAGGGTTGAATTTCTTTGTGCTGAGGAGGTTGCGAGGTTTATTAAACGAAAGCGAGCAGGTTAGACATTGCTGTGTTCGTTCGGTAGCTGCTTAGATAGTAGGAGAGTCAATTTATGACTTTATCGCGCCGCAAATTTCTGGGTACCGCACTCACTGCGGGCGCATCGGGACTGATGGTCAATGCTGCAACGGCAAGCGCTGCCATTTCCACGCCTGATTTGCTGGTGCTTGAAAACGAGTACCTCACAGTCGCCATCGACCGGGAGACCGGATGCATCGCTAAGCTCGAGTCGAAGGATCAGGCGTGGAAGATGCAGGGTGCGGGAATGCGGCTGCACGTGCCGGCCCCGGAGCATCGCTTTCACTATCTCACCGAGCGCCAGCCGGCAAGCCGCGGATTGAGTCGGACAGCACGCACGCGACGATCACGTGGACCGGCTTTGAAAGCGACCGGATGGGCAAGCTCGATATCGAAGTCAAGGAGACGGTCCGACTTGAGGGCGCGGGCGTTCACTTCAGCTACGAGATTCGCAACGGCAGCCAGGCGGTGATTGAAAGCTACACCTATCCGCGCCTGCAGGGGCTCAAGCCTCCCAGCCGGAGACAAGAGTATGCGGCAGGTGGCATGGGATTACACCGGCATGGGTTCCAACAGTCTGTGGCCCACTTTTGGAAACGAGGTTGGCTACTTCGGTTACGACACGCCGGCGCAATTGCGCAATCTCGGCACCGATACCCAGTTCTGCCTTATGCTGAGCGACAGCCGCGGACTCTACATGGGCTACCACGATCAGGGCCAGAAGCACGTCGTGCAAATCTGCTTCTTCCTGGCGCCTGCCTATATCGATTCGTTCAATTCCAGCGACGTCGATCATTCCGGCAAATCCGGCGATTCATCCATGGGCATCGATCCCAATCACCTGTGTTTCATTCAGCCCGGCGACAGCCAGCGTTCTGAGGCACTGGTGCTCGAACCCTTCACGCGGCGACTGGCATGGGGGCGCGGATATTTACAAGGCCTGGCGCGGCTCATGGTTGAAGCCGCCAAAGATGCCCGCGTGGGTGCAGGACGTGCACTCCTGGCAGCAGATCCAGATCAACTCGTCTGAAGACAGGCTGGCCTTCCCCTATAAGGATCTGGTCAAGTATGCGGAAGCGTGCAAGCGCTGGGGAGTGAAAGCGATTCAGTTGACGGGATGGCAAATGGGCGGCCAGGACCGCGACTTTCCGCTGCACGATACCGATCCCCGTCTGGGCACCGCGCAGGAGTTCAAAGACGCCATCGCCGCCAGCAAAGCGATGGGCGTCGAGATCGTCCTCTTCAACAAGTACGCATGGGCCGACGTAACCGCGCCGGAGTACAAGAGCCAGTTTCGCCAGTTTGCCGTCGAAGATCCCTACGGAAATCCCTACCAGTTCAATGGCTATAAGTACGACACGCCCACGCAGATCGCCGGCATCAACGCCCGGCACGGAGTTGGAATGTGCCAGGCAAGCCCATCGTGGAGAAAGCGCGCGCTTGAAGAGTTTCGCAAGAGCGTCGAGTTAGGCGCGAGCGGCATCTTGTTCGACGAGTGCTATTGGCACATGAGCCCCTACTGCTTCTCACAAACTCACGGACATCCGCTTCCGGGCGCTGTTTTTTCAGGCGATGTGCCGCTCATAAATGGATTCCGCACCATCATCGATCCTGAGAAATTTGTCTTCGCCGGGGAATCGCCCTACGATCTCGAACTGCAAACCTATAACATGTCTTACTTCCGCATCGACCGCGGATTTGTTCCCTATGGCAGATATATCGCCCCATTCGCGCCGATGTCGGTGGCAGTTACCGGGGACAACGACCGGCAGATGATCAACGCCTGCCTGCTCTACCGCTTCTCAATGAGTTATGAGCCGCGCGACTTTCACGGCGAGTTAAGCGAGATGCCGGTTTCGCTCACCTACGGCCGCGCAGTGGACGATCTGCGGCGCAGATACAAGGAGTGGCTCTGGGATGCGGAGTTCCGCGATACGCTTGGCGCAAAGGTGACCGCGGGCGGCGCGCCGCTGAGCACCTATACGGTTTTCCGGCGCAAGGATGGGCGGCGCGCGGTAGCCATGGCCAACATGAGCGATACCGATCCTATAGTTTGCGAGGTTGCACTGGACGGAGCGAAGAGCGGGGACTTGAAGTGGGTCTCGCCAGAGCAGCCTGAGCCAGAGTCCTGGCAGGGTAAGCTGGAGCTGGCTCCGGGATCGGCCGCGGTAGTTCTCGAGGGTTAGCGCCGAAGGTTACAACTTCAATATGCTGGCCCATTCCGCCTAAGCCCATGTATTCTCAGCCCATGGACAAGGATGTTTCCCCGCCGCCCGATGACGCGAATCTGCTGGACCAGGCAGCCTCCTCCTATCTGCGCTCGGCGCGGCATCAGCCGGTCCAGTGGCATCCGTGGGGCGAGGCGGCCTTTGCCCGCGCAAAGGCGGAAGACAAGCCTATCCTGCTGGATATTGGCGCGGTGTGGTGCCACTGGTGCCACGTAATGGATCGCGAGTCCTATGAAAACCCTGAGCTTGCCGCGCTGATCAACCGCAGTTTTGTCGCCGTAAAGGTGGATCGTGACGAGCGGCCCGATGTAGACGCGCGTTACCAGGCGGCGGTCTCTGCCATCAGCGGGCAGGGCGGTTGGCCGCTGACCGCTTTTCTCACTCCCGACGGCCGCCCTTACTTTGGCGGCACTTATTTTCCGCCCGACGATCGCTATGGCCGGCCTGGCTTTGGCCGGGTGCTTGAAACCATGGCTCAGGCGTGGCGCGAGAGGCGTGAGGAGGCGCTTGAGTCCGCCGCCAGCGTGATGGCCGCCATCGAGCACAACGAAAGCTTCTCCGGCCGTGGCGGCGAACTGTCGCTCGCCCTGGTGGATAAGATTGCCGGCTCGGCCCTGGCCAGGTTCGACGCGCGCAATGGCGGCTTTGGCTCGCAGCCCAAATTTCCTCATCCGTCGGTTCTCGATTTGCTGCTGGAAGTGGCCATGAACCGCGATAACGATCAGGCCCGCGAGGCATTCACCACGACTCTCGAAAAAATGGCGCGCGGCGGCGTCTACGACCAGTTAGCCGGCGGCTTTCACCGTTACAGCGTGGACGAGCGGTGGGTAGTTCCGCACTTTGAGAAGATGCTCTACGACAATACCGAACTGCTGCGGACTTATGTGCACGGCTTCCAGAGCTTTGTCCGCGAGGATTTTCGCGAGACGGCGCTGGAGATTGTGGCCTGGCTCGACTCGACCATGACCGACCGCGAGCACGGCGGCTTTTACGCCTCGCAGGACGCCGATATCAACCTCGACGACGACGGCGATTACTTTACCTGGACCCTGGACGAAGCCGGCGCTGTGCTCGATCCGGACGAACTGCGATTTGCCTCGGTCTACTGGGATATTGGCGAGCTGGGAGATATGCATCACAACCCGGCCAAAAATGTTCTCTATGTAAAACACACGCTGGAAGAACTGGCGGCGCAATCGAACCAGTCAGTGGAGCAACTCCGCGCGCTACGCGACTCATCGCGGGGCAAGCTGCTTGCGGCACGCGCCAAGCGGCCCACGCCATTCATCGACCAGACTCTTTATACCGGCTGGAACTCGATGGCCGTAACGGCGTATCTGGAGACAGCTCGAGTGCTGCGGTTGGACTCGGCGCGCGATTTTGCGCTGCTCACGCTGGACCGGCTGCTCGAAGAAGCCTGGGACGGAGACGACACACTCCAACACGTGATGGCATATGGCGGTGAGGGGTCTGTGACGGAGAGAGTACCCGGCACGCTCGACGATTACGCCTTTACCGTGCACGCCTGCATCGACGCCTGGCTGGCCAGCGGGCAAATGAACATCTACCAGACAGGAATGAAGCTGGCCGATGCCATGATCGCCCGCTTTTATGACCGGACGACTGGAGCCTTCTACGATGCGGCCGCGCCCCAGGCCGGCGAGACTCCCTTGGGCGCTCTGTCGGCGCGCCGTAAACCGCTGCAGGATTCACCCACCCCGGCCGGCAATCCCACCGCGGCCTCGGCCTTGCTGCGGCTTGAGGCTCTGAGCGGGCGCAAGGAATTTCGCGAGATCGCCGAAGATACGCTGGCCTCCTTTGCAGGCATCGTCGAGCACTTTGGCCTTTATGCCGGCAGCTATGGGCTGGCACTGGAGCGGCTGCTGCTCGATCCGGTGCAGGTCGTGGTCGTGGGTTCAGGCCCTGAGGCTGCCCGCCTTGAGGCACTGGCCGTGGCGCGCTTCGCCATCAATAAGACGGTGATGCGCATCGCTCCTTTCCGTCTGGTACCAGGCCAAATACCACGGGTGCTTGAAGAATCCCTGCTCCAGGTTCCCGCGCCGGCTGACGCCGAGGTTTGGGCGATGGTGTGCCATGGTCGCGCCTGCCTGCCGCCCGCCACCGACGCCGAGTCGCTCATTGAGGCGCTGGGAATCTCGTTATGAAGGCCCAGATCCAGATGCCTGTCGGGCGCAATTGGCCGGCCTAAGTTGAAACGGCAAAAAATCTACTCACCCGTGAAGGGATTGCTTTCCTGCGGCTTAAGGAGGGTCGGATCGTGTTGCGGCGCAGCCTCCTCGCCTGGCCGCTTGTTGCCGCTCGTAGCGTCGCCCGCGATTGAATTGAAGACCCGGTTGGGATCGCCGGGCAGCATATGGTTTGCTTCCAGGGCCAGCCGCACGCGGCGGCGAAACTCCCGCACCGGGTCGTATTGTTGCGTTGCGAGGGTTTTGAAGACCACGGGGTAGAAGACTTCTGACCCTTTGACCGCATCCACGCCCAGCACTTGCGGGTCAGCGATGAAAACATCACGGAACTGCTCGCTGTTTCTCACCTCCATGGCGATGCTCTTCAGCAGCTTGATTACATCGTCGGGATTGGCGGAGAAATCCACATTCACGTTGACGGTAGCCACAGAGTAGCCAATGCTCAGATTGGCCACGGTGGTGATCTGCGAATTGGGAATCACGTAAAGAGTTCCGTCCGCATCGCGGACGCTGGTCTTGCGAAGCGTCATCGCCTCAACAGTTCCGGTCAAGCCGGCCATGCGCACCGTGTCTCCCACGTCGAACTGGTCTTCAAGCAGGATGAGAATGCCGTTCAGCATATCTTTCACGATGTTCTGCGCGGCCAGGCCGATGGCGACTCCGGCTATCCCGGCCGAGGCCAGCAGAGGCGCCAGATTCAGGCCCAGCGCATCGAGAAACTGCATTCCGGTGATCACGCAGATGATGGTGAGTCCCGTGGCGCGGATGACTCCGGCCAGGGTCTTGACCTGCGCTATGTGCACCGCGCCCGTGGAGTGCCGCTCAGCCAGGCTCGTCATATGCGAGGTGATGAGCCGCAGCAGCCAGATAAGTAGTCCGGCGATCGCCGCAATCACCACCAGGTGCGGCAGCTTGACGCGGATAAACTCCTGGGAATCGCCGATCCATTCGTCTAGAATGCGGCCCAGAAACCGGCCTTCCGCAAATATTCCTGTTCTTACCGCCAGCAACAGAGGATGCATTTCGCAGGCTCCTGATTCCAGACTAGACATTCTGCCGCTGTTCCGGCAACGCTAAAGGTTGTTACAATCAAGCGTGGTTTTGGCAAAATTTTGAAAATTTGAGGAGTGAAGGGAATGGTACCGGTAGTTTCCAGCGCTCGTGTTCCCCAGACGATGGCCGGCTCCGGCGGTTTAAGCCCTCAACAAATGATCGAGATCTACCGGCTGATGGTTCTCTCCCGCCGTGTAGACGACCGCGAAATCGTCCTCAAACGGCAGCAGAAGACATACTTTCAGATCTCGGCCGCCGGCCACGAAGCGCTGCAAGTGGGCGCCGCGCTGGCCATGCGTTCCGGCTACGATTGGTTTTTCCCCTACTATCGCGATCGTGCTCTGTGCCTGACGCTGGGAGTAACTCCCACTGAGATGCTGCTGCAAGCCGTGGGCGCGGCCACCGATCCGGCCAGCGGCGGACGCCAGATGCCCACCCACTGGAGCAGCCCTGCCCACCACATCGTCAGCGTCTCTTCATCCACAACCACGCAACTGCTTCATGCCGTGGGCTGCGCGGAGGCCGGCCGCTACTTCAACCATCATCCCGAGGCCGCCGAGAAAAACGAGGGCGACTATCGCGCCTATCGCAACGTGATTTTCCATGGCGATGAAGTCGTCCTGGCAACCCTGGGCGAAGGAGCCACCTCGCAGGGCGAGTTCTGGGAGGCGCTTAACACCGCCGCCAACCGCAAGCTGCCGGTCATTTTCCTGGTCGAAGACAATGGCTACGCCATCAGCACCCCGGTTGAGGTGAGCACGCCGGGCGGGAACATCTCCAGGCTGGTGGCCAACTTCCCCAACTTCCATTTTGCCGAGTTTGACGGCACCGATCCGGTGGTCAGCCTGAGGGAATTTGAGGCTGCGGTGGCACACTGCCGCGCCGGACTGGGACCGGCCTTTATGCACGGCCACTGCGTGCGGGTTTACTCCCACTCGCTCTCTGACGACGACAAGCATTACCGCTCGGCAGCGGAGCGCGAGGCAGATATCAAGCGCGACCCGCTCACCCTGATGCAGATGCGCCTGCTGCGCGAGGGAATTTTAAACGCGGAGCAAATCAACCAGCTCGAAGAGCAATTGGACCTTGAAGTCGCCGAAGCAGCGGAGCACGCTCTGGAAGCTCCCATGCCGCAGGTGGCCGGAATCACAGAGCACGTTTACTCCCACGACCTCGACCCCACCAGCGCGGCCTTTGCCACGGAGCAGGCGCACGCTCCGGGCGAAGCCGGCGGAGGAAAAGCCGGCGGAGCAAAGGGAAGCGGTCCCCGCACCATGGCCGACCTGATCAACGCCTGCCTGCACGACGAGATGCGCCGCGATCCGCGCATCGTGGTCTATGGCGAAGACGTGGCCGACGCCAGCCGCGAGGAAGCGCTCGATGAGGTCGAAGGCAAGGGCGGCGTCTTCAAGCTCACCGCCGGCCTGCAAACAGAATTCGGTTCGGAGCGGGTGTTCAACTCGCCGCTGGCCGAGGCCAATATCGTCGGCCGAGCCGTCGGCTACGCTGTCCGCGGCATGAAGCCGGTAGTCGAGATTCAATTTTTCGACTACATCTGGCCCGCCTATGCATCAGATTCACAATGAACTGGCGCTCATGCGCTGGCGCTCTAACGGCGGATGGGCCTGCGCCGGCCGTGATTCGCGTGCCCATCGGCGGCTATCTCACCGGCGGCTCCATCTATCACTCGCAATCGCGGCGAGAGCCTCTTCACGCACATTCCCGGCCTGCGCGTGGTGTTTCCTTCAACGCGCTGGACGCCAACGGCCTGCTTCGCACTGCAATCCGTTGCGATGATCCGGTGCTGTTTCTCGAGCACAAGCGGCTCTACCGCGAGACCTACGGCCGCGCGCCCTATCCGGGTCCGGATTTCGCCATTCCCTTTGGCAAGGCAAAGATCGTTCGCCCCGGCACGCACATCACGCTGGTCACTTACGGCGCCATCGTTCCCCGCGCATTGCAGGCGGCGCAAGAAGGCCCAGCGCCAGCACGGCATCGAAGTGGAGATCGTCGACCTGCGCACCCTCAACCCCTACGACTGGGAGGCCATCGCCAATTCGGTCAAAAAGACCAGCCGCGTCATCGTGGCTCACGAGGATATGCTCAGTTGGGGTTACGGCGCTGAGATCGCCGCGCGCATCGGAGATGAACTCTTCGATTCGCTCGACGCGCCGGTCCGCCGCATCGGCTCCATGGATACCTTTGTGGCCTACAATCCAGTGCTCGAAGACGCAATTCTGCCCCAGCCGGAGACCATCCTCAAGGCCATCGTTGAACTGAAAGCATACTGATTCCGGATTTCACGCATAACGGCATCCTGCACCTGCCGGATACAATACAAGGATGGGGTTGAGCGCTAATCGCCAGTGGTCTATGGCGGATATTTTTACCCGGCAGGCAGGCAAACCGGCATGAGGAATTTTCTGCGCCTTCTGCGTTACGGGCTGCCCTTCTGGTTCCAGTGGCTTCCTGGAGTCATGCTGCTGGCCTTGGTCGGCGCGCTTGAGACCTTTCGCGTTCTGCTGCTTGCAGCCCATCTTCGACCAGGTTCTAAGGCCCGACGCGCCTGAAGGCCCCATTCTTCTCGGTCTCCCCAACAGCCCATGGCACTTCGATCTCCGGCAGATGGTTCCCCATTTCCTGCACATGCACAATGCCTGGAACGTGGTGGCCTTTGCGCTGGTGCTCTCCACGCTGGTCAAGGGCCTGTGCGACTACACGGGCACCTATCTGGTGTAACTACGCCGGCTTCGGCACCATCACCGATCTGCGCAATCATCTCTACGAAGCCACGCTGCGCCGCTCCTCCAGCTTCTTTCACAAGCACGCCACGGGCACCATCCTCTCCACGCTCATCAACGATGTTGACCGCGTGCAGATTGCCGTCAGCTCCGTCATCGGCGAGTTTCTGCAGCAGTTTTTCACCTTTCTGGTGGGGCTGTTCTTTGTCATCAAACTCGGCGGCGAGCTGAGTTGGGCGCTGCTCTTGTTTGTGCCTGTGGTCGATTACCTCCGCGCGCAAGATCGGCGGCGAGGTCCGCACCCGCACCCGCACCGGCCAGGACAAGCTGGCCGAGATTCAGAACATTCTGCATGAGACGGTCACCGGCAACCGCATCGTGAAGGCCTTCAACACTGAATTGTGGGAGATTCTGCGCTTCAAGACCGCTGCCCGCCGCCTCTTCCGCGCCAACCTGCGCAGCGTGCGCATCCAGTCCATCAGTTCGCCGTTGATGGATACCATCGGCGCCATCGCCATCGCCATGTTCCTGTTCATCGGCCGCAACGAGATCATGCACGGCCACATGACCATGGGCATCTTCGGCGCCTTCATCATCCTGCTCTTCAAGCTCTACGATCCGGTGCGCAAATTCGCTTACTTCTACAACAGCTTCCAGCAGGCCATGGGCGCATCGTCATCAATCTTCAGCTTCTTTGACGCCGAGGACGACGTGAAGGAGCGGCCGCACGCCGTCGCGCTGAAGGGCTTTCAGCAGTCCGTCCGATTTGAGAATGTGGGCTTTTCCTACTCCACCGAAGAAGGCGAGCACCAGATTCTGCACAACGTCGATCTGGAGGTGCGGGCCGGCGAGGTGCTGGCGCTGGTCGGCCCCAGCGGCGCGGGCAAGTCCACCCTGGTCAATCTGATTCCGCGCTTCTTCGACGTGACCTCGGGCCGCATCCTCATCGACGGCCACGACCTGCGCGATCTGACGCTCGGCTCGCTGCGCCGCCAGGTGGCCCAGGTGACGCAGGAGACCATCCTCTTCAACGACACGGTGCGCAACAACATCGCCTACGGCCAGCCGGATGTGCAAGGCACGCTGGTGGAGCAGGCGGCGCAGCAACGCCCTGGCCCACGACTTCATCCTGCGCATGCCGCAGGGCTACGACACGGTGATCGGCGAAAAAGGATTCCGGCTCTCCGGCGGCGAGCGCCAGCGCCTGGCCATTGCCCGCGCCATCCTCAAGAATGCGCCCATCCTGATTCTCGACGAGGCCACCTCGGCGCTCGACGCCGAGAGCGAATCGCTGGTGCAGGCCGCGCTGGCCAACCTGATGCAGGGCCGCACCGTGCTGGTGATCGCGCACCGGCTCTCCACCATCCGCCGCGCCAACCGCATCGCCGTGCTCGAAGACGGGCGCATCACCGCCATCGGCTCCCACGAGGAGCTGCTGACCTCCTCGCCCACCTATCAGCGGCTCTATCAACTGCAATTCATGGATGTGCCCGAGCCGCCGGGATCGGACGCCCATGGAGCAGGATCCGCCTCGAATGCGAGCTGGCTCTCACCACGGGCCAGAGGAGTAGCAGGAAATGCCGATTTATTCGATGACCGGATTTGCGCGGGTTCAGGTTCGCGTGCACGACCAGCTCAGCTACACGCTCAGCCTGAAGAGCGTCAATCACCGCTTTCTCGACCTGCAGTTGCGCCTGCCGCCGGGCCTGGACGCGCTGGAGATGGAGCTGCGCAAGGCGCTCAAGGACAATCTGGTTCGCGGCCACGTGGAGTTGACGCTTCATCGACGGATCGACCGCGCAGCCAGCAGAAGGCCGGCTACAATCGCGAACTGGTGGCCGGCTACATTGCGGCCTTTGCCGCGGCGCGCGACGAGTTCGGCATGCCACCGGCGAGCCGGACCTGAACGCGGTGTTGCGCATGCCCGGCGCACTGCAAGCCGAGAATCGCGGCGACGAAGATCTGACCGCTGCTGGCCGAAAGCGTGCTGCAGGAGATTGGCGCCGCTGCTGGAACAGTTGAAGATCATGCGCGCGCGCGAGGGCGAGGCGCTGGAGGCGATTCTGCACGGAACGCTGGACCGGCTGGCCGAGGCCACCGACGGAGTGGCCGCGCTGCGGCCGGAGATTGAGCAGCGCTACCAGGAGCGGCTGACCCAGCGGCTGCAGGCGGCCACCGGGCCGGAGTTCAACCGCCAGCGGCTGCTTGAGGAGGTTGCCGTGCTGGTGGAGCGCAGCGACATCTCCGAGGAACTGACCCGCATGCCCACCCACATCGGGCACTTCCGCGAGCTGCTGGCGGCCGGCGGCGAAGTGGGCAAGAAACTGGATTTTCTGCTCCAGGAGATGAACCGCGAAGCCAACACGCTGCTCTCAAAGACCGGCGGCGTGGGCGGCAAAGGAACCCGCATTACCGAACTGGGGCTGGCCATGAAGGCGGAGATTGAAAAGGCCCGCGAACAGATTCAGAACGTGGAATAGAGGCAGCGATCAGGAGTCAGCTTTGAGCGTCGTGAGCGTAGTTGGGCTCTCACGAAAGCAAAAGCCGGGAGCTAGAACATAACTAATGCGACGAACATCTAAAGGACAACGAACGTGGCAGGAATTCTCTTCATCATTTCGGCGCCTTCGGGCTCGGGCAAAAGCACGCTGGTGAGCGAACTGCGCAAGCAGGTGAGCGGCGTGGACTTCGCCGTCTCATGGACCACGCGCGCGCCGCGCGGCTCCGAGGAGAACGGGCGCGAATACAACTTCACCACCCGCGAGGAGTTCGAGCGGATGATCGACGCGGGCGAGTTCCTGGAGCACGCCGAGGTCTTCGGCAACTACTACGGAACGGCGCGCCAGTCGCTCGAAGACGCGCGCAGCGCCGGCCACGATCTGCTGCTGGACATCGACGTGCAGGGCGCGGCGCAGGTGCGCGCCAAAATGCCCGAGGCGGTGAGCATCTTTGTCTTGCCGCCCAACCCCAAAGTTCTGCGCACCCGCCTGCGCAACCGCAGCCGCGCCGAAGGCGTGGTGGACGAGGCGGAAGGTCTTCCGCCGCCTGAGCGAGGCGCAGCAAGGAGATTGAGAATTATCGCGAGTACGGATATATTCTGGTCAACGACATTCTGGACCGGGCGGTGGCGCAACTGGAGGCCATTGTGCTGGCCGAGCGCTACTACCGCAATGGCGAGGCCATCGCCTACCGTTCGCGCCGGGTGTTGGAGGTGGCCGCGGCCTGCCTGCAGACGCAACTCGCAGGAGCGGCTCAAGCCTGTGCTGGAGGCCTTTGGTGTTGGAGACGATTCCGGCCAACAACAACAACTGCCTTGAAAGTGCGGGGGGGGG
>CAWIVA010000105.1:0-14746 GCA_963839225.1 uncultured Acidobacteriaceae bacterium
CCTGTAGTTGGACCTCCTTAAGCTCCTTTAGTAGGTCAACCTTGCTGCGGCTGATGTAATAGCCAAGTTGATTGATCATCCCAACGAAGTACAGGACCCCAGCCATTACTTCAAGCACGATGGTTCCATTTCTATCGAGCTTTGGCCCCCAGGTTGAGACGGCCATCATGAAAACAGCGGCTCCTGCCAACATAATCGTCGTGGCTGTAGTCTTTTCCCAAAACAATGCCTTCTCATGTCTGGCCAACAAGGACGCTGTTTCTTCCCGGTAAGCAGTAGGGTTCTCCGATTGAGGCAAACGCGCCAGCAAACGGTCGCGCATACTGCTATTTTCCTTTTCCATAAACCCCTCCACTCAGAATTTCCTTCATTGCTCGTTTTGCGTAATGGATGCGGGATTTGACTGTGCCTTCGCTGCACCCCACAACCGTTGCGATCTCCGCCAGCGATAAGTCCTCAAGAAAATGCAGAACCAGAACCTCGCGATGCTTGAGACCGATCTCACTCAATGCCTGATGAATTGCCGCCGCGTCTTCTTCCGCAAACGAGGGTTCCTCGGCCTCCTGAAAGTCTTCCAAATCAACCTTCTCGGCTTGTTCACGGGAATAGTTTTTGCGGATTCGGTCGACTGCGATTCCATGCGTGATGGAGTAGAGCCACGGGCGCAGAGAGCCGGGGTCTTTCAGCTTGTGAATGCCGCGAAAGACTTTGATCCACACTTCCTGAAGAACGTCGAGCGCACTGTCCGGATTGCCGGTCAGGGTGGCCGCGTAATAAAGCAACGGCCGCTCCATGACCGCGATCAGATCCTCGAAAGCTTCCGCTTCGCCAGACTGACAACGGAGTGCAAGCCATTCGTATTGGATTCGATCTTCGTTCTTCATGCGCGTTCACTACTTATGTCGAAGGAAAAGGGTTAATGGTTCAATGTAATCGAATGAATCTGGTTGCGGCGAATACTGGGAGCTTGTTTCAAAAATAACTCAGTAGATATTTGCGCTTATTCCTCAGGGGCTAAAGCCCGTCGATTTCTCAGCCTTTTTCGGCACGACTAAAGTCGTGCCCTGACACAAAGCTGTTTATGAAACAAGCCCTGCCAAACGGACCATTCGATGCCGCTCGTTTGTGAGCGCTGTGCATGGGCAGTTATCATTGAATCTTCATGGGAACTCCTCCGCCAATTGAAATGGCCAACCTGGGGATGGCCGACTCGCTGATCCTGATGGTTCTGGCGCTAGTGGTCTTCGGACCGCGGCGGCTGCCGCAGATTGGGCGCCAGATCGGCAAGCTGATGTATGAGTTCCGCAAGGCCTCGAACGACTTCAAGTACCAGATGGAAGAGGAGTTGCGCAATGCCGAAGAGGCCGATCGCCGCCAGAAAGAAGAGGAGCGGCTGAAGGCACTCGCGCTGGCGGCACCGGTGCATACGATCGAGGCTGGTTCTCAGGTCGCGGAATCGAGTTCCGGGGTCCCCATCCCGGATGCTGGGGCACTCGCTCCTGTGTCGAATGGGGAAGCTGCGGTCACAAGCCCTTACCCCGGAGAGATCGCGTACCCGGCGGGTGCGATGGATGCCGCGGCTGAAGCGTCGCCCGAGGAGCCATATCCGCACATTCAGCCGCCAACGACTGGCGAGCAGGTGCAGGCGGAAGCCCCATCCGCACCCACTACCGGCCTCGATGCCGAACCCGCAACCACCACCGAACCCGAAGCAGCGCAAGAACAGGCGCAGGAGCGGCAGCCCTCAGCCGACACGGAGCCGATAGCCCACCATGGTTGATCCAGCGGAAGCAATCGGCAAAGCAAGGGCCGCCGTGACACAGCGCGCGGAACTGCCTGGTATGAGCCTGATGGAGCACCTGGACGAACTGCGCAAGCGCATCGTTCGCTCTGCTGCCTTTCTCGCCGTGGGCTTCTTTGTCTCCTGGTTCATGCGCGACCGGTTCGTCAACATTATTCAGGCGCCGCTCGAGCATATTGGCAAGACGCTGGTCTTTACCCACCCCATGGACCCGCTGAACCTTCAGCTCCAGGTTTCGCTGGTTGGCGGCGCGATTCTGGCTTCGCCCTTCATCCTCTTCCAGGTGTGGCTGTTCATTGCGCCGGGGCTCTACCAGAAGGAACGGCGGTTTGTTGTCCCATTCATGGCGGCCACGGTGGGGTTGTTTCTGGCCGGCGCGGCCTTCGGCTACTTCTGGGTGCTGCCCGGTGCGCTGAAAATTCTGATTGTGGACTTCGGCAAGAATTTCACCTCCATGGTCACCATCGAGGAGTACTCCAGCTTTTTTTTGTCGATCATTCTGGGGTTGGGCATCAGTTTTGAGATGCCGATCCTCATCTTCTTTCTGGCCATGTTCGGCATCGTCAGCCCGAAGTTCCTGTGGAAGAACATTCGCTACGCGGTTCTCGCTGTCTTTCTGGTGGCGGCCGTCATTTGCCCCAGCCCCGATCCGTGGACCATGTGCATCTATGCGGTGCCCATGCTGGCGCTTTACATGGTGGGCATCGCTGTGGCCTGGTGGGTGCACCCATCGCGACGCAAGGCCAAGGAAGCCAAAGAGGCGGCCAAGTGAATTTGATTTTGTTTTGGAAAAAGATGGTTGCGGGAATGCTCCTGGTATTTCCTCTCGCTGCGCCCGCCCAGGCTCACTTCAACGGCGGTAAAGCTCTTGAGTATGCCCGGCAGTTTGTGGCCATCGGCCCGCGCTGGCCCACCAGTCCCGGCCATCTGAAGGCCGAACAGTTTCTCCGCGACCATTTCAAGCACGACCAACTTGAAGAGGATGTGTTCACCGCCAACACGCCGATCGGCCCGGTCACGATGCGCAACTTCATCGTGCGCTTCCCGGGCAAGAAGAACGGCGTCATCGTGCTGGCCACGCATTACGAAACCAACTATTGGCTGCGCAACATCAACTTTGTGGGAGCAAACGATGGCGGCTCTACCACGGGGCTGCTGATGGCCATCGCAGACCAGTTGCGCGGGAAAGACTCTCGACGGCTACTCGGTGTGGTTGGTTTTCGACGACGGCGAAGAGGCAATTCAAAGCTGGTCCGATTCCGACTCGACCTACGGCACACGGCACCTGGCTGCAAAGTGGGGCAAGGATGGAACGCTGGGACGGATCAAGGCATTTATTCTGGCCGACATGATCGGCGACAAGGACCTCGATATTCAGCGCGATACCAACTCCGCGGAGTGGCTGGTCGAACTGGTCCGGCAGGCGGCGAGGAAGTTTGGCTACGAGCGCTATTTTTTCAAGCAGGAGGACGATGTGCAGGACGACCACCTGCCCTTTGTCCGGCGCGGTGTTCCGTCAATCGACATCATCGACCTCGACTACGGCCCCCACAACAGCTATCACCACACCGACAAGGACACCATGGACAAGATCAGCGCCAAGAGCCTGACGATCGATGGCGATGTGTTCATGGAGACCATCCGGCTGATCGATCAGCGGTAAAAACTATGATTGCGGGCGCTTCCTGGACGTGGTGGGTCGGCTTTCACGTGGTAGTGGCTGCGCTGCTGCTGGCGGATTCATTGCTTCCCGGCCATCGGCGACCTACGCTGTACCCACAGCTTTTCGCATGGGTGGGCACTTTGGCGCTGGCGCTGGCTGCCACCGGTTTTGCAGCATGGATTGCAGTAACTCAAGGCCGTCAGCCGGCGCTGGAGTGGGTGGGCGGATACGCGATCGAGACCTCGCTCAGCGTGGACAATCTCTTTATCTTTCTGGTTATTTTTCAGGGGTTTCGCATCAGCCCGCAACGGCAGCACAACGCGCTGATGTGGGGCGTGGCGGGAGCGGTGGTGCTGCGCGCGCTTTTCATCGCCGCGGGAATCGCGCTGCTGCGGCGTTTCGACTGGATCGTGTGGATCTTCGGACTGATTTTGCTGTACGCCGCGTGGAGGCTGGTGCGCGGCGGCTCTGCCAGGACGGCCATTCCGGAGTGGATTGTGAAGCTTCAGCCGGCGCGCGGGTCGCTGCTGCCGGTGATTCTGGCCGTCGAAGTAACCGATGTGCTCTTCGCCACGGATTCCATTCCCGCGGTTCTGGCCATCAGCCATAACCCGTTTGTCGTCTACACATCGAATATCGCTGCTGTGCTCGGGCTGCGCTCGCTTTACTTTGCGCTGGCTTCGCTGCTGGACCGCTTCCGTCATTTGCACTACGGGCTGGGAGTGTTGCTGGCATTCGTAGCACTGAAGATGCTGGCTGCGCGATGGATCGCGGTGCCGATTACGATCTCGCTGGCGGTGATGGGCGGGATTCTGGCTGTATGCGGGATGGTTTCGTGGATTCTGGGAAGCGGAGAACAGGGAACAGAGAATAGGAAATAGATTACGATCCACGATATTTGTGGGTGAGTCACGCCGTCCCTACGGGACGGCAGGGATGTGTATGAATGTCTTCCCCGGGTTTCACCCGGCGCTGTTTTCACTTGCTCCCTACGGGCAGCTCTGTTCCCGGATCCCCGTTCACTATCTCCAATTCCCTATTTCCTATTCCCTACTTCTTGTTCCTTATTCCCTATTCCCTGTTCTCTGTTCCCTATTCCGTTGTGTTTCTACCACCCCTCGAACTTTACCTTTCCATCGCTACGAAAGACAGAGTGCTTTCTGAAATTTTCGTCGTCGCGCTTGGGAAAATCGTTGCGGAAGTGGGCGCCGCGGCTTTCGGTGCGGGCGAGAGCGGAGTGAAGAATAGCGTTGGCTACGCGGCTCATGGCCTGCGCTTCTGCCAGGCGGCGGCTTGCTTTGCCCTCGCGCTGCAGTTTCTTCAGGCCGTCGGCAAACTCCTGTTGCGACGCGAAGCCTTCGAGCAGTTGAAAGTTTCCGCGCAGCAGTCCGGCGTAGGACCACATCGCCGCCTGCAGTTCGGCGATGAGCTTTTCGAGTTGCTTTTCTTCCTCGGCGGTGAGCGGGACAGGAACGCTCACAGTCGCATCGGACTCGACGAGTGGCAGATTGTCGGCCAGCATGGATTGCGCTGCGCGCGCGCCGAAGACCAGGCCTTCGAGCAGGGAATTCGA
The DNA here is from genome assembly GCA_963839225.1 of uncultured Acidobacteriaceae bacterium. GTDB lineage: Bacteria > Acidobacteriota > Terriglobia > Terriglobales > Acidobacteriaceae > Telmatobacter. Next base: position 5,038 of record CAWIVA010000105.1, read on the forward strand.
GGCCAGGCGATTGGCGCCGTGAACTCCTGTGCAGGCCGCCTCGCCTGCGGCGTAGAGCCCGCGCAAACTGGTGCGCCCGGCAAGATCGGTACGGACGCCGCCCATCAGATAATGTGCCGCGGGACGAACGGGGATCAAATCGCGGGCGAGGTCGAGGCCATATTGTGCAAGAAAGGCGCTGATGCCGGGAAAGCGCTTGTGCACATCGATGCTCGTTATGTGGCGCATATCGAGATAAACCGGGCGAGTTGCAACGCCGCCTGCACCCTGATTTGCCGTCATACCTTCGCGGGCCATGGCGCGGGCAACCACGTCGCGCGGAGCCAGCTCGAGCTTGGGGTGATAGCGCTCCATGAAGCGCTCGCCTTTGTCGTTGCGCAGGGTTGCGCCTTCGCCGCGCAGAGCCTCAGAGATGAGGAAGCGCGGCACGCCGGGCAGCGAGAGAGCAGTGGGATGAAACTGGTAGAACTCCATATCGGCCAGCTCGGCTCCGGCCTGCGAAGCCAGTGCGATGCCGTCGCCTGTGGCCACGGCGGGATTGGTCGTATCTGAGTAAACCTGGCCTGCGCCTCCTGAGGCGATGAGCACAGAGCGAGCGTGGACTCTGCGCGGATTTAATTCCGTTGCCAAAGGCCCTGCGTCGGTCATATCGGCGCCCATGACGCGGCCGTCGGCGGCTACAAGGCCGGTGACCATGGTCCACTCGGCAAAGTGGATGCGCTGTTGGATGCGTGCATAGGCGGCCAGCGAGCGGCTGATCTCTGCGCCGGTGGCGTCGCCGTTGGCGTGCAGGATGCGGGCCAGCGAGTGTGCGCCCTCGCGTGTGCGCAGCAGCTCGCCTGCATTCTTGTCTCCCTCGCGATCAAAGTGCGCGCCCCACTCGATCAGCTCGGCCACGCGCAGCGGACCCTCGGCCACCAGTGCCTCGGCCGCCGGACGGTAGACGATCCCGTCGCCTGCGGCAACAGTGTCTTCCAGGTGCAGCGCAACGTCTGCATCGCCCTCCATGGCTACGGCGATGCCACCCTGTGCATAGTGAGTGTTCGACTCAGCAACGGATTCCTTGGTGACCACGAGAACATCGCCGTGACGCGCCAGCTCGACGGCCGCGCGCAAACCGGCGACTCCCGCGCCCATTACCAAAAAATCCACCTGAGAAGAATTTGCCATAACCTATGAGGCTATCACTTCAGGGATTAGGGGCCTGGGATCAGGGATCAGGGAATAGGGAACAGGGAACAGGGAATAGGGACCAGGGAATGGGGAATAGGACGGGCGAATGAGGTGCTTCATATTGCTCAGACAGGGGGCAAAGCGGGCGGCTAGAGTTGGGGCTGTAAGGATCGATAGGCGAACCCCGACAATGTGTTGGGGCGAGCCGTGAATGGATTCACAATCCTTATGGTGGCTGCAGCTGGCGGATTTTTCCTCTCGGCAACTGTGCATCCCACGCAACAAAAGCAACCGCAGACGCCTTTAAGGAGGGTCACACATGCGCGGACTCAAAGTTCTTCTCGGTAGTGCAGCATTACTCGCGGGCGTGGCCCTGGCGCCCATGGCGAAAGCTCAGATTGAAGTTGGCATTGGCGTTCAGCCGGTTTGCCAGTATGGTTATTACGATTACGCGCCTTACGCTTGCTCGCCCTATGGATATTACGGGCCGGGATATTTCTATAACGGAATCTTCCTGGGCATGGGGCCATGGGCCAACTGGGGCTATGGACACGGCTGGGGCGGGCATAGATTTGCCGGCGGTGGGGGCGGAAGCTATCGTGGCGGCGGTGGAGGCGCACGTGGCGGCGGTGGTGGAGCAGCACGCGGCGGCGGGGGAGCAGCACGTGGAGGCGGCGGATCTCATGCCGCGGCACCTCGCGGCGGCGGCGGAGCACGGGGCGGCGCATCGCACGCGTCAGCTTCACATGGCGGCGGTGGTGGATCACACAGCGGCGGAGCAGCACATGCCGGCGGTGGTGGTGGACCGCATGGCGGTGGCGGTGGTGGTGGAAGACGCTAATGCATAGCTGCTGACGCAAGTCAGCGGATTGAATCAAATGAAGCGGCGAAGCCTCAGGGCTTCGCCGTTTTGTGTTGAGGTTATCCTTCATGAAAACATAGTTAGAAATCAACGAATAAGTATTCTTGGCATTTTCGCAACTCTTTTTTAGAATGCGTGTATTAGGATTCAGGAGTTAGGAAGATCGGCGGTAAGTGAAGAGAAGATGCTTGCTGTTACCGCTCGAAGGTTGTTGCAAGCGTCAATGCGCATGAAGGGTTGACGGCAACACTCACCGACTTTGCGGGAAAGATTCAAGAACGGATTCAGAAATCCCCGGATATTCAGATGCTCGGATGGTTGTTGGAGGATTTCACAGAACGGCAGACGAGCGCCACAGAATTCAAGAACCGCAGACGCCTCAAGGAGGGGGTCGCATATGCACGGATTGAAAGCACTACTCGGTACAGCAGCATTACTCGCAGGCCTGGCTCTGGCGCCGGCGGCGAAAGCACAGGTCGCAGTGGAGGTCGGCGTACCGCCGGTCTGCCCCTACGGCTACGCTACGAAACTCCGCCCTACGCCTGCGCACCGGTTGGCTTTTACGGGCCGGGATTTTTCTACAACGGGATCTTCCTCGGCGTGGGCCCCTGGGCCGGCTGGGGCTATGCCCACGGCTGGGGCGAGCATCGCTTTGTAGGTCCGGGCGGCGGCCGCTATCACGGTCGCGGCGGCTAGGAAGCCAATCACGGGCACTGGGCTCACGGCGATCATTACGGCGATCATCACGGTTATCACGGCGATCATCATGGCGAAGGCCACGGCGGACATGAAGGGCATCCCGGCGGCGAACATCACGACGATCGCCGGTAACCTATAGCTTCCAACTGACGCGGCGTGCGGTAAAGGAAAAGCGGCGGAGTGGCACGGCTCCGCCGCTTTGTTTTTAGAGGTAACTTCAAAAGTCGGAATGCGGTGGCGATTTATGACGGATGTTACGATTTTTCCGGATTGTTTCCGTAAAGGTTACAAGGCGTTTCATAAACATGAACACTGGGAACAATCGAAGTTGACATGCTCATGTTTCCATGAAATTCTTGCGCTAATGTTCCATTCAGGGGTACCTGACTAGCTAAAGAATGCAGCAGCGCATTTCACGCAAGTAACAGCAACCGCAGACACCTAAAGGGGGTCACATATGCGCGGATTCAAAATCTTCCTTGGTACGACAGCACTGCTTGCGGGCCTGATTCTTGTGCCGGCGGCAAAGGCACAGGTTGACATCGAAGTTGGCGTTCCACCTGTCTGCCCATACGGCTACTACGAATATCCACCTTACGCCTGCGCACCGATAGGCTTTTACGGGCCGGGATTCTTCTACAACGGGATCTTCCTGGGCGTGGGCCCCTGGGCCGGCTGGGGCTATGCCCACGGCTGGGGCTACCATCGCTTTGTAGGTCCGGGCGGCGGCCGCTATCACGGTCGCGGCGGCTATGAGGCGAATCACGGTCACTGGGCTCACGGCGGCGGGTATGGTGGGCACGGTGAAGGTCGCGGTGGGTACGGAGGGCGCGGCGGCGGGCACGAAGGGCGTCCCGGTGGTAGTGGACGCCCCGCTGGGCATCCCGGTGGCGGTGGACACCCCGCTGGGCATCCTGGCGGTGGTGGCGGACATCCTGCTGGTCACTCCGGCGGCGGTGGTGGCGGACATCCTGCCGGTCACTCCGGCGGTGGTGGTGGGCACGCCGGCGGACACCGGTAGACTGTAGCCGCGGAATCATGCGGCGACTCTAAAAAAGGCGGCGGGGCCACATGGCTCCGCCGCTTTGCATTTGATCTGAATCACAGCCCATCGATTTTGGTGCGCTTGGCAGTGGACAGAGTGTATGCTGTCTGGCAGGTTATTTTGAGGCACGAGGCAAGAATCGGATGGATGTCTACTCGCAACTCCCCCCTGAAGCCGTGAAGATTGCCCTGGTGCTGTTTCTTTCGTTTCTGATCGGACTGGAACGGGAAGAGCACAAGGCGGCGAACGGAGCGTATTCCTTTGGAGGCGTGCGCACATTTCCGCTGATCGGGTTGATCGGTTATTCCATTGCGTTGATTTCAGGCACGCAACTGCTGCCGTTCATTATCGGCTTTCTGGTTATTGCTGCTTTCCTGCTCTTGTCTTATTGGCACAAGCTCACCTGCGCGGGAACAGTTGCCGGCGTGACCACGGAGATGTCTGGCCTGGCTACCTTCCTGGTGGGGGCGCTGGTTTGCTACGGGCATTTCTGGGTTGCCACTACGCTGTGCGTTGCCAGTCTGCTGCTGCTGGATCTGAAGGCGGTGCTTGAGAAGCTGGCCGCGAGCGTCGCTCCGCACGAGATTCTCACCTTCGCCAAGTTCCTGCTGTTGAGCGGGGTGATTTTGCCCGCATTGCCCAATCAGGAGTTCACTCAATTCCACATCAATCCATTCAAGACCTGGCTGGTGGTGGTAGCCATCAGCGCCATCTCTTACGCCAGTTATGTATTGCAATTGGCGACCAAGGGGCAGGGCGGGATCGTGCTGTCAGCGTTGCTGGGGGGCGCTTACTCATCTACAGTTACCACGGTGGTGATGGCGAAGAGGGCCGCGCGAGAAAAACGTCCCCACCTATTCGCGGGCGGAATCCTGATCGCTTCCGGTGTGATGTACGTGCGGCTGGCGATCCTTCTGGCCATGTTCAACCGGCAATTGATGGCTCTGCTATGGGCGCCTTTTCTCGTGCTGGCCGTCCTGGCAGTGGGTTGCGGCTGGCTTTGGTCGCGACGGGCGGATATAAAGACGCAGGAGGTTCAGCGGGAGTATGAACCGAAGAATCCCCTCGAGCTGCTGACGGCGTTCTTTTTGCCGCGCTGTTTCTGGCCATGCTGATCGCTACCACTTGGCGGTGACCTACCTGGGCAAAGCGGGAGTGAACACGCTGGCCGCCATCATGGGCATCACCGATGTGGACCCATTCATCATGGGACTCACCCAGTCGGCGGGCAATCTCACGCAGTGAATGTTGCCGCTGGCGCAATTCTGATTGCCGCATCAAGCAACAATCTTGTGAAAGGCATTTACGCATTCAGCCTGGCCGACCGGAAGACAGGCGTGCAGAGCCTGTTGTTCCTTACCGGGCTGGCTGTCGCCGGGTTGGTTCCGATCATTTGGCTGGGATGGTGAGCGGCGGGTTATTTGATCGGCTTGCCATTATCGGTGAGTTGAGCCAGCAGCGCCTCGCCCTGGCGTTGAATGGCGGGCGGCAAGCTTTGCGTAGCTGAGTTCTTCCGCCGCGTTCTGCCCGGTTGAGAGCGCGTATTCGATATAGTCTTTCAGAGCTTCCTGCTCGCCGTCGGTGCTCGGGTTGTCTTTGGGAATCAGGATGAAGGTCATGCCGGTGATGGGATATGCGCCTTTGGCCGATGCCGGGGGGTCGACGATGGGTGTGCGCAGGTCTTTTGCCAGCATGTCGACCGAAGCGTTCACCGCCGCGTAGGCGCTGGCGGGGCTGGGCACAACGAATTCTCCGGCCCGGTTTTGAATCGAGGCGACCGGCACGCCGGAGCTCCGGGCAAAGGTCAGTTCGAGATAGCCGATGGTTCCGGGAGTGTCCTTCACCGTGCTTGAGAACGCCGCGGCTTCCGCTGGCGCCGATGCCCACCGGCCAGTTGATGACGATGTTCTGGCCGTATTTCTCTGCCCAGGCGGGGCTCACCTTGCTCAGGAAGCTGGTGAAAATGCCCGTGGTTCCGCTACCGTCGGCGCGATGGACGACGATGATGGCCTGATGCGGGAGCGCGATGCCCGGGTTTTCATGCGCGATTGCGGGGTCCTGCCAGCTGATGATCTCGCTCGAATAGATGGCGGCGAGAGTTTTGCCGCTGAGTTTCAGAGGAGCTTTCAGGCCGGGAAGGTTATAGACCACGCAGATAGGTCCTGTGCTGACGGGAATCTGAACGATGGCCGGAAGCCCTTGCAGCTGTTTGTCGCTGAGCGGTGCGTCGCTGGCGGCGAAGGCCCCGTAGCCGTGGCGCAGATTGTCGATTCCGGCGCCGCTGCCGGTGGGGCGATAGTTCACTTGCATGGGGTGGGACTTCTCGTAGTCCTTGCCCCAGCGGTCGATCAGCGGCTCAATTGCCGTGCTGCCGGAGGCGGAGATGGTGCGTATCTGCGCCGACTCAACCTTGGTTTCAGTCTGCTTTCCCTCTTCGGCCAGGTTGCAGCCAGTTGCGAAGAGAAACAAAAGTGGAAAAAACCGCGGCCGCCGTAACAATGGCCTTCGAATTCAGATTCATCTGACCCCCGAAAAACAGGCGGTGCGCACACAATTCCTTCGAATCGCAGATGCCTGCTCAGTAGGTCAATATAGGGATTGAATGTGAAAGCGACATTAATTTCCAATCCCAGATTTATTTATCGCCGCCAGGTTAGCGGCGGAGATTGACCTTGGCCAGATCGATAATTTCACTGCCGCGCCCATCGAGGACGGCTTTGATCATGAACAGGCCGAAGCCTTTGATCTGATCGACGGTAATCGTCGGCGGCATGGAGAGTTCCTGCCGGCTCACGATGGCTTCAAGCAGCACTGGTCCGTCATGGGCCAGTGCCTGCTCGATCAGCGGCCTTACTTGTTCAGGTTTTTCGGCGCGCAGGCCGAGGATTCCTGCCGCCTCCGCCATTGCGGCGAAGTTGGGGTTGCGCAAGTCGGTTGCAAAGTCGAGGATGCCGGCGGCCTTCATTTCCAATTCGACAAAGGCCAGCGAGCTGTTGTTGAAGACGATCAGCTTTACCGGCAACTCCAACTGGCGCAACGAGAGCAGGTCGCCGAGGAGCATGGCGAGCCCGCCGTCCCCTGAAAAAGAGATAACCTGGCGGCCGGGGTGGCTGACCTGCGCTCCGATAGCCTGCGGCATGCGCATTGGCCATGGAGCCATGGTTGAAGGAGCCCAACAACCTGCGTTTGCCGTTCATGTGCAGATAGCGCGCGGCCCAGATGGTGGGCGTGCCCACGTCGCAGGTGAAGATCGCATCTTCCGCCGCCAGCTCATCCAGAACCTTGGCGACGTATTGGGGATGGATCAGCTTATCTCCGGAGCTCGCCCGTGGCCAGATCGTCCAGGCTCTTTGCGGGCCTCGCTATAGTGCGTTGAGCGAAGCGCTCAGGTGCGCGTCGTCGGCATTTATCGCGGAGCTGGGGATTGAGCGCGGCGAGCGTGGATTTCACGTCGCCGACCAGCCCCAGGTCGACCTTGGCGCGGCGGCCAATCTGCTCACCGCGAATGTCGATCTGGACGATGGTCGCGTCTTGCGGATAAAACTGCCGGTAGGGGAAGTCCGTCCCGAGCATCAGCAGCGTATCGCAATTCATCATGGCGTGATAGCCGGAGGAAAAACCCAGCAGCCCGGTCATTCCCACGTTGAATGGATTGTCGTACTCGACAAATTCCTTGCCGCGCAAGGCGTGAACGATGGGGGCCTTCAGCTTGCCCGCCAGTTCGATCAGCTCCTGGTGAGCTCCGGCGCAGCCTGCTCCGGCAAGAATGGTGGTTTTCTTTGAGCTGATTCAGAATTTTCGCCAGCGCAGCGATCTCGTCCCCGGACGGGCACACGGTCGGTTTTGCTCGATGAAAATGCAGGCGCGGCGCTGCTTCGACGGCATCGCTCAAGGCAACGTCGCCGGGCAGGACAATGACGGCAACGCCGCGCCGCGAGATGGCAGTCTGCATGGCGATCTCAAGCATGCGAGGCATCTGCTCGGGGTGCGAAACCAGCTCGCAATAATGGCTGCACTGCGCAAAGAGATGCTCCGGGTGGGTCTCCTGAAAGTAGCCGCTGCCCAATCTCGTCGCTGGGGATCTGCGCCGCGATGGCGAGCACGGGAACCCGGCTGCGGTGGCAATCGTAGAGGCCGTTGATCAGGTGCAGATTTCCAGGGCCGCAGCTTCCGGCGCAAACCGCCAACCCTCCGGTCAGATGGGCTTCAGCGCCCGCGGCAAAGGCTGCCGTCTCCTCATGGCGCAGATGAATCCACTCCAGTTTCCCGGTGGCTCTGAATCGAATCGGTAACTCCGTTGAGCGAGTCGCCGGAGACGCCGTAAATCCGCTTCACGCCCGCATCGGCCAGAACATCCACCAGCACATCCGCAACCTTTTTCGCCATCCCAATCTCCTCGCCTTCGAGAGTAGATGCCGTTTTCTCAGCTCGGTTGCGGGGATTCCTGTTCCGGCCATACCCAGGCCAGGATCAGGGCCATGGCGATGCCGATGGAAACCTCGGCAAAGCGATGAAAGGCGACTTGCCATGCAGGGACCGTCCGCGGAAGCAGAAGCACAATCGTGGCGGCAATGCCGCCGAAACGATAAGCGCTGTAGCCGGTGCGCGTCAGTGCACAAACCAGCCCCAGAATGAAGATACAGATGCCGAAGACAACGATGTTTGACGGAAGGTAAGTGGCCACCAGTCCGCCTACGATCGCTCCCAGCGCCGTGCCTATAAAACGCTGGCCTGAAACTTTGAGCGCGGCGCCCAGGCGACGACTGGGCGATGACCTGAGTGGTGATCGGCGCCCACCAGCTTTCCGGCAGCCGGAAGAGTCGCGCAACCAGCAGTGAAGCCACTGCCGTAATGGCCGTGCGCAATGAGTGGATCAGTACCGGCCAGCCTGTCCATTTGGCTAGATTGACTTTCATTTTTTCTCCTCGGCGGAAGTTCCGCAAAAAAGCCGGATTCGCCTCTCGCCTGCCCGGTTACGGGATACTATATCTCTCCATCTCTGAGCTGAGGAATTTTTTGAGCGATGATCTCTATCTCAAGGCTTATCGATTGAACCGGCTGACGGCTCTGCATTTAGGATTAAAGCGTGCAGACCATACGAGTTGATCCCCTGAGCCATGGCACGCTACCGGGTCACATTCGTCTCGGCCGCCGGCGCGCGGCTGAAGGAAACCATCGAGGCGGAGCACGTCCACCACCTTCGGCAGCATCATCGAGGCAAGGCGCGCCTTTCTATTGTCTTATAAGGAGCTCAATCGAAGCCGTTCAGCCGAGGACCATAAGATTCCCGAAAAGGACCTGATCCTTATATTCGACCTTCTGTCCACGCTTCTTGGCGCCGCTGTCACGACCCTCTCCGCGTTCGACCAGCTCAAGCGCGAGCCTTCGTTCACAAGCGGTACCCGGGCCATACTTAGCGCCCTCCATAACGACCTTGAATCGTCGCAGGGGAATCTCTCTGTCGGCGTCTGCGCGAAGTACCCGAAGGCCTTCCCTCCGGAGCGCAAGCGCCGAGAACTCCTTAATGGCTGTATCGTTCGCGACGTAGGAGGCGAGAGAAATGGCCGTCGTCACCGCGGCGTCGTTCAGCGTCGCCGAATAGCCGTTCGCGGGTAGCACGCCCTGCGACTGACTGAAGAACGTGGCGGTACCGGCGCTCGGGGTCACCCCCGTGCACATACGAATCGCCGCGTAGTAGCTATTGAAGTCCCGGATCGTGGCGGCCGCAGTCACGACGGCGGCCTGCTGGCCCTGCACCTGAGTCCCGGTCCCGGTCCCGGTCACGGTCGCTGTACGACCAGTCAAACCGTCTCTTTGCGTGCAGGCGGAGAATAAACTCACGGCTGCGATTAGTACGACCACTTTCAAGAATCCTATTGGATTCTGTTCTTTTTCATGGCGAAAGCCTCTTTTCGTTTCAAATCGGTTTA
>CAWIVA010000106.1:0-11491 GCA_963839225.1 uncultured Acidobacteriaceae bacterium
AAGACCATCGACAGCCTGCCCAACTTCCCGCCAAAGTTGAAGACCCTGGTGCTGCACATGATTCTGTCCCACCACGGCAAGCTGGAATTCGGCTGGCCCAAGCTGCCCATGATTCCCGAAGCGCTGGTGCTGAACTTCCTCGACGACCTCGACGCCAAGATGCAAGCCGTCCAGGGCGAATTCGATAAATGCATTCGCGAAGGCAAAGGCCCCGACGAGCTGACCGGAAAAGTCTGGGCCCTCGATCAGCGCCAGTTGCTGAATACCAAACGCTGGCTGGGAGAAAGCAAGGAATAGAGAACAGGGAAGGCAGCGGAGCTGCGATGCAGCACGAAATGAGATACAATGTATCTCAGGAGCTTGATTCAATGGCGACCACGATGGTGCATATCCGGGTAGACGAGAAGGTGAAAGAAGATGCCGCAAAGACGCTTGCCTCAATGGGCATCTCCGTCTCCGATGCGGTGCGCATGTTGCTGGTGCGCGTGGCGGCAGAGAAGGCGCTTCCCTTCGAGGTACGGGCTCCCAACGCGGCCACGGTGAAGGCGATGCGGGCGGCGGATCAGCGAAAGGGCAAGCGCTTCAAGACAGCAGATGCGCTTTTTAAGGACCTGGGAATCTGAAGATGCGAAATCCGGTTTTGGGCGCCAAATTTCGGCGCGACGTGAAGCTGGCCCAGCGGCGCGGTAAAGACATGTCGAAGCTTCGCCAGGCGATTCTGCTGCTGATCGACGGCAACCCCTTGCCGCCGCGCTACAAAGACCACCCACTAAGCGGCGATTGGGAGCATCATCGCGACTGCCACATCGAACCGGATTGGCTCTTGCTATACAAAATCGACGGGGACGATCTCTACCTCGTCCGCACCGGATCGCACTCGGACTTGTTCTAGAAAGAAGAAGATTGAGGCGTGTGGCCCAGCTTTTACCTGCCGCATGAGTTGATTGGTTACCCGGTTTTACGCACCCATGCAACCGCGTCGCTCACATCCTGCTCGGTGATTCCCAGCTTCTCCAAATGCGCCCAAACCGCCTCCATCCGGCTACGCTGAAATGGCCGCAGCATGATGGATATTCCATCCGTGCTCACGTCGAAATATTCGACGCCGGGAAAAAGTGTCACGACCGCTTTAGGCAGTGTGAGCTGGTTTTTGACCGTCAATTTGGCACGCATAATCTCCTCAACAAGGAAACAAGGAAGTAAGGAAACAAGGAAATCTTACCATATCCTTACAAGAATTAGCAAAATCTCCAGCCTTCAGACACATTTCTGCTTGACATATTCCTATATGAGTATGTATTTTTCGATCATGCCGAGAGCTGCCACCACCTCCGACGCCTTCAACGCAGTAGCCGAACCTCGCCGGCGCGCAATTCTCAGTTGCCTGGCTTTGCGGGAGTGCCCGGTGGGCGAAATCGCGGAGACCCTCAGCCTTGACCAGCCTTCCGTCTCCAAGCATCTTCGCGTGCTGCGCAGCGTCGGGCTGGTGCGCGTCCGCTGCGACGGCCGCCACAAATATTACCGCACCAACGCCGAGGCCATCCGCCCGCTTCACGAGTGGGCCGGCACGTTTGAGCGCCTGTGGCAGCGCCAGTTGCTGGGCATCAAGACTCTCGCCGAGGGACAAATGAGCAAATCCATACCGGAATCCAATCCCATCCCCAAGGAGAAACCATGATTCAGGCCCCTGAAAGTATTGAGAAACTGACCCTGAGCATTACCCAGGAGATCCTCGTCAACGCATCGCTTGAAGTCACCTTCAACGCGTTGCTCGAACAGATTGGTCCGAAATTCCAGAACGATGTGGGCGCTTCCCTTCAAATGAAGCTCGAACCCTGGCCGGGAGGAAGATGGTACCGCGATCTGGGCAACAACAACGGCCATCTGTGGGGCCACGTGCAAGCCATCAAGCGGCCCACGCTGCTGGAGATTTGCGGGCCGCTGTTTGCCTCGTACCCATTCGTCTCCAATGTGCAATACAGGCTGACCGAGGCGGATGGCGCAACAAACATCGCATTCCGGCACACGGCGCTTGGCTTTATTCAGGACGAAGTCAAGGGCAACATGGAAGAGGGCTGGGCCACTCTTATGGAGCGAATTCGCAAAGCCGCGGAAACCAAATAGCTGCGGAAAAAGCAAGCGCGACCATCCCCGTCGCGCAACCGAGGAGGTTATGATGTGCCCAATGTGTTTTGCGAGCGCGGCGCTGATCGCCGGCAGCATCGCCACCACCGGCGGGCTGACTGCGCTGGCTCTGAAGAAAGTTGCAAGCGGCAAGTCCGAAAACGACAACCCCACCAATTCCCCATCAACGGAGGATCATCATGGCAAGCGTTAACACAGAAGTTGAGCATCCAAAAGTCGTGCCGCAAGCCGAGTGGCTTGCAGCGCGCAAGGCATTCCTCAAAAAAGAAAAGGAATTCACCCGGCTGCGCGATGAGTTAAGCCGTCAGCGCCGGGAACTTCCCTGGGAGAAAGTCGAGAAACAATATACCTTCGAAGGGCCGAAGGGCAAAGTGCCGCTGGCCGATCTCTTCGACGGCCGCAGCCAGTTAATCGTCTACCACTTCATGCTCGGCCCGGGATGGAAAGAGGGCTGCCCCAGCTGCTCCTATCTCGCCGATCACTTTGACGGCGCCACCATCCACCTGGCCAATCGCGACGTGACCCTCGCCGTGATTTCGCACGCTCCCTACAAGGAGATTGAAGTCTTCAAGCAGCGCATGGGCTGGCGCTTTCCCTGGTACTCATCCTTCGGGGGCGACTTCAACTACGACTATCACGTCTCCTTTACCCCGGAAGAACGCGCCAAGGGCAAGGTGCTTTACAACTACGAGCTAACGGAATTCCCCAGCGAAGAGGGTCCCGGTCTCAGCGTGTTTTTCCGGGACAAGAACGGTGACATCTTTCACACCTATTCGAGTTATGCGCGCGGACTGGACATTCTCGTAGGCGCGTATAACTTCCTCGACATGGCGCCCAAGGGCCGAGATGAAGATGGCCTGGGCTTTTCGATGGCCTGGGTACGCCACCACGACAAATATACGCAAGGATACGTCGTCGACCCGAACCAACCTTACATGCAACCGGAGAAAGTCGGCGGTGATTGCTGCTCCGGCGATCACAAATAATCACCCGTCCAAGACCCGGAAGGCAGGATTCCCATTTTCAAACCCCCTGCCTTCCGCTTAAGATTGAAACCGCATGACCTGGTTCCTCTTCAAAACCGAGCCCGAAGTCTACTCCTTCGATGATTTCCTCCGTGATAAGGAGACTATCTGGGACGGCGTCACCAATCCCACCGCCGTCAAACACCTGCGCGAAATGAAGGCGGGCACAAAGTGGATCTTCTATCACACCGGTGACGAGCGCACCGCCGTGGGCACCGGCACAGTTGTCAACGTGGACGCCTCCGATCCCAAGGTCCCCATCGTGCGAGTCAAGGTGGGCAAGCGCCTCAAGCATCCCAAGACCCTCGCCGACATCAAGGCGCAGCCTATCTTCGCAAAATCACCGCTTATTCTCACCGGCCGTCTCTCCGTGGTTCCCCTCACCGGGGAGCAATGGAAGTGGTTCGTCGAGTGAAGAAATAGCGGTTCGCTCGCGATCCCACACCGTTAGCATTTGAATTCGTCTCGCGCAGCACAAGGCCGCCAACTCGCTTATCCATTACAATCAAAACAACATGATTCGTTTCTCAACTGCCGGGGAGTCGCACGGTGAGGCTCTGATCGCTCTCATCTCCGGCCTGCCGGCTGGCGTTCCAGTTGATCTGGAATTCATCAACCGCGAGCTCTGGCGACGGCAACAGGGCTACGGCCGCGGTGGCCGCATGAAAATTGAAACCGACAAAGCCCACGTACTAAGCGGCGTGCGCCACGGCAAGACCATCGGCTCGCCCGTTGCCATCGAACTCGTAAATCGTGACTGGAAAAACTGGGAGGAAAAGCTTCCCGTTGAGGCTGGCAACCCCGCCAAGCACCAGGCCGTCGCTTCGCCGCGCCCCGGCCACGCCGATCTTGCCGGAGCGCTCAAATACAACTTTCCTGACGCACGCTACGTGCTGGAGCGCGCCTCGGCCCGTGAGTCCGCCGCCCGCGTAGCCGCCGGAGCCCTGGCAAAGCTGTTGCTGCGGACACTTCAGATTGATGTGGCAAGCCACGTAATCCGCGTGGGCCGAGTGGAACTGAATCGCGCCGTCGCATGGGAGGAGATTGCAGCTGTGACCCTCCGCGATGAAATTGTGCTCAGCTGCGTAGATCCCGCCATCGAAGCCCGCATGAAGGAAGAGGTCGAAGAGGTCTCGCGCACTGGCGATACGGTGGGCGGCATTTTTGAAGTGGTGGCCCACGGTGTTCCCGCCGGCCTGGGCACCTACGCCAACTGGGACGAGCGGCTGGACGGGCTGCTGGCCTGGTCGGTGATGAGCCTGCAAGCCGTCAAAGCTGTTGAGATCGGCCGCGGCATCACCGCAGCCGAGTCCTTCGGCTCCAAGGTTCACGATCCCATTCAATATTCAGCCGAGCCTAAGGAGCCCACCCGCTTCACCCGCCCGCAGAACAACGCCGGCGGCATTGAAGGCGGGGTTTCGAATGGGGAAGATATTGTGGTGCGCGGCTACCTGAAGCCCATCTCCACGCTGCGCAAGCCGCTCGAATCGGTGCGCTTCGATACCCGCGAGGCCACCAGCGCAAGTTACGAGCGCAGCGATATTTGTGTCGTTCCCGCCGCCGGAGTGGCCGCCGAAGCCATGGTGGCGCTGACCATCGCGGCCCAGGCGCAGCAGAAATTCGGCGGTGACTCGCTGGTCGAAATGCAACGAAATTTCCGCGGATACATCGAACAGATACGGAGCTTTTAGCAAGCCAATGATTCTCAAGATCGTTAAATATCCCGAGGCGGTGCTCTCTCAGCCCGGCGAACCGGTAACTGAATTCGACGCCGAACTGCGCAAGCTTGTGGCCGATATGTTTGAGACCACCTACGCCAACCAGGGCATCGGTCTGGCCGCACCCCAGGTTGGAGTTTCCAAACGCGTGACGGTGATCGACCTGAGCATGGGCAAGGACCCCAAAGACAAACTGGTGCTCATCAATCCTGAAATCATCTTCAGCGAAGGCAGGCAATACGAGGAGGAAGGCTGCCTGAGTTTTCCAGAGATTCGCGAAAAGGTTTCACGCGCATTCAAAGTACGCATCCGCGCCCAGGACGAGCACGGCAAGTGGTTCGAGAAGGATGCTGAAGAGCTGCTGTCGCGCTGCGTGCAACACGAGATCGATCACCTCGACGGCATGCTCTTCATCTTCCGCATGAGCGCACTCAAGCGCGACCTGAGCCTGCGCAAGATCCGCAAGATGCAGCGCGCGGGCGAGTGGTAGAGCCGTGAAACTCGTCTTCTGCGGCACTCCCCAATTCGCCGTGCCCACTCTGGAAGCGCTGCCGGCCGCGGGCCACGACGTCGCCCTGGTCATTTCGCAGCCCGACCGCCCCACGGGCCGCACACAGCAACTCACCGCACCCGCAGTCAAGCTTGCCGCACAAGCCGCTGGCATCCCCGTCACCCAGCCGGAAAAAATTCGCGGCAATCCGGAATTCCGCGCCCAGCTTGAGGCAATCGCACCTGAAGCAATAGTCGTCGTCGCTTACGGGCGCATCATTCCACCCTGGATGCTCGCCCTCCCTCGCCTCGGCTGCATCAACCTTCACGCGTCTTTGTTGCCTAAGTACCGCGGAGCCGCGCCCATCCAGTGGGCTGTGGCTATGGGAGATGCCTTCACCGGTAATACCACCATGCTCCTGGAAGAAGGCCTCGATACCGGGCCCATCCTTCTTCAGAAGATCACCGAAATCGAGCCTGACCAAACGGCGACCGATCTTTTCGATCAGCTCGCCCGTTCCGGCGCACCGCTGATGGTTGAAACCCTGGCCGGCCTCGCCGCAGGAACCATTCAACCCCAGCCGCAGAACCACTCTTTTGCAACATTCGCTCCATTGCTTGATCGCGAAGACGGCCGCATGAACTTTGCCGTTCGCTCGGCTCGCGAACTCTATAATCGCTGGCGAGGCTTCCAACCCTGGCCCGGCGCATTTACAACGCTCGAAGGCAAAAAGCTTATCGTCCATCGCATGGCAGTGGCGGCGGAACCGGCCAGCGCCGAATCCGATCCCGCCGGGTCCGTTCTCGCGTTACCCGGACACTTGATCGTCGAAGACAACCGCGTCCTCGCCCGCTGCGCGGAAGATACCTGGCTCGAACTCCTCGAACTTCAGCTCGAAGGAAAGAAGCGACTTCCTGCAGTTGAATTTCTGCGTGGCGCCTCGCTCGCCGCCGACGCGCGATTAGGCTGAACGATTAGTCTCAAAGCAATGCCCGCCGTCTCTCCATCACGCAAGGCCGCATTCCAGATCCTCATGGCCGTCCAGCGCGGAAAATCTCACTCCGACGATCTGTTGCGTGAAAAGAGAGTCAACGCCCTCTCGCCGGCTGACCGCAACCTGGCGACGGCGCTGGTGCTGGGCGTGCTCCGCTGGCAAATTCTCCTCGACCACAAGATCCATTTGCTTCTCAAGCGCCCCAACGCCAAACTCGACCCCGAGATTTTGATCGCCCTCCGCCTGGGCGCCTTCCAACTGCTCCATCTGGACCGCATTCCCGCCCGAGCCGCAATCGATGAGAGCGTGGAACTGGCCAAGCAATCCGGCCACCGCTTCGCCTCCCGCATGGTTAACGCAGTGCTGCGGAAACTCGCCTTTGCCATAGGCCCTGCAGAAGATTTCGACGCGGAGGAAGGCGGGTGTTTCAACCCCCGCAAAACGTCAATAGATCCAATTCGGGCTTTAGCCCCGGAGGGAAATCCTCCAAAGGCATCCGTCGCCGAACTCGCACTGACAGAATCGCATCCCCTCTGGATGGTCGAACGCTGGACGAGCTTCTACGGCCTTGAGGCTGCCCGAGCAATCTGCCGCCACGGTCAGAGCCAGCCCCTTTTATCGGCCCGCCTGGCCAGTTCCACCGTCGAAGCTGAACTCATTGAATCCGGCATTCAGCTCTCGCCTGGCGAACTGCTCACCGACGCCCGCACCATCCTCAGCGGCGACGTTACCGCAACGACCGCTTTTCACGAAGGACGAGTGCGGTTGCAAGATGAAGGCTCGCAGTTGATCGCCGAACTTGCCGGAGCTTCACTGAACCAGAACGGGCAAAGAATCCTCGACTCCTGCGCTGCTCCCGGCGGAAAGACCCTCATTCTTGCCGAGCGTAATCCTCAAGCCCGCATCGTCGCCTGCGAATCCAGCTCACAGCGCCTCGACCAGTTGCGCATCCGCCTGGCCGCCCACGCCGACAAAGTCGAATGCCGCCTTGCCGACGCAATCGCATTATCTGAAGAATCAGTCTTCGACCTGGCCCTGGCCGACGTTCCCTGCAGCGGCACTGGCACGCTGGGCCGCAATCCTGAGATTCGCCACCGCCTGCGCGCTGAGGACCTGACTCGCCAGACCGAACGCCAACGGGCCATTCTCCAAGCCACCCTGGGAGCAGTCCGTCCCGGCGGCCGCGTCCTCTATTCAACTTGTTCTCTCGAACCGGAAGAAAACGAGCAGGTCGTTTCCGCAGTGCTGGCAGCAAAGCCCAACGCCCGCCAAATCTCGCTAGCCCCCAGCATTGAAGCACTGCGCAAAGAATCCATCCTCAGCGATTCCGGCGCGGAGCAACTGCACAGCAACCTCACCCCCGAAGGCGCACTTCGCCTCCTGCCCGGCAAATTCCATACCGACGGCTTCTTCGTAGCATTCATAGAGAAAACAGCCTGAAGAACGGCGTTAGCAAACCGCCGGCTTTCTGATTTTCCAACCAGCAAAGATGCCTTACTCCGCCGCCAGCTTCAATGCCTCATAGTCGCGCCCCAGCACAGCACACAGCGCTTCCACCACCAGTTCATGATCGAAGCGTTCCGGCAGCCCAGAGACAGTCGCGCAGCCAACCACTCCCGCGCCTCCAACCGCCAGCGGAAACGACCCACCATCCGTGGCGTAGTCGGCCAGCGGCAGCCCCTGATGCGCTTCCAACGTTTCCTTCTTTGCCCTCATCTTCATCCCAATCGCATAGGAGCTGCGGTGGAAACGCGCCACCACATTGCTCTTGCGCCGCACCCACTCCGGATGGTCCGGCGTGGTTCCCTCCAACGCGCAATAAAACAGCGGCTGCCCGAAGCGCCTCACATCGATCACCACCGACTGCCTGCGTTCTTCGGCCAGAGTCCGCATGCGCACGCCCAGATCCCAGGCAAACCGCGCATCCAGCCCCGGCAGCGTCAATTCGCGTTCCTGCAGCGCCACCCGTTCCTGGTCTTCACTCAATCCCATCTCACTACCTCTCAGTCATTTAACAACTCGCCGACAAGCTATTCCCTATTCCCTATTCCCTATTCCCTATTCCCTATTCCCTATTCCCTAGTCCCTAGTCCCTAGTCCCTATTCCCTGGTCCCTGCTTTTTTCACTTCGCCACCGTCAGGTGAACTACCGTGCTTTGTCCCACTCGAAATCCGGCAGGCGGAGATTGCGCTGACACCGCGCCGGGTCTCATCGGCAGTCTTGGCTGCGCATCCCCGTTGCCCACCGGGCCCACAGGCACATCCACTGAATTCGTTTCCGCAAGAATGCCCACCCGTTCCAATTCCGCCTGCGCGCTCGCCGTCGGCAATCCAACCAGCTCAGGCATCACAAAACCGTCGGGCACATCGTCGCTTGCGGCAGCCACCAGCAGATTAACGCTGGGCCGGGCAATCCCCTGCGCGTGCGCAGGCGGGTCCTGGGCGAGGACCGTTCCTTCTTCAGCGTTGCCGTAGGGCAGCCGCGCGGTCGTGCCCACCTCCAGGCCCACGCGCCGCAAGGTGAGCGCCGCCACCCGCTCCCCGCGGCCCACCGTATCCGGCACTTCCACCTTCTGCGGACCCAGGCTCTGGGCCACGCGCACCAGCCACTCCCGGCGCACCACCGTCCCTGCTGGAGGAGACTGCGTAAGAATATGCCCCGCCGCCACGTCCGCCGAGTAGTAGCGATTATCCACATCCAGGTTCAGGCCCAGCCCGGCCGTCTCGCTGCGCGCATCTTCCTCCGTCATTCCCTTCAGCGCCGGCACCTGAACCTCAGCGCCATGAATGGCGAAATGCATGGTGGTGATGGCCGACAGCAGCGCCACCGTCACCAGCAAAAGAAGCAAGGAGGCCACCTGAAAAAAATTCTTAATTGCACGGCCGGCCATGGCTCAGTCTCACTCTCCGCAATGCAAATTCGTAAATCGTCAATCGCGTCCGTTTGCCGCGCGCAATCATTCTCGTATTTATACCTTCTCGCACTCTACCGCAGATTATCCGTCGCCGGCTCGGGATGAATCGTCACGCGGTAGACCTCCGGGCACTCCAGCTTGAAGCGGTCCTCCAACCCGGTCATTACCTCGTGCACGCGCTGCATAGACAAGTCGTCCGGCAGGGTGCAATGGCAAGTGAGGTAGATGTGCTCGCCGGTGCGGCCCACCGTGATCTCGTGCACATCTACAATCTCCGCGAAATGCCCGGCCGCCTCCCTCAGAGCTAAGTCGATTTTGCGTTTCTCCTCCACCATCATCTCGGGCTGTTCAATGGTGGCCGGCTCACTTTCAATGTGCGTCAAAACGGAATCGATCTCCGGCGCATCGCGCAGAATCTCCGCCTCCAGCGCGCAAACAAATTCATGCGCCTTCAGCAACGGCATCTTCTCGTCCAGCTCCACATGCTGCTCTGCCCGCAGCTTTCCATTCTGCGACTGCACGCTCAGCTCGTGCACGCTCACATTGTTGCGCGCCGCCACCGCCCTCACCCGGTCGAAGACGCTCTCGGCCCGGGCCTCGCGCGGCACCGTGTGGATCACCACGTCCGCCGTCGGCAGCGCGCGGTGCACGGCCTCGGTGGCCGCCGCACCAGCTCCCCGGTGTGCTCGAAGGTAAAGCGCCGCGGCAGCGCCAGCGTCAGGTCGGCAAAGTAGCCCGCTCCTGCGCGCCGCACCCGCGCCTGTTCCACAGCCAGCACGCCATTCACTTGTTCCACTTCGCGTACCAGCCGCCGACGGGTCTCCGCCGGAACCTCGTCCATCAGCACGGAAACTGTCTCCCGCCCCAGGTGCAGCGTCAGCCGCAAAATCATGAGCGAAACCACCACCGCCGCAAACGGGTCTGCAAACCGCAACCAACCGATCCCAAACTGCGTTCCCACCCAGCTGGCGCCGAGTCCGCCGAGCACCGCGATTGTGGACCATATATCGGACGCAAAGTGAAATGCATCGGTGGCGAGCGCCGGCGAGCCCGTCAACACGGCCACCTCGCTCAGCCGCCTCGACCGCCAATAATCCATTCCTATCGAGAGCAGCAGCACCAGCACCGGCCAGACTGAATTGCGCAGTTCAACCGTGTGATAGAAAATGCGCGCCATCGCTTCCCATATGATCCACACGCAGGAGACCACCATGAGCATGGCCTCGCCAAACGCGGAGAGGTTCTCAATCTTGCCGTGACCGTAGGTGTGGTCCTCGTCGGCCGGCTTGTCGCTCACCTGCACGGAGAAGAACGTCAGCATGACGGCGACCAGGTCCAGCGCGGAGTGCGCCGCATCCGATAGCACGCCCAGCGAGCCGGAGAACAGTCCCGCGGCCAGCTTGAGCAGAGTCATTGCACCCGCCACCATCATCGAGTGCAGCGCCACGCTCCGCTTCATGGCGGATAAACCTGCCGGGTTAGATTCTGGGACAGAAGAACTCATCGATCTCCTAGGCTCGAGCGGTGCGCTCGCCCGTGTACAAACCGGCAATCCCAAAGGTATACAGCTGCCACGCGCACTCGGCATAGCCCGCCGCACGCATCATCTCCAGCATTTCTCCAGGCGGCGGGAAATTGCCTACCGATGCAGGTAGATAATTGTAGGCTCCAGCCTTGCCGCAGGCCAGTTGCCCAATGGCCGGCAGCACGCGCCGGAAATAGACCGCATAGGCCTTGCCGATGAGGCCCCCAGGCTCGCTGAAGTCCAGGATCCCCAACTGTCCCCCCGGCTTCAGGACGCGATGAAATTCACGCAGCCCGGCCTCATAGTTAGCCAAATTTCTAAAGCCGAAAGCGGTCACAATCAAATCCATCGAACTCTCCCGCAGCGGCAGGTGCAGCGCATCCGCCTCCAGCGGCACCGCATAAGACGCCCCAGGTTTCCGAGCGGCAAACTTCTTCGCCCCGCGGCTCAGCATCGCACAAGAAAAATCCGCCGCCAGAATCGGCCGCGCCCCTTGAGGCCGATGCTTCAAAAGCGCCAAGGTCAAATCGCCCGTACGCAGCAAATATCGAGCACCGCCGCGTCGGGCTGCTCCAGTATTCCTCGGAATCGCCGCGCCGTCCGCCTCCACCACAGCCGGTCCACGTTTGCTGATAGCACATGATTCAGCAGATCGTAGCGCGGTGCAATCGAGTCGAAC
>CAWIVA010000107.1:0-20093 GCA_963839225.1 uncultured Acidobacteriaceae bacterium
AGCCTGGTCAGCAGCACATCCTCAGCCTGAAAGCTGCACGTCAGGCACACATCCCGTCTGCCCGCAATCTCGCGAGCCAGCGTGGCACGCACCTCATTCAGTTTCTCGTTCAACTGGCGCACGATTTCCGCGGTGCCCATCACAAACCTGCCTTCTCTGAAGGAATAAAAATCCCCGCGCTGTGCAACATTTGATGAATCGCTGAGACCGCCTTGATGGCGTCGTCTGCATCCGCTGTAAGTCTCACGACCCTCGACGCGCGCAATCAGTGTGCCGCTCTCATTCGCATGCACCACCAGCGCCAGCAGTCCCGATTGAACCTGCAGTTTAGTCACAATTTCAAGCAGTGTGGGATGGAGAAGAAAAATCTCATCGCCGGCTTCGATGCGATTGGAAACAACTCCGGCAGTAAACAGGGAACGCTCGATCGGAGTCGATCAGTTCCGCGGGTCCCGTGACTTCCAGAACGCCGCCGCGATGCCCCCATCGCGCTTCTCTTTCGCCCGCGGTAACCGGCCCCCACGCGTCCAGATGAACGTGATCTCCCGCCACCGCAACTCCCGTGGCCGCGGTAATCATGCCCGCCGCCGCCGTTGCGTTGGTCTCCGGGTCGATCACAATAAATGCGCCGGTGCTGCGATTCTCTCCGTAAAGGTCGAGCGCGATGGGCCGCAGCAGGATCGAGAGTCACCACGCCGATGCCGTTCATCTCCAGCGTCTCCGCATCCTCATGCCTGAGAGTCGCAATGTCCGTGCGATGTTCGACGGGGTAATAAACGCCGGCACGGTCTGGCTTGCATGCTTGATCAGATAGCGCCGGTTCTTCTTGAGCCCCCGCTGATCCATCCACACCAGCGCGGCCTTCACGGTTTTCGCCACCGTTGCCGGCGCACTCGAAGCCACAATCAGATCGCCGCGGCTGATATCGAGTTCGCGATCCAGCACCAGCGTCACCGAAAGCGGCGCATGAGCCTCGGCGAGATCTCCATCGAAGGTCACGATCCGCGCAACCTCCGCGTTTCTGCCGGAAGGCAGCACGGAAATTTTGTCGCCCACGCGAACTGTTCCCGATGCAATCTGTCCCGCGAAACCGCGAAAGGTGTGGTCAGGCCGAATCACGCGCTGCACCGGAAAACGAAAAGGCTCGCTGCGATTTCCCTGGCCGAAGGCAACTGCTCCAGCAGCGCCAGCAGCGATGGCCCCGTGTACCAGGGCATCGACTGCGAGCCATGAACGACGTTGTCTCCCTTCAGCGAGTTCACCGGCACAAAGATCGGCTCAACCGGGTTGCCCGTATCGGCGGCAATCTGATCGAGGAGGCGTAAAGTCGCGTCTCAATCGCGCGGAAGCGGTCCTCGTCGTAGCCGATCAAGTCCATCTTGTTCACGGCCACCAGCACATGCCGCACGCGCAACAGCGACGCAATATATGCATGGCGGCGCGACTGCACCAGCACGCCCTTGCCGGCGTCGATCAGCACCACCGCCGCATCGGCCGTCGATGCTCCCGTGGCCATATTGCGCGTGTACTGCTCATGCCCCGGTGTATCCGCGATGATGAATTTGCGCCGCGCCGTCGAAAAATAACGATAGGCAACGTCGATGGTGATGCCTTGCTCCCGCTCGGCGCGCAGGCCGTCGGTCAGCAGAGCAAAATCGATCTGTCCCGGCGCGGTTGTTCCTTTGCCCTCGATGGAGCGCACCTGGTCTTCATAAACTGATTTCGAGTCGTAGAGCAGCCGCCCGATCAGCGTTGATTTTCCATCATCCACACTGCCCGCCGTTGAAAAGCGCAGCAGATCCTTCTCGCGATCCTGCGCGCAAGAAAACTTCAATCTCGAACTTGTCTTCCTTTAAATCCGCTACCGCCATATTCCCCCCTATTCCCAGTCCCTAGTCCCTAGTCCCTGGTCCCTAGTCCCTAGAAGTACCCCTCCCGCTTCTTCAACTCCATCGATCCTTCTTGGTCGTGGTCGATCACGCGGTTGGCTCGCTCCGAAGAGCGGAAAGAAATCAGCTCCTCGATGATCGCCGGAATCGTCTCCGCGTCCGAACGAATCGCGCCGGTGCACGGGCTGCAACCAAGCGACCGCAGCCGCGACTTCACCATCTGCGGCCGCTCTCCGCCGCGCAATAAAATCCTGTTCGATGGGAATCAGCGCATCGCCGCGCACATACATGGGCCGCTCTTTGGCAAAGTAGAGATCAACCACCGGAATTTTCTCCTCATGGATGTAGTGCCACACATCCATCTCCGTCCAGTTCGAAATCGGAAAGACGCGAATGCTTTCGCCCGGATGAATGCGCGCGTTGTAGAGGTTCCACAACTCCGGCCGCTGATTTTTCGGATCCCATTGCCCGGCTTCGTCGCGGAAGGAGTAGATGCGCTCCTTGGCTCGCGACTTCTCTTCGTCGCGCCGCGCTCCGCCAAAGGCCGCGTCAAAGTTGTAGTGCTTCAGCCCATCGAGCAGCGCCTGCGTCTTCAGCAAGCCGCAGCAGCGCTTGGTGTCGAGCGTAATCGGATTCGTTCCCGCAGCGATCGCCGCCTCATTGCGCCAAACCAGCAGCTCCGCGCCCACCTTTCGCGCCATCTCATCGCGGAAGCTGAGCATCTCTTCAAACTTGAAACCAGTATCCACGTGCATCAATGGAAACGGAATCGGTCCCGGATAAAACGCCTTCTGCGCCAGCCTCAGCATCACCGAAGAATCCTTGCCGATCGAGTACAGCATCACCGGCCGCTCAAACTCCGATGCCACCTCGCGCAGAATATGAATGCTCTCAGCCTCAAGCAGCCGCAGATGGCTCAGCCGTGCCGGAGCGAGCGGCTTCTCCGCCAATTGTGTTGATAGAGTTGTTTCGCTTGCGGCAGATGGCATTGTGACCTCTTCGCTTTATGGAGAGAGTTGAAGCCCCAAATGACAAAAAGCCATTAGGAAGATTCAGCCTGGTTTTTCATTGTTGGGACTCTGGATTGGTTATGCGGTCAGTTCTTTAGATGAACCGGCGCACCCGTTTAAGACGCTCAGCAACAGTGGCGGCGACAACAACAACAGGCGCGGCTTGGGAAAGCGCAATCCATGAGTGTTTTGAGTGTAGCAAAACAACGCGATCGGCGCAATACAACCGCAGCCAAACGAAGCCCGCCGCTCTAACGTGTCGACTGCGATTTTTTAGATCGTTGTTTCTATTCGTCTTGAGAGCAAAGGGACCCGGTTACTGGCGCTCAAGAACAATAAGCTCGATGGTATCCGTGGGTAGAGAGTTGGACAGTTTTAACTTGCCACCGCTGCCGGATTTTTTCTCCACCACTTCCAGATTCTGACTCTTGCTGATCCGGCAACGCTTGATGCTGAATGCCTTGTTGCCCCAGGGCAGATTGTCAATCGCCAGATTGTAGCCGGCATTGTCGCGGTAAATGATATCTGTGCGCCGGGGAAGACGCGTCTTCCTGCCAATGAATCCGGGAGATATTGCGTAATTGCTGATCAATACCTGAACCGTCTTGCCATCCGCGGAACGGCCTGCAAGAGCTGCGAAACCAAATGTGTCCGCCCCGCTCACCGCCAACCGTTGCGGCGTTTCGAGCATTTCGCCCATGGCCTTGAATGCATAGGCGGTTTTGAAATACTGTCCTTGCCGGTCAAAGAGCCCCATCCACGCCGCATCTCCGCGATAAAAATGCGCATGATCGATCGGGGCGTCTTCGAAATAACTCAGAACCGCACCGATGTAAGCGGCGTTGTGCGCACTTTCGAGTTCGGCCTTCTCATCTGCTCTGAAGTCGGAACTGAGATTCCATTCCGACAGGATGCTCTCTGTCTTTTGAAACCCATTCGCATCGAGGACACCGCGAACTTCCCTTGCCAGCCGAACCGCATCGTAGGAGTCGGCAGACCCGTCTGCGTATGTGTGCCAGGAGTAAAAATCCAGCGGCAGCTTGTGCGCGGCGCAGTACTCGATAAAGCCTTCTCGATAGGGCCCAGGGTCAGCATGAGCAACGGCGGCGCCGCCCACTTTGAGCGCCGGATCGACGGACTTCAATGCCAGCGCCGTCTTCGCATAGAGCGAATAAAACTGCTCCGGAGTGGCAGTCCAGAACAATCCATCCGGCTCATTCCAGAACTCCCAGTAGCGGATGTTGTAGTGGAACCCATTTGCCCAGCCCTGGCTGTAATGCATGGCGATGTGCTTCACAACGCTCGCATATTTATCGAAATCGGAAGGCGGAGTCATATCGGCGCCCCAGCTGCGCCCCACGCGGTAATAAATTTCCGCTCCGCTCGAGCGAATCGCGGCCAGCACCTTATCGGTCGGTCCAAAATTGTAGCTTTCCGCTTTTTCCGGATCGGCGTTGGCATCGGGAAAGACGATGGCAGCGTTGCCCGCCTTCACTACTCCGGCGCGCTCTGCGGAATCCGGAATCAGATCGGCCAGGTCTTTGTTTGTGTACTCGAATTTTGAATCGATCTCGGTCGGCCCCATAAAGTCGTGAGTGCGAACCTGGTCGACGCGCAGATCTTTGTATTGCCGCACCAGGCCGGGCAATCCCGCCATCACCGGCGTCGGCGGACCATTCAAACCCTGAAATGACCGTATCTCGCCGATCACCTTACCGGCATCAATATGCAAGGAGCGAAAACCATCACTCGCTGAATTTTGTGCGAATCCAGATAAGCAAGAGACCAGAACAAAAAGAAATAAACGAGAAAGACTCTTCAAATGTAAGACTCCTTCGTGCATGAGCCGAAGCAGGTCGCCGCAGCCTCGCGATGAAACTCCAGCATGAGCCTGAAAGGTAGCAGTTTATAGGTAGGGCGTCTAGCCGGCTTTTTCCAGCAGGCACAGCGACAGATCCCGCCGCTCCACCATATCGCTGGTGATCTCCAGATCCCGCGCCCGCTTGTTGTTGGGCAGGTGGAACATCAGATCCAGCATCAGCTCTTCCAGGATCATGCGCAGCCCGCGCGCTCCCACCTTGCGCGCCAGCGCCTCGCGGGCAATGGCTGCGATGGCTTCCACGGTAAAGTGCAGGCGCACGTTCTCATATTCAAACATTCTCTGGTACTGCTTGAGAATGGCGTTGCGCGGTTTGGAGAGAATCTCAATCAGCGCCGCTTCGTCCAGCTCGTCCAGAATCCCCATCACCGGCAGCCGGCCCACAAACTCGGGAATCATGCCGTACTTGATCAGGTCCTGCGGCTCGGTCTTGCGCAGCAACTCGGTATCGCGATGCGAACGTGTGGTTGCGGCATCCGCTTCCGCATCCACAGCCTTGAAGCCCAGCGCCTTTTTGCCCACGCGCCGGCCCACCACGCGCTCCAGGCCCACAAACGCACCGCCGCAGATAAAGAGAATGTTGGTGGTATCGACAGCCGTAAACTCCTGGTGCGGGTGCTTGCGCCCGCCCTGCGGCGGCACATTGGCCACCGTGCCCTCAAGAATCTTCAGCAGCGCCTGCTGCACACCCTCGCCGCTCACGTCGCGGGTGATGGACGGGTTCTCGTCCTTGCGGCCAATCTTGTCGATCTCGTCGATGTAAATAATGCCTTGCTGCGCACGCGTCACGTCGCCGTCAGCGGCTTGCAGCAGCTTGAGGATAATGTTCTCCACATCCTCGCCCACATAGCCGGCCTCGGTCAGCGTGGTGGCATCCACAATTGCAAACGGCACATCGAGCATCTTGGCCAGCGTATGCGCCAGCAGGGTCTTGCCGGACCCCGTCGGCCCGATGAGCAGAATATTGCTCTTGGCCAGCTCCACCTCGTTGTTGCGCACGCGGTTCATCTGGATGCGTTTGTAGTGGTTGTAAACCGCAACCGCCAGCTTCTTCTTGGTCTGGTCCTGGCCGATTACGTAGTCATCGAGGAAGCTCTTCACCTCCTGCGGCTTGGGCAGGTGGCCTGCCGTGGTAGCCGGATGCGCCGGATCGCCGCGGTCGTCCTCGAGAATCGAATTGCACACGGCCACGCACTCGTCGCAGATGTAAGCGCGCGGGTAGTCGCTGGGTGACGAGATCAGCTTGGCCACGGCGTCCTGCGATTTGTGGCAGAACGAGCAGCGGAGTGCTTCTTCGGGTCCCGTGCGCGGTTTCATTCGATTAGTCCCTCAGCATCATGTTAGCAGTGATTCCGGTGCAAGCGGCGTTACTGCCGTTACCCGGAACTCGGTTACGTGCGCGGCCGGTCGATGATTTCGTCAACAATGCCGTATTCCTTCGCCTGCTCGGCGTTCATGATAAAGTCCCGTTCAACGTCGCGCTCGATCCGATCCAGCGGCTGCCCGGTGTGCCTGGCGATCAGATTGTTGGTAATCTCTCTGATGCGCAAGATCTCGCGCGCGTGAATATCGATGTCGGTAGCCTGCCCGCTCAATCCGCCCATCGACGGCTGATGAATCAAAATCCTTGAATTGGGCAGCGCAAATCGCTTTCCCTTGGTGCCCGCAAGCAGCAAAAACGCTCCCATGCTGGCCGCTTGCCCGATGCAATAGGTGACCACGTTGTTCTTGATGAACTGCATGGTGTCGTAGATGGCCAGTCCCGCACTGATCGAGCCGCCAGGCGAATTGATGTAAAGCGAAACGTCCTTCTCAGGATCCTCGCCCTGCAAAAAAAGCATCTGCGCCACGATCAGGTTAGCCACCATGTCGTCGATGGGGGTACCAAGAAAGATAATATTGTCGCGAAGCAGACGCGAATAGATGTCGTAGGCGCGCTCGCCCCGGCTCGTCTGTTCCACCACCATGGGTACCAATGCCATTCGAGTCTTTTCCTCTTTTCCTCGTGTTTCCTTCCAAAAATGGTTACTAATCCCTTTGTTTTGTTGGCAGTGCGGCACGTTCATCTGAGCCGCACGGCCATTCTAACCGCTCTTGCCGCCCTACCCTGGCAGCCGCTCGTACAATGCCGACGCAGTTTTCTCCCGCCTCATTTGTTCCCGGATTCTAACTAGCCCCCCGTCCTGGGTCAATCGCACTTTCAGGGCATCGATTGGCTCTCGGGACTGGAGTGCCGCCAACCGCAACTCGCGGTCCATCTCCTCGTCGGTAACGCTGATCTGTTCTTCCAGGGCAATGCGGTCCAGCAAGATATTAGCCCTCACCTCGGCCATTGCGCCATCGCGCTGTGCGGCGCGCAGGCGGGTAAAGTCCAGCTTGCGCATCTGCTCCGGCTCCATGCCCTGCGCCGCCAAAGCGCGCAACCCGCGATCCAGCCTCGTGTCAATCTGCTCCTGCACCAGCGATTCCGGAACTGAAAACGGAAAACGCTCAGTGAGCGCCGCCATAAGCCGGTCCTTGGTTTCGCCTTCCACTTTGCGGCGCTTGCGGCTCGCCATATGCTCGCGAATCCGGGCTTCCAGATCGGCCAGGCTTTCATACGCGCCCAACTCCTTGGCAAAGTCGTCGTCCAGCTCCGGCAGCGTGCGCTTCTTGATGGCCTTCACTTCCACCTCGTAGGCCACGGTCTTGCCGGCAAGCTTAGCGTCGGCATAATCGGCTGCATAAGTTACCTCGGCCTTCAGCTCCTGTCCGGCTTTGGCGCCCCGTAGCGCCGTCGAAAAGGCCTGCACCGTTTCCTTGCCGCCAATCTCAACTAGCGTGTTTTCACCACTCACGGGCGCCGCATCAGCCTCGCCTTCAATCAGACCTTTGTAAGTAATCTCGGCCCAGTCGCCGTCCTTGAGCGCCCGGTCTTCCTCCACCGGCTCAATAGTGGCGCGCGACTCGCGCAACTGCGCTATCTCGCGCTCATACTCTTCTTCAGTGATCTCCACGGGCGGCTTCTCAACCGTCACCGTCTTGTAGCCCTCAATGGAAAAATCGGGGACGTATTCGAAGACCGCCTTCACGTGCAGCGGCGAACCTTCTTCCACCGTCAGCTCGGTCACCTGCGGTTGTCCAACGGGCTTCACGCCCATCTCCATCACAGCTTTGTTGAACCGCTCCGGCAGCAACCCGTCGATTACGTCCTTGCGAATCTCGTTGGCGTAGCGGCGCTTGACCACCGTCTCCGGCACCTTGCCGGCACGGAAGCCGGGGATCTTGGCATATTTCTTGTAGTTTTTCACCACATTGCCGTAGGCTTTTGCCACCTCATCGGCTGCAATATCCAGCACCAGCTCACGGGTGCACTCCGGATTGAGTACCGCACCATGCTGATGGGTATGGTCGTGTTCGTGGCCCTCGTGGTCATGTCCCTCGTGCTCGTGGGAGTGAGTGGCCTCAGCCGATTCTGGTTGGGGATTGTCTTCGAGGGTATCTGTAGAACTCAATGTTTGCCTTCCAGGCCCGCCGCGGCAAGCCAAACAATTCCTCGGGGCCGGGTTGCCGCTTGAGGCAATACCTGCACCGCGCGGCTGAATATGTCCCCTCTAATCGTACGGGGGTTTGCTGGCACGGGTCAAACCGGCAGCTCCCCGCTTTCGGCAAAGGGACCTGGAAAGGAACGGTTTCGGCATCAAGTGCATAATGGGCCTAGAATAATGGGCCTGGCCAGGTTTTATCTCACGAAAACAACTGCGGAGCCCCCATCCCTCCGCAGGATCAGGGAGAACGAGACAAATGATGCGTAACCATCCACGCAAAATGGCAAAAAAATACGGAAATATCGTTCCACCGCAGAGTAGTGCGTCCGTATCATCTGCAAAAGAGGGATCGGCCCAGGATGCAACGGTCTTCGTCTTACCACGGCCGGCGCCAGATATTTACAGGCTCTAGCGCTGCTTTTGCCGCTGCTGGCTTTGTCCGCAATCACCCTCCATGCCGAGAAACCCGGGACAGTTGTCTTCACCCAGTCCGCGCCCAGCATTGCCGTCTACGATTTCGTCGAGATCACGGCCACCGTCAACTCGCCCGCGCTCAAAAATCCCTTTTCAGATGCCTCCCTGGCTGGAGACTTCGAGCCGGCGGGCTCTGCGGAAAAGGTCGCAGTTGAAGGATTCTGCGACTCTGCCGATGGCGGTCTTTACCGCATCCGCTTCATGCCCTCGAAGAGCGGCCAGTACTCCTACCACGTAATCTTCAAGTCCGGCGACGCAGCCCACAGCTACTCCGGCACGTTCACGGCTCAGGACCAGCGCCGGCGCGGCCCCCTTCGCGTGGATCCGGCTTACCCCTGGCACTTCATCTGGGAAGGGACCGGCGAACATTACTTCTTCAACGGAACTACCGCCTACTGGCTCATGGGCTGGCGTGACGAGCGCACCATCGAATACAGCATCGATCGCCTGGTCAAACTCAAGGTCAACCGCATGCGCGTCTCCGTTTACGGAAGAGATCTCATGTTATTTGGCGAACCCGTGATGCCCGGCGACCCCTGGACCAAGGATCCCGTATGGACCATCTTCCTGAACCCATGGCCCGCCCAGGCGCCTGGTGACTATTACCATCCCGGCTTCGATTACTCGCGATTCAACGTGCCCTATTGGCAGAAGTTCGAGCGCATGTTGCGCTATGCCGGAGAACGCGGCATGGTGATCTCCTGGTGCTGGACATGGGAGATAACTTCTTGCATCCGGAGGCGGGCAGCGAGGACGAACGCCGCTACCACCGTTACGCTATCAATCGCCTGGCGGCGTTCTCCAACGTCACTGGGACCTGGAGGACGACCTCGACCGATTCCGCGACATAAAGTGGGCCCATGAAACCGGCACCTTACTTGAGCAGCAGGATCCCTATCATCACCTGGCTACCCTCCATGCGATGGCAGCACAATTTCAGGATCGCTCCTCCGATTGGTTGGGTTTCATCTCTTACCAGGAATGGTCGCGCAAGCAGCATTCTCTGATGCTTGAGTCCCGCAAGTTGCAGCAGCAGGCGGGCCGCATCGTTCCTCAGACTAACGAGGAGTACGGCTACGAAGATCATTATCCGTCGTGGGCTGAAGCCGGCTCCGATTCCGCCGATGTGCTGCGCCGCACCGCGTGGGAAATCTACATGGCCGGCGCATACCAGACCGCCGGCGAGAGCACCCGTCGCGGAACCAACATCTGGCCCGACACGGGCGGCGGCTGGATGAACGGCCGCGGCGACGATACCCAGACCATGTTTCTCGGCTACGGCCACATCGTGGATTTCTTCACCGGCTTTGACTGGTGGAAGACCAATCCCCACGATGAGCTGGTGAACAGCGGAAACTATTGCCTCGCCGACCCCGGCAATCTCTATGCGGTTTATCTGCCCCATGCCGGTAATGTAACCCTAAAGCTGGAGCCGGGTACCTATCGCGGGGAGTGGTTCAACGCCAACAGCGGGCAAAGAATCCCTCTGCCCGAGGATGTAACCGGCCCATCATGGACCTCGCCCGGCCCGCCGGACGACTCCGGTTTCCACGATACCCACGATTGGGCGCTCCTGCTCAAAAAGCGATGATGCATGGAAGATGATGCATGGAAAAAAAGTTTGGCGCTCTTTCAAAAATCAGCTTTGTGTCAGGGCACGACTTCATCGCTAACAGGGCGCGACACACAGGCTGCGGAAAGCCTTCTTCGGAGGAAGGGGGTTTTCACCCCCCGCAGAGGGCATGCAAAATCATCGCGGGCTTCAGCCCCGGAAAAGCAAATATCAATCTGCGCAAAGCCATCCTGGAATACGCTCGGAAGCCAGCCTACTCTTCAGCGCTCAAATGCTTGCGAACATAAGGCAAAAAGCGGGGATGGGCCGCGCCGCACTCCGCATAATGTGCGCGGGCTTCCTCAAGACTGAGCGTGCCGTTCACGGTCAGCCGCACATCGGCGGCGTCGCCGTCCTCCTGCCCATCGTCCTCCCACCAGCAGACCGGGCAAAGTCCCATTGCGCCGGCCGTCTCCAGCGTCTTGTATCCGCAGCACGGGCAACGAAATTGAGCGTCCACAGCTACCCCTGTCGCGGTAGACGAGAAACCGCGCACGCAAGTTTACGCAAAAACGGCGTTTAGCTTTTAGCTCTTAGCCATTCGTTATTTCCCGGCCCACAGGGCATAGCCCGAATGCTACGACCAAGGTACAAAAAAGCTGATAGCTAATAGCTGAAAGCTAATAGCTGCCTTCCAGGAGTAAAATTCCGCCCCAGAGGAAAAACAACGAATATGCTGCGCCCAATCGCTTCTCCCGCCATTCGCCCGCCCTATCGGTTTTTGAACCGCATTTTGCTGTTAGGATTGCTTCTGACTCTGCCGGTCGCAATGCTGTCCCAGACCCAAACCCGGCCCGCCCAGCTGCGAGTCGCCGTCATAGGCCTCGTCCACGGCCACGTCGAGGGCTTTCTATCCTCGCTCCCGCAGCACAAGAACGTTGAACTCGTAGGCATCGCCGATCCCGACCCCGCGCTGTTCGCAAAATACGCCAAGCAATTCGCCCTGCCGCAGACACTCTTCTTCGCCAATGCGGACGGAATGATCGGCGCCCGCCATCCTCAGGCCCTGCTCGTCTACACCTCCGTCGCCGGCCACCGCAAGGCCATTGAAACCGCCGCCCGCCACGGAATCTCCGTCATGGTCGAGAAGCCTCTCTCCATCTCCGTCGCCGACGCCCTCGCCATCCGCAAAACCGCCCGCGACAGCCACATCCACGTTCTCGTGAACTACGTAACCACCTGGTACCCCAGCAATCACGCCGCCTACGACGAAGCTGCGTCCGGCCGCCTGGGCGAAATTCGCCGCATCGTTGCCCACAACGGCCACCAGGGCCCCAAGGAGATCGGCGTTGGCCCCGAGTTCCTCAACTGGCTCACCGACCCCGCCCAGAACGGCGCCGGCGCTCTCTACGACTTCGGCTGCTACGGCGCTGACCTCGCCACCTGGCTCATGCACGGCGAAGCGCCGCTCACCGTCACCGCGGTAGTCAACCACGACAAGCCCCAGGTCTATCCCAACGTGGACGACGACGCCACCATCATCCTTGCCTATCCCCGCGCGCAGGCCGTACTGCAAGCCTCGTGGAACTGGCCCTTCAGCCGCACCGACCTGGAAGTCTACGGCGCCACCGGGTTCGCCCTCACCGAGGGCACCGACAAGCTCCGCGTGCGCAGGCAGAACGACGGCGATGAAACCATCACCGCACCCGCGCTCGCGCCGCCCGAGGACAACTCCCTCGATTACCTCGCCGCCGTGCTAAACGGCCAGATCGAATCCAAAGGCGATTTAACCGCCCTCGATACCAACGTAGTAGTAATGCAAATCCTCGACGCCGCGCGAGAATCAGCGCGCACCGGCAAGAGCGTCAAGCTATCGAGACTACCGGATTAATTCTAGATATTGAATTGGATTCCCAGGTCTCACTTCTGAGACCCGGGAATCCACAGCAAATGCTTTTCTATTCCCTATTCCGTGGCCTTCGTATCGACATCCATCCGAATTGTGCGATCATATCCCCACAGGGTCCCCGATAGCTGGTCGCGCATCGACCACCCCTGTGCTCGCGCCCGCGGGAATGATCGACATTTCGGGCCCCCGTCCCGCTCAAAAACTTCCCCATCGCAGTTGGAAATTTGAATCCCAAAATTCAAGGAGCGTCATGTCCCATCATCTTGACTCACCCCTGGCTCGCCAGGATATCCGTCTCGATATCACGGATCTGTACGTATTCCGTGGCCAAACCGGCACCGTTTTTGTCATCAACGTTTGCCACTCCATCTTCGGCCCTATCCCTTCACCCGGCTACCATCCTGAAGGGATGTATGAATTCAAAGTTGATCTCGATCGCAATGCCGTCGAGGAGATCACATATCGTTTCAAATTTGAAGAACGCGACCAGCACGGAAACCAGCGTTACGTCATTCGTCGCATCCGCGGACCGGAAGCCATCAACCCGTTCGCTCTCGGCGACGTCGTAGCTGAAGGCACGACTGGGCAAACCGTCTCAAGCGCCGAAGGCCTGCGTGCCTGGGCCGGTAAAGCCGGCGACCCGTTCTGGATTGAGCCCGACGTGCTTCACGCTGTCGGTCACGCCTTTCACGACGGCACCACCGTAAACCTCTCCGGCTGGGATCCCGCCCACGCGAAGAACCTGTTTGCCGGCCAAACTGTTTACTCGATCGTGCTGGAGCTGCCCGATACCGAACTGCTCACCGCCAGGTTCGAAGATGGCCGCATCGGCGTCTGGGCTGTCGCAACGCTTGCAACCGACGCGGGCGGATGGCGCCAGATTAATCGTGTGGGCCTTCCCATGCTTCCCCCTCTCTTCGCGCAGTTCGACGAAGATCTTGGCAATCGCCTCAACTCCGGATGCCCCGTTGACGATTTCGCCACTTGGGGCGAAAAGGTGATCAAGTCAATCGCCGGCGTTGTGTCCGCGTACGGAACGGCCGAAGATCCTCGTGCCCACGCCGAGACGTTTGCCCGCCGCCTCTTTCCCAACATCCTCCCCTACGTAGTTGGATCCCCTGCGGTCTTTGGCTTCGCCTCGTGGAATGGCCGCTCTCTCACCGACAACGCGCCCGATGTAATGTTCTCGATGGCGGCGAATACCCCTATCCGTCTCGGAATCGGCAAGGAGTCAGTCACCTCAAAACCGTCGAAGACCTTCCCCTACGTCCCCCCAGCCTGACAAGAAAACAGGCCGAGGACTAATCCTCGGCCTGCCTAAAACGGGGTGCCCCCGGTCTCACTTCCGAGACCTGGGACACCACTGCAGCAAATGCCTTTCTATTCCCTATTCCCTATTCCCTTTTTTTTCTGATCCCTGATCCCTGATCCCTGACCCCTGTCTCTACGGCACAAACACCTTCACCCTCACGTGCCACTTGGTGCTTTCCTGCGGCTTCAGCGTCACCATCCCCGTATCCGTCTTTCCCCATTCCTTGCCAAACGGATCGGCAAAGTTAGGCTGGTGCTCCACGGCCACAAACTCCTTGGTAGGCGGCGCATAAACCTGGATCGCCTTGATAATCGGTGAAATCCCCTCCACCTTCACGCCGTAGTGCGCCTTGGGATCGATCACCTCCACCGTCGCTGCTCCGTCCTTCCAGTCCAGCTTGCTGTAGTTCTCATCCAGAAAGTCGTGTCCCAGCGCCTTGCCGCCCGGCGCCCGGAAGTCGAAGCGCGTCCCCTCCACGGGCAGAATCTTGCCGCTGGGGAAGACGTTGTCATAGTTGTCCACCTCCGCCCGGTTCGCCGCCGGAACGTGAATCCGCGCCTGCGTCCTGTCGCCGGAGGGGAAGTTGAAATACGGATGCCACGAAATCGCGATCGGCTCGTTCTCCGTGCCCACGTTCTTCGCAATGACCTGAGCGTCCACTGTGTCGGCAGTCAGCGTAATCGTAATCGCGAGGTCAGTCTTCGAGAGCCAATGCCCGCCAAAATCGCCTGCATGAATCACGCCAAAAACCTGCTCTCCGTCTCCAACCTTTTGCACCTTCACCTGGTCGGTCTTCGACTTCAGAATCAGCCCGTGCAGCGCGTGGCGCACGGCGCCCGGTTTCTCGCCGATATGGTTGGCCGGCAGCGTGAGCGTATGCCCCTCCCAAACCGTAGTCAGCGTCTTGCCGTCCGCCGAGAGCGGCCCAAGAATCCGGTTGGGATAAGGATCCAGGAAGGCCGCGCCGATCCGGTAGCCCAAATCGCCGTTCGCGGTATCCTCCACGTCCAGCATCTTCTTGGCCTCGGTCAGGCTCGGCGTGTACAGCACGTCCACATTCCCCTTGCCGGGGAAGTGAGCGGTAATCTGCAGCACCTCCATCCCGCGGCCGGGCGCAACCGTCACGCTGGTGAACTCCGGTTTGGTGGTGCTGACGGCCGTGCGCTTCAGAACCACAATCTTCTGGCCGCCGATCTCGGTATCGGCCTGGGCGTGCGCCATCATCATCAGCGGGCCAGCCATCAAAGCCGGCAGGAAAAAGGGCAGCAAGGTAAATACGTGTGCCAGTAGCTTCATCTCCATCCATCCCTTTAGTACGCATTTGAATTTTCCGGAATTTCGCTCCGCAACAGCTTTTGCCTGCATATGAAATCGGTTTTCCGGCAGCGGTGCCATTCTACGCCAGCCGGCCCCGCACTGGCATCTAAGCCGCCGCACTCGTATTGGGTCGTTTCGAAGGGTACGGGCTTCAGCCCGTACATACATCAAACTAAACAGCGAGGGCTTTAGCCCCTGAGGGAATGATTCTTTCAAACCGGCCCGCTTCTGCCGCATTCCACATGCCTGCTTCAGAGGGCAGCAAAATAAAATCCCCTTATGGCCGCTTCCCCTCCGTCGCTCACCGTGCTCAACTCCCGCATCGTAGCCTGCATTCGCTGCCCCCGCCTGCGCGCCCACTCCGCTGAAGTCGCCCGCATCCGCCGCCGCGCCTACACAAACTTTGAATACTGGGGCAAGCCTGTACCCTCCTTCGGTGACCCCGAAGCCCGCGTCCTCATCCTCGGCCTTGCTCCTGGAGCGCACGGCTCCAACCGCACCGGCCGCATGTTCACCGGCGACGGCTCGGGAGACTTTTTGTTTCCCGTCCTGCATCAAGCGGCCTTTGCATCGCAGCCTAATGCCGTCTCCCTCAACGACGGCATGAAGCTCACCAATCTCTGGATCACCGCCGTCTGCCACTGCGCGCCGCCGGCCAACAAACCCGCTCCCGAAGAACTAGCCAACTGCGCCCCCTGGCTCGAGGAAGAACTCCGTCTGCTCCGCAATCTGCGCGTAGTCGTCTGCCTGGGCAAGATCGCCTTTGACGGCTTCCTGCGCCACCAGCTCCGCGCCGGCCATATCGCCTCGCGCTCCAAATTCGTCTTCCGCCACGCCGCCGAATATGCATTGCCCAGTGGCGTCACCCTCATCGCCAGCTATCATCCATCCCTGCAAAACACCAACACCGGCAAGCTGACCCGCCCCATGTTTCTAGCCATCTTCCGCCGCGCCCGCCAACTCGCGGATTTGAAATAATGAAGTTTGAAGCAACAACTAAATTCTTCGATGATTTGAAAGGGCACGACTTCAGTCGTGCCGCATATACCGCACAATGAACGTGGGCTTTAGCCGCTGAGGTTAAGGGAATAAGGTAAGAACGTGATGGACAGACTATCGCAGGAAATCCTCAAAGAGCTTCTTCCGGCCGCGAAGGATATCGCGCCCCCGCCGGCAACCAAGCTCGCGCCCAACAAAAATCGCCTGGATCACTCCTCTTCCGCCATTCTCCTGGAGCGCGCCGCCTACCTGCGTAAGCTGGCCAAATTGGGCGACGGCTCGGCCAGTGAAACTCTCAAAGAGTATCCCCAGCACACGACCATGCTTTTGTTCCGTACCCGCGACGGCCAGGCCGAACTGCATGAAAATTTCGCAGATATCTTTTTCGTTCTCGAAGGCCGCGCAACTCTGCTCACCGGCGGCAGGCTTACCGGCGCTGAGACCATCGCTCCCGGAGAGCTACGCGGCGTCTCCATCGACGGCGGCTCTCGCCAGGAGGCTTCCGACCCGGCGATGTCGCTAACGTGCCGGCGGGCCTGCCGCATCAGATGCTTGTCTCAGGCGACAAATCTATAACCTGCCTGGTAGTAAAAGTCCGGGAGAATCCGTAAAGCATATCTTTCCCCAGGAGTCCACGAACCATGATCCGCAGCTATCAGGGCCACAAGCCGCTCGTCCCCGCCAGTTGCTACGTCGATCTCTCCGCTCAGCTCATCGGCGACGTCACCCTCGGCGAGCACTCCTCGGTCTGGATGAACGCCGTTCTCCGCGGCGACGTCAACTCCATCCGCATCGGCGCCAACTCCAACGTCCAGGACTGCGCCGTTCTCCACGGCCAGCGCAACCTCTACCCCGTCCACGTCGGCGACTGGGTCACCATCGGCCACAACGCCACCGTCCACGGCTGCGTAGTTGAAGACGAAGTGCTCATCGGCATCGGCGCCACCATCCTCAACGACGGCCGCATCGGCGCGGGCTCCATCATCGCCGCCGGCGCGGTCGTCCCCGAGCACACCGTCATCCCGCCCAAAACTCTCTGGGCCGGCGTCCCCGCCAAGCTCCGCCGCCATCTCGGAGACAACGACCGCGACCTCATCCTCGAATATGCACAGAACTATCTCGACTACATTGAGATCTATTTGAACGGCGGACTGGAACCTCAAAAATGACAGCACCCATATCCGTGGACTCATTCATTCCCGCCTGCATCTCAATTTAATTGTACATATAATTAAGTTTTGTGTTTTATGGGGGGGATTCGAAGAAAATCTCCAATCTGATGACGTGCGATACTGAATTTACTTGCATTTTTGACATTTTGTAGCTACGATCAATTGGGTCCGCATAGGATGGGACCAAGCGGGAATTCAACCTGGCGAAGCAGGATCTCGATTTCGAAGCACTATGAAAAAGACAGATAAAGATATTGAGACGAACTGGGAGCGCCTGATGGCCATCATTGAGGCCGACCCCGTCCCAAAAGAACCCGAAGTCGCTCCCCCCGCCCCCATCGACGCCAAAGCCTCGTGGGACTGGCTAGCCCAGGCCGACGTCGTCCGCAAGGACAAAGTAGTCCGCAGAGGCAAGCGAGGCCCGCAAAAATCCCCCACCAAAAAGCTGGTCTCTCTGCGCCTCTCCCCCGAAGTAGTCGAGCATTTCAAATCCACCGGCCCAGGCTGGCAAACCCGCATCGACCATACCTTGCTGAAGTCGATCAAGAAGAGAGCCTAATAGATTTTCATGGTTGAGCTTCGTCATAAACTGTCATAATATGAAGGTATGCCAATGACTTCCCTGAATATATCGCTCCCCGACCCCCTGAAAGCCTACGTTGAAGATCGTGTCGCCTCGGGCGATTACGGCACGCCCAGCGAGTTTGTCCGCAACCTGATCCGTCAGGACAAGGAGCAACGGCGCTCGCGGCTTGAAAACGAATTGCTGGATGCCCTGCAATCAAAAAATCTGACAATTGCGCCGGAAGAATTGAAAGGACGCAGTTTGGTCTCAGTTCTGAGCGAGAAGCTCTCAAGGGAAGTTACGGCTGACAAACGTAACTCTCCGCGTTAAACTGGCTGCATGAATCCACCAAGATTGGCTCTTGTTCTTTGCTGCGCCGCACTGGCAGGCTTGCCCAGTGTTATGAACGGGCAATCGTCTGCTATGAGAGCGAAATCAGTTATCCTTGCGCACTCCCGGGCGCATGAGCTAGACGGGTTTCTTTTGCGTCAGGATCGCAAGGCCATCGAAGCTGTGCTGGGCAAGACCTTTCATGAAGAAAAGGGTGACCATGACACTACCGCCGCAGCGTATCACTTGCCTGGTGTTAAGAATGATTACTTAGTTGCCTTTTACTTTGATGGAAAGGATTCTGAACAGCAAGGTAAGAACTTTGTGCAACTAGAATTGACAGGAAGTGAGCCCTCTGGACCAACAGGCTTTTTCGGTTTGCAGTTAGGGGATTCTGCGCAGAGAGTCGAAACAATTCTCGGCAAGCCGACGAAAATCCACCACGAAGACGATGTGAATCTCGATCTCTGGGACTACGAGAGTGAGAACTATACTCTGGAGCTCACATCTTCGCATCTACTCTACAGTATTCAGATCATCGACCAGTCGGGGAACGATCCTCCTGGATTTGCAGGGAGTGATGAGGTTCGCTTCTTTGCCCAGACAGTTCAAGCGAACGACATCGACAAATTAATGGAACTGGTTTCGGGCGAGATTGAGTGTTCCACAACAAAGGCTTTCGGCATTCAAACGGGATCAGCAAGAGTTATCCTCTCTGATCCGAAGAGTCCAATCTCGCAATGTATCCAGAGCGCAGCGAAGGCGATTCTGGCGCTGGGGAAAGATATGAATGGCGTGGACGATTCGATTCGCGTTTGGACCAAACACACGCCAGGAACAGTGACCAAGTTCCCAGCATCATGCCCACTCAAAGAAATCGTCTTCGGCCAGGAGGCGGGTGCATTTCGAGTCTACGAAGTGACCTTTCGATAGCCCGGCGATTCTCCATTTAGACTAAATATGCCATGACCACCCTGAAAGCCGTCCGCGGCACCCGCGACCTGTTGCCCCCGGAAACCGCCCTATGGAATCGCATCGAGGCAACCGCCCGCGACGTCTTCGCCCGCTACAACTTCGGCGAGATCCGCACTCCTATCTTTGAAGACACTTCCCTCTTCGCCCGCAGCGTCGGCGAAGAAACCGACATCGTTTCCAAGGAAATGTACACCTGGGAAGACCGCGCTCGCGCCCAGAGCGAAAAGACCCAATCCCTCACCCTCCGCCCTGAAAACACGGCTGGCGTAGTTCGCGCCTACATTGAGCACGGCCTCGGCGAATCCGGCCAGTTGCAAAAGCTCTTCTACATCGGCCCCCAGTTCCGCCGCGAGCGCCCGCAGAAGGGACGCTACCGCCAGTTCGCGCAAATCGGCGCCGAAGTCCTCGGCCCGCCATCCTCAGGCAGCGAAAGTCCCCTTCGCGACGCCGAAATCCTTGAAATGCTCGCCACCCTCCTCGACGACCTCGCCATCACAGGCTGGACCCTCGAACTCAACTCCGTAGGCTCCTCCGCGGACCGCGAACGTTACAACCAGGCGCTGCGAGCGGCCCTCGTTCCCGTCATCGGCAAAATGTGCGAAGACTGCCAGCGCCGCGCCGTCACCAACCCCCTCCGCGTTCTCGACTGCAAAGTCCCCGCCGACCAGCCCATCATCGAAGCGTTACCTCGGATCGCCGATTATCTCGACCAGGAGTCGGAGAAACACTTCGCCCATGTCACCGCTGCCCTCGACGCCGTCGGCGTCCCTTACACGCTCAATCACCGTCTCGTCCGCGGCCTCGTGACCCCATCGAACGGAAAGGAACCAGAATTTATGAAATCCCACCTCGCACACTTCCCCCTTCTCCTTGCCGCCGCGCTCGCGCTCGTCCCGCTGGGGACGGCCCGCGCCGACGGAATCGATCAGCCACCTCGCGTTCTCCGACCCGTCAAAGCCGGGCACGCTGAAGGTCCGCGTCTGGCACGGCGACGTGACCATCCGGGGCGCCGATGTCAGCGACATCGCCGTCAAGTCGGATTCAACGGCCGTGCTCCCAACCCCGCGCAAGGACGGGATGCGCGTGCTCTCGACCTCGTCGAGCTTCGTCCTATCCGAAAAGGGCAACGTCGCCACGCTGGAATACGGCGGCGAGGGGTGGTCGAGCGGGTCCGCGGACTTTG
>CAWIVA010000108.1:0-30043 GCA_963839225.1 uncultured Acidobacteriaceae bacterium
AGGCGCTTTCCGTCGCGCATGGGGATGCGGAATTCATATTTGGTATAGTGGGCGCGCACGTAGTCCTGAGCGGATGGGTTGGGCGCCGGCTGCTGCGCTCGCACTGCAGGGAGAGCAAGTGCGAAAACGGCCAGAATGGGGAAGGAAAGGAGGCGAAGTTTGGGCATCGGATAGTGTATCCCTGTGTAATTCCAGAGTACCTTTACGGACTGGGCCAAATTGACCAGGGCGTTCGGGATACGGGAACCGAACTGTCGGTTCTGCTACTGGCTGGTGGTTTGGCCTCACTTTTTCACAATTCAGGTCCCCGGAATCGGTAATTTTCTTTATACCGTTTCTTATACGGTGCGGGGTTCGGGCCGAGTTAACCTATATCTCACAAGTCCTGTATCAGCCGCCTGCGTCATCAAACGCCGGGGCTGCACCGTTCCGCCAAAAAAAAGGAGAACTATGTCTACTGAGTAGCGCAATTTCCTCGCTCTCTCCTACGATGAGCTGGAAGAACTCAACCTGGCAGCCAAGGCCGATCGCGCCAACCGCGTAGCGGCCGACGAGATCCGCGAAAAGCGCCTGAAGTATCTGACCGACGAGAAGCGGATCAAGGCGGTCACCGTGTGTTCTCCGACCTGGAAGGCCGGCTTCACATGCTGGACTACGACAAGAAATTCCTGCTGAGCCTACGAGAACCTCACCTTCGACGGCTCGTCGATCCGCGGCTTCACCGCGCAGACCGAGAGCGACCTCCGCCTGGGCATCGACTGGAGCGCCTTCTACTGGGTGCCCGCCGACGTCTTCGGCACCGGCAAGGTGCTGGTGTTCGGCAACGTCATGGACAAGGACGGCACCCCCTACTCCGGCGACCTGCGCGGCGTGCTCAAGGGCTACTGCCGAGAAGCTGCTTCAAGGAGAGCATACACCCTGAACGCGGCCACCGAGATCGAAGGCTTCCTCTTCGCGGGCAAGGACGCCGAGCAGAGCTACCACGAGACCGGCAAGTTCGAGTTCATCTCCACCGGCGGCTACTACCACTCGCTGCCCCTCGATCCCCTGCGCCAGTTCATCGACACCTCGGCCGAAGTGCAGCGCGCCATGGGCTTCCAGAATGAGAAGGACCACCCCGAAGTTGCGCCCAGCCAGTTCGAGATCAACTACGGCTACGCTGAGGTGGTGGCGCGCGGCCGACCAGATTCAGCTCTACAAGCTGCTCACCCGCCAGATCGCCGACAAGATGGGCTACACCGCCTGCTACCTGCCCAAGCCGGTGGTCGGCGTCAACGGCAGCGGCATGCACACCAACGTCTCAGTCTCCAAGGGCAAGACCAACCTGTTCTGGGACGAAAAGGGCGAGGAGCAGCTCTCGAAGTTGGGCTGGGATTTCCTCGAGCGCATCCTGACCAATGCGCTGGACCTGTGCCTGATCTTCAACTCCAGCGTGAACGCCTATCGCCGGCTGGACCCGCACTTCGAGGCGCCCAACCAGATTCGAGCCTCGGCCGTCGACCGCGGCGCCATGATCCGCGTCCCCATCGGCAACCACCGCTCCTGCGTACCGAAGTGCGCGCCGTTGCCCCGGACGCCAACCCCTACCTGCCCTCTACGGCATCTTCAAGACCGGCATCGACGGCGACATCTCCAAGGCGGAGAATCTCCGCGCCGGCGGACGCTACCTGCCCGACAACATCCAGGAGGCCATCGGCGATTCAAGGGCTCCGAGTGGATCGCCAAGATTCTGGGCGAGGACGTGCAGGCCCGATATGCCGAGCTCAAGCAGGCCGCCGCCAACCGCTGCCCGAGCGAACTGGGCGCCATCGTCAAGGGCTCCGAAGTGCAGTTCCACCACGCGGTCTACAACCAGTCGCTCTGGAATTTGTTCTAGAGCGAAGAGCAGGCTGAGATTCGCCACTGAAGCAAAAGGCCGGGGCATTCGCTCCGGCCTTTTGCGCCTCTGGGAATAAACGATTGCGACTAACTCAGCTTCACCTCAATCTTCACCACCGAAGCCGGCGGGAAAGTGAAGCCCAGCGAATTGAGAGTGCAGACCAACCTCGGCGCTACGCGATTTCACCTGGTCCGGATGGTCGAAGCTGTTATGCGCGTGGATATCGCTCGCGGCCAGTACGGTTGCTGTGGCACTCGCCGCTCTTGCGCCACGCAGCACGATTTCGGTTTCGCGCGGTCTGGCTTATGTCCGGATTCACTGCCGTCAGCGTCAATGTCTTTTCCTTTAGCGATGCCATCCCTTGATTCCCACAGATCCCCGGCTTTCCTTCGTGTTCGTATCGTGCTTCAGGAGCTGAGAAATACGGCGCGCAGCGCCGCACCCTCCTGGTGCGCCGGGACATTTCGAAGACCTTGAAGACCGTCGTGGTGATGAACTTGTCTCCCTGAGCGGGCAAAGAGGGCGTTGATATTGTTGATCACTGCGCGCAGGCAGCCATTCCCACCTTGTCGGCGTGGCGATTGAAAGTATCGAGCGTGAGGCCGGTCGCCACCGCATCGCGCATCGTACCCTGCTGAGAGAAAAGGCTGACGTCGGAGATTCCGGTGGGGGCGTGGTACCAGGGCCCATACTCATCCA
The DNA here is from genome assembly GCA_963839225.1 of uncultured Acidobacteriaceae bacterium. Taxonomy (GTDB): domain Bacteria; phylum Acidobacteriota; class Terriglobia; order Terriglobales; family Acidobacteriaceae; genus Telmatobacter. The sequence goes on from CAWIVA010000108.1 coordinate 2,579, forward strand.
CCACCAGCTTCACCTTGTGGTCCGGGTCAAACTCGCCCAGCACGGCCCAGTGGTCCAGCAGGATGCCCTCCATGCGATCCGCCTCGCCGCACAACTCATACCAGTCGGCCGTATCGAAGTTAATGTCGTCTCCATTAAGTTTGGATTTGGTACAATCGAATAGTGGTGGACGCTCAATCCCCACACGCCGTGCATATCGTGGCTCGGCCGGCCGTGGCATAGCTTGAGAAGAAGCCACGCGTCCAGGCTTGATCGTCGTCGCTGGGGCCGGACGCTATAAAGCGCAGCTTCACGCCGTAGTCCGGAATCCAGGCGGTGAAGCGCTTGAACTCCGTGGCATAGTCTTCGGGGTCGAAGTTGCCGCCGCATCCCCAGGCCTCGTTGCCTACGCCCCAATAGCGGACGTTATACGGGTCCGGCGAGCCGGCGGCTTCGCGAGTCTCGGCCAGCGTGGTGGTCCCGCGCGGCGAGTTGCAGTACTCAACCCAGTGGTCGAAGTCCAGCGGCGTCAGGCTGCGCACATTCGCGGCAAGATAAGGCTCGGCGCCGCACAGCTTGCAAAAGCGCACAAAATCGTCGGTGCCGAATTCGTTAGGATCAAAAATCTGCGGACGGTTCTGATTCTTAATTGCGGCAGGGAACTGATCGACCCAAAAGTTGGTCCGTCGCGGTCTCTTGCTCTTCGGCCCGATGCCGTCGCGCCAGTCGTAGCTGTCGGCAAAGCATCCGCCCGGCCAGCGTATGACGGGAGCCTTGATCGCCCGCATCTTCTCAATCAGCGCCGTGCGCAGCCCGTTCTGGTTGGGAATCTTCGAACCTTCGCCCACATAAATTCCGTCGTAGATAACAGAGCCGATATGCTCGGTAAAGTGACCGTAAATCTCCGGAGCAATGGTGGCGATGGGTTCATCCACCAGGATTTCAATGTGGCTGCTTGCCTCCTGGGCTAACGCTGTTCGTCGGCCAAACGACTAAGGCTCCGCCGCAGATGCTGCAACTTTCAGGAAATTCCGCCGTTCCATGCAGTTGCTCCTTCGTTACTGAATAACGATTCGTGTATAACGCCAGTGTCAGGGCACGACTTCAGTCAAGGGAATAGAAGTCGTGCCCTGACATCAATCCCTCTTTCGCACCTCAGCCGCAATTTTCCGCAGCTCCGGCAATACACTCCCAAGCGCCACAGGCTCCGCATCGCGCCGCCCCAGGGCGAAATACACATCGCGATAAAGCCGGTAGAGCTTTTCGTAAACCGCGGCGGCTTTCGCATCCGGCTCGACCGTGCGCAGCGGCAGGCAAACTGCGGCCTGCGCTTCTTCGATCGTTTGTAGGCGCCGGCGGCAAGCAGCGCGAAGATCCCCGAGCCCAGACTGGTGGGAATGCCCGCCGGCACCAGCACCGGCTTATTCAGTACGTTAGCGTAAACCTGGTTGAGCACTTCGCTCTTTTGCGGAATGCCGCCGGCATTGATCACCCGGTCGATGCGCACGCCATGTTCGGCCATGCGCTCCAAAATAATACGAGTGTGAAATGCCGTTCCCTCGATAGCCGCGAAAAGCTCGTCCTGCGCGGTATGCACCAGGTTCCAGCCCAGTGTTACCCCACCCAGTTCCGGATTCACCAGCACCGTGCGGTCGCCGTTGTCCCAGCTCAGCCGCAGCAGGCCGGTCTGCCCGGCTTTGTATGCGTCCAGTCCCTCGGAAAGAGCGGCCACGGTGGTGCCAGCGCGGCGGGCGATGCCGTCAAATATATCTCCCACAGCGGATAGGCCGGCCTCAATGCCGGTATACGCGGGATGAACGCTGCCCGGAACCACGCCGCACACGCCGGGAACCAATTCCGTTTCGCGGGCAATGGCGATAATGCAGGTAGAGGTGCCCACTACATTGACCGCGTCGCCCTGGCGAATGTTGGAGCCGACAGCGTCCCAATGAGCGTCGAATGCGCCCACAGGAATGGGAATTCCGGCCCGCAATCCAAGTTTTTCTGCCCATTCCGCTGAAAGATGGCCGGCCAGGTGATCGCTGGTCAGGAACTCGCCGCCGATCTTTGCGCGAACTCCGGCAAAAAGCGGGTCCACAGCCACCAGGAATTTCTCCGGCGGCAAGCCATCCCATTTGGGATTCCACATCCACTTGTGGCCCATGGCGCAGATGCTTCGTTTCAGCTTGCCGGCATCCTTAATTCCGCTCAGAGTGGCCGCAACCATATCGCAATGCTCAAGAGCGGTGACGAAGCTGCGCGCGCTTGTCGGGATTATGCCGCAGCCAGTGCAGCAGCTTTGAGAATCCCCATTCGTGGGAATAGGTGCCGCCGCACCATTCGATGCCTTCAAAACCCATTTCGTGCGCTTTGGCGGTAATCTCCTCTGCCTCGGCAAAGGCGCGATGGTCGCACCAGAGGTAATAATCATCCAGCGGCTCCAGCCCCTCGCCCACAGGAATCACGCTGGAGCCGGTGGTATCAAGCGCGATGGCGGCAACGGCGCTGCCCTCAACGCCGGTGCTCTTAAATGCCTCGCGGGTTGCGGCGGCGAGCGCCGTCATCTGATCCGCGTGAGATTGGGTGGCAAAGTTAGGATCCTCGCGGCGGCGATGGAGCGGGTAAGAGGCCGACGCGGTTCCGATCGGTCCCTTCTGGCTGTCGACCAGAGTAACGCGAACGCTGAGAGTGCCGAAGTCAACCCCGGCGGCGATAGTCATGGATGGAATACTCCGTTAAGCGCAATTGAATACGCAAACCAGAGTACAACATTCCGCTACTTCTTCGTCCCCGGCAGCATCGCGTTGAACTTATCCATCAGACTGGGCTTGGCCTGCGGAGATCCTGCCGAAGGCTTGGCCGGTGCCTGAGCCACAGGCTTAGGCGCGGGTCCAGCAGCCGATGGCGGACTCTGTGGACTAGCTGTCGTTTCAGCGGCGAGCGGCGACTTCACAGCACCCGGTAACGGCGTGGTTCCATCCACTACCTTGGCCGCGGAAAGAGTCGGCACAGGCTCGCTGTCGTTTTTTACCAGGATCGAGACTCTGCGGTTCGAGGGGTCGGTGGGATTGGCTTTTACGCGCAGCATCTGGTCGGCGTAGCCCCGCACCTGGGTTACCTGGTCGGCACGGACGCCGTCCTGTTGCATCAGCCGCCGCGCAGAGTTGGCGCGGTCAGCCGAGAGATCCCAATTGCTGTAGCTGGTGTCGCTGGAGTATGGTGTTGCGTCGGTGTGGCCCTCGATCAACAGCGAATTGGGCAGTGTCTTCAACTCCGCGGCCAGAAGCGCCAGCAGTTCCTGCCCGTTTGCGCTCAGTTTCGCACTGCCGATCTCGTAGAAGGTTCCGTTCTTGCCCTCGATCAGTTCAATGCGCAATCCTTCCGGCGTGATCGTGATCTCAATCTGCTTGGAGAGCTTCTCCAGTTCTTTTCTCGCCTTGATCTCCTGTTCGAGCTTTTCCTTCAGCTTCTCCAGTTCGTCGGTATTCACCTGCGCCACGGTTTGGCCAGTTCCGGTCATGGTGGTTCCCAACTGGTTTGAGAACCCCTTGGGATCGTTGAAGTAGCCGGCTACGGCTCGCTTGACCTTCTCGCTGGAGCCCATCAGCCAGAGCACGATAAACAGCGACATCATGGCGGTGACAAAATCTGCATAAGCTACCTTCCACGCGCCGCCGTGATGACCGCCGTGGCCTTTTTTTTCTTGATGACGATCATCGGTTGAGTCTTGGCGGCCATGATGCTTTATCTCTCTCCCGGGGGTTTGCGATCCTTATGCCGCAGCTGCGACCGGTTCCGCGCCGGCCGTGTGGCTCTTGCAGTGTTTTTCCATCTCGTCGAAGCTGGGGCGCACATGCGCGGGAATTGCGCGCCGCCCCATCTCAATGGCAATCATCGGAGCAGAACCCTTCAGAAACGAAAGCATCAGCACACGAAGCACGTGGAGATACTCATTTTGCGCTTCGGCTGTTTTTCCCATATTGGCGCTGAGCGGGCCTACAACGCCGTAACAGAGCAAGATGCCCAAAAACGTCCCTACCAGCGCAGCCGCCACCTTTTCGCCAATCTCTTCAGGCGGACCCCCCAGCGCGCCCATGGTGATCACCACGCCTAGCACGGCAGCCACAATCCCCAGCCCGGGAAGGGAGTCAGCTACCGTGGTCAGCGAGTTGACAGGCTGCATAGCGCCCGTGTGATGCACCTCCATATCCAGCTCCATCATCTGGTCCATATCGAACGGCTCCACGCCTCCGGTAATGGCCGTGCGCAGCGTATCGCAAACAAAGTCCCTGGCATGATGGTCATTGAGGAATGAGGGATAGTTCTTGAAGATGGAGTTCTCTTTAGGTTTCTCCACGTCCATTTCCACGCTCAGCAGCCCCTCCTTTCGAACCTTGTTGAGGAATTGGTACATCATCTTCAGCGTGTCCAGGTAGCGCGCTTTGTCGAATGAAGATCCTTTCAGCACGCCCAGCAATCCGTTTGCGATTTCTTTGAGAATGTGCAGCGGATTAGCCACCAGAAGCGTGCCGGTCGCCGCGCCCGCGATCAAGAGGATTTCCGCCGGTTGAAGCAGCACAGCGATATGTCCCTTTTCCATCAGGAACCCGCCGATGACCGACGCAAAGACCAAAAGAATGCCTATGATGGCAAACATGCCCGCCCCCCCGGCGCGAGCGTAATATGGTTCCCGCCCGCATGAATGCTTGAAAACATTGCTTCCTGCGCCCTCAGCAGCAGTTGCTTCAGCGCTTCGCCTTGAGTTGCCTGGGCGGCACCGATGCTTACCGTAATCGATACCCGGTCGCCCCACCAGCGGAAGTCTGTCGTTCTGGCCAGGCCGGCCAGCAATTGCGTGTGAGTTGCCAGCATCGCAGGCGTACGCTCGTGCGAAATGACCAGAAACTCGTCATCGCCCCAACGCCCAAGTTTCTCGGCCGGCCGCAAACCCTGCACCAGCGACCGGTCGACTTTTTCGATCATCGACTCGCAGGCTCCGTGGCCATGCGTTTTGCTCAAATCCTGGGCTTGGTCAATAGTGATCCACAGCAGACCAAAGGCCGGCCCGCCGTGCGTAAAGTCGTCAAATAGCGCCTCCAGCGAGTCTTCGAGGTCTGTCTGGCTGGCACTTACGCCACTATCTTCGTCTGTCTCTCCATGGGGCAGAGCCTGCAGGCTTCCCGCAGAATGAAAGACGACCGCCCTGCCGATAGACCCGCCCAGCCCGTCGCGCAGCATCAGGGTTCGCGCCATGGCCGGCACGCCGTCTCCGGCCTTATGCAGAAGGTGAACAAGGCATCCGCGTCCTGATTGAGGGCCTGAGCCAGAGTCCAAATCCTCATGCGGACCCGTTCCATCCAGCAGCGTGTTCAGTGCTACAGGCACAGGCCGCCCGACCAGTTCCCCCCGAGCGTGCCCGGTAATGGTCTCTGCCGCTGTGTTCCAGAACACAATCTCACCCTCTTCTCCGAGCAACATGACGCCCTCTGGAATACTGTCCAGCGCTGCTTCAAGAAGTTCCGTGCGATCGGTCATTGAGGCCTCTCCATCCCTCTACATCGGCGCCAGACGGATCAACTTCATGGCATTTCGACGGCAAACCCGACTTCATGCATTTGGGCGGGGAGTTATCTCACTGGTTGAATGCTGCAACTGTGCAAGGCCAAAGGGCATTAGACCGCCTCACACGCTGTTTTGCAAACGAACCGTTCAGGCGGGTTGTTGCTGGACTTTTTATTGCGTCTGCCGTCCTGCCGGGGTCAGAACAATTCACTCTCTTGCTGTCTTTTCTTAATTCTTCACTTTAATGGGCTGCAGCGCTATTCACAGGAAAATTTACAGGGTAGAATGATTTTTGCATTTTTATCGAGTTAAGGAAGGTTCCGTGGCAGATTGCATTGTCGCAATTGCAGACAATTCAAGGATACCTGTGCCTTTCTGCCGATGATGTTGCTTAGGGTGAGACAGGCGCCTGAGTCAATCCGAATTCTCCTGCTTTCTGGAGACGAAGGTGAAACAGGCCGTAGATTGTTGAATCGGGTTAACGAGGCAGATGGGACCGACGATATGAATAAGATCATTCTGGCCGATTCACAGGCAATTTTTAGAGCAGGCACCGCCAAGGTGCTGGCGATGGACGAGGATCTGCGAATCATTGCTCAATGCACTGACCTTGACCGGATGCACCATGCCATCACAACTTTTCCAGGCTCCGTCGTCCTGTTTGCCGCTTCGCTCCGGCCGGATCTGACCCAGCTGCGCGTTCTGCTGGAGTCAACGGGCAGCCGCGGCATCGTGATCGCGGAGAACAACGAGGCTGCCGGGGTTTACCTGCAGCAGGGATTTCGCGGAGTAGTTTTTCGCAGCGTTACCGGGCCCGTCCCTGGTGGAGTGCGTGCGCCGCGTTGCCGCAGGAGAAACCTGGCTGCCTCCGCAAATGATGCAGCCCGATTCACCCGAAGACGATATGGTGGGAACTCGCGTTCGCGACCGCCTCACCCCCAAGGAGATGCGCATCGTGGCGCTCATCGTGCAGGGCTGCAAGAATCGCGAGATCGCCACGCGCCTTAGGACCACCGAACAGGTCATCAAGAATTACCTGCGCTCCATCTACGACAAAACCGGGGTCAGCGACCGTCTGGAGCTGGCGCTGTTTACCATCCACCACCGGGTGCTGGCACAGGCCGCTGCCGAGGTCGGCAGCAGGCTGGAGGCTGACGAACAGGCCGTGCCTACGGCCGTTGCGTAAAACTCTGCTGGACTTACCTTGGTGCCTAAGGTCGCGACTTTGGGACCTCGGATAGCAAGCAATTCTGCCGATCTCTTACAGCTTTTCTGCCACGCTCTTGGCCTGGGTAAACAGCAGCAGGTAATCCGGTCCGCCTGCCTTGGAGTCGGTGCCGCTCATATTGAAGCCGCCAAAGGGATGGGCGCCCACCATGGCGCCGGTGCATTTGCGGTTGAAGTAGAGATTGCCCACATGGAACTCGCGGCGGGCACGGTCGAGCTTCGTCGCGGTCCGTGGTGTAGATCGAGCCGGTCAGGCCGTACTCGGTATTGTTGGCCACTCGCAGGCCTTCCTCGAAACTCTCCACTTTGATGACGGCCAGCACCGGGCCGAAGATCTCTTCCTGGGCCAGCACCGCGTCGGGAGCAATGTCGGCAAAGACTGTCGGTTCAAGGAAGTAGCCGCCCTCCGCTGTCTCCGGCGCATGGCCGCCGGCGATCAGCCGGCCTTCCTTCTTGCCGGTCTCAATGTAGGCCAGCATGGAGTTAAGAGCGGCCTTGTTCATCACCGGACCCAGGTTGTGGTTGGCCGCCGGGTCGCCCACGGTCACTTGCGCCACGCGCTCCCGCAGCCGCTCCATAAATACGTCATAAATCGGGGCTTCGACAATGGCGCGGGAGCAGGCCGAGCACTTTTGCCCGCTGAATCCAAAGGCCGAGGCGACGACGCCCTCGACGGCCGCATCCAGGTCGGCGTCGGCGCAGACCAGGATCGAGTCCTTGCCGCCCATCTCCAGAATCGTCCGCTTGATCCAGATTTGGCCGGGCTTGGTCCGGGCAGCGCGTCTCGTGAATCTCCAGGCCGACCGCTTTCGAGCCGGTGAAGGCGATGAAGCGTGTCTTGGGGTGCTCGACGATGGCGTTGCCAAAGGTCGCGCCGGAGCCGGGGCAGAAGTTGACCACGCCGGCCGGCAGTCCAGCTTCCTCAAGCACTTCAATGAACTTGGCGGCGATGGTGGGAGCGTCGCTGGAGGGCTTCAGAATCACCGTGTTGCCGGTGACGATGGAGGCCGCGGTCATGCCCGCCATGATGGCGAAAGGGAAGTTCCAGGGAGGGATCACCGCGCCCACGCCGAGCGGAATGTAGAGCAGTTCGTTGCGCTCGCCGGGGTACTGGATGGGCGTGGTGGCGGCGGCCAGGCGCAGCGCTTCACGGGCATAAAACTCAAGAAAATCAATGGTTTCGCCTACGTCGGCATCGGCTTCAGCCCAGTTCTTGCCCACTTCATAGGTCAGCCATGCGCAGAACTCGAAGTTGCGCGCTGCGGATGATCTCGGCGGCGTCCAGGAGCAGGGAAGCTCTGCGTCTCTGTGGAGTCCGGCTCCAGGACTCAAAGGCCTGGAGCGCCGCCTGCATGGCCTCCTCGGCGTGCTCCGCGCCGGCTTTCTGGTGGACGCCGACGATCTGCGCGGGGCGGGCTGGGTTGAGGGAGTGGATCTTGGCTTCGGTCTTGAGGCGGCGGCCGCCGATGATCAGGTCGTATTCGCGGCCCAGTTGGCAGGCGACCAGGTCCAATGCGGCCTGCATCTCGCGGGCGTTTTCCGGGAGTTTTGAAATCGATGAAGGGCTCGTTTTTGAAGATGCCTTCAGGCGAGCGGGATTCAATGCGAGTGGGGAGGGTCGCGGTAGTCATAACGCTTACAGATTACAGCGAATTCGGGAGGATGGAAAAGGGATTTACGGGCCGATCGAGAACTTGAAAACCGGCTTTTTGGGTTTCCCCTTTCCGGTCGCCGCCGTGGCGGAAAAGATGGGGTACGCGGAGTCTCTCTTGCCTGGTGAGACTATCCTACGGTGTTTCCGTCATCGCGTCGGTGGCTTTGCTCATCTTGGCGGTGCGCTCGATTTTGTCCCAGTTGAAGGGCTTGCCGTCGATGGCGCGCTTGAGGGTTTTGAAGAGGACGATGGAGAAGACCTGGCGGTAGGCGAAGCGCTGCAGCCAGATGTGGAAGAGCAGCCAGCCGTCGCCCTTGTTGGCGGGATGGCGGCGCTCCAGCGAGAAGGCGATCGAGGAAGTAACGAAGTCGATGAGCAGGAAGGTGAGGAAGTAAGCCAGCAGCTTCTCAAAGCTGGCTGCGGAGGCGGCTTCAGGGTGGTAGTGCGATCGACGAAGTAGTTGACGATGCCGGCCAGGAACATCAGGTCGATGAAGGGCGAGACCAGCGGCAGAAGCATCTGGAAGATGAGGATGTTGGGCAGTGCGAAGAGGCCCATGGCCTTGTTGCGGACGAAGGCGGCGCGGTGTTTCCAGACCGCTTGCAGAATCCCGAAGGACCAGCGGAAGCGCTGGCGCATGAGGCCCTTGGCAGTCGATGGGCGCTTCGGTGAAGGCCAGCGCGCGGTCTTCGTAGTCGACCTTGTAGCGCTGCTCAAGCAGGTTCATGGTGAGGTCGGCGTCTTCGGCGACGGTGTTGAGCGGATAACCGCCGGCGGCTTTGACGGGGGCGGTGCGCCAGGCGCCGATGGCGCCGGGAACAACGGTGACAACGTGGAAGAGGTCGAGTGCGCGGCGCTCGAAGTTCTGGCTGGTGATGTATTCCAGAGCCTGCCAGCGGGTCCATAGGTTGACGCGGTTGCCCACCTTGGCGTTGCCGGCCATGGCGCCGATGCGGGGGTCCTCGAAATGGGGAATGAGCTTGGAGATGGCGTCGGTGGCAATGACGGTGTCGGCGTCGATGCCGACGTAGATTTCTTCTGTGATGCGGTCGAGGGCGTAGTTGAGCGCGGCGGCTTTGCCGCCGTTGGGCTTGGTGAGCACCTGGACGCGGCCCGCGGCGATCTCGGCGGCGTAGGCTTCGCGGGCTACTTCGACGGTGCGGTCGCGGCGAGCCGTCGTCGATGACGATGACATGAAGGTTCTTGTAGTCGGAGTTGAGCACCGAGCGAATGGTGCGGACGATGACCGTCTCTTCGTTGTAGGCGGGGATGAGAACGGCGACGCGGGGATTGTAACCGGGCGAGGCATTGCGGTGGGGCTTGCGCAGGCGGTCAATGATGGCGAAGAGGCCGACGATGATAAGGCGGGCGCTCATCAGGATATCGCCGAGAAAGAAGACCATCACGATGAACTTGCCGATCATGGCCACGCCTGAGAAGGCGATGGAGTCGGGCAGGGCGCGCAGATATTGGGCCAGGTGAGCTTGGGCATGACCTCTGCGGTGGTTTTGCCCATGAGGGCAGAGACTGGCACGATGGCGTAGCCGTGGGCGCGGAGAGCATCGATGAGAACGGGCAGGGCGGCAACGGTGGCTGAGCGGTCGCCGCCGCCGTCGTGGAGCAGGATGATGGAGCCGCGGAACTGCGGCTTGATCTTCATGGTTTCCAACTGGGCGAGGACGGACTGGGTGATTTCGGCGGGAGTCTTGCGAGGATGCTCGTTCCAGTCATCGGTGTCGATCTTGCTGCCGATGATGGTGTATCCGTCCTGCTGGATGCGCTCGACGGGGGCGGCCTGGTCGTCGGTGTCGGGCTCCTCGTCGATGTCGTAAGGAGGGCGGAAGTAGAGCGGCTGAATGCCGAGCTTGCTGGCGAAAAGCCGCTCGGTGAGCTTGACCTCCAGATCCAGTTGCGCGGTTGGAGATTTCGCTGATGTCGGGATGGGTGTAAGTGTGGTTGCCGATCTCGTGGCCTTCGCGGACGATGCGCTTCATGAGGCCGATATTCTCCTGCGGCCTCGGCGCCGATCAGCATGAAAGTGCCTTTGACGTTCTTCTGCTTGAGAATGTCAAGGATCTTCGGGCGTCCATTTGGGGTCGGGACCGTCGTCGAAGGAGAGCGCGACTTCGTTGGGGTGGTAGCCGTACTGCTGGATGGTGTAGGTGCGCGGGATAGACGTCCATGTGCTCATCGATGATGAGCTTCTTGCGCGGATCGGGCTCGTCGGTATCGACGGTGACGGTGCGCTTGCCGGGCTGGGGCAGGCCGGTGATGCGGAGAATGTCGCCCTCGCCCTCGGTGTCAACGTCGTGGCCGGGCTGGACGGAGCCGAGCGCCTGCAGCGACTCGGGATTGCTGGGCTTGTCCCAGATGTTCCACAGCGAGCTGTCTTCCTCGCCCAGCCGCCACAGGGCAAAGGTCTGCAGGCCGAGCTGGCGTGCGGCGCGCAGCTCGTTGAGCACGGTGACGCCATCGAGGAACCAGACCACATGGCGCTGGTTCGGTCTTCGTCAATGTACTCGAAGTGGGGATTGAGCGAGTCGTAATCGAGATCGAGGTCGGCGTCGGCGTCGGAGGCGTGCTGCCAGGCTTCGGAGACGTGCAGGTCCTCGGTATTCAGCACTTTCGGTTTGGGATGCCTGCGGCTCTTTGGGATTGGGGATGGAGAGCGTCCAGTCGTAGCCGTAGCTGCCGACGGCGCAGATGAGCTTTTCCTTGGGCACGATTTTGAGCACGCGGCTGCAGGTTGCCGACGAACCACTCCTGGCTGGCGATGGGGCCGGGATCGCTGGTGGTCTGGTGCTGGTCGTAGTTCATCAGGATGATGCCGTCGGAGTTGGCGGCAATCTGTTTCAGGTCGGCGTCGGAGGTGGCGACGGGCGTGTTGACGTAAAGGCGCAGGTTGCGCGCGTGCATGTCCGCGTAGAGCTCCTGGATGAAGCTCAGGTAGGCCGGATGGCATCGTCGGAGAGGCTTTCGAAGTCCAGCGAGAGGCCGCGATAGACCGGGAAGGCGGTGAAGAAGCGGAGATCTGCCGGCGCAGCTCGGCTCGCTTGCCGGAGTCGGCGAGAACGTCGCCCACGCCGGCATCCCAGATCTGGGTGTTGGCGTTGTAGTTGTTCAGGTGGGGAAAGATTTCCGTGTCTTCCTTGGCCGCCTGGATGACGTGCTTGACCCGGTCGACGTCGTCGGGATCGTGAACTGTGGCGCCGTCGACCACGGGATATTCGCGATGGCTGTCGTTGTTGATGGCCAGCAGCGTGGCGGTGGGAGCGTCCACATGGAGCCACTGCGGGAAAGAGCAGATCGATCTGGTGGACGTGCTCCTTGAAGGAGGAGTAGCTGGCCGCGTCGTCCTGTACGTAATAGGCGGCGCGCAAACCTTCACCGGTGTTGAAGGGAATCTCGGAGGGCTTGCGGCTGGTTTTGCGGCGCGCGGGCCGGGCTCTTGGCGCCGCGCAGCAGCGAGCTGCGGTCGGGCAGGGCTTTGTAGTTATGCTTGGGCGTGGGCAGCAGCAGCTCGGGCAGATGCTGGCTGCGCAGTACGTTGAAGATGAAAGCCGGCCAGAACCAGCGTGAAAGAACGGCGGACACATCGAGAATGCGGCGCAGGCGCTTCCAGCGCTTGCGGTGCGGATCGAAAAATATCTGTTTATCCGGCATGGACGTCTAGGTAACTGGCCTAATTCATTCTACGTGGTCAAGAGCCGCCAAAACGGTCTACGCTATACAGTACGAATCGTATGGAAGCTGCCTCGGCGAGTCAATTGTCTATTGGATAGCCAAGACCCGTGATGCGTTTGCGCACGCGCTGGCCGGCGCGCGCTGGCACTGGCTGTCGGGGCTGTGCTGCGCTTGTGGATGTTCAAGGAGTTTCCTCAGGATGAAGGGGATTCGCTGATCTATGGCGGGTTGGCGAAGAACCTGCTGCTGCATGGCCGGTATGCGATTACCGACGGAAGCGGCGTGCTGCATGAGACGCTGATCCGTCTGCCCGGGTATCCGCTGTTTCTGGCCGCTTGTTTCCGGCTGTTTGGCATGGATAACTATAGCGCTGTGGCCTATGTGCAGATTGCCCTTGAACTTCTGGGCTGTCTGCTGCTGGCGGGGTTTGTGCGGCGGATCGCTAAACCTGAGATCAGGAATGGGGCGGCGCTGGCGACGCTTTGGCTGGCAGCGGTTTGTCCATTTACGGCTTCGTATGCTGCGGCTCCGTTGACGGAAGCTCCCACGCTATTTGCGATTGCACTGGCACTGTGGGCTGTCGGGCGGTTCAACGAGCAGCCGGGATGGGGAAACGCTCTCTGGTTTACGTTTGCTGTTACTTTTGCGGCAATGCTCAGGCCGGATGGGGCATTGGTGGGGGTCGCGCTGGCGCCGGCGATGGTGGCGGCGCTGCGGTGCGGGACGGTTGCGAGAGCAAGGCTGGCGAAGATGGCAGTGGTTTGCGTTTTGCTGGCAATGATTCCGTTTGCGGCGTGGACGGCGAGGAATTGGAGGGTCTTCCATGTGGTTCAGCCGTTGGCGCCTCGCTATGCCAACGATCCTGATGAACCAGGAGACCCAGGCTGGCAGCGATGGGTGAAGACCTGGTGCCTGGACTTTATCTCTACTTACGACATCTATTGGAATGTGCCGGGCGGGCCCTTCGATTTGGGCAAATTGCCCGCGCGGACCTTCGACTCGCCGGCAGAGTATGCTGAGACCGCCGCGCTGGCTGCCGAGTACAAGGATAATGGGCAGGAATTTACTGAGGGGATGGATGCACGGTTTGCGCGCCTGGCTGAGGAGCGGATCAGGTCGCATCCGTTGCGCTATTATCTCTGGCTGCCGCTGGGACGGCTGGCCGATATGTGGCTCCGGCCGCGGGTGGAAAACCTGCCCATCGATATGGATTGGTGGGTCTATGCGCATCACAACGCCGAGACGCGATTCAGTTGGGAGTACGCGGGGCTCAATGCTGTCTATCTGCTGCTGGCTTTGGCGGGGCTGTGTCTGCGACCAAAGTTTTGGCCGTGGATGCTGGCGTATATTGTGTTGCGCAGCGGACTGCTGATGATGATCGAAGCGCCGGAGACGCGGTATACGCTGGAGTGCTTCCCGATGTTGTTTGCGCTAGGGGGGATTGCGGCTGCATGGGGACTGCGAAGAGTTTTGATTTTTTGCGCGGGTCTATGGGAGACGGTAAGAGATAAGAAGAAGTTGTAGCTATTTGAGATGCGCTAAGCGTCGATCCATCCATGTGAATGCAATCCGATAAACCAGCCTCCCGAGCAGTTTCTTCCAGCCGGGCACCGCAAGAGTAAGCTGATCGAGCGCCTGGTAGTACTCATAGTCCGCCGGGAAGAACTTCGGGTCGGTCGCAGCGGTGGCCTTCATGATGTAGAGCTGAAGCACCTTTCTAAGCTGCAGGGGAGCTGGGCGGCGGGACAAGGCGTTCTCAAAACGCCTGACCGCTCTCTCCAGCTTCTGGTCGACGGATTTTCCGCCCTGCCAGCCGCGACGAGGCGACGGCCACACCGGCACTCCCAGCCTGGAAACAATTTCGAACCCGGTATATCCAAACCATGCAAGGGCCTTCAAGGTATCCCCGGTGAAGGAACTGGCTGTAGCCACCAGCATTGCGGGCTTTCCCAGAAAGGCAGGCCGGTGCGCGGTATAGGCGATTCGATCCATCATGTTCTTCATTAACCCGGTAACATTGGCTGTGTAAGCCGGGGACACAAGGATCACGCCATCCGCTTCCTGCATTTTATTCACCAATTCCGCCCGGTCGTCTTTCAGAGAACAGTCCTGCTCCCCTCGGGATTGGCAAACATAGCAGCCGCGGCATATTTGCAGATTCAGCTGACTGAGGAACAAATATTCAAACTGCACCTTGGGATTCTGGGTCAGCCTACGCTCGATCTGCTGAACGACGCGATAGCTGTGCCCTTTCCTGGGACTCCCGATAATTGTCAGCACTCGCATGGGAACTCCCCATCATATTACTCCGTTTGCTCAACTCAATCGCAGTAGAGCCTTAGTGAGGTAGGAGAGCCGCGTGTTGCCCATTCCTATTTGATGTATGTGGTCTGGCTATCGGTTTTGAAGGTGAAGTCGCTGTCGGGCAAGGACTGATTGACCTTGATGTTGAAGTAGAAACAGGTGCGGCTCTGACCCTGGCCCTCGTCGAAGTACTGCTTCAGGCTAACTCCGCGAACTGGGTCTATCCAGATGATGACTTTAGGGAAAAGCTTAAGCACGTCAGGGTCCTTGGCTATCAGCTCCAACTTCTCCGTATCGACGCTGGTCGCGCCGTCCTTCAGCGACTCGGAACCCAGGTATTTGATGTTCCACTTTTCGGCCAGCTCCTTGCCGCTGGCGCCGAAGCCGAGAAGCAGATAGCTCTCGAACTTGGCGGCGTTCACCGTGTGCACCTGGTTGGTGAGTTTTTCATAGAGCAGAACCTTGCCGCCGGAGTAGGTCAGGTCTTTGGGCACCGGCTTGCCGTTCTCCTCGCGGATATGCGCGGCCCACTGGAAGGTTTTTCCGCTGCGCTTGTAATAGGATGTCCCCTTTTGTATGTCTTTGTCTGGCACAGGATCGGTCTGCTCGGTGATGAATTCGAAGTCGGCGGCGGTGGAGTGGAAGTTGGCAGCCGCCGCGTCAAGCTGGCTGAGGATCTGGTTGAGATCCTTTTGCGCTGCCAGGGCTGCGGGGACAGGCAAAAGTAAGAGTACGATGGATGCTGCAAATGCGAGTTTGATTTCGGGACGCATTGATTTCCTTATCTTGATTGGACGTTGAATTGCGCCGGAGGAAACAAAGAAGATGAGCGATCGCAAAAATTACCGATGGGCCCAGACCTTCCAGACGGGGTTTCCCTGGGCGTCGATTCCAGTTTCCCAATGCACGATGAAAACGTCATCGCCGGTGACCGGCTCGATGGCTTTGCGCAAGGCCTTCTTCACCACCTTGTTTGAGGCGGTGGTGCGGAGGTCCAGATTTACATCGGAGGCCTGGACGGTGACGATCACTCCCTGGCCGTCGTTGCCAATGACCTGGATGGGATGCAACGGGCCGCCGATGGGGGAGGGTTTGTCGCCGAAGCTCCAGCCGGGAATCCGCGGCGTGAGAAAGATGAAGAGCAGGATCGCCGTGACCAGGATGTCGTAGTGGAAGCTGCCGCGCGGATAGGTCCAGTAAAAATAACTCTTCAGAATCTGACCGATAGCGCGGCGGGATTCTGGAACAGGGTTGACGGTGGACAGAGGTTCCATTAAGCCTCCCTGGTAATTTTTTCCATGCCGCCCATGTAGGGACGCAGCGGCGCTGGAATGACGACGGAGCCGTCGGATTGCTGGTAGTTCTCAAGGATGGCCAGCCAGGTGCGGCCCACGGCCAGGCCGCTGCCATTGATGGTGTGGACAAACTCGGGCTTGGCCTTGGAGTTGCGGGCCGGTAGCGGATGTTGGCTCTCCGCGCCTGGAAGGCCTCGAAGTTCGAGCAGGAGGAGATTTCGCGGTAGAGCTGCTGGCCGGGCAGCCAGACTTCTAGATCGTAAGTCTTGGCCGAGGAGAAGCCGGTATCGGCGGTGCAGAGCAGGACGCGGCGGTAGGGTAGTCCAGGGCTTCAAGGACCTCTTCGGCGTCGCGGGTGAGGCGCTCGTGCTCGGCCTCGGATCGTTCGGGGCGGGTGAACTTGACCAGTTCGACTTTTTGGAACTGGTGCTGGCGGATGATGCCGCGTGTATCCTTGCCGGCCGCTCCGGCTTCGGCGCGGAAGCATGGAGTGTAGGCGGTGAGCGAGATGGGCAGGCGCGCGTCGTCGAGGATTTCGTCGCGGTAGAGGTTGGTGACGGGGACTTCGGCGGTGGGGATGAGGTAAAGATCACGACTGTAGAGCAGAGACGTTACGGGTACGTGTTCTATTGCTTTGTGTTTTTCGACCCCGATGAATTGAAGCTCTGCAATCCCTTTGTTTAGACTCAAAACTCTAAAAAGACCAGTACGGCCGTCAGCACCAACTACTCAACCGAAGGAATATGGTGAATATCTCTATCAAAACGGCCTGTTTGAACCTTAAAAAGATCCTCGGCAAATTTTGGTAACTGTCCGGTCCCATACATCGAATCGCCATTCACCAAGAACGGAGGTAGAACCTCCAAATAGCCGTGCTTCTGGGTGTGCATGTCGATCATAAAACTGATAAGCGCCCGCTCCAGGCGCTCCAGCGCCCATATAGACCGCAAAGCGCGCTCCACTCAACTTGGCGGCGCGCTTTAGGTCGAGGATGCCGAGTTGCTCGCCGAGTTCCCAGTGGGGCTTGGGCTCGAAATCGAATTTGGGCTTTTGCCCCAGGTTTTTTGGGTGACGTTGTCGGCCTCTGATTTGCCGATGGGGACTTCGTCGCGGGTTAGGTTGGGAATGCCGGCTAAACGTTGCCGCATCTGATCGTCCAGCAATTCGGCTCGTTTGACCAACTCCTCGATTTCTTTCTTGAGGCGCGGGTTTCGTCCATCTTTGCAATCACTTCGGGGCGCGACAAGAAGTCCTCGTTATTACGCGATACGGATACGATCTTTTCTCTCACCGGCATCTCTGACAGCTTTCTCGCATCCGAACGATATTCGGAAGGAGACTTTCTGAGAGCGGAGATATTTTCCGTTATTTCATTGCTTCGCGCCTTCAGCCGCTCGGCGAGGGTGATCGCCTCGCGGCGGCTCTGGTCGAGGGCGCGAAAATCGCCCAGCAACGCAGCCGGGGTCGGCTCCGCGGGCGCGTAGTTTTTCTTCTACCAATTCAAGGTTGGCACGGACAAAGGCTAGATCGAGCATCGCACTTCAGTTTACTCGACGGGGTTGAGCTTTGCGGGCACCTTAGGGCAAAGTGATGAGAATTCCCAGAGCCTTGGCTACTTTTTTCAGAGTGGCATCGCGCGTCCATAATTGGGTTCCCGGCGTCATCAGACAGGATGCAATCAGGTGCGCATCCGTAAGGCCAATACCCTTCGAGTAGAGGGCGTGGGCTTCAATCATGTGCCGCACTTCGTTGAGTTGCGCCATTCTCACTTCGAGTAGCGCATCCATGTCCTCAAGTCTTTTTTGCCGGTTGTGAAGCGAACCAAGGGAATCTCAGCAACGATGAAGGGATGCATGACAATCTGCCCTCTGATAAGGCGCTTCTCCATCTCAGGGTTGCGGTTTCGCAGATGGTCAACCCAGACCGATGTGTCGGCCAGAATCACAGTCTGTCAGCTCTCACACGCTTGATGTCTTCCAAGTCCGGCTCTGTTCCTCCAACCGCCGCGAGCCTGCGCGAAGCTTCAAGATGAATCAGTGCCTTCAAAGCATCTCGGAGCAGGGCCGTTCGTTCCGTCACGCCTGATAAGCTCTTGGGCTTTACTTACCAACTCATCGTCGAGCGCCACAGTTGCTCTCATAAAATCCTCCTGCATCACCAATATATATCACCAAATGGTGATGTATTGAATGTTTTCGACCTGCGGCCCCTTATTTAGTTTTCTTTGGCCGGCTGCTGTGATGCGTCCGCCGGCCCGGCGGCAATCTGGTCCGGCCAGCCGGGGAGGGTCTGGTCGCCGGTGATGAACCGTGCGCCGCGGGTGAAGGTGAAGTAGGTCCACACCCAGGCGGCAAAGACGGAGATGCGGTTGCGGAAGCCGATGAGGAAGAAAATATGGATGGTGAGCCAGGTGACCCAGGCGGGAAATCCACTCATGTGGGCTTTGAAGGGCCACTTGACGTCGCCGACGGCAGCCATGCGGCCGATGGTGGCCATATCGCCTTTATCAAAATAGCGGAAGGGAGGACGCGGCTGCCTCTTGAGGTCGGCGGCGATCATTTTGGCGACGTGGTCGCCCATCTGCATGGCGGGCTGGGCTACGCCGGGGATCTGATGGCCGTCCTGCGTCAGATTGGCCAGGTCGCCGAGGATAAAGACGTTGGCAAGCCCCGGGGGATTAAGGAAAGTCATCAACCAGAACGCATCCGCGTTTATCGAGGGGCACGTCGAGAAGCTTGGCCAGCGGCGAGCCTCGACTCCAGCGGCCCACAGCGTGACTACGGCGTCGATGCGCTTGCCAGCGGCCTCAACCCAGCCTGCACCGAGATCGGTGACCTGGGTATCGGTGTGGACCTCAACGCCGAGATGGGTGAGAATGGCTTCGGCTTTTGCGGAAAGGTCGGGCGGGTAGGCGGCGAGAACGCGCGGGGAACCTTCAAGCAGAATCACGCGGGATTTGGTGGGGTCGATGTGGCGGAAGTCATGGCGCATATAGAGCTGAGCGATATCGCTGATGGCGCCGGCCAACTCAACTCCTGTTGGTCCGCCCCCGATAACGATGAAGTTCGAGGGGAGGGTGCCAGCCGCTTTCGACCATCTGCCGCTCAGCCAGTTCAAAGGCCAGCAAGACGCGGCGGCGAATCTCAAGGGCATCTTCGACGGATTTCAAGCCGGGGGCATATTGAACCCATTCCGGGTGGGCGAAATAGGAATGGGTAGCTCCAGTGGCGAGGACGAGATAGTCGAATGGGAGCTGGGTGCCTGAGGCGAGAGTGACCTGGCGGGCAGCCTGGTCGATGGCGACGACCTCGTCCATGAGGACCTGGGTGTTTTTATGCTTGCGCAGAATGCTGCGGATGGGCTGGGCAATATCTGCCGGAGAGAGCACGGCGAGGGCGACCTGGTAGAGGAGCGGCTGAAAAGTGTAGTGATTGCGGCGGTCGACTACTGTGACGTCGACGGGGAGCCGTGCAAGGCCGTTGGCGGCATGGATGCCGGCAAAGCCGCCGCCGACAATAACGACGCGGGGGCGGCCGGACCGGAATGGTTCGGTCGGTTGATCCAAAGGGGAAGCCCTCACGCTATAGATGCGTTGGTGGGGCATTGGTGACAGGCGCTATTGATCCGGCCCTCAAATGGTGCTGCGACTTCCCACCCATTCAGCAAAGAACGCTGAATGGATGGGGCACCCGAGAGTCAGTATTTACAGGCATGATCAATAGCGTTGTTCGAGGCTCTCTTCGATTCGGGGCAGGTCCCTCTCTTGTTTTTTTCCCTGCTCCAGAACGTTGCCGTGCCGCTTATCGGAGCGCAGCAACAGGACAGCGAAGATGAGGCCAATCACGCCGAGCCCCGCGAACATGATCTGTGTCGCGGTATAGGTTCCGGTGACGTCGCGGAGCTTGCCGTTGAGGAAGGGGAACAGGCCGAGGCCCAGATTCTGGATGGCCGTCATCAGACCGAAGGCGGTGCCCACGCGTTTCTCTTCGACCACCAGGGGAACCGAAGGCCACATGGCGGCGGGCACCAGCACAAAAGCGGCGCCGAGGACGACCATGCTGGGGATGGGATTCCAGTGGGTGATGCCCATGATCAGGTGGGCGGGAATCAGAATGAGCGAGCCGACCACCATCAGCGTGGCGCGCTTGCCGATGCGGTCGATCAGGTTGCCGGCGAAGGGTGCGAAGACCATGGATGCGAAGATCACGATGCTGGTGATGCCGGGCGCTGTCGAGAACATGTGAATGAAGTTGCCGAAGATCTGGGCCAGAAACCCGCCCGTGCTCGAGCTGACCAGAGGAATGCCCCACTTGTCGTGGAACATGTCCGTGGCCAGGGCGGTGAAGGGGAAGATGGCGCTGTAGAAGGTGACGCAGAGAAGGGTCGACGAACCAGAAGGATGAGTTGAACTTCTTGATATCGGAGAAGACGATCTTGTCGCCGGCGTCCGGTTTGGGAAGCGCGAGCACCTTCTCGCCGTGGCGGTCCATGGCGATGTAGACCAGGTTGCACAGCACGCGAGAAGAGGCAGAAGCCTGCCGCGGCCCAGAGAGCGATGCGATAGCTGCCGAAGTAGTCGCGAGATGAGTTGCTCGGTATTGAAGCTGAAGAGCGTGCCGACGCGGCTGATGGTGAGAGCGATGCCGAAGGCCAGGGCCATCTCCTTGCCCTTGAACCAGCGGCTGATGATGGCGCTCTGCACTACGATCAGGGATTCGGAACCCGCGCCGAAGATCAAGCGGCCGGCGAAGAGCTCCCACGTGGAGTGGGCGCGGCCACGATGGCGGCGCCCACGAGGACCAGGGTGCAGAACAGCAGGCTGGCCCGGCGCGGGCCCAGCTTGTCATAGAGCATGCCGCCGAAGAACACGATGAGGATGGCGGCGACCGAGTAGGCGGTGTAGAGATTGCCGATGGTGCTGCGGTCCAGATGCAACGCATCGATGAGCGTGGGCGCGAGCGCGCCGATGCTGTCATAGGCGAAATAGCTTCCCAGCACCAGCAGGCTGATGAACATCAGGATGGTGAAGCGGTACGCGCGCCTCGATGGATGAAAGAATCCCACTGACTGGGGAGTTTCAACACTGGAAGCGGGCGGATGAGCCAAGCGGATCAGACATGATAGCGACGGTCCTCGGAGCGCGGCGGCGGAGATTTCGAAGTTCGTGGATACAAATTATGAAAATAGCAGATTGGGGTGGGGACGGGCTGGAGATGGCGCGAATATGCGACAGGAAAAAATGGGCGGGTTGGTCTTGAGGTTTCCCAGGTCTCAAGGAACCTGGGCATCCGGCTAACTACTGACAACTGACAACTGACAACTGCTTTACGGATACTGCTCGATGGAGATGTTGAGGGTGGAGGTGTTGCCGGTGAGGCAAGGCCGATCAGGTTGGTGGCGACGCCGGGGAGGGTTGCGGGGGTGAAGGCGACGGTTCCGTCGAGGGCCGAGATGGCTGTGGCGGACTGGGTGGCGAGGAGAGTGGAAGGCGGGCAGACGCTGTGCGCGGCGCAGGGCGGCGCCCATGCATAGAGCGCCTGGTAGAGCGATACCGAGCCGCCGGCCATGGGGTTGCCGTCCATATCGAGCAGGCGAAGAGTGATCTGGCTGGGGGTGGACTGAACGGTCAGGCTCTGGGTGGTGCCGGAGACGGCTTCAAGCGTGGCTACTCAGGACGAGCGCCGAAGACCGTGAAGGCGATGCACTGGCTGGTGCCGTTGAGGCAGGCGCTGATGGTTGCGGTCTGGCCCTCGGCGAGCGGGCCGGCGGTGAGGGCCTGGGTGGCGATGCCGCTGGAGTTGGTGACGGCACGGAGCCGCTGCCCTGGACGGTGATGCCGCTGGCCGGCTGCCAGGTTACGGTTTGGCCGGCGGCGGGAAGGCCGTTGGAGAGAACCAGCGCCTGGACGGTCCAGGTGATGCTGGCTCCGGCGGCGAGCGAAAGCTGCGGGCGTGAGAGAAGCGAGGACGGGCGGCGTTCCTCCGGCGAAACTGCGCCTGCAGGCTGGAGCCGTTGGTGAGCGAGGCGGTGACGATGGACCAGGTTCCGTCGACGGCGGTGACGTTCATGGAGGCGCGGCCGTCGCCGGTTGCGGTGACGGAGCAGGTGGGCAGTCCGCAGGCCAGGGTTGCCGTGCCGCTGGTGACGGTATAGATCACCGTGACTCCGCCGGCGGGGGTGAGGGCTGGGGCAGTGCGGTTACGGTGAAGGGAATGGGCACGCCGATGGGGACGGTGTTCATGGGAGCGGTGAGCAGGGTGAGCGCGTCGCCGGTGCCGGAGTCGTAACTGATGCCGCCGGGGACGATGGCCGCGGCGTAGAAGGCGGGCTGATCGTCCACTTCCACATCAACCGAGCCGGTGACGCCGCTGGCGGCTGGCGGGTGCAATGGCGGTGATCTCGTTGGGCGAGATGCTGGTGACCGCGGCGGGCTGCCCGCCTACCTGCACCGTATCGGCGAGGCGAAAACCCATGCCCTGAATGACGATGGGGCCGCCGGAGACGGGCAGATGCGAAGGCTGGACGGTGTCGGCGTAGAGCACCCAGCCGTTATAGGGGTAGTCGGGGCGGCCGTCGCCGCGCTGGTCGGCGATGCCGATGCGGACCACATCGTCGGCCGGGGGGCTGAATTGCAGCTAGCTTTCGCCAGTGGCCAGTCCATTCAATCCCGGGGCCGCGCCGACTGACGTTGCGCCGAGTGGATCAAACGCGTCCCAGACGCCGATGGCGGGCATGGCCTTTGAGTTCAGTGGGAGTGCCGGTCTCATTCAGAGCTTGCGTGACGATGGTGAAGGTGCGGTTGCCGCGAACCGGGAAGCTGAACCAGTCGGATTGGCCCACCTGGCTGAGACGCCCGCACCAGAATCCGCTTACGGGCAGGGGGCGCGGCGTGGCCTGGGTTCCGATTGCGTCCTCGGTGCCGCCGCATGGCCGAGTTGGTGGCGTTGACTGTGAGGGTTTGCGTGCTGCCTGCCGACATTGCCGGCACGGAGATGGACGCCAGGCTTCCCGAAGGAGCGACCTGGCCGTCGAGATAGGGACCGACCGAATTGGTGAGGATATAGAGAGGATCGATGGTCTCAAAGGTGACCTGGTAATTGGCCGTGGTCACGCCGGGGGGCAGTGGGATGCCGCTCAGGTCAAAACTGCCCTGCACGGCGGGATCGTTCGAGCCCCACATCGTGAGCAGGTTGCCGTTTGTGTCGGCGAAGCCGGTGATGGGGTTGCCATGATTGCCGTTGAAGGAGACGCCGGAGACGGATGTGACTGTGTATTGGTAGAGCGGATTGCCGTTCGCGTCGAGCGGGCGCGCGACGACGTTCACGCCCTGCATGCCCACCCCGGTCTGGAAGGCAATGGTTCCCTGAATGGAGACGGTATTTGCCGCGGTGAGCTGTTTGCCGGGAAAGCTGGAGAGATTTTCAGCGGTGATGGGGTAGAGCCGGTTGAGGGCGGCGATATCGTCGAAATGAAGAATGGAAGGCTCGGGAATGCAGAGGCCGCCGGTCGGGCCGCAGACCCCGCTGATGGGCTGCATAATCGGCCAGCCCTGCGTGCCGCCGGGCTCTTCGTTCTGGAGCGCGCCGGGGTTCACCTGCGCATAGTCCAGATTGAGAATGTGACCGAAGGCGCGCTCCACCTCGAAGCTCATCATCGCCAGTATGTTCGCATCGGTCGCGCATAGGCCGTTAAGCAGAAGAATGGCGTGAGCAATGGTGGCGTCGGGATTGACATTGTCGATCCAGAACCAGACGCCGTTGAACTCGCAACTGGTGGGGTCGCTGGCGCCGGGACCGAAGAGAGCGTTGATCACTGAGCCGTCTTCGTCGAAGATTACCCCTACGGGATATTGAGTTGCTGCAGGAGTAACGTCGGCGGGCTGGGCAATCTGGGCAAGCTGATCGATCTGCTCGTTGGTCACAGTAAAATTTGTGCCGCTTGCCACAATGTTTGCACCGCGGACGTCCTCATTCAGCGGTCCCATATCGGTAAGCGTGACTCCCGCCGTCGGAACCGCGTTCCACAATGCCGCCGCCGCATCCACCATGGCTACGGCCTGCCGGTTGGTGACGGTGCTGCTCAGAGAGCCCTGATCGACGTAATAGTTCACCTGCCCGCCGGCCCAGTGAATAGGTTGGCCGAGGACCGACGAATTGAAGTAGGTAACGCCGGCAACGTATTTCGGTCCGCCGGCGAAACAGGCTGCAGCCACGATCAGGAGGGATAAAGCGAGGATACGGCAAAATACGATTGCAGCGCGCAGGAGAACGCAGCGAGAGACGAGCACGGGATTCCCTCCAACGTGAGATTTCCCGCATGTGAAGAACCAAATAAAGGGGAATCGCCTTGGAAATCTCTAAGGCGCCGTAATTCCCATTGAACGGGCGATCCTGCGCTGTTGGTGCGCGGCCGATTTATCGCCGCAAGGGCATGAGCGGTAAAATTCAAACGAATCCAATTAGAAGATCTTGATAGAGAGGAATTTGTAAAAATGATGCTTTTCTCTGGGCGGGTTCCAGTGTTCCTGCGGCCAACGGTCCGTATCAAGCTTGTGATTTTGCTGAGCCTCAGCGCGGGAATGTTGGCGGCGGCACAGACTAAGGTTGTCGTGATTCTGCCCAAAGATGCAAGCACGGCGGAAAAAGTCGCCGCGGACGAACTAACTGCTCACTTGCACGAACTCTATCCTTCGGCTGATTTTGAGACGGGTGGTCTGCGACCGGGAATTCCGGTGATTTATCTGGGAACCGTGCAGGAACTGCCGGAGAATTATGCTGCCGAACTCAGGGACAAGCTGGATAAGCCGGATAGTTTTGCGATCAAGGTAATCGACAGCCGCACTGCGGTCATTGCCGGGGCGAGTCCGCGAGCGACTTTGTATGCCGTCGATGCATTGCTCGAAAAACTTGGGTTTGGATTTTATCTTTCTTACAATACTGCTCCGGCTCCTACCCAGGCGGCCTTTTCATTTGCCGGCTGGGAGTTGGAAGACACACCCATCGCCGGGCAGCGGCTCATCTTCAATTGGCATAACTTCCTGAGCGGCTGTTCGACGTGGAATCTTGAGGACTGGGAGCGTTGGATTACGCAGGCCGAGCGGTTGCGCTTCAACGCCATCATGGTTCATGCATACGGCAACAACCCGATGTTTTCGTTTTCGCTGAATGGTGCGACCAAGACGCTCGGTTCTCTTACCAACTCAAGATCGGGCCGCGACTGGGGAACGGAAGACGTGCTGGATGTGAGGAAGATTGTGGGCGGTGAGGGGCTTTTCGAAGGGCCCGTCTTCGGCGCGGATGCCAGCATGGTAGCGGACAAAGACAAAGTGCAGGCGGCCACAACTTTGATGCAGAGCGTCTTTCGGTATGCCGCCGAACGGGGTATGGGGATCACGTTTGCAATGGATATCGATTCGATTGCGGCTAATCCGCAGAATGTGATTGCGACTCTTCCCGCTTCGGCTCGTTTCAAAACTTTGTATGTTTCTCAGGAACCCCGTGTGCCGTCCGAATCTTATCATCTCGAATTGGCCAATCCCGACAGCAAAGAAGGCTATCTCTATTACAAGAGCGAAATCGATCAGTTGATGAAACTCTATCCGCAGATCACGCAGGTTGCTGTCTGGTTCCGGGGCATGCCGGCCAGTCCGTGGACTTCACTCAAGCCGGAAGATTTTCCCGCAGCCTGGCACGAAGAATATCGTGCGGCGACGGCGGCTAATCCAGCATTGAAAGACGACCCACGCTTGCCGGGAATGTTTGCGATGGGCAAGATAGCCAAAGCGTTTCGCAAGGCGCTGGATGAAACCGGTCACGCTCAGGTCACTCTGGCTGCGGGCAGTTGGGGATTTGAATATCTCCCCTCGGCCGACGCGTTCATGCCTGCCGGTACAACTCTAATCCCTCTCGATGCAAACTACGTTTTTCCCAGCGACCCGGTGCAGGAGAGCGTGCGCGCGGTGGGCAGGCATCGGCCTGTGGTGCCGATTGTGTGGGCGCAGCATGACGATCGCGAATACGCGGGACGCTCCTATGTTCCCTTTGCCGGGTTGGGGTCAATGCTGCAGTGGAGCAATAGCGCGGGATACGGCGTGATTCACTGGACAACACGCCCGCTCGATCTCTTTTTCAAGAGTGTTGCGGAAGAGGTTTGGACAAGCAGTGAAGACGAGCCGCTGGAGAGAACCGCGGGGGAGATGGCCAAACGCACCTTCGGCAGCGGTGCCGAGGAGTTGGGCAAGCGCTATCTGCTCGACTGGATCTATAACGGCCCGGCATTTGGGAGGGAAACATCGGATCAATTCATCAGCCTGACGCTCGATGCGGAGAACGAGACGATCGGCGCGAAGGCCCGGCTTGGTCTACTCAAGCAGATGGAGCCGCTGGCCCATGATGCCGCGAGCCGCGATTGGGTTGGATACTTTGAAGAATGGGAGCACTACGCGCAAGGCGTTTTCGAAGCTCAGTCTGCGCTGCAAAAGTCAGAGGTCGCTTTAAAGGCCGGAGACCTGGCGCTGGCACGGCGGGAGATTGCGGCGGCCTTACCGGAGAAAGCGATCGAACAATATTCGAAGACGATTCGCCATGGAACCACGAGCCGCGGCGAAAAAGGAATTCTTATCTCGATGAACCTGCGCTGGCTGCCTTATTTTGAGGCGCAGCGGCAGGCGCTTGGACTCGGAACCCTCCATGTCAAGTTTGCACCGACGTTTCAGGATGCATTTGCGCAGCAGCCCGGCAGGTATACCTTCGACTTCGATGGATCAAAGCACGTGATCGAGATTCTTGGAGCTCCGGATCTGGGCGTGGACTTGCAAGAATTTGAGGCCGGCGCGGAGTGCGCAAGTGGAATCAAGGTTAAATCGCAAACTGCGCTCACGGTGGGCGGTTTGGCGGGAACGAGCTTGCCGGCGGGTGGGTATAGACTGCGGCTGGAGATGCCCGAGGCTGACCGCGTTCAAATTGAATCTGGAGGCAATCGCCAGACGGTAACTTCAGCATCCAAGATTGAGGTCGAGGCCACCGGCGGCGAAGTTCATTTTTCGCTTTCGCCGGCTGCCGGCGAGGCGCGCGTTTGCGGACTCACACTCGAGCGGCACGAGTGATCGTCGCATGCGCCCTCAGAGTTCGGGATAGAAGCTGAAGAAGGCGTCCAGGCTGCGTTTGAGCTGGGTTTCGATCTCTTCGCGCGTGCCTTCGATGAGGTGCATGGTGACGTGGGCCTGGTGTCCGTTGGTCAGCTTGAGGGTTGCGTCCTGGATTTCAGCCACTTCGCCTTCGGGGAGCAGCCGCATGCCGTAGATTAGAGTCAGATTTGCCATGAGCCTTATCTTACTTAAGTGAGTGGAGGCGAAACAGGGCGTCCGCCTGCCGGACGCATCTAAAATCAACACAGGAAGGTTTATGACAGAAATTCGCGACACCGTAATTTTGGGTTCAGGCTGCGCCGGATTGACGGCGGCCATCTACACCGCTCGTGCCGGGCTCAAGCCGCTGGTTCTCGAAGGTCACGAGCCGGGAGGACAACTCTCCATGACCACGCTGGTGGAGAACTTCCCCGGCTGGCCGGATGGGATTCAGGGTCCGGAACTGATCGAAAACATGAAGAAGCAGGCAGAGCGGTTTGGCGCCGCCTACCGGTTGGCTCACCTGGTCAGTGTCGAAGTCAGCGCAAATCCCATCAAGCTGCAAACCTCCGCGGGTGAGATCGCAACCCGCACGCTGATTGTGGCCTCGGGCGCGAGTGCGCGCTGGCTGGGAT
>CAWIVA010000109.1:0-47112 GCA_963839225.1 uncultured Acidobacteriaceae bacterium
CGGCCATCGGCGCCGCCGCGAAGAAGGCTTGCTGCTGCTTTATCGAAAAGTTCAGAAGCAATCTCCGTCGTCGCTTTGATGAAGAACGTCAGCGGAAGATTCTCGAGGTCTCGCTCAATGCGGAGCGTCTCGACTCCATGCCGGTCAACAATATGTAGATTTATACGTGCCATAAGGGATGCTGGTAGGGCTGCACGAATCTACTCCCGTTCCACCGCCAGGGCCACTGAGTTCCCCGCCCAGGCAAAGCGCAGCCACTCCTTTCTTCGCGCCCCGCCGCATCATTTCATGGATCAAAGTGACCAGGACCCTGGCTCCGCTGGCCCCGATTGGGTGCCCGATCGCAACCGCGCCTCCATTCACATTCATCTTCTCCGGATTGATTCCGGCTCCTTTGTGACGCCGATTGCCTGCACTGCGAAGGCCTCATTGAGTTCAAACAGATCAACGTCGTCAATCGCCCACCCCGCCCGCTCCAGCACTTTCGCACCCCGGTCACGGGCGCCAGCATCACCCACTTTGGCGCGATGCCGCTGGTCGCCTGCGCCCGAATCGAGACCATCGCCTTCAGTCCAAGTTCCTTTGCACGCTCCGCCGTCATCAACACCACCGCAGCCGCACCATCGTTCATTCCCGGAGCATTGCCCGCCGTCACCGTCCCATCCGGCTTGAATGCCGGACGCAATTTGGCAAGCGCTTCCATGGAAGCATTCGCACGCACGCTCTCGTCCCTGCGAAAGGCCGCCGCAGATCCATCTGCATTTTTCGCGGGCAACTCGACGGGCAAGACCTCCGCGTCGAACCGCCCTTCACTCCAGGCCGCCGCCGCCCGACAATGACTCTCAAGCGCGTATGCATCCTGCATCTCCCTTAAGATGGAATGCTTTTCGGCCACCAGTTCGCCAGTCATTCCCATGTGTTGATCTTCCATCGCGCACCACAGGCCGTCTTTGATCGCCGAATCCACCACCTTGGCGTCGCCGAGGCGAAAGCCCTTGCGGCCCTGGGGCAGAAGATAAGGCGCGTTGGTCATGGACTCCATGCCGCCGGCAACGGCAATCTCTGCGTTTCCTGTCATCACGCTTTGCGCCGCCAGCGCCACGGCCCTCAACCCGCTGCCGCAAACCATATTGATGGTCAGAGCGCTTACCGTGTCCGCCAGCCCGCCACGCAAGGCCGCCTGTCGCGCCGGGTTCTGACCCAGCCCGGCCGGAAGCACGCATCCCATTACACATTCGTCCACAAGCTCAGCGGAAATCCCTGCGCGCCGCACAGCCTCCCGCACAACCAGCGCGCCCAATTCCACCGCGCCGATTTCGCTCAGTGCTCCCTGGAACTTGCCCACAGGAGTCCGCACTGCACTTACAATTACCACGTCTCTCGTCACAACTACCTCAGACTCAGGTCGCTTTAATCTGGACCTGGGGGGAAACTAAGGAACACATCCTTTGTGTTGCGGTTTACTGACCAGGGTTGCTTTCGCTCGGCTCTTACTTAGGCCCCATTCTCAAAGCCCCATCCAGCCGGATCGTCTCGCCGTTCAGCATCGTCTGTTCGCAAATCATTGCAACCATAGCTGCAAACTCCTCCGGCCTTCCCATACGCTGCGGAAACACAACCGTCTGCGCCAGCGAATCCTGCACGGCAGCCGAAAATCCAGCCATCATTGGAGTCATAAACAACCCCGGCGCAATGGTCACAACTCTGATCCCGAATCTCGCCAATTCTCGCGCCGCGGGAAGCGTCATACCGGCAACGCCCGCCTTTGAAGCCGCATAAGCTGCCTGCCCAACCTGACCTTCAAAGGCAGCAATCGATGCGGTATTGATGATCACCCCACGCTCGCCGTCCACCATAGGCTCATTGCTCATCATCGCATTCGCCGCCAGCCGAAGCATGTTAAACGTACCTACAAGATTTATGGTGATCGTGCGTGTAAAACTCTCCAGGCTGTGCGGTCCATTCTTCCCGGCGATCCGTTCGCTGGGAGCAATCCCTGCGCAATTCACCAATCCATGCAGACCGCCGAATTTCTCCTTTGCCGCCTCCACCGCCTTGATCCCATCCGCTTCCTTGGTCACATCTGCAGAGACGAAACAAGCGCTCGACCCAAGCTCGCCGGCGATTGCTTCTCCGCCAGACTTGATATCGGCAAGAACAACGCATCCTCCGCGTTCGACGATCATCCGCGCCGTTGCCTCGCCCAGTCCCGACGCGCCACCGGTGACGATAAAAACCTTCTTGTCGATCTCCATTCGTTTCCCTCAATGCGGCGGTTCAAACAGGCTGCGCGCAATGATGACGCGCATGATTTCATTTGTTCCTTCCAGTATCTGATGAACGCGCAAATCGCGAACGATCTTTTCAATGCCGTAGTCGGCGAGGTAACCATATCCTCCGAATAACTGCAGCGCATCGTTCGCTATCTTGAAACCGGCGTCGGTTACAAATCTCGGCCATCGCGCAGAGCACAGTTGCATTGCCATCCCGTGACATCGAGCGACGAGGCCGCTCGCCATAGAAAACTCTGGGCCACTTCCAACTCGGTGGCCATATCCGCCAACCGAAACTGCAATGCCTGAAACTCTGCCAGCTTGCGGCCGAAGGCGACACGTTGCTTCATATAAGCGCAAGCTTTGGTCACTGCCGACCTCGCCCCGCCCAGGAGCAAGCCGCGATGTTGAGCCTTCCGCCATCGAGCGCCCCCATCGCAATCAGGAATCCGCTCCCCTCGGCGCCGAGCAGATTTCCTGCCGGCACGCGAACGTCGTCGAATATCACCTGGCGCGTTGCCTGTGCATTCCAGCCCATCTTTTTTTCGACAGCGCCAAAAGAAAGACCCGCAGTTCCCTTCTCCACCACAAACGCTGAGATGCCGCGCGGCCCGGCAGCTCCCGTTCTTGCCATCACCACATAAATATCCGCATCCCCCGCTCCGGAAATGAATTGCTTCACGCCGTTCAGAGTGTAGCCGTCGCCCTCCCGCACGGCTCGGGTGGTTAGGGCAGCGGCATCCGAGCCGCTTGCCGGCTCTGAAAGACAGTAAGCGCCCAGCGTTTCCAATAAGCACATTCGCGGCAGCCATTGCATTCGCTGCTCCGGGCTGCCATATCTATCGATGATCGACGCGACCATATTGTGAACGGAGAAATACCCGGCGATGCAAGGGCAACCTGCCGCCAGCCCGTCGTAAATCAGCACCGCCTCCAGGCGGCTCATTGCGCTTCCACCCGCATCTTCCGCCACGCATATCCCGCCCAGACCGAGGGGAGCCGCGCTGGAGATCACGTCGCGAGGAAAATGCTTCTCGTGATCCCATTCGATGGCAAAAGGCGCAATTCTCTCCTGTGCAAACGAGACCGCTAGGTCCCGGATCGCCCGCTGCTCGGAATTAAGCGCGAACTGAACTGTTTCGCTGCAATGACTCACGGTGCTAGCTACCTCAACTGTCCATCTTTCTGCGGATAACCTGCAAATTCAGTGTTACTTACCCTGTGCCTTCCGCCCTCCCGAAACATAAAGCCAATAAGTCAGGCATTTCAGCATTCTAACTATCTTTGTAGGTGATCCACACACCTGCAAAACTAAGTGTACTTGTCGAACGCCTCGACCTGCCTGGCAGAATACTCCCGCCGTTGAACCGGCGAAGAGAGCACCGTCGAGGTTGATGTGGCGCCGAGGGTCGAAAGCTTGTCAATGAGAGATTCCATGTGCCGGATGGAGACCACGTTGGCCTCAATCACAAACGATTCGTCGCCGGTGATGCGATGGCAGCGGCTAATCTCAGTCAGTTCCTTGATTGCAGCCACCGTGCGGCTCACCTGCAAATCGCCGCCGGGGATGGTAAGGCGCACCAGTACGCGAATGGGAACTCCGACTTTGGCAATGTCCAACGCGGCATGATACCCGGTAATAATGCCGGCTTCTTCAAGACGGTGAACGCGCTCAGCTACCGCCGGCGTCGACAGCCCGACCAGCCGCCCGATCTCCGCAAAGGACTTCCGTGCATTGTGTTGCAGGGCTTCCAGAATCTTCCAGGCAATCGCGTCGAGATGGAGAGTGTTGGAAACTGTGCGGTGGGCCATGTGCCTGCGCTCCTTAAGCGACAGCTCTATTATGCTTAATCCTATTAGGCCAGGGAAGCCTCTCTCTTTTCAATCACTATTTTCTCTCCCGGCAAGCGGGGCTATGCTAAGTTGAAGCTGGAGCGCGCGGGCATCCGTCCTTTGACGCGATCTCCGGCAAAGAAGGTCGGCATGAACGCATTCCCCCGTTCAGCTTCCAGCCAGGTCATGGCTGCTCCCACCGATGCGCCTCATCCCGCAGGCGCTGATTTTTTGCCCTTGAAAGGCACAGATCACGTTGAATTCTACGTGGGCAACGCACGTCAGGCGGCATATTTTTATCGGGCTGCCATGGGCATGTCGCTGGTGGCCTATGCCGGGCCGGAAACCGGACTGCGCGATCGTGCTTCCTATGTGGTGCAGCAGGGCAAGATCCGCTTTGTGCTCACCACAGCTCTGCGCAGCGGCACAGCAATTGCGGATCATACCGCCCGTCATGGAGACGGGGTACGGGCAATCGCCCTATGGGTCGACGACGCGCGGCTGGCCTGGAAAGAGACGACCAGGCGAGGGGCCGTCAGCGTTGCCCAGCCCTACGTGCTTTCAGATGAGCAGGGCACGGCCGTCCTTGCAAGCATTCAGGCTTATGGCGATACGATTCACACCTTCGTCGAGCGCAGCGACTATCGTGGCGCCTTTCTGCCCGGCTTCCGGGCCATCGATAACGACCCCATCGCCCGTCCCAGTGGCCTGCTGCATATCGATCACATGGTCGGCAATGTGGGCTGGAACGAAATGAACGCGTGGGTGGATTTCTACGCCAACGTGATGGGTTTCTCGCTCTACCAGCACTTCGACGACAAGGATATCTCCACCAATATTCTGCGCTGATGTCAAAGGTGATGGCCAATGGCAACGGTTATGTGAAGTTCCCCATCAACGAGCCTGCCGAGGGCAAAAAGAAATCGCAGATAGAAGAGTATCTGGATTACTACTGCGGCCCCGGCGTGCAGCACATCGCTCTTGCCACTAACGACATTCTGCACACGGTGAATAAGCTGCGCGAACAAGGCATTGAATTCCTGCGCGTTCCGCACACCTACTACACCGAACTGCAAAGCCGGGTGGGCAAGATCGATGAGCCGGTTGACGAGTTGGAAAAACTGGGCATTCTGGTGGACCGGGACGACGAAGGCTATATGCTGCAAATCTTCACGCGTCCGGTGGAAGACCGCCCCACCCTGTTCTTTGAAATCATTCAGCGCAAAGGCAGCCGCAGCTTCGGCAAGGGCAATTTCAAGGCGCTATTTGAAGCCATCGAACGGGAGCAGCAGGCTCGCGGCAATCTCTAAGGAAAGAGGCGAGATCATGGAAACCGCAACATTTTCAGCCGCGGCGCCCTACATTATCCATCAGGACTACGCGGCCTACAGCCCGGAACAGCACGCCGTGTGGGCTGAACTTGTGGGGCGCGCGTTTCCTGAGCTCGAAAAGCACGCGGCGCGCGAGTACCTTGAAGGCTATGCGATCATCGGCTTGGAGCCGGACCGGCTGCCCAAACTGGAAGCAATCAGCGCGCGCCTTGAGCCCCCCACTGGCTGGAATACCACACCTGTAAGCGGTTTTATGCCCGCCCCGGTGTTCTTTGAGATGCTGGCCGCTCGCCGCTTTCCGACTACCACCTGGCTGCGCAGCCGCGAATCGCTGGAGTACACGCCGGAGCCGGATATCTTTCACGATGTCTTTGGCCATGTGCCCATGCACGCGCACGCGGTCTTTGCCGATTTCCTCGCCTTCTACGGGCGTGTCTGCGCTTCGATTCAGGATGCCGGGGTGTTGGAAAAGTTGGGCCGCCTTTTCTGGTACACGGTGGAATTCGGAGTCATCCGGCAGCAGGACGGAATCAAAGTTTATGGCAGCGGACTGATCAGCTCGCACGGCGAATGCCGGAATGTGATGGAAGGCCATTGCGCCATTCACGATTTCACGTTGGATGAAGTACTCAACACGCCGGTGAAAGTGGATGAGCTGCACAAATTGCTTTTTGCGGTGAGCAGTTTCGATCAGATCTACGAGGCCATGCACGAGGCGGAACGGCGCGCCGAGTGCGGCCAATTGTGAAAGGCGTCCTATATGCCAGGTAAGATTTCGTACCAATCCGGCTTCGGCAACGAATTTGCCACCGAGGCAGTGCCGGGTGCTCTGCCGCAGGGCCAGAATGCGCCGCAGCAGCATCCCCTCGGCCTTTATACCGAACAGTTCAGCGGCACGCCATTCACTGCGCCGCGAGCCGTGAACCGCCGCACCTGGACCTATCGCATCCGGCCTTCGGTAACGCACCGCCCCTATGAAGAGATCCCGGCAGGCTTGCTCCGCAGCGGACCGTTTACTGAAACCCCCACTACGCCCAATCAACTTCGCTGGGATCCTTTGCCCCTGCCCGAAAAGGAAACGGATTTTCTCGACGGCATCGTCACCCTGGCCGGGAATGGCGCCCCGGCCATGCAGACCGGAATTGCCATTCACCTTTATGCCGCAAACTTCTCCATGCAGGATCGTTTTTTTGCCGATGCCGATGGTGAATTGCTCATCGTGCCCCAGATGGGAACGCTGCGTTTCCACACCGAGCTGGGCATACTGGATGCGGCTCCCGGCGAAATTTGCGTAATTCCGCGCGGTGTCAAATTTCGCGTCGTATTGCTCGACAAACAGGCCCGCGGATATATCTGCGAAAACTATGGCCAGTCGTTCAGGCTGCCCGAGCTCGGTCCCGATCGGCGCAAACGGACTGGCGAATCCACGCGACTTCAAATCGCCCTCTGCTGCATTTCGAGGATCGTGAGGGCGATTTTCGCATTGTGACCAAATTTATCGGGCGGCTCTGGTCCGCAGCGATCGACCACTCGCCCCTCGACGTGGTCGCATGGCATGGCAACTACGCGCCCTATCAATACGACCTGGCCCTCTTCAACTGCATCAATACCGTGTCCTTCGACCACCCTGACCCGTCGATCTACACCGTTTTGAGTTCCCCCTCCGTCATTCCCGGAACCGCCAACTGCGACTTTGCCATCTTTCCTCCGCGGTGGCTGGTGGCCGAACACAGCTTTCGTCCGCCCTGGTTTCATCGCAACCTGATGAACGAGTTCATGGGCCTGGTCTTTGGCGCCTACGACGCCAAGGCAGAAGGTTTTGTTCCCGGCGGAGCGAGCCTTCATAATTGCATGGCCGGCCACGGTCCGGATGCCGAGACTTTTGAGCGCGCCGCCACCGCCGAGTTGAAGCCGCAGTATCTCGCCAACACTCTGGCCTTCATGTTCGAGACGCAGCTCGTAGTACGCCCCACCGAGTTTGCAATGAACACCCGCATCCTGCAGCACGAATATTTCGAGTGCTGGCAGGGGCTGAAGAAGCACTTCGCCGCCGGGGCAATCGCAGGGTCGAAGAAGGAATGAAAGCGATCGAAAGTCTGTTAGCGGGTTTGATCGACTATGCGGGGTTATACCCTCCCGCCGGTCTCGATATTCGTTCCGCTTTGAGAAATTACCTGAGCTATGCGCGCGGCAAACATGCGCATCCATTGGGTCGTTTCATTGTCGATACCAATAGGCTTCCCGAACTCCGCCAGGCCGCCGGCGATTCAATGCGCGGCTTGCGGCTGAGCGTGATTGCCTCTGCGGAAACAGCATCGGAGGGCCTGCAACGCTTTCTTGACGATGGCTTTCCTATCGACGTAGTCGAATTCAAAACCGATCGGCCGTCTGAAATCGAGCGCATTGCCCGGCGCCTTCCCGCTGGCTTGACGGCATACTTTGAGGTTCCCGCCGGTTATCCCAACTCAGAATTATTTCAAGCTATCTCGGCTGCCGGTGCGCGCATCAAACTTCGTATGGGCGGTCTGTTCGCTGACGCAATCCCTTCCACCCAGGTAGTTGCCGGCATGTTGAAAGCTCTCGCCGCTCATCGCATACCGTTCAAAGCAACCGCGGGATTGCACCATCCCGTCCGCTCCCTTCACCCGCTCACCAACGAGCCCGGCAGTCCGGTGGGTACGATGCACGGCTTCATGAATCTTGCGTGTGCGTCGGCTCTGCTGCATTCCGGAGGCGAAGTCACCGACGCAAAATTGCTGCTCGATGAAGAAGACCCCGGTGCGTGGCATCTTACCCCCGACTCCATCGCATGGCGTTCCTATAGCTGGAGTACCGACCAACTGCGCGCCCTCCGCCAGCAATTCTTCATCAGTTTTGGTTCCTGCTCATTTGAAGAACCGTTGCACGACCTGGAGGTGCTGGGATGGCTCTGAAGAGTTGGGTCCTCTCCGCAAACGATCCACAAACGGATTTCCCCCTGCAGAACCTTCCCTACGGCGTCTTCACCCATGGGGATCGCACGCGAATCGGCGTCGCTATCGGCGAACAAATTCTCGATCTCAAGGCCTGCGCGCAACAGGGCTTGCTGGCTTCCCTGCCCGAAGAACTTCTCGCCGCTTGCAGTGCGGAACTCCTGAATCCACTGATGTCGCTCGGCCCCGCGGACGGGACCGCGTTGCGCCGTCAACTCTTCGAGCTTCTCGCAGAACATTCTGGCAGCCAGACGATGAAGCGCTTTGAGCCGCTTCTGGTGCCCATGAGCGAGGCGGTCATGCAGCTTCCCGCGCACATCGGTGACTATACGGATTTCTACGCCTCCATCTACCACGCCACTCGGGTGGGCAAACGATTCCGTCCCGACAATCCCCTGCTGCCCAACTACAAGTACATTCCCATCGGCTATCACGGCCGCGCCTCATCTATTGTTGTCAGCGGGCACCCGATTCGCAGGCCGAGCGGACAAACAAAATCGCAGGCAGAGGATCCGGTTTTCCGGCCCACACAGGCGCTGGATTACGAGCTGGAGATCGGCCTGTTTGTGGGTCCGGGAAATGAACTTGGGCAGGCCATCCCCATCGCCCAAGCTGAAAATCATATCTTCGGCCTGTGTCTGGTAAACGACTGGTCCGCGCGCGACATTCAGTCCTGGGAATACCAACCTCTGGGACCATTCCTGGCAAAAAACTTTGCCACCACAATTTCTCCATGGATCGTTCCTTTGGAAGCTCTCGCTCCCTATCGCGTTCCCGCCTTCGCGCGTCCCGCGGGCGATCCTGCCCCACTCAACTATTTACGCTCTTCATCAACAGAACGGGAAGGCATCGATCTGACGCTCGAAGTCTACCTTCAGTCAAAACAGATGCGGCAGGCAGCCACAGCGCCCATGCAGTTGAGCAAGGGAAATCTGCGGGATCTCTATTGGTCCATTGCTGCAACTGGTCGCACATCACTCGAGTAACGGCTGCAATCTGCGCCCCGGCGATCTGCTTGCTACCGGCACCGTATCCGGCCCCGAAGAAGGCTCGGAAGGTTGTCTTCTTGAAAAACAGAATGCCGCGGGACCAATTCGTTTGCCCAGTGGCGAGTCGCGGAGATTCCTGGAAGACGGCGACCAGGTCACCTTTCGCGCACACTGCCAACGGACCGGCCTGCCGAGAATTGGATTCGGGGAATGCACAGGAACAGTAATCGGAAGTGAACCGGCATAAGAAAAATTATGACTTTGATAGCGAGGATGCTGTACTCTGCGAGCACCGATAGGGGTGGAGATGGCGGAAGTCGTCAAACTCGATAACAAATTGCGGTCGGCGCTCGATCCACAATCAGCGCGTTCAACTGCGAATCGTAATGCCCTTCTCCAATTGATGGCGACGATGCGCGCCGAAGAGGATACGATTCGCCAGGGAGGCGGAGCGAAGGCGGTCGAAGCGCAGCACGGCAAAGGCCGGCTGACGGCGCGAGAGCGGCTGAAGCTCCTGCTGGATGAAGGAACGGAGTTCATCGGAGCTGGGGCTGTGGGCGGCGCACGGAATGTATGCGGAGTATGGCGGCGCGCCGGGCGCCGGAGTGGTGACGGGACTGGGACGGGTGAGCGGGCGGCTGTGCATGATCATGGCGAACGACGCCACCGTGAAGGCCGGCGCGTTTTTCCCCATGACAGCGAAGAAGGTTTTGCGCGCGCAGACCATCGCGCATGGAGAACCGCATTCCGACGCTTTACCTGGTGGATTCGTCCGGCGTGTTTCTGCCGTTGCAGGAGGACGTGTTTCCGGACACCGACGACTTTGGGCGCATCTTCCGCAACAACGCGGTGATGAGTTCGATGGGGATTCCGCAGATCACGGCGATCATGGGCATGTGCGTGGCGGGCGGCGCGTATCTGCCGGTGATGACAGATACGGTGCTGATGACCGAGGGTTCGGGGTTGTTTTTGGCCGGGCCGTCGCTGGTGCAGGCGGCGATTGGGCAGAAGACTGATGCGGAGGACTTGGGCGGCGCGGCGATGCATGCGGCGATCTCGGGCACGGTCGACTTCAAGGAGCCGAACGACCAGCTGTGCATGGCGCGGTTGCGTTCGCTGGTGGAGAAGATGGGCGAGCGCGTCCGCGGACTGCGACGGAAGTCTTTCGCCGCCGTGAATATCGATGCGGTGCGCGATGCGCCAAAATTTGCGGCGGAAGATTTGTATGCATTGCTTGAATCCCGACGCCGGGTGCAAGCAAGTCGTACGACATGCACGAGGTGATTGCGCGCATTGTGGATCGCAGCGAGTTCGACGAGTACAAGGCGGAGTTTGGCCGCACGGTGCTTTGCGGTTACGCGTGGATCGGCGGCCGTGCCGTGGGCATCGTAGCCAACCAGAAGATTAACCAGAACCAGACCGTGGCCATGGGGCCGACGGCGGGGATGAAGCAGATCGAGGTCGGCGGCGTCATCTATACCGAGGGCGCGCAGAAGGCCGCGCGCTTCATCATGGACTGCAATCAGAACCTGGTGCCGCTGATTTTTCTGCACGACGTGAATGGATTCATGGTGGGCAAGGATGCGGAGTGGTCGGGGATCATTCGCGCCGGGGCCAAGATGGTCTCGGCGGTGAGCAC
This sequence comes from uncultured Acidobacteriaceae bacterium, assembly GCA_963839225.1. Taxonomy (GTDB): domain Bacteria; phylum Acidobacteriota; class Terriglobia; order Terriglobales; family Acidobacteriaceae; genus Telmatobacter. The sequence continues at coordinate 11,038 of CAWIVA010000109.1, forward strand.
CAGCGTCGTGCCGAAGATCACGGTGATCATCGGCGGAAGCTTTGGCGCGGGACACTACGCGATGTGCGGCAAGGCGTATGATCCGCGTTTTTTGTTTGCGTGGCCCACGGCGCGCTACGCGGTGATGAGCGGCGCGTCGGCGGCAAACACGCTGGCCGAGGTGCGCGCCAAGCAAATGGAGCGCGGCGGCAAGGAGCTATCGAGGCGGAGAAGAAGGCGCTCTACGATGAGATCCGGGCACCTACGACGCGCAGGCCGATCCGCGTTACGGCGCGGCGCGGCTTTGGATCGATGCGATCATCGATCCGGCCAAGACCAGAGAAATGCTGATCGCGGCGCTGGAGGCATGCGCATTGAATCCCGAAGTTCCCCGCTTCAACCCCGGAGTTTTGCAGACCGATGAAGAATTTTGTCGTGCGCGGCCGTACCAATTCAGCATCATCAACTCACGAAGCAAGATAGCTGGCATTCGAATTCCCCGCGAAGGAGCCTGAAAATGCAAATCGAATTTGAGCCGGCGAGAGCTTATACCCGTTTGTGCTGACGGAAGAGCAGGAGCATCTGCGCCGCGAGATACGCGACTTTGCGGCGCGGGAGATTGCGCCCCACGTAATGGCCTGGGACGAGGCGAGCGAATTTCCCATTGACGCTGTAAAGAAGCTCGGCGCGATGGGATTGCTGGGCGTGATCTTTCCCCCGGAGTACGGCGGCGCAGGGCTGGGCTATGTCGACTACGTGCTCGCCATCGAAGAGCTCTCGGCCGTGGACGGGTCGTTGGGCATAACAGTTGCCGCGCATAACTCACTGGGCACAAATCATATCTTTCTGGCCGGCAATGAGGCGCAAAAACGAAAGTATGTTCCGCGGCTGGCGAGCGGCGAGTGGCTGGCCGCATGGGGACTGACCGAGCCCGGCTCAGGCTCGGATGCCAGCAGCGCGCGCACCACCGCGATAAAGAAAGACGACCGCTACGTGCTGAACGGTAACAAGACCTTCATCACCAATGGCCACTACGCCGACGTTGCGGTAGTAATCGCTGTGACCGATAAGAGCAAAGGAACGCACGGCTTGTCGGCCTTCGTCGTCGAGAAAGGGACGCACGGGTTTCAGAGCCGGCAAAAAAGAGAACAAACTCGGGCTTGCGGGCCAGCGATACCAGCGAACTGATCTTCGAGGACTGCGAAATACCGGCGGAGAATCTGCTTGGAGTAGAAGGCGAGGGATTCATTGATGCAATGCGAGTGCTGGATGGCGGCCGAATCTCGATTGCGGCGCTGTCGCTGGGCATTGCACGCGGCGCGCTCGATGCTGCTTTGAAGTATGTGAAGGAGCGGCGGCAGTTCGGCAAGGCCATCGCTGAGTTTCAGGGCATCCAATGGAAGCTGGCGGATATGGCCACGGAACTGGATGCGGCGCGATTGCTCACGCAGCGGGCCGCCGTGCTTAAAAGATGCGGGCCGCATAGTAACTCGCGAATCTGCGATGGCCAAACTGTTCGCAAGCGAAGTGGCCGTGCGCATCTGCAATGAGGCGGTGCAGTTATTTGGCGGTTACGGCTTCATCAAGGATTACCCGGTGGAGAAGTTCTACCGCGACGTAAAGCTGTGCACCATCGGCGAGGGCACCAGCGAAATTCAGCGCATGGTGATCGCGCGCGAGATTCTAAGGTGCACCCGTCGCGCGGGTAAGGACAATATGAAGGACACTATCAAGATCGTTGAATGTCCTCGAGATGCCTGGCAGGGCCTGCCGGAACAAATTGCGCCGGTGGTAAAGGCCGATTATCTGCAAAGACTGATTGAGGCGGGCTTCACGCACATCGACGCGGTCAGCTTTGTTTCACCCGCCGCAGTGCCGCAGATGGCGGACTCGGAACAAGTGCTCAAACTACTCGGACCTCAGAAAAATGTGGAGATCATCGGAATTGTTGTGAATGAAAAAGGCGCGGAGCGGGCCATTCGCACCGGTGCGGTTCACACGCTCGGTTTTCCTTACTCCATATCAGCCGGATTCCTGCATCGCAATCAGAATCAGACGCCTGAGGAATCGCTTGCCGTGTTGCGGACGATCGTCGCGCGCGCCAACTTCGCAGGGCTGAACGTGGTGACGTACCTTTCGATGGCCTTCGGAAATCCGTATGGCGAGGCGTGGAGTGTCGGCGCAGTGATGGATGCGTGCGCTTCGCTGATCGATATCGGTGTTACGCAGATATCGCTTGCCGATACAGTGGGGATGGCAACGCCTGAACAAATTGCGGAGACGGTAACGGCCGTACAGGCAATGCATCACGGCATCGAGCTGGGCGTCCATTTGCATGCGCGACAAAATGAAGCGGAGACGCTGGTTCGCGCTGCCTATGTGGCGGGATGCAATCGCTTCGATGCGGCCATCGGGGGACTGGGCGGATGCCCTTTCGCGCAGGACGCGCTGGTTGGAAATCTTGCCACGGAAACATTGATAGCAACCTTGACGAAGTGCGGCGCAACGCTTCCGAAACTGGGCCCTCTCCTTAAATTGATCCGTGCGAACGCAGAGATTGCCGCGAGCTTTGGAACTGTTGTGAAGTAGCAATGATTCGCTGAAAAGCGGGAGGAAAGATTGCAGTTCAAGACCATCGTGGTTGCGGAGCGTGCATCGATAAAGACGATTACCCTGAATCGTCCCGAGCGTCGCAACGCTATGACTCCAGAGATGCAAGATGAGTTGATCGCGGCAATGGAAGACGCCGCCGCCAGTTGCCGGGTGCTGGTGCTGGCCGGGGCGGGAGAAGCTTTTTGTTCCGGCCTTGATTTATCGGCATTGCAGGCAATGCAAAACAAGAGTGCCGCTGAATACAGGGTTGATGCGGAACGGATCGCCCGGCTCTTCCGCACGCTCTATGAACTGCCAATCCCTGCAATCGCGGCTGTACATGGCGCGGCCATTGCAGGCGGAACTGGATTGGCCATGATTTGCGACTTTACTCTGGCCACGCCCGCGGCAAAGTTCGGCTTTACTGAGGCACGGATCGGCTTTGTTCCAGCACTGGTGTCAGCCTATCTCGCATTGCAGATCGGCGACAAACGAAGCCGGGATCTGCTGTTGACCGCCCGCCTCTTCGATGCCGCGGAGGCCTTGCGCCTGGGGCTGGTGAATCAGATTGTGCCGCTGGAGGAACTCGCGCAACGTGTACAGTCGCTGGCAGACTTGTTAATCGCAAACAGCCCACAATCGCTCTGTGCCACCAAGCGGTTGATGGCGGCGCAGAATAAAGCCTGGCTTGACGCTGCCATTGCCGAAGCAATCGCAGCCAGCACGCAGGCGCGGGAGTCGAAGGATTTTCGCGAAGGAGTCGCTGCCTTTCTCGAAAAGCGAAAGCCCATTTGGCCAAAATGATTGCCAGTTTAGACTGCATCCTCTTTAAAGCGCAGCAAAGCATCCGTGCGGTCCTCAACCTGCCGCCGCGTAACGCCCTCCGCCAGCTCGATCACCTCAAAGCCGGCAGGGGTTATATCGATCACGCATAGATCGGTGATCACGCGATGCACAACTCCGGTTCCGGTCAGTGGCAGCGTGCAATTGCGTAGCAGCTTGGCGCCGCCGTCCGGGGCCGTATGCTCCATCAGAACGACAATGCGGCGGACGCCGGAGACGATATCCATGGCCCCGCCCATCCCTTTGACACGCTTACCCGGAATCATCCAGTTAGCCAGGTCGCCGCGTTCGGAAACCTGCATGGCGCCGAGTATGGCCAGGTCGATATGACCGCCGCGAATCATGGCGAAGGAGTCAGCGCTTGAAAATATCGCAGCGCCGGGAACGAAGGTCACCGTCTCTTTGCCGGCGTTGATCAGATCTGCATCCACCTCTCCATCGCGCGGGATACGGCCCCATGCCCAGCAGCCCGTTCTCCGATTGCAGCGTTACGGTCATTCCCGCGGGAATATAGTTAGCCACCAGCGTAGGAATGCCGATGCCCAGGTTGACGTAAAATCCGTCCTGCAACTCCTGGGCGCCGCGTGCAGCCATCTGTTGACGAGTCCATGCCACAGGCTTACTCCTTCGCGGGTGGTTCTCTTCTCAATGCGTTTTTCAGGATGCGGATTATGTACCAGCCGATGAACATAAATTCCCGGCGTATGAATCTCGTCCGGATCGAGTTCGCCCGGCTCAACCACGATCTCCGTTTCGGCCACGGTGAGCTTTCCGCAGGCTGCCGCCTGGGGATTGAAGTTGCGCGCCGTGCGCCGAAGATGAGGTTGCCGTGCAGATCAGCCTTCCAGGCTTTCACCAGCGAAACGTCGGCGCGAATTCCACGCTCCAGAATATAAGTTGTCCCGTCGAATTCTTTATGTTCTTTCCCCTCGGCCGCAAGAGTGCCTATCCCTGTCCTCGTATAAAAGCCGGGAATGCCCGCACCACCGGCCCGCATGCGCTCGGCGAGCGTGCCCTGAGGGCAAAACTCCACCTCTACCTCTCCGGCCAGGTACTGCCGCTCAAACTCGATGTTTTCGCCCACATAACTCGAGATCATCTTCTTGATCTGGTGGTTCCAAGCAGCAATCCAAGGCCCCAGTCATCCACGCCGGCGTTATTGCTGGCGATGGTCAGATTGCGCGCGCCCGTATCGCGCAACGCCAAGAATCAGAGCTTCGGGAATGCCGCAGAGGCCGAAGCCGCCGATTGCCAGCAACATCCCATCCCGCACGATGTCGTCCAATGCGGCGTGTGCATCCGGCCATAGTTTGTTCATTCCCAAAGCGCTCACGGTTGATCGCCCATCCTCGGCCGCGCCACCGTTTCCTGCCTGGCGCTTTCCAATATTAACTCCAACCGGACGATCCATAAGAATCTGTGCGCCGCTTTGATAAAAATTTTTCTGCGGGAGATTCCTGTCCGGAACGCCTGGCATTCTGGCTAAGTCAGAGGCAACGACGATGCGGCAGGGCGGCAAACTTGGCTTGGTGAACTGGCCGGGGCGATTGGCGCCCTATGAATGAAGTGTGCCGAGGCATCCGAGGGACGTTACTATAGAACTGAATGAATCCGACCGAACGGTCCCGTCAAGCCGCTTTTCAGGAGACGCTCCTGAGCGCCCGCCGCACCATGCTACTGAGCGAAATCCTAAAGCTGGCCGTGGACAACTTCCGTGCGAGCAAGATGCGCTTTGCGCTCACAGCGCTGGGCATGGTCATTGGCACCGCTTCTGTCATCCTGGTGGTCACCATCGGCCTCACCGGCAAAAAATACATTCTGGAAGAAATCCAAAAGGTCGAAACCAACTCCATCGAGCTGGAATATGCCGGCGGCGGCGGCGCTACAAATAACGAGCGCGTGCTTTATAACGACTATCTCACTCGCGATGACGAGAAGGCCGTGGTTGCGCAATTGCCTGGCCTCCTGTATTCCTCGCCCGTGCTGGGAATGCACGCCCGCATCAGCTTTGGCGGGGGCGTGGTCAGGGACACGCTAGTGCTCGGCGTGAGCCCGCAATATCAGAATATCCGCAACCTGCTGGTTCCCGTGGGTCGCTTCTTTGACGACAACGACGATGCAGCCCATATCAAGTGCGCCGTGGTCACGGAACAGTTCGCCCGCCAGCGCTTCGGCAGCGATGACGCCGCCGTCGGCCAGAACTTCGAAATCACGGGCATTCCCTTTACCATCATCGGCGTCTTCCGCGAGAGCGTAAGCGATTTTGGCGAATCGGAGATCGAAGATCAGACTATCCTGATTCCCTTTTCCGTCGCCCGCTACTTCACCGGCACTGAAAATGTGAACCAGATTTATTTTTCCATGCGCACCATGAACGAAGTGCCCGACGCCGCAAAAGAGATTGTCCGCATCGTCCACTCGCGCCACAGGCCCGACTCCGTTTACAAAACGCAAACGTTGAAGGACATACTGGTCATGGCCGACAAAATCACTACCGCTCTGACTGCAATCCTGGTGCTGGTGGCCTTTGTCACCCTGGCGGTGGGCGGCGTGGGCATCATGAACATCATGCTCGCCAATGTGCGCTCCCGTACCCGCGAGATTGGCATCCGCAAGGCGCTGGGCGCCACTTACCGCGAGATCAAATACCAGTTTCTGGCCGAGGCGGTTATCATCTCGCTGGTCGGCGGGATCGTGGGCACAATTGTGGGGCTCGCGGTGCCATTGTCCTGCCGCTTGTTCACTGACTTTGAATTGCCCGTCTCCGGATGGTCAGTCGTCATCGCTTTGGCCGCCGCCATGTCTGTAGGAGTCTTTTTCGGCACCGTGCCCGCCACACGCGCCGCCCAACTGGATCCCGTCGAGGCGCTCAGAGATGAATGATCCTCAACGGCCGCCGACGAACGATGATTCACAGAACTCGCCCTCTCAGGGTCCAAGCCTTGTGTTGCTCTATAGCCTGATCGCTCTTGCCCTGGCCGCGGCCATTGGCTTAGCCATGATGATCGTGCTTCCGTTTTATCACCGGCGCTAGGGGATCCCCGTTCCCCGCCTGATTCCGGCAGGCGGTTTGAATCAATCCAGGTGAGTGCCGGAAGTTGTTGCCGGTTTCGCCCGTTCTGCGACCAGCACCGGAATCCCGTCCAAAATCGGATAAATCCGTCCGCACCCCGCGCAAATCAGCCTTTCCTCATTCAAACGAAGGTCACCCATGCAAGCCGGGCAGGCCAACTGGTCCAGTACGGCTGGGTCAATCGGGAAATAGGGTTTGGAATCGGCAGGCATCATGCCCTACTGAACCGTCGCATCGGAATTGGGATTGCCGGCTGCGATCGCACGCTGCGGACGGCTGGCAAACTCCTGTTCGATGCGATCGATGGTGCCGGCCTTGGCAAATTCGTAAGCCACGCGAATTCCATTGAAGAGCGCGCGATCGTTCGAGGAACCGTGTCCGATGATGCACACCCCGCGCACCCCCAGCAGCGGCGCTCCGCCATACTCCCTGTAATCGAGCCGGCGGCGAAAATCGTTGAAGGCCCGCCGCGACAGCAGCGCGCCCACCTGCGCGGTTACCGTCCGGGTAAGCGATTCGCGCAGCACGTCGCGTACAAAACGGCCCACTCCCTCGCTGGTCTTCAGCGCCACGTTGCCCACAAATCCATCGCAGACAATCACGTCGGCCAGGCCGCTGAAAATATCGCGCCCCTCCACATTGCCGATAAACCGGATCGGGAGCGCCTTGATCAGGGGAAAAGCCTCCCGGGTCAGATCGTTGCCTTTGGTCTCTTCCTCGCCGATCGAGAGCAACCCCACCCGCGGCGAGTCAATCTTGAGCACCGTTCGGGCATACATCTCGCCCATCACGGCAAATTGCTCCAGGTTATGCGCCTTGCAGTCCACGTTGGCGCCCACATCCAGCAGGACGCATGGATTCCCCGTCGAGCTGGGCATGGGAGTAGCCAGCGCCGGCCTATCCACACCAGGCAGCGCGCCCAGAACCATTTTGGCCGTGGCCATGGCGGCGCCGGTGTTGCCCGCGGTCACAAATCCAGCCGCCTTGCCGTCGCGCACCAGCTTCAGGCCCACGCGTATGGAGCTGTCCTTTTTGGCGCGCACCGCCTGCACCGCCTTCTCCTCCATGCCGATGCGTTCCGAGGCATGGTGAATGACGATAGGCAAATCCTCGTTTTCGAGATGTTCGTCCAGAAGATCGCGCAACTCCGCCTCGGGCCCTATCAAGTGGACCCGCACGGGCAAGGCCCGGCAGGCGAGAATCGCCCCCCGAATCTCGGGCTCCGGAGCTTTGTCGGTGCCGACGGCGTCAAGCGCGATGTCGATGAGCATAGGCTCTGGGATTTACTTGGCCGCTTCTTTGATGTCCAGGACGGCGCGGCCTTTGTACGCTCCGCACTTCGGGCAGGCGCGATGGGGCAGCTTCTTCTCGTGACAGTTTGGGCACTCGGACACTCCCACGGCGGTCAAGAAGTCGTGGCTGCGGCGTAATGCGGTGCGGCGCGTCGAGTGGCGCCTCTTCGGATTTGGCATGACAAGAATTCCTTTCGTCTCTCAAGCCCGCATCCGGCCGGCTTCAGAGCTGTCCCCAGCGCGCAAAAACCCTTGCCAGCCTTCCGGCGTCGCATGAGCATCCTCAACGGATCCTGAGGTCCTCTGGGGGATAATCTCTCAGGGCTTGATCCGGCCGCGAAGCCCAGCCAATGCCTCCCAGTGGGGGTCGCTCGGACCCACTTCGCAGTTGCAGGGCTGAATGTTGCGGTTCTCACCGCAGCGCGGGCAAAGTCCCTTGCAGTCCGGCTTGCACAATGTCCTCGCCGGCAGAGACAAAAGTACCTGCTCCCGAAGCACATCTTCAAGCCAAAGACTCTCCTTCTGATAATAACCGATTTCCGTCTCCGGCGCAGTAATCGATCGTTCCGGCGCCTCCGCGTCTGCCCCCGCGGGCCTGAATATCAGGTCGAATTCGGCACTGAGCGGAATCTCCACCGGCTCCACGCAGCGCGCGCACGGAACCTCGAATTTCCCCGCAAACCGCCCCCTCAGCCGGATATCGGCCACGATATCCCTCGGCCCGCGGTGCTCGTGCAGCACCTCGGCCTGCCCCGCCGTTGCCAGCGCCCCCTTTTGCACTGCTTCTTCGCCAAAATCCACCGCTCCCGGAGCCAGCTCCAGGTCAAATGCGATCGGTTCCCGCTCCAGTTCGCTTACCTTGAATTCCATGCTTTGAGCCTAAGACGAAGTCACCGGGCCGTCAATGTGGCGTTATAGTTGATTAAGTCCAAAATCAATGTATTAACAAAAAGCTGTCATCCTGAGCGGAGTTTGGTGCGTATTTTGCGCCAAACGGAGTCGAAGGATCTGTGGTTGCTTTTCGCTTGTGATCCTTCCTTAAAGCTCGGCAGAAAGGAATCAGAATATGCCCAGCGACCTTATCAAGTTTTGGCAACAATGCCAATCGGACAAACCGCCCTACTTTCATCCAGAGGACCGCTCCATACTTTGGGAAAAAGACGGCAAATTTATTGATGCCGAGATGCCGGATTTCGATACTTTGATCGCCAAGGAACGATTCGGCCCCTTCGATAGCAAACTGAATCTCTCACTGCTGCCTGTCCCATATGTAGGCGATCTCGGTCGCGCCGAGATCGTGATTCTGTCTCTCAATCCGGGGCTCGAATACACTGATTATTGGGCCGAATCTAAAATGCCAAAATTTCGGAAAAGGTTGGTAGATGATCTACGACAATCACTTTCGGGAGCCGTCTTCCCATTCTGGGGGCTTGACCCTCAATTTTGTTGGCACAGCGGCTTCGTGTACTGGGAGAAAAAACTTCGAGGCGTCATCACTAAGATTGCCGCCGAGCATTTCGCAAAGAACTACTTCAAAGCGCTACACGATTTATCAACAAAGCTAGCCTGTTTGGAACTGATTCCCTATCATTCATCCTCGTTTGGTGCCCATCCGCTTATCAAACATCTGCGTTCCGTCGAAATGGTGAAGAAATTCGTGCATGAAACCATTGTTCCGGAGGCGAAGGGAGGCAAGCGCACACTGATTGTTACTCGAAAAGTGAAGGAATGGGGTCTTCAAAGTGGCATTGGAATTACTAAAAACATAGCTATTTACGAAAGCAAACATGCACAAGGGGCTAGTCTCAGCCCAGGCTCTAAGGGTGGAAAAGCAATTCTTCGGCATTACGGAATCGAAACAAAATGACTAACAGACTAAACCCCATTTCACATAAGGCAAACCCCTCCCCCAGATCCGGCACTCCATTCCTTTTCCGCCAGGCGGTGGAAACCGACAGTTCACGCCTGATTCCGCTCATTAACTCCGCCTTCTCCGTCGAAACCTTCTTCGACGGCACTCGCACCGACGAAGCCCGCCTTGCCGCCTCGATGAACAAGGGAACCATCCTTTTGGCCGAAGAGTCTAGCGGCCAGCTTCTCGGCTGTGTCTACACTGAAGTGCGCGGCCCTCGCGGCTATATTGGCCAGCTCGCCGTCGCACCGCAACATCAGGGTGCGGGCCTCGGGCGCATCATCGTCGAGGCCGCAGAGGATCATCTCCGCAGGCAGGGCTGTAAAGCCGTGGACATCACCGTCCTCAGCCTCCGTCCCGAACTCCCGCCCATTTACCGAAGGTTCGGCTACGTCGAATCAGGCACCGAAGATTTCCACCCCTCCGTCCCCCTCAAGCCCGGGATCGAGTGCCATTGCATCGTGATGTCCAAGCCGCTCTGAGCTTCCGCCGCGCCAACCCCGGCTCATGAAATTGCCGGCCAGAATCTCGAATTCCCTTCGTTCATCGCCCCTCGACAGGCCCATCCAGGCAGTTCCTCGTTCCGGCCGAAACAAAAAAACACTCAAGCCCGGCCAAGTTCCGCCGATTCATTCATTGAACCGCCCAAGAAAGGTCTCCCGGCATGTCTGCGATCCGCAATCTTCCCATCTCGCGCAAGTTCACTTTCGCGTTTGGCATCGTTTGCAGTCTCTGTGTTGTCTTCGGTGTTTACACCTGTCTCACCCTCCGCAGCATTGCTGTGAAAAGCGCGGACATCAGCGAAACCCATGTTCCTTCATTGATTTACATCGGCACCATCAGCAGTCGTGTCAACATTGAGCGGCGTGAAGACCTGGAGCTGATGCTCTGCCAGACGCCGGCATGCACAGCGGACCATACCGCCAAGCGCCAGAAGGCCATCGCCGAATATCAGGAAGGATTGAAAGCGATGGCGCCGCTCGTCATCTCTCAGGGGGCTCGATCATTACCATACGTTTCTCAATGCCATCAAAAAATATCAGGATGCGAGCGATCACGGCATCGATCTGCTGGCCTCAGGCAAGGCGGGAGATGCATTGGACCTGCTCTCTTCGGACGCCATGATGGCCTCTCTGAACGATGCCCTGTCGGCAGCCGAAGGTGGATTTCAAATTCACGCGAAAATCGGCATGGAAGAGTCCCAGTCGGTCACCGGCGCCAGCTATCGATCTATCTGGATCGGCACGGGGATCACCCTCCTCATCGTCCTGCTCTGCGCGCTCACAGGCCTTGGCCTTACCAGGGAAATTGCGCCCAGGATCAATAGGCTGAAGAACGCTGTGCAGGCCATGGCTGAAAAGGACCTGACCGCAAACATCCGAGTATCGGGAAGCGATGAGATTGGCCTCCTGGGAGATGCGTTCAATACCAGCGTGGCCTCCATACGTGCGGTTCTCCAGTCGGTGGCTCAGGGCGCCGATACGCTCTCCGCCGCCACCACCGAAATCAGCACCCGCGCTGTCCAGAGCGCCGGCAATGCCAACACCCAGTCCAGCAAAACCAACCAGATTGCCGCCGCGGCCCAGGAGATGACCGCTACCATCGGCGAGATCAGCCACAATGCTGAGAGCGCCGCCGCCGCCAGCCGCCTATCGGCCCAGACCGCCGATCAGGGCGGCGCCGTCATGCAGGCCGCAGCCGTCACCATGGAGAAAATTGCCGCCGCCACCAGCACCGTCTCCACGAAGATGACCTCGCTGGCTCACCGTTCCGAGGAGATCGGCAAGGTGGTCAATGTCATTCAGGAGATCAGCGAGCAAACCAACCTCCTCGCCCTCAATGCGGCTATCGAGGCCGCCCGCGCCGGCGAACACGGCCGCGGCTTTGCCGTCGTTGCCGGTGAGGTCCGCCGTCTGGCTGAACGCACCAAAGGAGCCACGGAAGAGATCACCGGCACCATCGCCAGCATTCAGGAAGAAACCCGCGAAACCCTTCAGGTGATGCAGGATAGCCGCGCAGCCGTAGAAACCGGCATGCAGGAAACCGCGCGCGCGCGCAAGAGCCTGGAAGACATAATCGAGTCCTCCAAGCAGGTAGAGCACCAGATTCACCTAATCGCTTCGGCAGCTACCGAGCAGACCTCCGCCTCCGGCGAAATCTCCGAGTCCGCCAGCCAGGTTTCTCATCTGGCCACAGAAAATGCCCAGGTCGCCGAAGAAGCCGTCGAAGCTCTCAAAAATCTCTCCTCCCTCGCCAGCGACCTGGACGGCATCATCCGTAAGTTTCGTCTCGAAGGCGGCAACCAGGAGGGCGGAACATTTTTCGACCGTACGCAGCCCTCTTACGCGCCCACCTGCGGACAGCGAACTTCTAATCGTGATCCCCGGCAGCCTGGTCGGTGCCGGGGCGCCTGTCAGGTTCAAAGTATCGCTGGGATCCGCGGCCTGTCCCAGGAATCATTCTTCGCGCTGCCCCGCCCATTGCATCTCATCCTTTCCTTCCCGGAATTTACACATCGGCCACCTCCCGCCCATCCGCCATATGTTAGCCTCCGGTTGTGGAACTTCTCCGCATGACAGCTTCATCTCTCGCGGCTAATATCCCAAGCATCAATGGGGAGAGACATTCGCATGAATGCCGTTAAATATGACCTGATCGTGATCGGTTCCGGCCCTTCCGGACAGCGCGCTGCCGTCGCCGCCTCCAAAATGAAGAAGCGCGTGGTCGTAGTCGAGGCCCGCACCTTTGTCGGCGGTGTCTGCGTCAACACCGGCACCATCCCCTCCAAAACCATGCGCGAAGCCGTCCTGCACCTCTCCGGCTACAACTACCGCGCGCTATACGGCGTCAACTACCGGGTCAAGGAAAAGATCACCATGGCCGACCTTGCCTTCCGCGTTCAGGCCGTCATCAAGACTGAAGTGGACGTGACCGATTCCCAGCTCTCCCGCAACGGCATCGATGTGGTCCATGGCCTCGCCCGTTTCCTCGATCCCCGCCAGGTGCGCGTCGAGGGCCCTGAGGCCGACACAACGCTCGAAGCCGATCGCATCGTCCTCGCCGTCGGCACCCGGCCCGCCAACTTCTACCAAAGTCCCCATCAACGGCCGCACCATTGTGAACAGCGACCAGATCCTCGCGCTGCCGGCGTTGCCCCGCTCGCTGATCGTGGTCGGCGGCGGCGTAGTCGGCGTCGAATACACCTGCATGTTCGCCGTTCTCGGCGTGCGCGTCACGCTCATCGAAAAACGCGACCGCCTTCTCGAGTTCGCCGACCGTGAAATTATCGAGGCCCTCAGCTATCACCTGCGCGACAGCCGCGTTACCCTCCGCCTGGGCGAAGAGGTCGAAAGCGTCGAGCAACTCCCCGACTCGACCGTGGTCGCCAACCTGCAAAGCAGGAAAAAAGTCTCCGGCGACGCGCTGCTTTACGCTGTGGGCCGCCAGGGCGCCACCGACGACCTCAACCTGGCCGCTGCCGGCATCGAAGTTGACAATCGCGGCCGTATCCCCGTCGACGAGCACTTTCGAACGAAAATCGAGCACATCTACGCGGTCGGCGATGTGGTCGGCTTTCCTTCCCTTGCCTCGGTTTCTATGGAGCAGGGGCGTATCGCCGCCGCTGACGCCTTCGGCTACACCGCAACTTCCAATCCCAGCTTTTATCCCTACGGCATCTATACCATCCCCGAGATCAGCTTCATCGGCAAAACCGAGGAGCAGTTAACGGACGAGGACGTTCCTTATGAAGTCGGCATGGCCTACTATCGAGAGGTCGCCCGAGGCCAGATTCGCGGAGATATCACCGGCCGCCTTAAGCTCATCTTCCATCGCGACACGCGCAAAATTCTTGGCGTGCACATCATTGGCGAGGGCGCAACGGAGCTGGTTCATATCGGCCAGGCGGTCATGATCATGGGCGGCACAGTGGACTACTTCGTCGATACCGTCTTCAATTACCCCACCCTCGCCGAGTGCTACAAGGTAGCCGCCTTCAACGGCCTCGGCCGCCTGCACCGCTACCAGTCGGATTCATAGGAGATAACTGTCTTGTCGGAATGTGCGAAGATAAGTGCTCGCGCACCGGCGCTACCTGGATATCAGGCCCAGTTTTCGACCGTGAGGCCCTGAACCCGCTTGAATTCCCGCGTATTGTTTGTTACCAGCGTCAGTCCAAGGCAGCGGGCGTGAGCGGCAATCAGCAGGTCATTGGCGCCGATCATCGTCCCGCTCTGCTTGAGCAATGAGTCACAATCTCGAACTCAAGTCCGTGATCGGCAATCATCCGGCCAAACCGTTACTGCGCCCACAACCCCCCGTTGTACGATGGACATATACAGCTTGCGAAAAAACTTCTCCGGGTCGGCAGAAGTGTCAGGGCACGACTTCAGTCGTGCCGACAGCCGCGGAATCAACGTGGGCTTTAGCCCCTGAGGAAATTTTTCGTGGATCGAGCCATGAATCGGCCCGTTTTCCGTAGCATGTATAGACCATTTTAGTTTCGAGGAGGGCAGAAAACGTGGCTCGATTCAGGCGAAGAGTTTTTACCGCTGTTGTTCTGTTTGGAATGCTGGCAGGACTGGCTCCAATGAAGGTTTCAGCCCAGTTGCCGTTACCCGGCAGCGATGCCGCGGATGTTCCCAACCCGCTCGCCGACCCAACCGCCAAGCCAGGCAAGATTTTGCTCTTCGATCTTGAAGCACGCTTTGCCAAGGATGTATCCGAGCGCGGCGGCGCTGCCTTTGCCGACTGGTTTGCCGAGGATGGAGTGGCCCTGGGCAATGGCGTCGCTCCGCTGGTGGGCCGCGTGGCCATCGCCAAGTCCGCCAACTGGTCGCCGAAAGTCTACCAACTCACCTGGACCCCGACCGATGCCGCCATGGGCCCCTCGGGGGACATCGGCTATACCTGGGGCCACTTCGAGGGTCACAGCAAGGACGCCAACGGAAATCCCGTCACCACTTCCGGCCGCTATATCACCATCTGGCGCAAACAGCCGGACGGCAACTGGAAGGTGGTACTCGACGCGGGCGCTAACGAGCCCGCCGCTGCCGGAGACTGCTGCAAACTACCCTCCAGCCACTAATAAAACACTAATTTCTCTCACCATTCATTGCAGACCGGTACACCGGGTGCGAAGTGTCTTTGCCGTAGAATCCTTCAGTAACAAGCAAACGCCCCTTTCGTTCTCGCAATCGGTAACCTTGGTTGTAACTACCTAAGCCCGGAATTCCCATCTTTGTGTCAGAGTCAACCCCGGGCGGCTGCACGATACTTACAATTAGGCGAACATGGTGGGCTCCCGTCGACGTCTTTGTCGCCGGGTGTGGGGGCTGTATGTGTGCGATGCAGGGTCAACAACTCGGCGATCTTCAAGCCTTCACATCCCGCCCCGAATTTGACCTCTTCGATCGCAATCCTGACCCGGCACTGGACGAATTGACTGAGCTCTCCGCCGTTTTATGCGTTGCGGACTACGCCTACATTGGCTGGATGGACTTCGACCACCTGTGGTTTAAGTCCCGCTTTGGATTCATTGGAGCAGAGCAGCCGCGTTCCTATACCGCCTGCCAGTGGATGCTTGAGACCGGCGAACCACTCCTGATTCGCGATGCCGGCATGGATCCCCGCTTTCCTCCGGATGGAATCCATCTCATCGGCGCAAAGCATTGCCGCTCTTACGCTGCGGTGCCGCTCATTGCCAGCGATGATCGCGTCATTGGCACGTTCGCTGTGCTGTCTAGCGAGCCGGACCGGTTCGACCAGGAACACGTCACCCTCTTAGAGGTTCTTGGCCGCCAGGCGGTTACGCGGCTGGAGCGCTACTCCCGCATGCGTGCTCAGGAACGCGCCCAGCGCGCCCGCCAGCGCTCTGAGCGAGCCCTGGCCATCGAGCGTTGCTTTGTAGCCGCGACACTGGACTCGGTACCAGCCCTGGTAGCCGTGCTCGATACCGCCGGCCGCATGGTGCGGCTCAATTACTCCTGCACCCAACTGACCGGCCTGAGAATGGCCGATGCCGCCGGTCGTTCGTTTGTCGAAGAGGTTCTTGAAGTCGCAGTTCGCCCCTGGGTCGATGAGAAGTTGCGCCAAGCCGCATCGGGACAGGTCTCCGGCCCGCATGAGACGGAGTGGCGCGTGGGTAACGGCCTCACCCGCCGCGTCAGTTGGACTTTGCGTCCTTTGCGGGGACCCGACGGCGAGATACTTTATCTGATCGTCAGCGGCCAGGACGTCACCGACCAGCGCCAGGCGGAATTGGCGCTGCTCACCAGCGAAGCCCGTTATCGCGAGGTGGTTGAAAACTCGCTCGGTTTCGTCTTTTCCTGCTCCATGGAGGGCCGTCTCACCTCGCTGAACTCCTTCACCGCCGAGACTCTGGGCTATCGCGCCGATGCCCTCACCGGCCGCTCCCTCACTGACCTTCTCGATTCGGCCGGCCTTTCCACATTTCAGGACTGCCTCCGCACTCTCGAAACCAAAGACGAGTGGCAGGGCTTCCTGCCCCTCCGCCGCAGCGACGGCGCATACCGGCGCATCGCCTTCCGCAGCCGCCTCATGCAGCTGCCCGGCGAACGGCCCTTTATCCTCAACCACGGCATGGACGTAACCGAGCAGCACGAAGCCGAAGAAGCGCTGCACATTGCTATGCGCCAGCGCGAGTTAATCCTCGAGTCCGTGGCCGACGGGATCTTCGGCATCGATCTCGACGGCCGCTTCACCTTCATTAACCCGGCCGGCGCTGGCACCCTCGGCTACTCCACCGATGAGTTAATCGGCCGCGACGTCCATCAGTTCATCCATCACAGCCACGCCGACGGCACACCCTATTTCCGCTCCAACAGCCCCATTCTTCAGGCCCTGCGCAGCCGCGAGCCCGTCCGCATGGACAACGAAGTCTTCTGGCGCCGGGACGGCACTTCGTTCCCTGTCGAGTACAGCGCCAGCCCGCTCATCGAGGACGGACACATCTCAGGCATGGTCGTAGCCTTCCAGGACGTCTCCGAACGCCGGCGCCTTGAGAAGATGAAGGACGAGTTTATCTCTACCGTCAGCCATGAACTGCGCACCCCGCTCACTTCGCTCCGCGCCTCGCTCGGGCTCATCTCCTCCGGCACTCTCGACAAGCGCCCTGAAAAACAGCGCCAGATGATCGAGATGGCCATCGGCAACTGTGACCGCCTGGTCCGTCTGGTCAACGACATTCTCGACTTCGACAGCGTGGAACGGGGAAAGCTCACTCTCGATCGCCAGCCTGTCGAGGCCGCTGATCTGCTGCGCCGAGCCACCGATGTGGCCTTCCCATCGGCCAGCCAGGCTCACATCGACCTCCGCATTGACGCGGAAAAAATCAAGGTTCTTGCCGACGAAGAGCGAATCCTGCAGGTGCTCAACGAGCTGGTGGCCAACGCCATCAAGTTCTCGCCGCCGGAGACGCAGATCCGCCTGGCCGCGCAGCCGTCCGGCGAAAATGAAGTCTGCTTCATCGTCGAGGACCAGGGCCGCGGCATCGCCCAGGAGAAACTCGAGCACATCTTCGACCGCTTCCAGCAGGGCGACGCCTCCGACTCCCGCGCCCTTGGAGGCACCGGCCTGGGCCTGGCCCTCTGCCGCAGCATCGTCGAGCAACACGGCGGCCGCATCTGGGCTGAAAGCATCCCCGGCCACGGCAGCCGCTTCCTGTTCACCCTGCCCAAAGCCCCGCTTGCTGCGAGTTAAGAAATAATCGCGCAAGGATAGCCTGCCGCATGGCTCCTTCATCAGAACAAATCAACCACGGGGGAAATGTCAGTAGCAGGCTCAGTCCCAGCATTGCGAGAGCAATCGCGCTATGCGACCCACTGCAACTGTCTTCTTGCGCCAACGCCAATCCCAAAATCCCCCAGGTGAAGAATCCAGATAAGAATGGCAGCCGTAGTAACTCCTGATAGAGCCCCGGTCGGTTTATAGAGAACAGGTAACTCTTGATGAGCGCCGACTTATCGCCGCAAAGGCCAGGGCAGCCAAAACAAATGATCCCAATCCCGCCGCAAGAACCGCAGCCGCGCCGGAACCATTCGGGATCGTGGAGAGTCAGTGAAGCTGCCCGATCTAGACTCGTTCATTTCTCCCCTCCGTGACTCAGTTGAATCGTGTGCCCGCCCTGCACCGGCGCATACTTGTTAATCATCGCGCCGAAAAATCCCGCCACGCCCGCCGCAAAAAACGAAACCACGCAAAACAAAGCACCGCCGCGCGAAGTTGCCTGTGGCTGCTTCAGCTCGCGCCCATACCGGATAAAGACAAACGCAACCATGGTGATCGAGATCGGAACAAACCAGGCAATGTGCTCCTTCCACTCCATCCCCAGCGAGTGCCAGCCAATCGTCGATGGGCTCGACATCAGCAGCCGCTGCGGAAACATCGAGAGATCGGCCGTTCCCGGCGGAGGCACGGCGCGGTACCACGGGTAAATGACGTAAGCTCCCGGTCAGCACCGCCGCCCATGCCAGCGCAACCATCGTGACCAGATAAGCCTTCAGAAACGTCTCATGCCTGAACGTGATTCGATCGGTTTCAGGACTCGTAGTAAGTCGATATAACTCCACCAGTGCGCCGGAACAGGCCAGCAGATAAAGCGCGCCGAATCCCATGCCATGAATCAATGTCCATAGACTGCGCGCCGTGATCTCCATTCGATGTGACCTCCGCTGCGGATCGCCCTCGTACTCCTGTCCGTCCGCAGCCTCGTTCAAAATCCATCTCTGCTCATCGGCCCCTGCATCCAATCATTCCTGGCCGCGGTCCTTCTTGTCTTCTTTTCCCCACGTCCAGTACATGCCCACATAGGCGTAGTTCTCCGTCTGGCCCGCAACCGAGTGGCCATAGCAAAACAGAAACTGCTCGCCTTCATGATGTTTGAAATGGTAGTAGCCGCCCACGTCGATCATCGCCGAGCGCTCAGTCTGCGCCGCCGCAAAACCCTCGCGCCCATGCGCAAACACTTCCGCCCCCAGTTCCAGCCTCTCATTCAGCTCCCGTCTTCACCAGCCATCCGGTATAAGGAAAATCGCGATAGTCGTCTGCGGAACCACTTGATAGCCGCCGCCTCCGTCAAAGAGCCATTTGCCGGAGTTTTTTTGCAACCAGACCGGAAGCTTGTACCACACCTTTCCCACGCCGAGCCCCTTGTTATAATTCCCCGTCGGCATTTCAAACATGGTGAAGGTGCCGATCTGCGGAATGTGCTTCGTCTCTTTGATGATGGCGAGCTTCACGCCCAGTTCCATGTCGGTAAGGCCAAATGCGCTCGGGCCCGTTCCGCCGGGCAGATAAACAGGATTGTTCGACGGGAAAACGCCTCCCCAGGGAAGAATGGCGTGCAGTTGCACCCTGCGGATCGCGCCCCAGTTGAACTCGAAGGCCGGCCCTGTCGAGTCGATCTCCGCCGGCGTGCCGTCCACTCCGCCAAAGATATAGAACTCGTAGTGATGCAGGTCAACCGGCACCGGATCGTCGGTTTGATACGGAGGCCCTTGCGCCCACAATCGTGGACGCGGCCAGCATCAAAATCAGCAGCAGCGCCAAGCTCGAGCATCTGCCGGCAACCTCATTCGTCCCGCTCCTCGCGGAATCCGTTCTCCATCGCGCAACCGCTTGTCCCGAACAGCATATATCGAATTTCGATATGATCCAACTCCAGAATTGCTGCGGCAGCGGTATATTTATTTCGTGATGGAAGCAACGCGAACTCTTTTCCGGTCTCATCCGCATTCACGTGCTGGTGCATGCGCTCATGAGCCAATCTTCGGCCTCGCCATGATCGAGGAACTGGCCCATCACGGCTATCGCATCGGCCCCGGAACGCTCTACCCGCTTCTGCATGGCCTGGAACGCGCCGGCCTGCTGAAGTCGGCCCTCAAAAATGTGGACGGACGAGAGCGGAGGGTTTACAAAATCACGCCCGCCGGCAAAAAGGCATTAAGCAAAGCCAAGGCGAAAGTTGACGAGTTGCACCACGAACTCCATGAAGATCCGACCGCGGAATAACTCTCACCCATCCCCAAGGACTGACCCAATTCACTCCCAGGCCGCCGCGCCATGAGACAATTCCCTCGTCGGCGGTCTCCATACCCAATTTCCCCAGCGCTGGAAAAAACAATCCATGGCCTTATCCACGAACGTACTCAACCTGCTCTTCGGCCGCCCATTGGCCACCAGCGAGGAACGCGCCGAGCACATCGGCCCCCTCGCCGGCATTCCCGTCTTCGGCCTTGACGCGCTCAGCTCCGCCGCATACGGCCCTGAAGCGGCGCTCACCCTGCTCATTCCGCTCGGCCTGATGGGCGTCAAATACATCGTCCCCGTCAGCGCGGCCATTGTCGTTCTGCTGGCCATCGTCTACTTCAGCTACCGCCAGACCATCGACGCCTATCCCCAGGGCGGCGGCTCGTACACCGTGGCCTCGCAGAACCTGGGCGAAAACGCCGGACTGCTGGCCGCCGCCGCGTTGATGATCGACTACATTCTCACCGCCGCCGTAGGCATCTCGGCCGGCGTGGGCGCGCTCATCTCCGCCGCGCCCGGCTTGCAGCCGTACACCTTGCAACTCTGCCTGGCGGTGCTGCTCATTCTCACCATCGTGAACATGCGCGGCGTCCACGATACCGGCGTGGTCTTCATGATTCCCACCTACCTCTTCACCGGAACGCTGCTGATCGTGATCGCCGTCGGCGCCTGGCAGGTGCTTCCACTCCGCGCGGCCATCCCATCCGGTGACGCCGCTGCCCGCAATTCCCGCCGCTACCGCCGCCGTCAGCCTGTGGCTGCTGCTCAAGGTCTTTTCCTCCGGCTGCACGGCCATGACCGGCGTTGAAGCGGTCAGCAACGGCGTAATGGCCTTCCGCGACGACACGCGCAAAAACGCCAAGATCACGCTGACCATCATCATCGCCCTGCTGGCCGTTCTGCTGGCCGGAATCGCCCTGCTCTGCCGCGCCTACGGCATCGCCGCCACCGATCCCGGCGGTCCCGGCTATGAGAGCGTGCTCTCCATGCTCACCCGCGCGGTAATGGGCCACGGGTGGTTCTATTACGTCACCATCGGCTCGGTTCTGTTGGTGCTGGCGCTCTCAGCCAACACCGCCTTTGCCGATTTTCCCCGCCTCACCCGCGCCATCGCCCTCGACGACTACATGCCCCACGTCTTTCTGCTGCGCGGCCGCCGCCTGCTCTACTCCTGGGGCATTTATGTTCTGGTCGCGCTCACGGCGCTGCTTGCTCATCGTCTTCGGCGGCGTCACCGACCGCCTGATTCCCCTCTATCGCCATCGGCGCGTTCATGGCCTTCACGCTCTCGCAGGCCGGCATGGTGATGCATTGGAAGCGCCAGGGCGGCCACCGCTGCGCATGTTCGTCAACGGCCTGGGCGCGGTGGCCACCGGCATCACCGCCATGGTGGTGCTGGTGGCCAAGTTTGTGGAGGGCGCATGGATCACGGCGCTGCTGATCGTGGCCATGATCCTGTTGATGCGCGCCGTCAAGCGCCACTACGTTCGCGTGGACCGCGAAACCTCCTGTGACCGGCCCATCGTCCCCGCCGAGATCACCGAACCCATCGTCGTGGTGCCCATCGACCGCTGGAGCCGCATCACCGAGAAGGCTCTCTCCTTCGCGCTCTCCATGTCCACCGATATCCGCTGCCTGCACGTGCAAATCGGCGACGAGCCGGACGAGATCTGCCGGGATTGGGAACCGACGTGGCCGCTCCGCTGCGCGCTGCCGGCAAGAGCGTTCCCAAGCTCGTGATTCTGCAATCGCCCTATCCGCTACATCCTGGCGCCGGTGGTCGATTACATCCTCGAAGTGGAACGCGAGTCCGAGTGTCACAAAATCTGCGTGCTGGTGCCGGAGCTGGTGGTGCGCCACTGGTGGGAGAACCTGCTGCACAACCGCCGCGCCGATATGCTCAAGGTCATCCTGCTCATGCGCGGCAACCGCCGCATCGTCGTCATCAACATTCCCTGGTATCTCGAGCGGGGTTGAAGCGATTGACCGCAGCGAAGGAGATTTTATCCACTACCCTGATTCCCTTCCCGGCCCCAAGCGGTCAAAATGGAGAGTGGACTCTCGGACCATCCTTGCAACGCGCATGCCATGAAACAGTATCTCCCCGGCAACTTCCGCTACGCCGCGTTCTACTTGCTTTTTTCCCTATCAACCGTTTCTAACTCTGTTTCTTCCCCTCCGGCTCTCGGCCCAGGAACCGGCACAGTCCGCTCCCGTAAGCCTCACCACAAACTCGCTCGCGACCGTCCAGGGCCAGGTCATTAACGCCGCCACCGGCCAGCCCATCCCCCGTGCGCTGGTGCGCATTGAGGGCGACGCGGAAACGGGCGCACTCACTGACAGCGACGGCCGCTTCGAAATTCCCGGCGTTCCCTCCGGCCCGCAGGCGATCCAGGTCACCAAGCCCGGCTATCTCGATCGCCCTCGCACCTCCGCTTCGTCCGCCGTCGAAGATACAGCCGGCCCCGCGCACAACGTCCAGGTCTCCGCACGAGATGCCCGACTTGGTCTTCACGCTCGAACCCACCTCTTCCATTCACGGCCTCATCGAGCTCTCCACCGGCGATCCGGCGGAGGGAATCACCATCAACCTGCTCCAGCGCACAGTTCAGGACGGCCGCGCCGTATGGACTCCCGCCTCCATCACCAAGTCCAATAGCGAAGGGGCCTATCGCTTTGCCTCGCTCGCCGACGGCGAGTACGTGATTTATACCGAACCAACCCTGGAAAACGATCCTGCCGCCAATCCATACGGCGCTGGTCGCGCAGGATACCCAAGCGTCTTCTATCCCGACGCGCGCGACCTTGCGGGGGCCGCCCACATCC
Organism: uncultured Acidobacteriaceae bacterium; assembly: GCA_963839225.1. Classification (GTDB taxonomy): domain Bacteria; phylum Acidobacteriota; class Terriglobia; order Terriglobales; family Acidobacteriaceae; genus Telmatobacter. The sequence continues at coordinate 33,602 of CAWIVA010000109.1, forward strand.
AGCTTTCCTCCGGCGACCAGTCACAAGCCAACCTGACCCTCACGCTTGAACCCTTCCAGTTCGTCACTGCCGCGGTTCAGCTCCCGCAGTACCAACCCTCAGGCCGCGCCAGCCCAGATCTTTCCGCCACCATCATGGACGCCGCGGGCCATCAGCTTCCCTATCACGCCGGCTACTCGCAGGAGACGCACACTTTTCAGGTGCAACTGCCCGATGGAACCTACTCGCTGCTGGTCTCGTCCCAACCCGTCCATAAGAACGACTACTCCGGCAGAGATTCCGACCAGGAAGCGGGCCAACTGGCAGGTGCGGTGGATTTCACTGTCTCTGGCCACGACGTCCCGAACTTGCGCATCCCTCTCTCCGTCCCTCATCCCAATCCAGTCCAACTGGTAATCAATCGCACCCCCTTATCCCCAACACAGTCGGCCGCGGGTGAGGGCAAACCCGGACAAATTCAGGTGCTGCTTAGTCCGGCCGGCGGAAACTGGATCGGCGAGGGCATGGTTATCGCTTATGCCAGCGGCTATTCGCCAGGCCCCATGGAGACAACCTGGCTATCTCCCGGCCCCTATTGGGTGCATGCGCAAATCGGCCAAAAAGGCCTTTGCGAGGATTCATTCGCCGGCGGAGGAGTGAACCTGGCCCGTGAGCCCGTAATTCTCGGCCTCAACGGATCCGTCTCGACCATGACCTTAACCTTGCGTGACGACTGCGCAAACCTGACTCTCAGCCTGCCGCAATCCCTGATGGCGGACGCTCCCGGAGAGGAGCCTTTCTTCACCGCCTACGCAGTTCCCGATTTCGACTCAACCGTGGACGCAATGCCGGTAACCCTGCGCCCCTCAACCGGTGGCATGGCAACCCTTGAGGACCTGACGCCGGGCAGTTATCACGTCTATATCTTTAACGCGGCCGCTCGTCTCGAATTCCGCAACCGTTCCGTATTGGCATCTTTGCCGAATCCAGGTCAGCCGGTAACGCTCTCCCCAACCACCAGCAATCTAATCGTGGAGGCGCCGGAGCCGTGATGCCAACCGTCCCCGATTTAAAAGGCTGCGGAAAAATTCTCTCTGAAAAGAGGCCGGAGTCCGAAACTCCATATCGGTCTGGAGGGAGGCGGGGGTTTCAACCCCCGCATAAGGTCGACAAAATCAGTGTGAGCTTTAGCCCTGGAAATGCGCTTCCTGCAAATCACAATCAAAATCACAAGCCGGGTGCCCCATCCATCCGCGGCTTTTTGCGGATGGGTGGGAAACCACAGACCTTGGTCCATCTCATCGTCTTAGCCGCACTGATAGCGATCGCATCCCTTCCGGCCCACGCGCAAGCCAATCCCTCCGCCCCAGGCCTCTACCGCATCGCCGGCAAGGTGCTGAACTCCGTGACCGGCGAACCATCCGTCGCGCCATCGTCTCCATCCTCGCCGAATCAGACAGCCACACAATCGCCTCAACCGTCTCCGACAACGACGGCCACTTCGCTCTCGAGAGCCTGCCCGCCGCCAAGTACCAGCTCACCGCCTCTCGTCGCGGATTCCGCACCGCCTTTTACGATGAGCACGATGAGTACTCGACCGCCATCGTCACCGGCCCTGACAGGAGACTGAAAGCCTCATCTTCCGTCTAACCCCCGGCTCCGTCCTTCGTGGCATAGTCACAGCCGACGGCGGAGATCCGGTAAAAGACGCGGAGGTGATGCTCTTTCGCAGGCCGCAAGTCCACAAACCCGGCGACCGCATCGCCCAGGCGGACTCAGCCACCACCGACGATACCGGCGCCTACGAGTTCAGCAATCTCGCCCCCGGCGAGTACCTTCTGGCTGTCAAAGCCGATCCCTGGTACGCGATCCACCCTTCACAATCGAGACCTGCCAATTACCCCTCCGCGGCCCTCGATGTGGCCTATCCCGTCACCTATTTCGACTCAACCTCCGACGAAGCCCAGGCCTCACCCATCGTTCTCTCCGGCGGCAACCGCGAAGAAGCCGACTTCAACCTGCACGCGGTTCCAGCTCTCCGCATCACCCTTCAGCCCCCCCACTACGACGAGGGCTCAAACCCCGCTCCACTGCCCACGCTGCACCAGAGCATCTTTGGCGCGCGAATCCTCTCCGAAACCACCTCTGCTCCAACGAATGCAAAGCAGGGACTCATCGAATTCTCCGGCATCGCTCCCGGCCGTTATGAATTGGCCATGCCCGATCCTCCCAGAATCGTCAACCTCGACGCCAACACAAGCCAGCAGGTAGATCCTGCAGCCGAAATCCCCACCGTCGCCCTCACCGGGACCCTCCAGACCGTCTCCGGCGCAGCGCTCCCCGGCGAAACCACCGTAATTCTCGATTCGCTCGACCCTGCGCATCGCGAGAACCCGATTCAAACCATATGCAATCAGGGCGCATTCAAGTTTGATGGTGTGCCGCCGGGCAGTTGGCAGCTATCCGCCTTCAGTTCCGGCAGCCCATTACCCATCACAGCCATCTCCACTGGCAGCCGCCCGCACTTCGGCGCTCGCGTAATCGTGCGCGATCACCCGCTCTCCCTCACGGTAACCGTAGGCCTGGGAGAGACGCGCATTGAGGGTTTTGCCCGCATCAATGGCAAGGGCATTGCCGGCGTGATGATGGTCCTGGTACCCAACAGCAAACCTGCATGGCAGGCACTCATCCGCCGCGACCAATCCGATTCCGATGGCAGCTTTTCGCTGCGCGATGTGGTCCCCGGCCAGTACACCGTGGTAGCCATTCAGGAAGGCTGGACTCTCGATTGGACCGATCCCCAGATCCTCGCCCGCTATCTTCCCGCCGGAATCGCCGTCTCAGTAACAGGCTCGTCGGGCAAACTCATCACCCTCTCTGACCCGGTTCCGGTCCAATCCCGATGAGCCGCACTTCATCGAACAGGGGTAGAGAGGATAGTCTATGAATGTACCGAATCCCAGTCTCGGCGCCGCGCCAAGGGGAAACCCCTGCCGACGGCTATCCGCCCCACAGCACGGAATTGAGGAGATTTTCAAGTTGAAAAGAACGTCATTGCTTTCGATCCTGGCCATGCTTGCGGCCGCGCTTCTGCCCCTGGCGGCCTTCGGCCAGGTCAGCCCCGGACCATAAAGCCTCCAACGCCGAGGGGGTAGATACCTATAAGTACGACGCCTACCTGGGCGTCGGCTACACCAGCCTCAACATGATCAACGGATCGCGCTACGGCGAGATCGGCGCGGAGCTCGCCGTCACCCGCTATTGGGGAAAACACCTTGGCCTCACCGCCGACGGGGCCACTTACGTGCACCCAGTCTCCAGTCCGGTCGTGGTTGGTCTCACCCAAACCCCGACGGTCGATGTGGTTCTCTTCGGACCCGTCTTTGAAGCCAGATTCTTCGGGAAGACCAGCATCTTCGCCCGTGGCCTCCTCGGTGGCGAACACATTGGCGGTTTCAACCAGTCTCCCAACATCTCCTTTGCCGGAGGCGCCGGCGTCGGCATGGACTACAAGTTGAGCAATCGTCTGCTCCTGCGCGCCGCCGGCGACGACATTGCTTCTTCGTTCACCCTCATCAATCCTCAACACGGATACTCTCCCAATCGCACCCGTAGTTCGCGCGCTACATTCGGCATTGTCTATAGATTCTGATCGCCCCAAGCACGATAGAGTGCAGGCTTCCAGCTCGCACTCATATCCAACCCTTGAAGTAATGTTTTCGAAGGACCTCCTCTTGCTATAATCCCCGCGTGTCCAACGGAAACCTGAATGCCTATTTAAAGCACGGCCATGAACTGGTGAAGGGCTGGCTCCAGCCCGGAGCCGCTCACGCAATCGTCCTCTTATCTAACGAGCAGCGCAGCGCCAACCTATCCGGCGGCGCAGCGGAAATCGGCGTCCACCACGGCAAGCTGTTTATCCTGCTCTATCTCCTCGGCACAGATGATGAACCCGCCGTCGCCATCGATCTCTTCTCTCATCAGCACCTGAACGTCGACCGCTCCGGCGCCGGCAATCTCGATCGCTTCAAACGCAATCTTCGCCGCCACGCGGACCTGAGCCGCGTGGTCATTCACGAAGGCGACTCCACCCGGCTTACCGCCCCGCAGCTGCTTGAACTGGGCCGCGGACCTTTCCGCCTATTCAGCATTGACGGCGGCCACACCGCTGAAATCACCGCGCACGATCTCACCACCGCCGAAGGCGCCCTGGGCGAAGGCGGAATCGTAATCCTCGACGATTGCTTCAACGAAGCGTGGCCCGGCGTCTCCGATGGCGTCCACCGCTACTTTTCTCAACCGCGCACCATCGTCCCCTTCGCCATCGGCGCAGGCAAAACCTTTTTTTGTCAGCAACCCTTCGCCCGGCGTTACTCGGCAGTCCTCAAGAAAATGGACCCAAAGGCAGTGGACCATGACTTCCTAGGCAACAGCGTGGTCTGTTTCAACTTCAAGCCCTGGACCCTCTCCGGCTGGATCCGTAAGGTAGACGCAGGCCGCATGATCCGTCGCGCATATCATGACGTTTTGTCACGTTTGTAGAGTTAGACTCGGAAACGGCGAGAGAATTTCCGCAGCGAAGCCCTGAAAATCAATCCACCAGAGCGGCAATCTCCGCTAGCGGAACGCTGAAGGCGCTGCCGGGCAGCTCGAAGACCGTGCCGGGTGCGAGCTGTCCGTCGCGAAAGCGGTAGTAAAGCCGCTGCTTGGGTTCTATCACCCAAATAGCCCCTATTCCCATCCGCTCATAATCGGCCAGCTTTTCCAGTGTCCGCGTCATGCTGTCTTCTGGCGATAAAATCTCAAAAACCGCCAACGGCGGATGGGTAACGATCTGTTCCCGTGGAGCATTACGGCTGAGCAGCGTTACATCTGGTACGCGAAAACTATCCGCGCTCGTCTGGACTCGCAACTCGGGGCGCGACAGGATTCCCAGTTCCTTTTCGCGGGCAAGAAAATACCCTGCCACAATCATCTGCCAGGTCGCATGATCGTATTCGCCCACGGCACGCTCCTCGATCACTCCAGCCACGTATTCGCAGTCCGGGTCGGCAGTGGTCTTCAAGTATTCTTCGACGGATATTAGGGAAGCGGACGCAGCCATATAAATGGACCTCCGTTTGATTCATTGTACTCCGGGTTTGAAATAACCCAGTCCGCCTTATCCCTCTTCCGCCTCGCGCAGCTTGGCGATCACGGTAAAATCTTCGAGCGTCGTAGTATCGCCCTTGATCTCCCCATGGGTAGCCAGTTCCCTCAGCAGCCGCCGCATGATCTTGCCCGATCGCGTCTTGGGCAGCGCTTCGGTAAAGCGGATATCGTCCGGCCGCGCCAGCGAGCCAATCTCCTTCGAAACCCACTTGCGCAACTCGTCCTTCAGCTCTTCGCTGGGATAGTTGCCGCTTTCGAGCGATACAAATGCTGAGATGGCCTGCCCCTTCAGTTCGTCCGGCCGTCCCACCACGGCGGCCTCGGCAACCTTGGGATGCGCCACCAGCGCCGACTCCACTTCCATCGTCCCCAGCCGGTGACCGCTCACGTTGATCACGTCGTCCACGCGGCCCATCAGCCAGAAGTAGCCGTCAGCATCCTGGCGGGCGCCGTCGCCGGTAAAGTAGCTGCCCTCCACGTCGCTCCAATAGGTCTTCTGGTAGCGCTCCGGGTCGCCATAAACCGTGCGCGCCATCGACGGCCAGGGCTTGCGCATCACCAGCAGGCCGCCGTTGCCCGCCGGAACTGGCTCGCCTTCCTTGGTCACCACCTCCGGCTGAATGCCGAAGAAAGGCCGCGTAGCCGAACCCGGCTTGGTCGGCACCGCGCCCGGAATCGGCGCGATCATAATGGCCCCCGTCTCCGTCTGCCACCAGGTATCCACAATCGGACAGCGGTTGTGGCCGATCTTCTCCCGGTACCACATCCACGCCTCGGGATTGATCGGCTCGCCTACCGTCCCCAGCAGCCGCAGCGAATCCAGATCGTACTTCTCCACAAACTCGTCGCCCCACTTGATAAACGCTCGAATCGCCGTAGGCGCGGTGTAGAAAATCGTCACCTTGTGGTCGTCGATGATCTTCCAGAATCGCGAAAAATCAGGCAAGTTCGGCGCGCCTTCATACATCAGCACCGTGGCCCCGTTCTGCAGCGGCCCATAAACCACATAGCGAGTGCCCGGTAACCCAGCCGATATCGGCCGTGCACCAGTAAATGTCTTCATCCTTCAAATCGAAGACATATTTCGTCGTCAGATAGGTCTGCACCGCATAGCCGCCGGTGGTGTGCACCAGCCCTTTCGGTTTTCCTGTCGTTCCCGAGGTGTAGAGAATGTAGAGCGGGTCTTCCGAATCCAGCTGCTCGGCCGGGCATTCCGGTGCGCCTTGGCCATCAGGTCGTGCCACCAGTGGTCGCGGCCCTCCACCATGTTCACCGGCGTTCCGGTGCGCTTGAAGACCACCACATGCTTCACCGTATGGCAGGCGTTCATGGCCTCGTCCACCGTCCGCTTTAAGCTGGATCTCGTTCCCGCGCCGGTAGCTTGAGTCCTGGGTAAGAATCGCCACGCACTGCTGAGTCGTTTACCCGGTCGGCAATCGCGTTAGCGGCGAATCCTCCAAAAATCACCGAGTGAACTGCCCCAATGCGCGCGCAGGCCAGCAGGGCAATCGCCAGCTCCGGCGTCATGCCCATATAAACCGCCACGCGGTCGCCCTTCTGGATCCCCAGCCCCTTCAGCGCATTGGCAAACTTCTGCACCTCCACGTGCAGTTCCGCATAAGTCAGCCGCCGAATCTCGCCCGGCTCGCCTTCCCAGATAATCGCCGTCTTGTCGCGTCGCGCCCCCAACGCATGCCGATCCACGCAGTTGTAGCTCAAATTCATCTTGCCGCCCACAAACCACTTGGCCCAGGGCAGATTCCATTCCAGCACCTTGTCCCACGGCTTGAACCAGTGCAGCTCCTTCGCCACCCCGGCCCAGAAGCTCTCCGGATCCTCAATGGACTGCTTATAGAGCGTCTCGTACTCTTCCAGACTCTTGATGTAAGCCTTGGCGCTGAACTCCGGCGGCGGCGGAAAAACGCGGTTCTCTCTGAGTGTCGAGTCAATATCCTGATGGGAATGGGCGGCGGTGGGAACGGGCAAGGAAGACATGCAAGGGCGTCCTTTGGGGGAAGAAGAGTCAAGACGGCTCACGCGTCGGGCAAAGGGGGCGCTCCGCGCGGGAGATACTCGTGCTGAGTCACTCTATCGAGACAGACGCACATCCGGCAAGTGAGCCGCGCTGATCGAAGGGAATGTGAAGGCGAAACTGCGCAGCCATTACTCGGTTCCGGCAGAACCGCATGAATCGGCAAAGCTCGTTACTACCAGGCGTAACGCTTCTGGTGCCAGATCCATGCCGTGCGGATAATCTCGTCCAACTGGGTGTACTTCGGCTTCCAGCCCAGTTCGCGAATCGCCTTCTCTGAGCTGGCAACCAGCACGGCAGGGTCGCCGGGCCGGCGCGGACAAACTTCGGCCGGAATGGGATGTCCGGTCACACGACGCGCAGATTCAATGACCTCGCGGACGCTGAATCCCTTCCCGTTGCCCAGGTTGAAAATCAGCCGGTCCTGCGTCTCCAGCGCGTCGAGGGCCAGCAGGTGCGCATCAGCCAGATCGGAGACGTGAATGTAGTCGCGGATACAGGTCCCGTCCGGCGTAGGATAATCCTCTCCATAAATACGGATCGACTTGCGCCGGCCCAGGGCCACATCCAGAACCAAAGGAATCAAGTGGGTCTCCGGCTCGTGCGCTTCGCCCCGCGTAATATCCTCATCTGCGCCTCGCGCCGCTCCAGCCACATTAAAGTATCGCAAGAGGCGTAGCGCAGTCCGTGAATCCGGTTTAGCCAGCCCAGCATTTGCTCCACCAGCAGCTTCGATTCGCCGTAGGCATTGGTCGGCAACAACCGCGCATCCTCTTGAATCGGAATGGATTTCGGTTCTCCATAAACAGCCGCGGTGGAAGAGAAAACCAGCCGCCGCGGACCATGGGCCAGCATCGCCTCCAGTAGCGAAAGCGTCGACGCGGTGTTGTTGCGGAAGAAAATTTCAGGCCGCTGCATGGACTCGCCGGCCTCAATAAAGGCGGCAAAGTGGAGCACTCCATCGAAGGGCCGCCCCTGGTATTTAGCTGATACGAAAAGATTTTCCAGAGCCGCGCGGTCCGCGATTTCGCCCTCCACAAACTCCACGCCTGCCGGAACCCACTCGCGGCGGCTGTGGCTCAAATTGTCGAAAACTACCGCCCTGTTCCCTCTTTGGGCAAGTAATCCGGCTACAGTACCACCTATGTACCCCGCGCCTCCGGTCACCAATATGTTCACAAATAGACTGTCCTTCCAGAACACTTTCGTCTAAGGTGAGTCTATTACAGAGAGGGAAGGCTGGGATGGCTTGACGCCTGCCGCCTTCCGGTCGCCGCCCAGCTGACTTGCCCATGGAACGATGCCGGCTGCCGTACAATAACTCTGCAGGGTATCGTACATTCAGCGGGGTATCGTCGAGGATGTCGAGACCTTTGCCGTAAGTCGAGCATTCGCCCTCTTGACCATAAAGAGGGATTTTCGAGTTCTTGGGCCAAATGCTTGAATGTATGGAGGGGCGAAATGTTTTTGGTCTGTGCGAGCGACAATAAAAACTCGCGCCGAACAGGTCAAGACAGAACCTGCCCGCGCTCGCTCAGGATATATCCGCTCGAAGGTGGCCTTTACCCTGTGGGCAATTTCAATCCGGCCAGGCGGCGGGTGTCGCAATTCGTTGCCTGTGCGCATTGACGTAACGACGGATCGACGCCGCAACGGACATAATCGAGGACTATAGAAATGGAAGCGACATACACTGCAGGCAGGACCAACTTCGGTTTGCTCCCCGAGCCTGAGAAGAGTGCCGCATCCTTCATCACCAGCACGGTTATTAATGGCCTCATGCTGGCGTTGGCGCTCTACGTCGGAGCGTCGGCCAAGAAAATCATGGATGCGCATAAGTACGAGATGACCGAGCTTATTATCCCCATCAAACAGCCGCCTCCGCGAGAAAGTCAAGCTGCCCGAGCCACCCAAGATCAAACCGCCAGAACTGCCTGATGTCAAGTTCCAGGCTCCCGTTATTCATATGCCCAAGCCGGAGCCCAAGCCGGAAGTGAAACCGATCCAAATGGAAGCCAAGGTCAATCTCCCGGCAATCCAGGCCAAGCCGCAGGTGGTGACCCTCGCGCCTCAACCCAAGGCCGCATTGACCGCTGCCATGCCCGCGCAGGACAACAGCCAAAAACCATCTACCAAGCCCGTGCATTATGGCCAGACCTTCGGCGTCACGCCCAATCCTAACGCCACCCGTCCGGCCACCGTCGCGGCTATCGGCAACGAATACGGCAACTCCCGTGGTCCCGCCATCGCCCCGCATGGGGTCCCCGGTTCTACCGGCATTGGCAATGGAACCAAATTCGGCTCCAACTCCGGCACCGTGGGGAAAGTAGCATCCGCAGGCATTCCCGGCGCCACCGGTACCGCTGGAACAGTCGCTTACACAGGCGGCAAGGTGGCCTCGACCGGCATTCCCTCCGTCACCAAGGCTGCCGTCGTCCAGCAGGTCGTTCAAAATCCCGCCTCCACCAGCCTCGAAGTCCTCTCGAAACCACCTGTGCAATACACGCCTGAAGCCAGGCAAATGAAAATCCAGGGCGATGTGATCGTGCGCATTACCGTCACCGCCTCCGGCCAGGTTATAGTGCAGGGCGTAGTACGCGGACTGGGCCACGGTCTGGATGAAGAAGCCCGGCGGGTCGCGCAGCAGATGCGCTTTCGTCCCGCAACACGCAATGGACAGGCGGTGGATACCACCACCACGGTAACCATCACATTCCAATTGGCGTAAAATGGCTATACTACAGATTTGACCTAAGGGCTCAACTCAGCCGCTCGATGCCGAACCGGCCCCGGCGCCTAAAGAAAGACCGGAAGAACTCACGCTAGGAGCTTGACATGACGTTTCGGAAGATCTCCCTCACCTTCCTGATCATTATTCTTGGTGCGGCTTGCGCCCACGCAAAGACCAAGGAACCGAAGTACGGTCAGGCGCGCCAACTCACCGCCGAACAGGCCGCATTGGTGCAAAAAGCCGTCGCCAGCGAAAAGGTCCTGATCAGGTCCATCAGGCAACGCACGCCCCTGGTGGAGACCTATATCCAGAACACCAGGCCGGATATCAAGCTCTATGCGGTGCCGGTGTCGGATACTTACATATTGAGCCGCGTCGATTTCGGCAAGGCCTTCGTCGACAAGCCTTTTGAGGTCAGGACCGCTAAATCCTCTGAATCTAAATCAGGCAAGCATAATTTTTTCACTGCGTCGCTGGAGTCCATGAAAGGGCTTAGCAAGGCACTGGGGCTTGAGAGGTATACCTATTCCTCCACCGGGTTTATGCAGATGATGTTTCTTGACCCCACGGGCTTCGATACGCAGCATTACGAATTCAGCTTTGTGCGGCCTGAGTTTCTGGGATCGGTTCGTACCTGGGTCTACGATGTGCATCCTAAAGTTTCCGGCATGGGCCGCTTCTACGGCCGCATCTGGATTGAGGATGAGGGAGGCAACGTTGTCCGCTTCAACGGCACTTACACCGGACCCACAAATACCGAAGATGCCTCCAAGTACTACTTCCACTTCGATAGCTGGCGGATGAATGTGCAGCCCGGAGTCTGGCTGCCGGTAGCCGTCTACGTGGAAGAGACCACGCGCTCGGAAGGCAACAAATCAGTCGGCCTGAAGGCCCAGACTCACTTCTGGGGTTACTCCCTCAAGCTGCCCACCCGCGAAAGCGAGAATGTCAGCGTGAAGGTAGACGACGCCGTCGACAAGAGCGACGACTCCCAGGACGTAGGCCCGTTACAGGCCGCCCGCATGTGGGTCACCCAGGCTGAAAACAACGTCATTGACCGGCTGGTAGAAGCCGGCCTGGTCGCGCCGCTCAACCAGGGCGGCTACGAGAACAAGGTCCTCGATCAGATCGTCATCAATCTTGTCGTTCCCAACAACCTGGCTTTTACTGACCAGTTGCATACCCGTGTCCTGCTCACCGACACCATCGAAGCCACCACGGTGGGAAACACCATCCTCATCAGCAAAGGACTCCTCGATACCCTGCCTAACGAAGTATCGATCGCCTCGGTAGTGGCCATGGAACTGGCCCACGTCGCCATGGGCCACCATATCGACACCCGTTATGCATTCAATGACCGCCTGCTCTTCCCCGATGAGGCCAGCTTCAGGCGCATCAACATGTATCACACCGACCACGACAACGCTGAGGCCGCCAAGAGGGCTATGGAGTATCTGCAGAACTCCATGTACAAGGACCAGTTGCCCAGCGCGGGTCTTTACTTTGCCGAGTTAGCCGATCGCGGCAAGGAGCTCAAGGGACTCACCACTCCCATGCTCGGCGATCCCCTGCTCAAGCCCGATGGCAACGCCTGGATGGCCGACCTGCAAAAAATGTCGCCCAAGCTGAATTGGGACGACCTCACGCAGACGCCCGCCCTGCCTCTGGGCAGCTGGCTCAAAACCGATCCCTGGGACGACAAGGTCCATATGCTGAACGCCAAGCGCTATGCGCCCATGAATCCCCGCGACAAGATGCCCTTCGAAGTAACGCCCATCTTCTACAAGTTGCAACGCTATGACGTAACCCGCCTTGAGGCGCCGACAGCAGGGGCGGTAGCCGCCCCGGCAACCGCGGCGCCTGCAGCTGCCGCGCCGGCAGCCGACCAACCAACCGCTGACCAACCCGCCGCCGCTCCGGCCGCTGCGCCTCCCGCGTCCCCGCAGGCAGGTCAACCCGCCGCGGGAGATGCGACTACAAATCAACAGCAACCGCCGGCCTCAACGCCGAACCCACAGTAGTAATTGAACACATAATCCTGCAATGCCGGTTCTCCGGCCTGGACGTGCTTTGTGCTGAACTATTTTTTGCGCATGAGACTATCAATCGTTCCTCTTATCTCCATCTTGTTAGCCGCTGGATCTCTGTCTGCCGGCGCGCAAGTGGTCCCAGCCGCCACCAGAGCCCGTTTTCCATCACCGTTGGCGGACTGGCCTCCGCCTTTCAGCCCGACTACGACGCTGAATACAATGGGAATTGGGCTGAAGCCGGCCCCTACCGCCTCTATGGCTTCGGCGCCTACACAGACCTCAGGTTTTCCCGCTGGGTCCAGATTGAAGGCGAGGCGCGCTGGTTGCGCTTCAATCAGTTCGATTCGATTTACCAGGATAACTATCTGATTGGTCCCCGGCTTCCTATCCAGAAGCTGCACTTCTGGCGCGCAACCCCCTATGCCAAGGCGTTGATCGGCCTCGCGAATATAAACCTTTCGTACGTCTACGCAGGAGATGGGGCCTTCGTAGACCTTGGTCCTACAAGTTCACCGACCTTGCCCTCGGCGGCGGCGTTGATCTCAAACTGACCAGGAGATTCACCTTCCGTGCCGACTTCGAGTACCAGGATTACTTCAGGGTCATCGAGACCTCACCGGGACATACCGTGAATCTCTATCCCTACGGCGCCAGCGTGGGTGTCGGCTACAAGATCTTCTAATGCATTTACATCGATAAAGGTTCTGAGTGCCCGATCTTCGCCGGATGAAGCTGGATGTCCCACTCGGGCGCCGGGGTACCCTCCGGGTGCAGCGCGCTTCGATTTGCGGATCGCACTCAGGGACGGTCTTCCGTCTTGACAGCGAGAAGACCCGAATATAACCTGCCCTTGTGCCTCAGCGCTCCTGATCCCCTTCAGAAGCCCACTCCCCAATTCCCCGTCATCGAGGCACATAAGAAAAAAAGAGGTTCTATGAGCACAGCAGCAGTCTCCCCGCTCGATATGGACCGGCTGAACGAATTCATCGGCCGGTTCGTCACCGATCTCGGCGCCGCGGTTCACACCGGCATGGTTGTAATCGGAGAGAAGCTTGGTTTGTATAAAGCACTGGCCGGCGGCCCCATGAGTTCGGCGGAGCTGGCGGCCAAGACTGGAACTGACGAGCGCTATCTTCAGAGTGGCTGGCCTCGCAAGCCGCGGGTGGCTATATAACCTACGACGAGAAGCCCACACATTCAGCCTGAGCGCGGAACAAGCGTTTACGTTGGCAAAAGAAGACAGCCCCGGCATATTTGCCCGGTGCGTTTGAGCTTGCCCTTGGCTCGCTCGCTGCGGTTCCCAAGAATAGCGGACTCGTTTCGCACCCGCGCAGGCATGGGCTGACATCCACACCAGGACGGGTCTACCACGGATGCGATAATTCTCCGCCCCGGCTACGCCGGTAATCTTGTCAGTTCGTGGATTCCTGCATTGGAAGGCGTGAAGAAAAGCTTGAATCGGGCGCAAGGTCGCCGATGTAGGCTGCGGAAAGGCGCGTCCACTTTGCTGATGGCCAAGGCTTTCCCCGAGTGAGCTTCTGCATTCGATTATCACGACAAGTCCATCGAAGCCGCACAAGATTCAGCC
>CAWIVA010000110.1:0-9592 GCA_963839225.1 uncultured Acidobacteriaceae bacterium
GTAACGGATACGATTTGGCCGGCTGCGAATTTCCGGATCAAACAAAAAACAAATTGCGCATAGCCTCAACAAAAATGGCCGTTAAGGCGTCTAGCAGAGAGAGCGCCTTCTACGATGAAGGTTCTCAGCAGCGGAATCGCACTTCGGTTACGAGGAGAGCCGGCGGGATCGCATGTACTGGCACGCCGCAACTTTCCTTTGGCCCTAGGGGTTTCGTTTAGATTTTCCCCTAAGTGGGTGGAGATTGGAACATGATTCAGTTTGGAAACGGAAAGTTACTCGTGGCGCGCACTGTTGATGGCCGGAATTCTGGTTGCCGGATGCTGTGCGTTCGCTATGCCGGCCAATGCGCAGGGACAGGGCCGGCACGGCGGAGGTATCGACCGGGAGCTGGCTGAACTCACGCAGGTGCTGACTCGCCCCGGATCAGCAAGCGCAGGTGAAGAGCCTTCTGGTAGAGCGGCGGGCAAAGATGGAGGCCTTGCGCTCGGGCGGGACACCACCGGCGAGAGAGCAAATGACGGCGGTCCGGGAGGAGACCAACGGAAAAATACTCGCGGTTTTGAACGACGATCAGAAGGCCAAGTTCACAGCTTGGCAACAGCAGAACAGGGAACGGCGGCACGGGCCGGAAGGCGGAGAAGCTCCCCTTGCGCAGCCGCCCGGTTTCTAGGGATTGATCTGACTATTGGACGGGGCTTTAGCCGAAGAAGGGTGCAAGTAGATGAAACGTCTCCTGTTCCTCCAGGCTGAAGCCCGCATCAATTTTGTCAGCTTTATGCGGGGGCTGAAACCCCCGCTTCCCTCCGAGTGAAATTTTGCGCGGCGTAAAGATTTATGCCTTTTCAATGCAATTTATTTATAGATCGCATTTTATGAAGAACGGCAACTTCCGATTCCTGCCTTGAGAGCTACTGCTTTTTCTCCGGCACCGCTTTCGCGTCCTTCCCCTGCTGAGTCTCTACGTGGAAGCGTTTGTAGTCAAAATCGCGTTCGGTAACGTGCTGGCGAATGCTCTTGAACATCAAGACTCGGGCGTGCACGGTCCCTTCGCCGCCAACGGGAAGCCAGAGCTCCCCGTTTACCAGGGCCTGGTCGAAATGGAAGGTGGTACCCTTCTCGATGGTGCCCAGCAGGCCCCCGCCAATGCGGAAATTATCATTGAAGCCCGCTTCAAGATGGATCACCTGACGGTTGGTTTCATCGATCCACAGAGTGCCTTGCACTTTTTTTGAAGCATCCTCGACCACGCCATGGGTTTTCGCGTCCTTGCGGCCAAGGAAATCAAAACTGATGCACGAACGGCCGTGATAAATCTCGCGCCTCGGGTTGCGCACTTCCATGATTCTCAAGCAAACGGATCACGCTGATGGTCTGGCCCTCCAGCGGTTGATCGCGCGGTGTCCTGTCTGCTTTCTCTGCAAGTCTGGTTACCCGCTCGGTTTCCTTCTTCTGTTCTTGCTCGCTGAGCGGCTGGCCATCCTTATTCACCATTCGCCCGATCAGGTGGCCGTGGACGAAGAACTCCTCAAACTCCTGGGTTTCAGTCTTCGTCACGTGGCCGCTTGAATCCAAATCCTGGATGGTCCTAAAGGAGCTAAAAGTATAGTTCTCGCGCACTTTATCAAGCTCCTTCTGGTGTTCCTCCACTTCGCGCATAAGCTGACGAATATCCGGCAGTGGCGTGTTGGGCGCCGGCTGGGCTTGCGCCAACGGAGTCAGCAGCAGAAGCAGAAGAAACACGGAGGGCTGAAGACCGGATCGTTCACGCATAAGAACAAATCCTTGGAAAGGCATGGGACCGGACTGGAAGCGGCGCATAGGAACATTCGGTTGGACCGGAGCGCCATCCATCTGTCGCGAGTGTGCGAAAACGGATTGACTCCGTAGCGGACGATCTGTGACTATGCTATACCGCAGGCATACGGCTTGCATCCAACACCAGGATGCCGGACTGGCTGCGACAAGGAGAAACGAGAGAATGATTAAAATGTTGATTCATTGGGTATTAAGTGCGATCGTATTGATGATTGTCGCCCACTTTGTGCCCGGTTTCCATGTGGCGAACTTGCAGGCGGCGTTGATCGCTGCGCTGGTCATTGGCCTGCTGAATGCGACGCTGGGTTTCTTCCTGAAGGTCATCACCTTCCCCATCACCATCATCACCCTGGGCCTGTTTCTGCTGGTGATCAACGCGTTGATGATCCTGCTGGCATCGCATATCGTGCACGGATTCCATGTGGTTGGATGGATACCTGCATTAATAGGCGCGGTGGCGCTGGCCCTGGTGGGCATCGCTGTCCATGCAGGCTCGAAGAGGGTGTAAGCGGCCAGTTACGACCTGGGAAACAAATCCATGGCTCGCGGTGTCTACCTATGGCATGGATCCCAATCGTATGTATGCGCTCATTGCTGTGCCTTTGGCGGGCCTTTTTCTTTTCTGGTCCTTGGTACGACTGGAATGAATAGACCAGGGTCGATGGGAATACATGTGCCCACAATAAAGGTACGGGTGCATCCTTACAAAGATTGCGATTTCCTCAGCGACAGAAGCATTGTTGTCCAAATTCATCAGGACGGAAGCGTGTGGATTAATGAAACGAAGGAAAGCCGCGAGCAGTTAGGACCTGTACTGGCGGAAATCTTCGGGCCACGAGAAGAGAGAGTCGTTTATCTGCTTTCCAGTCCCGATGCTTCCTTCGGTGAGTTTGCAGATACCTACAATACGATTGCTTCTTCTACTCGCGATCTTCACATCGTGCTGAGTACGCGACAGTTGGACAAGGAACTTCAGCAATGCCCTCCAGAGAGCGCTTGCGCCCTCGACTGGCCTGACCACACATCGGTACCCTGCGCATGGGCCAATGTCCCGATCCAGGTCGCACCCGTTCCGCGTCACGCACTACACTGATTCGACTAGTTTGATATGGAAGTTAAGGCCCGAAGGGCAACCGCAGGTCCTTCGACTCCGCTTCGCTGCGCTCAGGATGACAGATTTATCGGTAAATAAAGTTGGGCCGTCACTATTGGTGGGATAAATTTCTGCTCTTTGCAGGCCTTTACTTTACAACAATGCTCTACTTCGTTGCAGGTGCTTGAGCGGCGAGATTGCCAGGAGCGCCCGACGGCACCGGCCGATTCGGCTTCAGCGTCGCCGGTTTGGGAAACCTGACTACGGGCTTGGCCATTTTCAAAGGAGCCGGTATGGGGTGCGCGAGCACCGGGCCGTTCAGAGTATTTGGTGTGCGCATGGCCCCGGCGCTTGAAAAGCCGCCCTGGGGGGCAACGTGCGGCATGACGATTACCTTGGCCTGAGGCTGCTGCACACGAGAGTAAATGCCCCATCCGCCGCCGGCGACTACAAAGACAATGGCAGCAGCGGCCGCCGAGCGCATCCAGTTGCTCTCAAGCCGCGGCACCGAAGGCCAGGAGAGTATGCGGCCCCGGCGCGGGGCGGAGAGCAGGGCGGCGTGAACTCGATCTTCAAGGCCCTGAGGAGCGGGCAGACGGGCGATCAGGCGCAATGTTTCTTCAGCGGCGCCGAGCTCGGTCGGGTTGTGAACAGAATCATTCATCGCTAACTCCTGGAGTGCAAACTTCTCGAGTGATTCAGCATTCCGGCCACAAGATTGCGTGCGCGAAAGAGCCGGGATCGAACACTGGATTCGGTAATGCCCAGCACCGCGGCGATCTCAACGCTGCTGAGCTCTTCAAAGGCGGATAGCATGAGCACCTGGCGTTCTTTGGCCGGCAGTTGCTCAATGCAGGCCAACACATGAGCGTGATGCTGGGCGGCGGAGGCGATTTGTTCAGCCGTCAAGCCTTCCGACGGCAGCACGCGCGCCAGCTCTGCCACATCGTCGGTCTCCGGACGGGTTTTTGATCGCCGCTTGCGGTCGAGCACGATATTCCAAACTATCCGGATCAGCCAGACGCGCTGGTCGCGCACTTCATGGAGCGTATCGCGATGGCGCAGCACGCGCAGAAACGCCTCCTGCACCGCATCTTCGGCATCGGAAGGATTACGCAGGACGGAGAAGGCCACGCGGTAGAGTGTGCCGGAGTACTGGCTCACCAGGGCCGCAAGCGTCTCTTCTTCCGCCCGAATGCGAGCTTCATCGGTCAACGCGTTCTCGGATATTTCCATCCAACCTGCGAAGATTGCCTGGCTGGCGCTCATAGAACACCAGACGCAGGCGGTGGGGAAAATGCTCATGCGCCGGGATGGTTGACCTACCGCGCGGCGCTATGGTGCAGGGAGCGATCCGCTGCGCGACCTGGCCCCGAAATAGGCCTACTGCCTGCCGCTCAGCTTCTGCGTGGCGATTTGGCCGGCGACACCATCCTTGTCGCCGTCTTTCACCTTGGCCCACAGCGCGCGCGCCTGGTCCATCTTGCCCTCTGACGCGTACATGCCGGCCAGGTTAAGCTGCGCCATGCCCGCTGTGACCGTCTCAGACGGCTTGGCGGCCACAGCGTTGTAGAGATCGACGGCCTCGTTGTCGCGTCCCATCTGGTGATAGAGGTTGGCCAGCGCAATCTTTGCCAGGTTTGAGAGATTGCGGTCCCATGAGCCAGCCGCGATCTTAAGCTCCGATTCAGCCTGGGCGTTTTGCCCTAACTCCTGATCGGTGAGGCCTTCAAAATAATGGGCTTTTACGCCTTCGGAAAACCAGCCGTATTCTTTGGCTACCTCGGCAAACTGCTGGTTGGCGGCCTTGGAGCGCTCGCTGGCGCTCGAAAAAGTGCCGGGCTCTGCCGGCGCGCCAGGCTGAGCCAGAGGCGCGTCGTAAGTGTCAAGGGCCGCGCCTAATGCGCTGTCAGCCTGAGTCGAGCTTACGTTCCAGTAAATCAGACCGCCGATAAGCAAAACCACCACTACTACCGAACCTATGATTATTGGCATAGCGGTGGACCGGTTGCTTGCGAGCCAACTGACGCTGCTGGCGGTGGCGGCGGCAAATTTATCTTGCTTGAGAGCGTGACGAGTTCTGGTATCCACTGATTTCTTGTCCTTCTTGATCAATCGCGCAGACGTGTACCTATCGCACAAGGCGCTACGACTGCAACCCTACCAGTCTATCAGCGCCTGAAGAGCAGCGTCCACCGGGGAAATCGGGTTCAAAACCTAGGGGACTCGTTCTATAACTCGGCTCAGGGCTCTTTGGGGTGAATTGCCTGAGCCCGCAGGGCGCGAATGCGATCGATTGCGCTGGAGAGGACCGGAGGCGCAGACTCCGCAGCCCGCCCACGGTCGATCAGCGATTCTACATAATCTATAACTGGAAGGCCATGAACCCCGGCTTCGCGGACGATTGCGTCGGAGACAGTGACAGTAACCTGCATAATCGGCAATTCCTCTCCCACGTCTCATCGGCACCTGGGAGCCGGAGGAACAGGCCAGTCCAAAAATGAAGCAGCGGAGAATAGAAGCAACCGGGCGCCCCTTGCCCTTAACCACCCGGAACGATAGGCTGGAACCATGTATGAAGATTTCCACGTGACCGACCGCTGGAGCGGCGAAGACCTGCACTGCCGCTGGAAGGGCACCCTGGTCGCCATTGCCACCCGTCACGCAGACGCCGTCGATCTCCGCTACGATGTCAACGGCAGGCCCATGTGGATCGCGTTGCCCCTGAACGCCTGGGCGCGGCAAAAGGAACGCTCCGGCAAAGTGATCACAGACCAGCTGGCTGCCCAGATCGCCGGCCGCTACCTCAAGCAAATCATCACGGAAGGTTACGACTCCCAGCGCGAAATCTATACCATGACGGTTCCTGAAGTGCTGGAGCACCTCGACGCTGTGGTTGCCGAAGCCAGGGCGCAGGGCCAGATGCCCACATTGCCCATCCTTGCCTGATCCTGAGATTTGTCATTCTGAGTGAGCGAACCGAGTCGAGGAACCTGCTTTCGCTCTTCGTCAATTTGAAAGTGCGCCGCCCTATACGCCCCGCCGTCTTTCTATTCCCTATTCCCTATTCCCTATTCCCTAATCCCTAATCCCTAATCCCTAATCCCTGCCTTTATAGTTCCCGCCGTCCTTCCAGCGCGCGCGCCATCGTCACTTCGTCGGCGTATTCGATATCGCTGCCTGCGGGGACGCCCGTCGCTATACGAGTGATTTTGACCGAAGGTCTGCGCAGCGCAGCTGCAAGCCAGTTGGCGGTGGCTTCGCCTTCGAGCGTGGGACTAGTGGCTACGATCACTTCATCCACTTCGCCGCGTTCGACGCGGGCCAGCAGCGTGCCGGTGCGCAACTGGTCAGGGCCTATTCCGTGGAGCGGGGAAAGAGTCCCATGGAGTACGTGATAGACGCCCTGGTAGTTGCGGGCGCGCTCTACAGATTCAATATTGGTGGGCTCCTCGACCACGCAGACCAGGCGCTGGTTGCGAGTGGGGCTGGCGCAATAGGCGCAGGGGTCGACGTCGGTTACGTTGTTGCAAATGGAGCAGAGGCGCAGGCTGGCCTTGAGTTTGCGAACGGCTTCAGCCAGCGCCGCGGCATCGTCGTCGGTGGAGCGCAGAATATGGAAGGCGAAGCGTTGGGCGCTTTTGGAGCCAACACCGGGGAGCTTTTTTAACTCTTCAATGAGCCGGGCCATCGGCTCGGCATAGCGTGACAATTTGGTGCCTCCTGAAAACAGCAAACAGTGGTCAGTGAACAGTGGTCAGTGAAAGAACCACTTATTATTCACTGTGTCGCCAATAAATTCTCAATGCGCATCGAGCGCTCAAATGAATTATCACTACCGCGCAAAGAATTATCCCAATCCCGGAAGCTTGAGCCCGCCGAGAATGCCTTGCATGCTGGACTTGATGGCATCATCGGCT
Organism: uncultured Acidobacteriaceae bacterium; assembly: GCA_963839225.1. Classification (GTDB taxonomy): domain Bacteria; phylum Acidobacteriota; class Terriglobia; order Terriglobales; family Acidobacteriaceae; genus Telmatobacter. Next base: position 6,832 of record CAWIVA010000110.1, read on the forward strand.
ATACGCCCGGCTTCGTTGACCGCGGATATGACCAGGTTCTCGAGCATCTCCACGTCGGGCTGAGGACCGCTAAGGCCGACCACCGCCGCGGGATCGATGCTGATTTTGAGCAGTTCTTTCTTGCCGTTCATGGTGGCGGTTACCGCGCCGCCGCCGCTGGTTCCCTCTACCACAGTCTGGCTCAGCTTGCGCTGAACTTCCTCCTGCATTTGATTTGCCTGGGAGAGCATCTCGGAGATCTTGAGCGGGTTGATCATGGTTTGCCTCCTACAAAACCCCGCCTATGTCGTTGCGGTGCGGCACGGCTGAAGTCGTGCCCTGACACAAAGCGGATTCTTGAAGCACTTTCTAAGTTCACTTCTGCCTGAGGTCGAGCACACTGCGAACCTCGGCATGGAATACCTCTTTCGCGTGCTGGACTAACGGATTTGCCAGCGCAGCCTCTTGAACGCTGCCGGCCAACGGTGCGGCGGTAACAGCGGAAGCTTGAGCCGTGGCAGGCGCCCCTTCTCCGGCGACTACAAGGAAACGTGTAGGCGCGCCCTGACGTTGCAGCTCCTGGCGAATGATTTTCTCTGCCACGGCATTCACCGTCAAACTAAGCATCTTTTTGCCCACGCCGGGGATTTCGATCCGCAGGCTGGAGCCGTCAAGATTCCATTCAGCTGCGCCCAGCAACTCCGCGGCGGTGTGGTGTCCCGCATCGACCAGCGCGGAGCCGATGGAGTGCCGCAGGGTTTCCATGCTGGGAGCCGTGGCTGACTGCGCTTCGGTTTGCGGTGCTTTGGCCAGCGCGCCTTCAGTCGAGGGTGCGGTAGAGGCGTAACCCGCCGACTGCGTGGTTGCAACGGGGAATGGAGTGGCGCCTTGAAATATGGCGGCGTGGCCGGCGATTGCCGACGCAGTGCGCTCGAGTTCGGCGACCGGGCCTGCACTTTGCTTGAGAGCCGGACCCGCACTCCGGCCGCCGCCGGATGGGCCAAAGGGGGAGATGGACGGAGCGGCAGGTGTTGCGGGCGATATGGCTGAGCGCACGGGGCTGGCAGCGGGACGGGAAGCAGGGGTTGGGGCGGTGCTCCGTACAAGTGCGCCGCTCGAAACTCCGCTGAGCAGTTCTTCAATGGGTAGGAGACGCTGCGCATGGATTAGCTTAAGCAAGCCGAGTTCGAGATGGAAGCGCTGCTCCTGGCGGTAATTCAGATCGTCGAAGGTGCGCAGGACGATTTGCAGATTGCGGGTCAGCTCTTCTTCGGTGAAGAGAAGAGCGGTGCGAGCGGCGCGTGCGCGCTCATCGCCGGAGATCTGCAGCAGTTCAGTCTGCTCGCCGCCGAGTTTGGCCATGAGGGCATTACGCAGGTAACGGACCATCTGCCGGGCCAGCGAGGATGGGTTGTGGCCGGCGTTGACCAGCAGGTTCAACTGCTCCATCAGTTCAGCGCTCTGGCCGGCTGCTACGGCTTCGAGAAGGCGCTCAAAAACCGCGTTGGGCACTGTGCCCATCAGCTCGCGAATCTGCTCCGACGAGAGCACGGGACGGCCGGCCTCGATGGGCGCCGAGGCGATGGCCTGATCCATGATGGAGAGCGCGTCGCGCATGGATCCGTCACCGGCCTCTGCCAGCAGAGCCAATGCGGCGTCTTCGGCTTCGACCTGCTCCTCAGCGGCGATCATCTTCAACTGGGCTAGAATGTCGTCAAACTTGACGGCGTGAAAACTGAAGTGCTGGCAGCGGGAGCGGATGGTCTGAGGAATATCCTCGGGCTGCGTGGTCGCCATCATGAAGATGACGTGCGCAGGTGGTTCCTCCAGAGTTTTGAGCAGCGCGTTGAAAGCCGCATCGGTAATCTGATGAGCTTCGTCGAGAATATAGATTTTGTATCGGTCGCGGCTGGGAGCGTAGCGGGCGGCGTCCCTCAGTTCGCGAATTTCGTCGATGCCACGATTGGTGGCGGCGTCGATCTCGATCACGTCTACGGCATTGCCCTGGCGGATCTCGATGCAAGAGTCGCAGACGCCGCAGGGTTCTGGGGTGGGGCGCTGGGCGCTGCCGACTTCGGTGCGGCAGTTGAGCGCCATGGCCACGATGCGCGCAATGGTGGTTTTGCCGATGCCGCGGTGCCCGGAGAAAATGTAGCCGTGGGCGATGCGGTTCTGCGCCAGCGCGTTCAGAAGCGTGCGAGTGACGTGGTCCTGGCCGGCTACGTCGGCAAAACGCTGCGGGCGGTATTTGCGGGCCAGAACCTGATAACCCATGGATGGACGCGCTCCTTAGCCTGCGGCGATCTCCGCAGGCCCAGATGGAATTGTATTATCTTGCGGCGGCTTTGATTTCAGCATGTACTACGGCCTTCATTACGCCGCAGTTGGCGAAGAAGCGGATGAGGTTGGAGGTGAGAGGTTCCAAGGGCTCCAATGAATGGGATTCCGGGGCACCCGGGTTGTATATGCGCGCCATTTTTAATTCGCCAGTGCCTTGGGCGTCGAGGACCAGGGCTGTGAGTTTGCGGGCCAGGTCGAGGGGGAAGCTTTCAGAGACGAAGACGAGTTTGCCGCGGGTGGTGATCACGACCGGTCCCTCGGCGGTGGTGAAATCTTGCTCCTCGACGCCCGGAGGTGCGGAGTGCTGGGCGCCGAGGTCGGGTTTGAGGCCGGAGTATTTGCGGCCCAGGTTGTTCGCGTAGATCCGGGCAAAGGTCTGCGCTGAGTCGGCGCTCTTCCAGACAGAGAGATAAAAGAGGGCGAGCGAGTTTGTATTCGCCTG
>CAWIVA010000111.1:0-54947 GCA_963839225.1 uncultured Acidobacteriaceae bacterium
TTGTTCAGGAAGTTGATCGACTCAGGCGCGCAGTAGCGGCGGCCGATCTCCAGAGCTTCATTGATGACGATGGGAAACGGCGTGCCCTTGAAGCCCAGCATCTCGCCCACGGCCATGCGCAGCAGGTTGCGATCCACGGCCGGCATGCGCTCCAGCCGCCAGTGCTTGGAGTTGGCCACGATCAGCTCGTCGATCTTTTCCTGGTGTGCCGTGGCCGCGCGGAAGAGGTCCTCGGCAAAGCCGCGCACCTCGGGCTCGACCTCGTCGCCGGCCTTCCAGAAAGTGGCGCGCACCTGGTCGGCGGTCTGCTTGCCGATGTCCGCCTGAAAGAGCATCTGCATGGCCAGTTCGCGCGATTTGCGGCGCGGTCCGGCGGTCAAGCCGTGCCGCCCTGCCTGGAGCTTGCGGCGCAGGCTGACCATCTCGATGGCCGCAACGGCGGCCTCAAATCCCTTGTTTCCGGCCTTGATGCCGGCGCGGTCGAGCGCCTGCTCCAGGGTCTCGCAGGTGAGCACGCCAAAGCTGTGGGGAATGCCGGTCTCCTGCTGCGACTGGCCGATGCCGCGCGCCACTTCGTTGTAGATGGCCTCGTAGTGGGCGGTTTCGCCGCGCAACAGGCAGCCCAGCGTCACGATGGCGTCCACCTTGCCCAGATTCGGCCATAGTGCGCGCCGCGGCGGGAATCTCCCATGCGCCGGGAACGCGAACCACTTCGATCTCGGCCCGCTTTGCGCCGCTGCGCAGCAGCGCATCGAGCGCGCCCTCCAGCAGCCGCTCGGTAATCACCGCATTCCAGCGCGCGACCACGATGGCAAACTTCATTCCCGCGGCGGAGAGATCGCCTTCGACAGCCACCGGCTTGCCCGCAGCGGATCGGTCCACGCCCAGAAGCTGAAAACGGAAATCCCGGCTCCGGCTCGACGGTAAAGATGCGCGACTTCCAGTGGGTTTCCGTGATGGGCGAGAGGCGCGCCACGGCCGCCTCGCCGCCCTGCGCGCGCAGCCAGCTTTCCGCGGCCTGATGAACGGCGTCGAGCGCGGTCACCTCCACCAGCACATCGGCGGTGGATGGAAACTGGCCATCGACAATCTCCAGGTTGCCCAGCGGAGCCAGAAATGCGGCGCCCCGGCTGCTCTCTTCCTCCCATCCCTTGCCGGGAGCAAATCCCAGCGCGGCGAAAAAGCTGGCCAGCCGGTCATAGACCGCGGCGCTTCCGGCAGGACGAAGAAAGGAGATCCCCTTGATCATGGTTTGATTCTATCGCGCGGAAGCGGGGGCTCAGGACGCCGTATTCCGCAATGCTGCGCCGGACTGAGATCGCCGCCGACGCGAATCATGCACAGCAAAAAGGCCGGCACAGAGCCGGCCTTTTGCTTCTGTTCGCTGCAAGCAAGCCTAGGTGGTGGAGCGCGGCTTGACCGCGATGGCCGTGGCCGGCACGATGCGGTGCCGTAGCCGTGAATAGTGCAGCCCAGATCGTGCCGCCGGCGGAACCGGGCGTGCAAGCAGGCAGGTTGGGGCTGATCTGCTGCGTGTCGGTGCGGCGTTGCCGGGCTGATGATGGCGGAATGCTGATGTAGTGAATCATGATTGTCGCCCGCCGTGGAGACAAAGAAGTAGCGTGTTGTCCGGACTGAAGGCGCCTGCCACGGGAGCCGTAATGGCCGAAGCTGCGCTCCCGCTCAGCGTCACATAGTTCACCGTGCCCCGCGGGCCGATGCTCCGGCACACTGTCGGGCACGTAGTAGGGCAAGCGTGGCGCCTGATGAGCGTTGTACCCGGTGTATAGGTGATAAAGGCCAGGTTTGAGCGGCGAGGTCACCACCTGGTTGATCTGCTGGCGATTGGTCGGTGACCGTTACTGGCGCAGCGCGTATTGAGCGCGAGCGGTTGAGTCGAGAGCGCTGCGAGCGTGCTTCGGAGTGTGCCGACGCTCCGGAGGCAGGCAGATTCAAGTGGGAATCGTGACCCGATATCGGAGAGCGTGACTCCCGCCGCCGGTGACCGCTGCGCCCAGAATGTGCTGGCCATCGGTCGTGGCTGCCAGAACATCGGTCTGCACGTCCACCGATCATCTGCGCCTTGCGGATAGATATGCTGATGCATTGCCGCTGCATTGCCCACCGTGCCCGATGGGGCACCAGGTATGGGCCACGGTGGGATCTGCCGCTCAGAAAAGCGCCCACGCCGGGGATGGTAATCGCCAGGTTCTGCGCGCCAGCGGATTGCTGCCGAACTCCGATGGAGCCGCGGATAGGTCGTCCAGCCGGTGTTCACGTTGTAGACATACAGCGTGTCGGTGTGCCGGCTGCCGAGCGCCGCGCTGTCGGTGATGTACAGCGTCTTCGAGTCGGGCGTCCAGGCGGCGGCATTGCCCACGCCGCCAAAGGTCGCAATGACGCCGCCGGTCGGAGTAGTAGAGGTAGAAGACCTGGCGCACCTGGTCGTTGATCAGCAGTTGCGTAGTTGTTCGGCGCCACCGCCAGCACCACGCCCGGCGCGCTCGTGTCCTGCTTGGTAACGAGTTGCTCCGGTGCTGTAGATCATCAGCTCGTGCGATGAGCCGAAGTAAAGATTGGTGCCCAGCCGGTCCATCACCATCGAGTTCGGCACATACGGCAGGCGCACCGTGGAGCCCACCGTCCCGTCAGCAACTCCACCGGAACAAAGTACTGCGACTGGCCCGGCGCCGCAAACCAGACATAGTCGCTGGCGGTGCCGGGTACGGTGATGTTCACCGGGTTGGAAGAAATGGAAAGGCCAGTGCCATACAAACCGAACATGATTGATCGGAGCCGGATTGCAGGTGGTCGGCTGGCAGATGGCATAGACCGAGGCCACGCCGGGAAAGCTGGTGGTGATGCCCCGCCGGCTGCCCGCCGAGATGTCGATCGGGTCGGTGGACTGGTAATCCAGCGACAGTCCGGTGATCGGGTTACCGTTGGTGTCCAGTGATGGTCGTGGTCAGGTTCTGCGTCACACCCTGGGTGATGGTGCCGCTGGTCTGCGCCGTTCGCCAGGGTCACGCTGATCGATTTCGGCGGGCAGGTGGAGAAATAGCCGGCCGAAGAACCCAGCCGGCCACCGATGCGGTAATTACGGTGGTGCCCGGCTGCGCGGCGGTAATCATGGTTGGTCTCGGTGTTGATCGATGGCGATCGATGGGGTGCCAACCGAGATAGTTGAGCGTGCCGATCGACGCCGTGCAGTTCGGAACCGAGGTCACGCCGGGAGGCAGCCGGGCATGCAGTAGCGGGTTTGAAGTCGCGTCGACAGAAGGCGGCGCGCACAGCAGCTGCTGCTGGTTGTTGCTCCCGTAAAGCAAGCCTGCGCATCGAGCGTCGCCGTGTGCCCTGCGAAAAGCATTGCTGCGCGTCCCGGCAGTGGTCGATGACAAGGTTGACCGAGGTCACCTGCGGCATGCACATACACCTTCACCGGGTTGGATGTCACCGAATTGGCCGAGGCCGTCATATACGCGCGCCGTAAGGCAGGCCGCCGGTCGAGGGCAGCGGATTCGGCTTGTTGCAGATCGTGTAGTTGGCGATGCCGCCGCCGGTGTTCCGGTTCCAGGTGCCGGCGCAGATGTTGCCGCGTCGGCGAAATATCCACCAACTGGTTGTTGGTGGTGCCGTAGGTGTAAGGTGCTCACGCTGGCCGCGGTGCCTTTGCAGGTCTTGGCCGTGGGCGGACTGATCTGCTGCGTCTGCCCAAACGCCAGCGAGATGCCCGTGGTCTGCGGCTCAGCGTGATCGAGGCCACATCGGTGATCTTCAACCCGTACCCAGGCCATTGCAATAGTTCGCGTCCGGGTTGCGCGTGCAGCCGGAGATCGAAATCCCCGCCGGAATGGCCAGGCACAACAAACAAACAAGCGTCAAAAACCGCCGCATGAATCCTCCCCGCCCCGCCTCTTCGAACTGCGGAACGGTCTCATCCGAAATACGTCAAAAAATCGGTTATAGCGGTCCAGTCGATATGCCCAGGCTGGCCTGCCGCCGGCGGAGATCCGCTCAAATGACCGGCTCCCGGCATATGCTCCCATGCAGCCGGTCAGCGAAACACGCCTCATGAACTCCAAGGAAAAGTGTATCAGGACGGAGCCGGTATCCCGGCATGGCAAGCCTAGGCTGAAGCCCTCTGCCGCGATACCCCACGCTCCCCTTCTGCCAATAGACTGCCGCACGCCTCGGATGGCGAGCAGCCTCTGCTCACTCTGCGGGCGGCATATAGCGCGCAAACCACTCCACCGCCCGCTCCATCACGTCCCGCCGGTGGGCCGGATCGACAAACCCATGCCCTTCGTTGGGATAAACCACCAGTTGCGTGGGCACGTGCCGGTCCCTGCAGCGCATGCCAGAACTCGTAGGACTGCGGCGCCGGGCACTCCCCGTCCCGGTCGCCCACCACCACCAGCGTGGGCGTGTGCGCCTGCTTGATGTAGTTGATCGCCGAGCTCTTCGCGTAGACCGCCGGATCGTCGTAGACCGATGCGCCAAAGTACGGCAGTCATCCACTGGTCGATCGAGTTCTCGCCGTAGTAGCTCTGCCAGTCGGAGATTCCCGCACCCGCCACCGCCGCCTTGAACCGCTGCGTCTGGGTCACGGCAAACATGGTCATGAATCCGCCGTAGCTCCAGCCGGTAAGGCCCACGCGCTTGGGGTCCACCGGGTATTGGGCCAGCACCGTATCCACCCCGGCCAGAATATCCCGCAAATCCCCGTAGCCGAAGTCCTTGCGGTTGGCCTGGGTAAACGCCTCGCCCTGCCCAAAGCTGCCACGAGGATTGGGCTGCAGCACAAAGTAGCCCAGCGCGGAGAAAGCCGCCGCGCTCAGCCCGCAGCCCTCGCCCCAATGCGCAACGCCGCCGAAGCCGGCCCCCCGTGCACCTCCACAATCAGCGGATATTTCTTTGCCGGATCGTAGTCCAGGGCAGCATCAGCCAGCCCTGCACGTTGAACTCATCGCTCTTCCACTCAGCGAAACTGTCTTGCCCCACGCCCGGCTGCACTCCGTCGTTGAAGTGGGAAAGCTGGCCAAAGGGAGCCCAATCCGCCGATCGACTGCCGGCCGGCGCAACCGGTCCTGGCCGAGCAAAGATCTCCGGCGCGTGCGTTGGAGCTGCTGGCGCTCGAACACAAAAAGAGAGTGGTCGGCGGTGGAAGAAAGGCTCAACTCCATCCGCCCGTCGCCCACGATGCCCGGAATGCTGAAGATGGGACTGCTCAAAGCTGGTGGCCACGTTCTCGCTGGCGCGATCGTCCCCTGCAGCTTCATGCGCACCAGCTGGCAATTCCCGCCGGCCAGCTCGCTCACAAAGATATGGCTCGTCGTCGTCCCATTCGATCCAGGCCGGCGAAGTGGGCCGCTGCGGGGTCAGGTCCCGCGGCTGGCCTCCCGCGCGGAAACAATCCACACATCGCCGCCCGTCGAGCCCTGGTCGCTCATCAGTCCGCCGATAAAGGCAATCGCCTTGCCGTCCGGCGACCATCGCGGCACCGCAATCTGCAAGCCATGCAGCGGACCCGCAACCTCGGCCGGCGCAAGAATCGCCTTGGGCGCTCCGTCCAGCGCCTGCGTATACAGCTTCGCAACCCACCAGTTGTTCTCTCCCGGCGGATCGGCAGCCACATAGGCCAGCGCCTTCGAATCCGGCGACCAGTCAAACTCATAAACATGCAAATTGCCTGGCGTAGCCAGCACCGGCGCAGGCGTCTCCTGCTTTCCGCTTACTAGCTGCCCACCCGCACTACGGCAACCCGCTGTATCTCCACCCCATCCTCGCCAATCACCCCGGACGGCGGCTTCATCGCCGCCAGCGCCCCTGCCGGCCGCGTCGCACCCTGCACATAAAGAAATGCCACACGGCTCTCCATCCGGCGAAAAAGCCGGCGCTTCCACGTAACCCTTCAGTTCAGTCAGCCGCCGCGCAGGCTGCCCGCCCAGCCTGCGAAATATACAATAATCCGCCTGCTCGCCCGCCTTCGCGCAATCGGAAAAGAAAGCCAGCGCCTGTGAGTCCGGCGACCAGGTCATCTCCCCTCTCGGCAATGCTGTTCCGGGCTTTTCGGCCGCCGTCACCCGCTGGCTCTTCTTCAGATCGCCCAGCGGGGCCACCCGGATCTCCACCCCCCCGCCGTCACGCTCAATCCACGCCAGCCGCTTGCCGTCCGGCGCAATCGCCACCTGGCCAATCTGGCGCCCGCGGTTTAGCCCATTCAGAACCTCCTCTATCCGAGCCCGATCCGCAGCGGAACTGCGAACCGGAACCAGTCACTTGCGCCCCGCGCAAGGAACAGATGAAGATCGACGCCAGGAAAGCGCGGCAGCGCCGGCAATCAACCCGGCACGAAAGGTCTTGCGAAAAACCGTCAAAAACATACGAAAATGCTAACAGAGCGAATCAGAATCAATAAGAATTCAAATGAGAGGCTACACGGTGCTAGACAAAGTGCGAACAATGAAGCTGGACGACATTCCCTTCGTCATGGATCTCTCGACCGCCGCCAACTGGAATCAGACCCCGGACGACTGGCTCCGTATCCTGCAACTCTCCCCGCAAGGCTGCCGCTTAATTGAGCATGCAGGCAGAATCATTGCGACAGCGAGTCTTCTACCCTATGGCACGCGGCTGGCATGGATTGGCATGGTCCTTACGCGGACTGAATATCGGCGGCAAGGGCTCGCCAGGCGTCTCATGGAAGACGCAATCGCGCACGCGGAACGGGAAGGCATTCGCACCCTGAAGCTCGATGCAACCGAGGAGGGCCGTCCACTCTATGAGAGCCTCGGCTTCGTCGTAGAGGGCACAGTAGAACGATGGGAGCACGTCAATGATATGGAATCAACCGCGTCGCAGGAACTCTCGACCTTCGTCGAAGATGGAGTCCAAAGGCCCTCGCACGGCCAGCGCATACCCAGCCGCCTATTCTCTCTGGACGAGCAAGCTTTCGGCGCAGACCGTAAAGCGCTGCTGGAATCACTTTCCACTTCAGGCGGCTGCATTGCCACAGCGGAGGGCTATGTATTTACACGCCCCGGAAGATCGACGCACTATCTAGGACCCTGTGTGGCAACCTCAGAAGCCGCTGCCCGATAAATTGATATCCGCACGTCTTAAGAATTCCATATGCCGCGGGCAACGAGCCTGAAGTACCGCAAGTCGCACGCCTGGTATTGGGATCTTCTCCCAGCAAATCTGGGAGCGGTGAGCTGCGCTGCCGACTTAGGCTTCACGCGCCGCCGCACACTATGGCGCATGCGCCGCGGAGAAGCGATCGAAAACAACGATGCGCTGGTCTATGCTATTGCTGGATTTGAACTAGGATAACGCGAAAATCGCCCACGGCAGTCGTAAGCCAACCCGCTAACTCGCTAACTTGCTGACTAGCTAACCCGCTGCTTTCTGAATCGCCAGCAGCCTCTCCAGCAGCGGCTTCAGCAGCTTCAAATCCAGCGCATTCGCCCCGTCAGACTTGGCATTCGCCGGGTCGTCGTGCACCTCCAGAAACAGCCCGTCGATCCCCGCCGCCACAGCCGCCCGCGCCAGCAGCGGAATAAACTCCGGCTGCCCCCGCTCACCCCGTTCGCCGCCGAGGGCTGCTGCACCGAGTGCGTCCCGTCAAACACCACCGGCGCCATCTGCCGCATCACCGCCAGCGAGCGGTAATCCACCACCAGCGTGTTGTAGCCGAAGCTGGCCCCGCGCTCGGTAAGAAAAACCCGCTCGTTCCCCGTCGAACGCACCTTCTCCACCGGGTGCTCCATATCCCACGGCGCCACAAACTGCCCCTTCTTGATGTTCACCGCGCGCCCGGTCTTGCCCGCAGCCACCAGCAGGTCGGTCTGCCGGCAAAGAAACGCCGGAATCTGCAGCACGTCCACCGCCTCGGCCACCATCTCGCAGTGCCCCGGCTCGTGAACGTCGGTCAGCACCGGCAGCCCCGTCTCTTTCGCCAGCCGCCCCAGAATCCGCACCCCCTCCTTCAGCCCCGGCCCGCGAAAACTCTTCACGCTGGTGCGGTTAGCCTTGTCGTAGCTGGCCTTGAAGATAAACGGAATGCCCAGATCCGCCGTAATTCGCTGAATCGCCTCCGCCATGGTCCGCACATGCTTTCTCGCACTCGATCACGCAAGGCCCGGCAATGAGGAACAGCCGCCCCCCGCCCACCTGTACCGGCCCGATTTCAAAGGAGTTGCTCACGAATCTGATTGTAGCGGCTTCCAGTAGACAAATTCTCTGACCGGCTATTTTTGTACCAGATCCGTGCCCCATCCATTCCCTTTTTTCTGGCGAATGGGTGGGAAACCACAACACTAATTAAGGGCCGGAGCAATATAGCGCGAAATCATGCAAGAGACCTGAGACGGGCCAGGGCGCACAGCCAATCAAGAAATGTATTTTCACTCGCCGAGAATCCTTTTTCGCTAGCAAGCGCTCTTCCCGTATAGAGGAGAGACAATGCCAGCAGCACCGGAACGGGTTATCGATATAGAGACTTGGAAGGAATGGCAGGCGGCAGGCCATCGCGCGCAGCTTGTTGATGTCCGCTCGGCAACAGAATTTGCGACGGCACACCTGCCCGGAGCCATCAATATACCTCTGGAACAGATCGAGTTGCGCACTGCCGATCTGGAAGTCAACACCCCGGTGGTCCTGGTTTGCCAGGGGGAACCCGCGCTCGTCTGGCCGGCAAATTGCTGGCAGCCAGCGGTAAGGACTTGGTTGTTCTTGAAGGCGGAACGGGCGCCTGGCTCAAGGCCGGGTATCCGGCCGTCCGCTCCACGGCGTCTCGATGGGCACTGGAGCGGCAGGTACGGCTGATTGCTGGTCTCCTGGTAGTTGCGGGCGTTCTGCTCGCCGTTGTCACATCGCACTGGTGGCTGATCGTGCCGGCGTTCGTCGGCTGTGGGCTGGTCTTCGCGGGGTTTTCGGGATTGTGCCCCATGGGCGAGATGCTGGCCCGGCTGCCCTGGAACCGCCCACATACACGTACGCACGTCACAGCGCCGGAAACCCCGGCGGGGGTATCCTGCGCGTGCAAGTTTGAAAGTCGGCCTTGAGAGAGCAGGCAAACGATTCCGATGGATTTTGAGAGGTTGTCGCATCAGCACAAAGACGCCGTTTATCGCCAGATGGTGCGCGTTTGCGGCAACCGCGAAGACGCTGAAGATGTGCTGATTGAAGCCCTTCTCAAGGCCTACCGGAGTCTCGGCGATCTGTCCGCTCCTGAGGCCTTTCGCGCCTGGCTGGCCCGCATTGCCAACCGGGTTTGCTGGCAATTGCGCAAGCGGGAGGCGCTCCAGCCGCTGTTGCAGCTTTCCGTTCTCGAAGAAGCCCGCGGCGAATTGGCCGATCGATCGCCTTCGGCCGAGGAGCGGGCCGGAGCCGCGGAGATGAAACAGCTCTTCATGGCCGCGCTAAGCAGTCTGCCTGAAGATGCACGCGCGGTCTATCAGTTGCGCGCCATCGATGAGCTTTCAGGCGAGCAGACCGCCAGTCGCCTCGGCATCTCGCTCGCGGCAATGAAAAGCCGCTGGTATCGCGCGCGAAAACTCATGCGCGAACGTCTTGACGCAGCATTGGCAGGCCCCACACGGCCCGGCCCCAGATAATCGGTTCGTAGACGCAGAAAGGAAATGAAGATGGAAGTGCACGTAAAACTACTCGACGACGTGAAGTTTGAGATTGGCGCGCGGAACCATACCGTAGTCAGCGACCAACCGCAGGAAAACGGCGGCCACGATGAGGGCATGACCCCGCCCGAGCTTTTTCTTGCCGCCTTGGGCTCCTGCGCGGCATTTTATACATCCGCCTATCTCCGCAAAAAAGGCCTGCTCCGCGAGGGAGTTGAGGTGCGGGTAACTGCGGAGAAAGCCGGACCGCCCGCCCGTCTCGATAATTTCAAAATCGAAGTGCGGATTCCGCTGGCGCTTAGCGAAGCTGACAAGCAAGGCATCGACCAGGCCGTGCACCACTGCGTAATTCACAACACGATGCAGCATCCGCCAACGATCAATTTCGAATTGCACGCGCCGGTTGCGGTTTAAGCCAGGCCACTAACATGGGGCTACCGAGTCGCTTGCTCAGTGTGCGGAGTTTCCGTGTGCAACCGCTCCTGCCGGTTCTTGTAACTAGCCGCAACAAACTCCCGGAACAGCGGATGCGGCTCCAACGGCTTCGATTTGAACTCCGGATGAAACTGGCAACCCAGGAAGAATGGATGCTCGGGCAGCTCGACAATCTCCACATAAGTCGAGTCCGGAGTAGTCCCGCTCAGCCGCAGGCCGCCTCCAGTCATCAGCGCTTCGTACTCGCGGTTAAACTCGTAGCGATGCCTGTGCCGCTCGCTGATCTCCGTCGCTCCGCCATAAGCCTTTGCCGCCAATGAATCCGGTTGCAGAATGCAGGTCCACGCGCCCAGCCGCATTGTCCCGCCCATCTCTTCCACGCCCAGCAGTTCGCGCAGTTTATAAATAATACGGTGCTGGCTCGCCTGGTCGAACTCGCTCGAATTGGCGTCCTTCAGCCCGCAAACATTGCGAGCAAACTCGATGCAAGCCGTCTGCATGCCCAAACAAATACCGAAATAGGGAACCTGCTTCTCCCGCGCATAACGAATCGCATTCAGCATGCCCTCAATGCCGCGCTTGCCAAAGCCGCCCGGCACCAGAATTCCATCGAATCCCTCTAACTGCGACTCATAACTCCTGTCTTCTGGAGTCTTCGATTCCAGCCCCTCTGCCTCGATCCAGGTTACCTTGAGTCTCAGGTTGTGCGAGACCGCCCCGTGAGTAAGTGCTTCCTTCAGCGACTTATAACTATCCTCATACTCCACATACTTGCCCACGATCGCAATGTGGACCTCGTCGCTGGGATGGTAGCAGCGATCAACCAATTCCTTCCACTTCGTGAGATCGGCCTGCGGCGCTTCCTTGTGCAGATACTTCAGGATCAACTCATCCACGCCTTCCTGTGCAAAGCACAGCGGAACCTCGTAGATCGAAGGCACGGTCCTCGCCCCAATCACCGCGCGCTCTTCCACGTTGCAGAAAGCCGCAATCTTCTGCTTGATATCGCGGCTTAACGCGCGTTCTGAGCGGCACATCAGCACATCGGCCTGAATCCCAATCGAGAGCAATTCTTTCACTGAGTGCTGCGTCGGCTTGGTCTTCAACTCCTGCGCCGCCGCAATCCACGGCACCAGCGTCAAGTGCACAAAGACCGTATTTTCCCGCCCAAGTTCCTGCCGCATCTGGCGGATGGCCTCAAGAAACGGCAGCGACTCAATATCGCCCACCGTGCCCCCAATTTCCACAATCGTCACGTCTGCGCCGTTCGAGGAGACCTTGCGCATTGCGTTTTTGATCTCATTTGTAACATGCGGAATCACCTGCACCGTCTTGCCCAGGTAGTCGCCGCGCCGTTCCTTCAAAATGATCTGTTCGTAGATGCGTCCGGTGGTCAGATTGTTGTCACGCGACAGCGGGGCGTGCGTAAAGCGCTCGTAGTGACCGAGGTCTAAATCGGTCTCGGCGCCGTCGTCGGTGACAAAAACCTCGCCATGTTGAAACGGCGACATGGTTCCCGGATCGACGTTCAGGTAGGGGTCGAACTTCATCAGATTGACGTGCAAACCGCGGCTTTCAAGCAGGCAGCCGATCGAGGCCGCCGCAAGACCCTTGCCCAAACTGGACACAACTCCGCCCGTCACAAAGACATACTTTGCCGACATCTGTGCAACCTCGCTATTTGATTGTTTGGATTGGCCGGAACTGGTGGACACCACCAAGTATGACAGAGATCGCGACGGGAAGGAAGCGGAAAGTTCCACCGGCGCCCATTTCTTTCTCGAACGCCGTTCATAATCGACTTGGATTCATAGCCTTGCGGCGGTGCGCCCCCGTCGAAAACTTACCGTGGCCGCTCTCCATCCAGTTCGAGCTCCATCCAGTCCCGCTTGCGGAGAGACGGCAGCGGAGTTAGCATGCTAGGGCAACGAAAAAGCGGGACGGTGATGAGCTATGATTGAAAAAATCGAAATCCTTAAGACAGACATCACAACCTTAGCCGTCGATGCCATCGTCAATGCCGCCAATAACTCACTGCTTGGCGGAGGAGGTGTGGACGGAGCAATCCATCGCGCCGCCGGTCCGGAACTCGTTGCGGAGTGCAGCATACTCGGCGGTTGCCTCACCGGCCACGCAAAACTCACAGATGCCTATCGCCTCCCCGCAAAAAATATTATTCACACAGTCGGCCCGGTCTGGAGCGGTGGTAAGAACGGCGAGGCGGATTTGCTCGCCAGTTGCTACCGTTCCTGCTTTGCGCTTGCAAACGCTCACGGCCTGCGCACCCTGGCCTTCCCAGCCATCAGTTGCGGCGTCTATCGCTTCCCCGTTAATTCGGCCGTGAAAATCGCACTGCGCGAAACAGTCGAGGAACTTGCCAAAAACGACAAAATTGAAAAAGTAATCTTCGCCTGCTTGGACGAATCTGTTTATGCGTCCTATCTCAGCGCTCTGCAGAGGTTTCAATAAGAAACCTTTGGCTTTGTAACTATTGTCATATTGCAGGGGGCAAGCTGCAGCGGCTCGCCCCTCCGCCCAGTAATCTAAAAATTCAACGTGATCTTCGCCGTCAACGCCCGCGGAGTTACATAGTGAGTTCCGCTGAACGTAGACAGGAAGTTATACAAAGCGTACTTATTCGTAATGTTGATCGCCGTCAGGTCAAGGTTCACCTTGTAACGATTGGCATGGAAAATATTATCCTTGCCGAGGGACGCGTCAAAGAGATCGCGATGCTGGATGCGCGGCGGATCGTGGTCGTTGTCGCCTTTGCCTGGCGCGGGAATATCGATCAGCTTTGAGGTCAGCTCATTCGCCGGGCAGGTGGCAAAGTAAGTCGAGGGATCGTTCACGTTAGCCGCAACTCCATTGCACGCAAATCCTCCCTGAAACTCCTGGTCCAGCGTCAAGGGCAGATACACGGGCTGCATAGTTACAGGATTAGTGGTAGGAGGAATGTTGTTATCCACCATCGCCACTCCCGGCAGATTACCCGGCAGTGTGATTGAAGTATTCGGGCAGGCGGTATTTGGATCGTTTGTGTTCGGATTGTAGCAAGGAGTTGATCCCGCCACTAGGCCGCTGTCGAAGCGCCAGTTGAAGCCTCCCCAGATACCGCTATAGAATTTGTTGCCCGGAATCTTGTATTGGATGTGGGTGGTTTCGTTCAGCTTCTCGTCGTGATCGATGCGGAAGGGATAATAAGTGGCTCCCTGCGCGACCCCTCCAGTGGCTCCCGCCCCTGCAACCTGCGGCGGATAAAAGCGCGCCGCCACCGAGGAACCGACCACATAGGCGCTGAAGTTATGGTACTCGGGAACCTCCAGATTCACCGCATAACCTGGTATCTTCGAGCTATGCCAGTCGATGGGGAAGGTAATGGGCGTGTTGCCAAGCACGCTGAAGTCGAAAGCGTTGTGCGTGTACTTCCAGATGTACTCGCCGCTAAGGACGACCCTCTTTCCAATAGCCTGCTGAAATCCGGCATGAAACTCATTGCGGAAACCGGGGCGCATGGTTCCGGAAACGCCTGCGCTGCAACTGAGCAGCGGATTCAGCACCGCGTTCGAGCAGCCGGTGCTTGAGAGCACGAGGTTCTCATTAAATGGCGTCTCCATGGTGCGCGCATAAGAGATGCGCAGCACGGTAGCGGACGGTTTGACGTTGTACGCAATGCCGGTACGTGGCTGGATCTGGCTGGCATCCGTAAGGCCGTTATAAACATCCTCGCGCAGCCCCAGGTTGAAGAGCCAGTTACCGGCTTTGATCTGATCTTCGATATAGAGGCCCAGTTCCTTGATGTCGGCGCGGCCGGCGTAGTTATAAAGAACGCCTCCGCGAGTTAGATCATAAGACGCCAGAGCCGTAAGATAGTTGGGATTCGCAATCACAGCGTTGCCGCTCGAGTCTGTGCCGACGCAGTCTGCAGTAGATGCGAATCCCGGAAGAGAGGCACCCGTCGCGCTGTCGATGCAGGGCGAATTATAAGTCGACTCCACCACTCCCAGGCTGTCGTTTTCGCGCAGGAAAGTCTGCCCGTACTGCGCGCCGATTTTGATGTTATTCATCCCCTTTACATACGAGAAATCCGAGTGGACTGCCGAATTGGTCAGCGTGCGGTACTGGGAGATGGATGCTGTTTGCAGATCGGACGGCCCCAGATCGGCCAGAGGGTTATCGCTGGGAAAGTAGTTATAGTCGTCCCTGCGAACAAATCCTCCTAGATTGAATACCGAGTAATCATTTATAACTCTCGTATAAGTCGGCGAGATATTGATAGTCTCAATCTTGGAGCGCTGGTCGGTATTGCCCACAATGCCAAAGGTGGGGCTCGAGTTTGCACCAGTCGCGTTGACTACATTCTGCACGTTCAGGTTGTCGAAGGAGTTTGGCGTCTGGAACCAGGAGCGGCTGTAGTTCAAATCCAGATGAATGGAATCGGCCGTCGTAATGGTATAGTCCACGCGATCGAATATGTTCTGTTCGTTGCCCTTATCGTGAAAAACCGTGAACTCCGGAGAGTCAAGAAAGCGGCCGGTATTCAGGCCGTCAGCCTCGATGAAGTTGCCCCATTTCTTACCGCCGTAGGCCATGTCAAAGCCGCCTGTGGCGGAGCCAAAGGAGCCGTAGGAGCTGCTGATGCTGCCCGTGGGTTTTGTGACGCCTTGGCCGGAGCGAGTCGTGGCCACAATTACCAGGCTGGTTTTTCCCCCGTACTCGGCCGGCGGAGCGCCGCTGATGACCTCGATGGATTGAATCGAGTCGGCGGGAATCTGGTTGGAAAAGACCTTGCTCTGTTGGTCGGTAATCGACTGGCCGTCCACTGAAAACGAATTGGATGCGTGATCGCCAAGCCCGTGAAAGAGTCCGTTCGAGTCGGCCGCAACGCCGGGTGTGGTTTCGGTCACCAAAGAACTGAGCGAAGAGGATTGGCTCTCCATCGGCACCATGATAAACATGTCGCGATCCACATCGGTGTGGAACGTGGGGTCGTTCTCGATCAGTTCGCCGCTGGCTTCCACCGTTACCGTAGTCGCGGCAGTAGCGATCTGCAAAACCAGCTTGAGGTTGATTCCCACTCCCGAGCGAATCTCCACATTCTGGCTCAGACGCGAAAACCCTTGTGCCGATACGTTGATCTTGTAGGGATTGAACGGTACGTTCGAGAAGCTGAACTGTCCCAGTGCGTCCGTGGTTGCGGTCCGATCGAATCCGCTCACCTCGTTGGTCAGGTGGATCGATGCGTTCGGAATCACAGCCCCGCTTGGATCGGCGACGGTCCCGCGCACGGCGCCTGCGTTACCGCTTTGGCCGGATGCGACAAGCGCCGCGAAACTCAGAACGAGAATGGGGAAGATGCGAAAGATCGTACCTCGATTGAACTGCATAAAGTCTCCAGAAAATGGCTGAAAGATTTTAAAAAACAAGCCGCGACTCGAAAGGCGGCGGCATTCTCTGCGCGTTGGGAGGCATCGTTCCGCTTTGGCGGGCCAGCCTGTTCGGATGCGCCGCAGCATCACCGCCAAAGGCATGGCTGCGACCAACGGAACGCAGGCTGAAATCAGGAAAAAACGGAAGGACGCCTTAGCAGCCGGCCGGAGGGGGGCGAGTGAAGAGCTTGGGATGCCAGTAGCGAACCACCGCGCGCGCCTCATATATCGGCGTTTGGGCCTCTATCTTGACCAGCACCACCGCGGCAGCCGCGATCACGACGGGCGCCGCCGTGTGCATTACGATGCATAACGGACAGTGGTCCGCATCGCTCTCCAGCGGATGCGAGTGTGCCACCTGCACCACGGCCAGCAGCGCCATAAGGGCAAAACACACCAGCGTGACCGCCAGCAAAGCACTTGGCTTTCGACGGTCATCTCCGCGGATTTGTGCCTGCAATCCTGTCAATCAACGGCCCCTGCTTCAAGAATACACAAAAATGGATGCACTGGCGCGAATTAGAGATTCGATTGGGTTTATACGAGGTTTCTCGGCTGGCCGGAGCGGACAACTCGGCTATCATCAGGAAAAGACCGCTCAAGTGATGACCCGCGGTCCGGCGGGTAAACGTGAGTGATTGGAGAACCATGTTTCCGATTTTGAAGAAATCCCTCGCAATGGGCGCACTGCTGCTTTGCTGCATGATGCCGATTTGCGCCCAGCAAAAAAGTTCAGCCGTAAAAGGCATCAACAATCTCGCCGCCCCGGTGCCCACACCGCTGCTCAATGGCAAGCGTGCGTTTATATCCTATGAACTCGGAGATGTAACCGACTTCCCGTCCGCCTACAGCGGTGGTCCGGAGCGGAGCTTATAGCGAATTTTTTGCACAAATGAGAGCGTGGGACCGGTTCCGACTAGTCTTGGATCCGCAGGACGCGGATGTGGTGTTTGCCATTCGCTTTGTCGATTCGCCCGGATCTTTACCTCAGATCAGGCTTGGTATTTCGGACGCGAAGACCCATGTGGCTCTCTGGGGTTTCGTAGAACAGGTCGATCCCGCCTTCTTCAAAAGGCATCGCGACGCCAGCTTCAGTGCATCGGTTCAGTTGCTGATC
This sequence comes from uncultured Acidobacteriaceae bacterium, assembly GCA_963839225.1. Classification (GTDB taxonomy): domain Bacteria; phylum Acidobacteriota; class Terriglobia; order Terriglobales; family Acidobacteriaceae; genus Telmatobacter. The sequence goes on from CAWIVA010000111.1 coordinate 16,620, forward strand.
TCCGATTTGCAGGCATTGCTCGGACAGACCCCAATCCCGCAAGCTGCGATAAACCCCGGCAAAACGCGTCTGTCAGATCAGGCCAAATAAAATCAGCTGCGGGTTGCACCAACTTTCAGTTGCTACTCACGCACGCTGATCCCTAAGGCCTTCATCTTGCGATAAAGATGGCTGCGCTCCAGCCCTAATAACTCCGCCGCGTGGCTGATGTTATTGTGAGCATCCTCAATCTTTTTCAGAATGTATTCCCGTTCGTAAGCATCGCGTGCCTGTTGCAGCGTTGAGAATTCCTCCGTCGATCGCGTGCCGGCCTTATGAGTCAGCGGCGGAAGATGCTTGCGCTCGATGCGCAGCACGCGGGGATTGAGAATCATCACCCGCTCAATCACGTTCTTCAATTCGCGCACGTTTCCCGGCCAGTGATATTGGGCCAGCGTCTCCAGCGCCTCGTCGCCGATCTCCATGCGTGGGCGTCCGTACTGGCGGCCAAACTCTGCCAGAAATTCTCGCGCCAGCAGCGGAATATCCTGCTTACGCTCCCTTAGCGGAGGCACAAAAAACGGCACGACATTGAGCCGGTAGAAGAGATCCTCGCGGAAGTTGCCCTTTGCGATCTCTTCTTCGAGATCCTTATTGGTTGACGCGATCAGGCGCACGTCTACCCGCAGCGTCTGCGTTCCGCCCACCGGCGTAAACTGCTGGTCGTCCAGGGCAGAGAGCACCTTGGCCTGAGTCTTCAGGCTCATATCGCCCACTTCGTCCAGAAACAGCGTCCCCCCATCAGCTCGCTCCAGTGTGCCGCGCTGTTCGGGCGGACCGCCGGGTTGTGCCCCATGCCGGTAACCGAAGAGCTCCGCCTCAATGTGCGCCTCTGGAATCGCCGCACAGTTCAGCTCCACAAAAACCCCCTCCCGGCGCAGACTCTCGGCATGAATTGCCCGGGCGATCAACTCCTTGCCGGTTCCGGACTCACCGTAGATCAGCACTCGGCCGTTGGTGGGTGCCATCAGCCGTATCTGCTGCCGCAACGCCTTCACCGGTACGCTCTCGCCGGTAAGAACCGAGCTCACGCTGAACTGGCGCTTGAACTCAATATTTTCCATCCGCAGCCGCCGCGCATCTACCGCGTTTTTAACCGCAATAAGTGTTCGATCGAGCGAAAGCGGCTTCTCGAGAAAGTCATACGCGCCCAGCTTGGTAGCCTTCACTGCGGCCTCAATGCTGCCATGGCCGCTGATGATCACCACCTCCGGCCGCATTTCCACGGCCAACTGATGAATATCCGCCAACACTTCGAGCCCGTCGCGATCGGGCAGCCAAATATCGAGCAGGACCACATCGTAGGGCGCATCGTTCAGCAGCAACAGGGCTTCTGCGGCGGTGGCCGCCGTAGCCACGCCATAGCCTTCCTCGCGCAGAATCTCCTCGAGAGAAGCGCGAATCTCCGCCTCATCATCCACCACTAAAATGTGATTCATCCGTGACTTCCCTTCAGCGGTGCCTCAGCATTTTCTGACGTTTCGCCGTTGCCTCGCGCTGCAGCGTTCCCTTCAAGCGTGGCTTCAACCGGCTGTGCATCGCCAGTGACCAACGGCAATCGCAACAGAAAACGCGCGCCCTTGGGGCTGTTGACCTCCGCGCGCAGGCTGCCTCCGTGCTCTTGTACAATCTTGGCCGCGATCGAAAGTCCCAATCCTGTCCCGCGATGCTTGGTTGAATAGAAAGGCAGGAACAGCCGCTCCCTTATCTCATCCGTCAGCCCGTGGCCGGTGTCGGAGACAACAATCTCCACCGCCGCCCCATCCTCGCTGAGCGAACTGCTCACCGCCAGCACGCGCAGAAGGCTGCCCTGCATCGCATCGGCAGCATTATCAATGAGGTTTGCCAGCGCGCGCCTGATAGCATCGGGGTCAGCCATCACCAGCGGCAATCCCGGCTCCAGGTTCCTCTGCACCGTAATCCCATCCAGCCTGCCCGCGAACAACGCCAGCGCCTCCTCGGACACTTGGTTCAAGTCGCACGCACGCGGCTGCGGCGCTGGAAACTGCGCCAGTGCTGAGAATTGATCCACCAGAGTGCGCAGCGTCCCTACGCACCCCAGAATCACCTCGCTGCACTTGCGAATTACGGTCGGCGAATCCAACTGGCCCCGGTCCAGGTGCCTTCCAATACGCTCGGCAGAAAGAGCAATAGGCGTAAGTGGATTTTTGATTTCGTGAGCCACTCGCTGCGCCACTTCCTTCCACGCCAACTGCCGTTGCGCACGCAACAGCTCGGTCGTATCTTCCACCACCAGCACTGTCCCCTGCTGTCCGTGGGCCAGTTCAAGCCGTGCGCTGGTAATGGCCAGATGAATGGTCCGGCCGCGGAGATGATAATCGATCTCCGTCGCGGCAGCCCCCATTCGTTGACCTCGCCGAATCACGCCTGCCAACTCTTCCGCATGGTCGGCAGGCAGCAACTTCTCGATTCTCTCCCCGCTGAGGCTGGCGTCTTCGCGCACTCCCATCAGCGCGGCAAACGCGCGATTGGATTTCAGCACGACTCCCGCGCCGTCCAGCGTAACCACCCCTGAGGGAATCGTCTCCACAATCGTTTCCAACTCGCGGCGTCGCTCTTCGATGGCCAAGTTGGCCTCAGTCAATTGCGCAGACGAGCTCTCGGCCAACTGTCGGCTCGCATCCAGATCCGCCGCCATGTGGTTGAATGAGCGCACCAAGTCTCCCATCTCCGCGCTCGCCTGGAGCCCCACCCGACGGTCGTACTTGCCCGCCGCAATCTCATCCATCGCGTCGGCCAGCGCTTCCACCGGCCGGGTGATCTGTTTGGACAGAAACAGCGCCAGCCAAACGCTGGAGAAGAAGACAAAAACGGTAATCAACAAAAGCATCAGGAAAAAAGTGGTGCGAAGGCGGTTGCGGGAACGGAAAAGCCGCCAATATTCATCAGCCCCGGAATGAATGCGCGCCACGGTCTGGCTCAGTCCCTCCGGCATCGGCAGCGCCACCACCACCACCTTGCCGGAGTTGGTTGGCGCCATACCCAGAGCAAACTCCTGGCCCGTTATCTTCATCACCGGCTGATCATTACGCTGTGCCGCCGATAGCAGAGCTGCTGAGAGCGGCCCATGTACCGTCACAGCTCCTCCGCGCACGCCTTCGTCCATCCACGGAAGCAGGCTGGCGGGGCTTTTCTCCGGCGGCGCCTGAAACTCCGCAAGCACGTGCAGATCCTTGTTATAGACAATGACAAACCCGCCGCCCAGCGTAATGCGATGCGTGCTCAACTCATCCTGCAGCGCTGCTAGCTCCATATCCGGACCGCCTGAAGCAGCAATCGATTCCGCCTCCACTCGCGCATTGTCGGTCACATATTGCGCCAGCTCCAGCACCACCCGCGTCGAGTCCTCGCGCAACTCTGTTGTGTTAGGCGAAAACCAGCGGTCGATGGAGCGGTTCATCAGCTGAAAACTGAACAGGAACATGAAGACCGCCGGCGTAAGCGCGATCAGCGCCGCGCCCACCACCATGCGCGTCCGCAGGCGCGAACCCAGCGCGCTGCTGCTCTGGTCGGCATAGAGCTTCAGAATGTTCCTGAGCAATAGCATCAGGAGCACCATCAGCAATAGAAACACCACAATAATCAGGGCCGTAAAAACGAGGGTCTCCCCGTAAGTCTCAGGATTCAGAAACCCCACGCTAGAGGTGTTGAACCATTGCAGCACGCCCAGCATCGCGAAAAACAGCAACGTAAGCCCCGTTAGCAGGGCAATCGAACGACGCCGGGGATCGCTGAGAAACTGCATGCGGCGAAGAAACTGCATGCGGCGATTATAGTGCGATTCGCGCACGGAATGGAGATTGCCTATCGGAACGCGCTAAGGAACCTCCGAGTAGTTAATGTTTAAAAGGGCACGACTTTAGGCATGCGCAATTGCAATGGCATGAACGCGGGCTTTAGCCCCTGAGGGAATGTTCCCTTTGAATTGGAACTTAATCCGAGGTTCCCTAATGCCCGGAACTCATCGAATGACAACAAACTTCAGCCAACCCTCCCAAACATCGGACCACGCATGCGCAACAATGTTCACGCGCAGGTTTCCGCGCCACGCCGCCATCGCTCCATACAGCACTCCAAGCACAGAGATCACAACCACGTTCTTCCATCCCTGGTAGCTGTGAAAAAGCCCGAACACCAAGCCTTGCGCCAGCACGCCCACCACAACGTTCCCGCTCAGCGCATTGAACTGCCGCTGCAGATAGCCGCGAAACACCATCTCCTCGCAAAAGCCCGCCGTGATGCAGGTAGCAATCCAAACCAGAATCTCCAGCAGGCTCTTTGGCAGCAGGCTATCGACGGTTTTTGCGGTATCCGGACCCAGCAGCCAGTGAACGCCATACGCAGCGCCCTCCCAAATTGCCCAGAACGGGAGCACGATCGCCACGTCCACTGCGATGCTTTTCCACGAAGTCCAGCGCCCGCCTGAAAGCGTTGCCAGAGTGCCGCCCCGCCGATGTACCCCAACCCAGCAGTAATAAAACAGCGCCCAGTCCAAAAGAATCGCGGTTGCGTAAATCGGAATCGCTTTGCTATGGCTGGCGAACTGTCCCGCCGCCTCTCCGCCACTGCTCGCAGCAGGTGCATGCTGAGCCAGAAAACCCATCGCCACCACCCCGGCCCCAATCAGGAGGAAGCCAATCAAATGCCACCACGACGCAATCTGACCCGCGCTTTGCATCGCTTCCGTATTTTCCGGACGAATATCATTTACCTGCATGACTCTTCTCCTTTCGTGCACCATGATTCCGCTTCTTCCTGGCCAACTTCTTCAACTCCACTAATGTCTCTTTCGCCCAGCGCAAGTGCGCTTCCAGTTCCAACTGTCCGAATCGCGCCGCCATCTTCCAGTAAGGAGCGCCGGGATAATGCCGATTGGTTTGAATATCTTCCCGCTCAATCCGCCCGAATTCGCGTAGAAGAGCGCGTTCGCTTTCCATCATGCGCTCCACATGCCCAATCGAAATCTCTGCTGCAACCTGCGAGCCGAAAAACAGCTTCAGCAGCAACTCATTGCGCGGAATCTCCGGCTGCGGTTTCACTTTGAGCCACGCCGCCACGCGCTCTCGCCCATTCCTGGTAATGGAATAAACGCGCCGGTCCGGCTTGCCCTTTTGCCGCTCCGTCTTAGAAGTGACAAACCCCTCCGCCTCCAGCCGCTTCAGGTTGGGATAGATCTGCCCGTAGCTTTCATTCCAGAAGTGGCCCACCGACGCCCGTATCACCAGCCCCAGGTCGTAGCCCGACAAAGGCTCGATCTCCAGCAACCCCAAAAGCACTTCCATGCTCGAACTCGAACGTTCCGCCATATATCTGCTAGATATATGACTATTAGAACTTTGTGTCAACAACTATTTTTGCGCACTCACACCTTGCGTCTTTATACTTCGGTTTGCGATGATGGCTGCCGGAGGATGCAATGAAAAAAGTGCTCTTTGCTTTTCTGCTATTGGCCCCCGCGCTTGCCTGGGCGACCAAACCAACCCCGAGTTCAGCCGACCACACCATTGCCGTTCACGTGCAGTCGTCGCAGCTCATTCTCAATTGCGGGAATGGAAGTTGTACTTGGACGCAACAGTTGGCCGTTCTTATCGATGGGAAGAAATACGAACTGCAGTCGGCGGGCGTAGTAATCAAATTGCTGAAGGTGGGTGACTACAAAGCGCGAATGGTGAAAGACGTGACCACCAGTACCTACGAGTACGCGCGAACGTACGAATTTCTCTTTGCGGATGGAAAGATTCGCCAGTACAACGTGATGGGCGAGTCGGAATAGGCTTTCCAGCCCGGTTCCCCGTCCTCGCGAGGGATGAAGCACGGCTCGGGCGAACGCGAAGTGCGGGAGGAATAGCCGCAGGCATATCCTTCCAGGAAGGAAGTCTTCGGAGAATTTATGCGAAAGATCGTTGCTCCCACACTCCTTCTGCTATGCGGATTGGCTGGAGGGTTGCTCATGAAAGCGCAGACCGCGATGCAACAGACAAACGATTTGAAAGTCTTTGTTAGTCCTTTGGAGGGCCAGGACGCAGACGTATTAGGCAAATCGATCAGGACGAAGCTGATCAGTAGTTTAGAAAAACATGGCGTTTCGATAACGGAATCGAAGGAGAATGCCGGTGCGTTTTTGGCCGGTTCCAGTTTGGTTCAAACAACCAAAAAATGGAAAATCGAAGGACATACAAGTTATTGCATACGAGCCACTATGAAGTTGGTTAGCAAAGATGGAGCGGCGCTGTGGGAAAGTGATGTTTCAAGTGATAGGATAGCCGTGAGTGAAACTTCCAACTTTGTCGAAAAGGTGACTCAGGGCGTCGTAAAGACTCTTTTCAAGATGGCTCAAAATCAATAGTGCCGGATTTCGCCGCTCCCATGAACAACAAAGGGAGCAGCCGGGTGCCCCACCCGGCCACGCCTCTGCATTTATGGCTACGGTGGGAGACCATAGAACGATACTTCCATCCCATTCCATATTCCACCGGAATATGAGGCATAATATCTCAACAAATTTCCCAACACAGAATTGGAGCCGGCAATGAAGAAAGCATTCTTTTCAGTTTTGATTCTGATTCCAGCATTGACCTGGGCGAAACCCAATGCAGCGGACTATGCCATTGCCGTTCACGTACAGTCCTCGCAGTTGGTCAACGCGTGCTACGTCATCCTTGGCCATGTAACCTGCGATACAAGACAACACCTCAATGCGGTCATTGATGGCAGGAAATACGAGCTCAATTGCAATGGCGATTTTGACGTGTTGCTTCGTACAGGCGATTACAAAGCGAGGCTGCTCCCTGACGAACCGAGAGCAGGAGACTACCAGCCTGGGAACTATGAATATCGCAAGCAGTACGAGTTTTTATTCCCCGACGGAAAGACGCGCAAGTATCAAGTCGTGGGCGAATCGGAATAGACAAGGATCAAAGATCGGGGTGCCCTGATCCTAAGTCCGGTTCTTCACCCAATCACTTCAGCCGCCGACGTCCACTCCCGCTGCTGGCTCTCGGCTACGCCGCGATATGTCAACTTGCCCATCCATGTATTCAGTCCCTCGACCAGTCCCGGATCCTGCCGCATCGCCTCCCGCACGCCCAGGTTGGCCATGCGCAGCAAATAGGGAAAGGTCGAGTTGGTCAGCGCCAGCGTGGAAGTATTCGGCACTGCGCCCGGCATATTCGTCACGCAGTAGTGCACCACGCCGTCCACCAAAAAGCTAGGATCGGAGTGCGAGGTCGGCCGCGCCGTCTCCACACAACCGCCCTGGTCGATAGCCACGTCCACAATCACCGCGCCCTTCTTCATCTGCGCCACCATGGCGCGGGTGACAATCTTCGGAGCCGTAGCGCCCGGAATCAGCACCCCGCCGATCACCAGGTCAGCCTCTTGCGTAGCGCACGCCACGTTGTAGCTATTGGAGGCCAGCGTATACAACCGCCCGCTAAAAATGTCGTCCAGTTCGCGCAGCCGGTTCAGATTGACGTCCACCAGCGTCACTTTGGCGCCGAATCCCAGCGCAACCTTGGCCGCATTGGTGCCCACTACACCTCCGCCCAATATCGCCACATGCGCCGGAGGAACTCCAGGCACTCCGCCCAACAAAACCCCGCGCCCGCCGCGTTCTCTTTCCAGATAGCTCGCGCCCACCTGCACGCTCATCCTGCCCGCCACTTCGCTCATCGGCGTCAGCAGGGGACGCGTTCCCTGCCGGTCGCGCACCGTCTCATAGGCGATGCCGATCATCCTGCTTTTCAGCAACTCGTCAGTCAGCGGCCTTACCGGCGCGAGGTGCAGATAGGTAAACAACACCAGCCCTTCGCGGAAGAAAACATACTCTTTCTCCACCGGCTCCTTGACCTTGACCACCATCTCCGACCTGCCCCAAACATACCCGGCATCGCCCACCATCTCCGCGCCTGCATTCTGGTAATCGTCATCAGAAAATCCCGATTGCGCGCCGGCCCGGGTCTCCACCAGCACCTTATGCCCAGCTTCGGTCAGAGCCTTCACGCCCGCCGGCGTAACACCCACCCGGTCCTCGTGATCCTTCACTTCTTTGGGAACGCCGATAATCATGGCCTGCCTCGTTATGGAATTTGCTGCCGGCTGGGGAAGCCAGCGCAGGAGGGGACCCCGGCGCCATCGAGCCTTTGGAGGACGGCATTCAAGGCGCCGGGCTTGCGTCCACTGGCAACAAATGAAGCCTACGGCGCAAACCTCTTCCAATGTATGCAAACTTCGTGATAAAAGTACTATATGGGAACGAAACGTGATAGAAATAGCGTTCGCATGCAAGAATCAACCGGAACTCAACCGGAACCTCGCATGGAAGACGCGTCGGCAACCGGGCTCGATGAACTGGACGAGGCCATTCTTCGCTACCTGGAACGCCACGGCCGCGCCACCAACTACGAGGTTGGCGAAGCTGTGGGTCTCTCCGCCTCCGCAGCCTCCCGCCGCATCCTGGCTCTGGAAGTTTCCGGCGCCATCCACGGCTACCGCGCGCAGATAGACGATCGCCTGCTCGGCAAGCGCATGACCGTCTTCATCCGCGTCACCTTGGAGCGCCAGTCTGCCCCCGTGTTGGCCGCCTTTGAAGAAGCCGTCCGCAAATCAAAAGGAATTTCGAGCTGCCATCTGATCGCCGGCCAGTACGATTACATGCTTGTCGTCCGCGTAGCCGACATCGACGACTACGGCCGCCTGCACCACAACGAGCTATCGCGCCTGCCCGGAGTCATAAGGCTAGAAACCAGCTTCGCGCTCAGAAACGTGTTGGAACGGATCAAGTCTTAGCAGCTCTCTGAGCTCACGCCGTCCCCTCGCGAGCACTCTTCCAGATATCGATCCCCGCCTCCTGCGCATGACGATCGATCTCCTTCACCTCCGTATCCGTAAATCCCAGCTTCTTCACCGCATCGAGCGAGTCGTCCAGCTGCTCCACGTTCCGCGCTCCAATCAACGCCGTCGTAACGCGCGTGTCGCGCAGCACCCAGGCAATAGCCATCTGCGCCAGCGTCTGCCCTCTTCCCCGCGCAATCTCATTCAGCGCCCGCACTCTCTTCAGAATCTCCTCGCTCAGAAACGCCTTTTCGAAACTATCTCCCAACTTCGCACGCGAAGTCTCCGGAACTCCTTTCAGATACTTGCTGGTCAGCAAGCCCTGTCCCAGCGCGGAAAATGCTATGCAGCCCACGCCCAACTCATCTAGCGTAGCCAGCAACTCATTCTCAATCCACCTATTCAGCATCGAGTAAGAAGGCTGATGAATTAGCAGCGGAACGCCCATGCTCTTCAGAATTCCCGCCGCCTCGCGGGTTCGCTCCGTGTCGTACGAGGAAATGCCCACATACAGCGCCTTGCCCTGGTGCACCGCCTGCGCCAGCGCCCCCATCGTTTCTTCAAGAGGCGTCTCCATGTCCGGCCGGTGGGAATAAAAAATATCCACATACTCCAGCCCCATGCGCTTCAAACTCTCGTCCAGCGAGGCAAGCAGATACTTGCGCGACCCGCGGTCACCGTACGGCCCCGGCCACATATCCCATCCCGCTTTGCTTGAGATCACCATCTCATTTCGCAGTCCGGCAAAGTCCTTACGCAGAATCTCCCCGAAGTTCTCTTCCGCCGAACCGTACGGCGGCCCATAGTTATTGGCCAGGTCGAAGTGTGTTACTCCGCGGTCGAATGCCCGACGGACCATCGCCCTCCCGGTCTCAAAAACGTCCGTCCCGCCAAAATTCTGCCAGAGCCCCAGCGATATGGGCGGCAGCACCAGCCCCGATCTGCCGCAGCGCCTGAACTCAACCCCCTCATACCGCTTTGCCTCGGCTACATAACTCATTCGCATAGATTCCCTCTCCCGGACGCCGGCGGGAAACCCCGTCTACCCGCAGCCGCGTCGTCAAAAAAAGTATGGCACACTGCGAACACACAGAATCTACCCTTAGGTTTGTCATCCATTGTAAAACTAGGCGCGCAGTCCGGCTTTCCGGCAAACTCCGATTGTCAATCCGCTTGGTCGGTGTTTCAATGATTTCAACCCCTTGTGACAGGTCGGGTAGCAGGGAGAAGGCACGGAAATATGACGGATGAGAGCCAGCACGATCCCAACAATGAGATAACCGAACCGGGCCCCCAACCTGAAACCGTGGAACCAATTAAGAACCTGGATAAGCCCTACGAAGCACTGCCGGATATCAAGCGGCGACAGCCTGTCGACGAGCCTCCAAAACCCGCCCGCAATTTCATCTTCCTCTACGCCGCAATCCTCGCGGGAATTGGGGTTCTGATTGCGGCCGCGTACTTCTTCATGCCCGGACTCTTCGGCGACGCGAAAGGTCGTTACGATCTCGGCACCGTCGTCTCCAGCCCGGATGGACTGAACGGGCATCTTTACACGCGATGGGTTGGGCAGCTTGAGTATCGCCTGAGGATCGAGCCCGGCGACCAACACCAGCTTGACGGTTTTTCACTCGCCATAAGTCAGCTTCCGCGCCCGGTCTCTTTCTATATCCAGCTCTTTGATTCCCGGAATGTGGCTCTGTGCAGTACACATATCCTGATGAAGTCCGATCCGCCGCCAGCGGATGAACTGGAGCGTGAACACGGCATTAACCTGTTTCAAAATCTCTATGGCCCATCCGGACAAATTGTAGCCATCAGCTCGGAAGGTACGATGCCATGCTCGAATGGTGACTGGGGCAAAGCTGTTTCCTGGAGTTTTACCTCTAACTTTCCTACCCTCGACGAGCAAAAGGCATTGCAGACTCGCAAAGAGGAGTCGATTGCCGACGCGGCAAAATTAGCCGCGCAGGAAGCCGCACGCAAGCGCGAAAAGCTGAGATCCTCGCGGTACCTCGCGGCTTTTTCCATCGAGGCGGACGATGCGATTGTCGACTATGACACCGCCAGGGGAATCATCGAAACAAAATATGGAAGAACATTCTTCGTTAAGAAAAGCGGAGCGGAAGTCGACCCCAGGTGGCAGGATTATCCCGTAAGCATCCACTTGAAATGCGACCGCAGTTCCATGTGCACTCTCATGCATGCGGGCGCCGGCGCCTTGCACGCCAGGATGAGCCGGTAAGCCCAAGCCGCCCGCTACCCCCCGGCCTGCCGGCCCTCTTTGAACCAATTTCAGGCGTTCTCAGCGGGCAGGGCATATAAGCCGTACAATGGTAATGAGGTAGTTCCGGACTTCCAATGTCATTGAACGGTTATCCTTCGCGCACTTCGCGCTCGCACGGCCTTCGTTCGCTCTTCAGCATGTTTTCCAGCGATCTGGCCATCGATCTCGGCACCGCCAACACGCTGGTCTTCGCGGCCGGCAAGGGCATCGTCGTCAACGAGCCTTCCATCGTCGCCATCAACAAAAACACCGGCGAAGTCGAGGCCGTGGGCAAGGAGGCTAAGGAGATGCTGGGCCGCACTCCCGGCAACATCGTCGCCATCAAGCCCATGAAGGACGGCGTCATCGCCGACTTCAAGGTCACCGAAAAGATGCTCAATTACTTCATCCAGAAGGCGCACAACCGCAAGATGCTGGTCCATCCCCGCATCGTCATCGGCGTGCCTTCTGAGATCACCCAGGTTGAAAAGCGCGCCGTCGAAGACTCCGCCTATCGCGCCAAGGCCAGCGAAGTTTATCTCGTGGAACAGGCCATGGTCGCCGCCATCGGCGCCGGCCTGCCCATCACCGAGCCTTCCGGCAACATGGTCGTCGACATCGGCGGCGGCACCACGGACATTGCCGTCATCTCGCTCTCCGGCATCGTCTACTCGCGCTCCGTGCGCATGGCCGGCAACCAGATGGACGAGGCCATCACCAACTACCTCAAGCGCAAATACAACCTGCTCATCGGCGAGCGCACCGCCGAGCACATCAAGATCGAGATCGGCTCGGCCTTCCCGCTCGATAAGCCGCTCCGCATGGAGATCAAGGGCCGCAACCTGATTGAAGGCGTGCCCAAGACCATCACCATCGACGACAGCGAAATTCGCGAAGCCCTCGGCGAGTGCATCGCCGTCATCATGAACGCCATCCGCGTCGCCCTCGAGCGCACCCCGCCCGAGCTTTCCGCCGACATCAGCGATCGCGGCATCGTCCTCACCGGCGGCGGCGCGCTGATCAAGAATCTCGACAAGCGCATCCGCGAAGAAACCGGCCTGCCCGTCTCCGTCGCCGATGATCCGCTGGCTTCGGTCGTGCTCGGCACCGGAAAAATGCTCTCCGACTTCCGCCTCCTGCGCAAAATCAAGATCGACTAAGACAGTGGTCAGTGAACAGTGGATCAGTGAACAGTTCCGGCATAGGGTGCGCTGCACGCCTCAACCGCTTTTCACTGGCGGCCGCAGTCACTGCACTTCCACTGTCCACTGTTCACTGACCCTCCACTGGTTCCATGGAATCGTTCTTCATCCGCTATCGGAATCTACTCGTACTGCTGGCCATCCTCGTGGCGCAGATCATCGGCCTTGCCGTGCAGGTGCGCCACACCGACGACGGACGCAACACCCTCGACCCGCAAGACGAGTTCCGGCGTGCGGCTCATCCGGCTGTGGGCCAATGCGCTGGTCTCGCCTCCGGAGCGGCTGATCCACGGCTCCAAGCTGGGCGTCGCCGGCCTGTGGCAGAACTACATTGACCTGCGCCACGTCCGCGCAACAGAACAAGGATCTGCAGCAAGACCATCGACCGGCTGCGCCTGGAGCAGGCTGCCCTGCTCGAAGATGCCCGCCAGGGCCAGCGCCTGCAGGCACTCCTCGGCTTTCAGCAGAAGTACATTTATGCGACCCTCGCCGCGCAGGCCATCGGCTCCAGCGGCAGCGATCAGTCCCGCGTCTTCTATCTCGACAAGGGCGCCGGCTACGGCCTGAACCGCGATATGGCGGTGATTACCGCCGACGGCATCGTCGGCAAGGTCCGCGACGTCTTTCCTCGCATCGGCCCAGGTGCTGGCTATCAACGACCAGACCAGCGGCGCCGGAGTCATTCTTGAAACCACGCGCATTCGCGGCATTCTCGCGGCAACGCCGCCGGCCAGCCGCAAATTGTCGGCATCCTCGCCGACCGGCGCATCCAGCCGGGCGAGCCCGTGCTCACTGCCGGCGGCGATCAGATCTTTCCGCGCGGACTGCCGGTGGGCGCAGTGGACAAGGTCGTCCGCGACCCCGAGCGCGAGAACTTTATCGAATAATCGTCAAGCCGGCTGCTCATCTTGACCGGCTCGACGAAGTCCTGGTGATCACCTCCACACAGCCACACCTTTCGCCGCAGCAGAAACAGGACCTGGCCACCAGCGAAGCGCTCAAGGGCCCTGAGGCAGCGGCGATCAAGGAGCAGCAGAAAGCGTCTCAGATCATGGCCGAGCGGCTCCCCGGGCTCACTGACCCCAATGCCGCCGCCGGTAAACGCGACTCAAACCCCGGGCGCTCCTCAACCGGGACAGACTCCACCTGCACCCAGTCCCGGGCAAGGCCTCTCCCAAGCTTCTTCCCCCGCGGCATGCCGACCGCTTCACTCCGGGCGCAACGCCGGATATTGCGCCGGGCAGCAACTCCGGATTCGCAACCCGACGCAAAACCCAGCCAGACAACCGAGCCAGGGAGGAATCCATAACCATGTCTGTTCTAGGCGCTGACTTCCGCCGCGATATGGAAATTCGCCGCTATCCGGTGCTGGCATACGTTATGGTGCCGCTGGTGGCTCTCGTCCTCCAAGCCTGGCTTCCCAGGTTGCTTTGGAACCACGTGTTGTTTGACCTGCCCCTGGTGATCACCATTTACTTTGCCCTTGGCCGCCGAAGCCCGATTCAGGGCACATTGATTGGCGCTTCCCTGGGCCTCTTTGAGGATGCGCTTTCCCATCACGCCATCGGCGTCAACGGCATCGCAAAAACAGTGGCCGGCTTTCTGGCCGCTTCAGTGGGAGTCCGCATCGAAGTTGATAATGTGACGATCCGCCTGATGCTCAACTTTCTGCTCTCCCTGCTGGCCAGCGCCATCTACGTCTTCACCTACCGCTTCCTGCTGGGGCTCGATCTCGAGTGGAGCTGGATCACTGAACTCTTCAAGGCGATTGGAAATTCGCTGCTAGCCCTGGCGCTGTTTCCTTTCCTCGATCGTCTGCAGATCAGGGACTGAGGTAGAAATCGTTGTTTATGAAGTGAAATCGAAGTAGTTGTATCCTAAAGGCACAGAGAAATGCGTTCCAACTCCAGCAGCCGCGGCGAAAAGCTCTCCACCCTCAAGTTGACGATGGTCCAATACGGCATTCTTTTTATGATGCTGGCGCTGGCTGCCGGACTGTGGCGCCTGCAGGTGCTGGGCGCGGATAACTTCCGCCAGTTGGCCGAGCAGAACCGCATCCGCAAGGTTCCCGTACTGGCCGCCCGAGGAAAGCTCTTTGACCGTGAAGGCCGCCTGCTGGTTGATAACTACCCTTCAGTTTCATGCTTCCTGGTTCGCGAGCAGAATCGGAACGTAGACGCCGACCTGCCGCTGATTGCCAAGGGGCTCGACCTCGACCTCGAGCAGTTGCGCGCTACTCTCCGCCGCTATCGCGCCGCGCCCGGCTACCAGCCCATCCCCATCAAGCAGGACGTCACTGCTGACGAGCAGGCCTTCATCGAGGCCCACCGCAACGAACTTCCCGAGCTGGAAACCATCGACGAGGAGCGCCGCCTCTATCCCCGCGACGGCTTTGCCGCCCATCTCATCGGCTATGTGGGTGAGGTGAGTGAGCAGATGCTCAACGATCCGCGTTATGAGGGCTACGGACCCGGCGACGTGGTGGGCAAGGCCGGCGTTGAGGAGACCTACGACCAACTGCTGCGCGGCCAGGATGGCTCCCGCGACGTGATTGTAGACAGCCACGGCCGCGAGGTCGGCTACCTGGGCGTCCAGCACGCCACTCCTGGCCAGGACCTGAAGCTGACCATCGACATTGACCTCCAGCGCACCGCCGAACTGGCATTGGGCGACGCCAATGGCGCGGTGGTCGCCATGGATCCGCGCAACGGCGAGATTCTAGCTATGGTCTCCCACCCCAGTTACGACCCCAATGCATTCGCCGTACGCATCAACCGCACGGATTGGAACCAACTCATCACCAATCCCAACCACCCGTTGATGAACAAGGCCATCCAGGACCAGCTTGCTCCCGGTTCCACCTTCAAGATCATCATGTCCGTCGCCGGCCTGCAGGAAGGCGTGGCCCAGGACATGCATGTGAATTGCGTTGGCGGCGGCAATTTCTACGGGCGCTTCTTCCACTGCGATCGCCATCATGGCGTGCTCAACATCACTCAGGCCATCCCGCTCTCCTGCGACACCTTCTTCTATACGCTGGCGCAGAAGCTGGGCATCGATACCATTGCCAAATACGCCACCGCTCTCGGCCTCGGTTCAGAAGAACCGGCATCGACCTGCCCAACGAGATGGCGGGCGTCATGCCCTCAACGCAATGGGAGATGAGAAACTATCACCAGAGGTATTATCCCGGCAAAACAATCTCCGTGGGCATCGGCCAGGGCGAAACGCAGGTTACCCCATTGCAGTTGGCGGCTTGGCGGCATCGCGTCCAAACGGTCATTTGGTCCGGCCCCACCTCGTCATGCCCGGACAGGTTCCAGCCGAATTCCATCAGGCCATCCTTGACAGCTTTCCCGGCTCCGGCGATGTTTACTTTCCTCTAAACCCCGATACCTGGACCATCATCACCGATGGCATGGCTGCGGCAACCACGACCGGCACTGCCGCCGGGCGCACATATGCAAGGCATCGATTTTGCCGGCAAAACCGGCACCGCCCAGGTTGCGGCGGCGGCGACACCATACCAAAGGCGGCGCCAAGACTCCCAATTCCTGGTTTGTCGGCATGGTTCCCCGGCGCAATCCTGAAATCGTGGTTGCCGTGCTGCAGGAGCATGGCGACTGGGGTTCCAACTCGGCCCGCATCGCCGCCCAGGTCGTCGCCACTTACGTAAACAAAAAGCGCATGCAGGATAATAACGTCCTTGACCAGGCAGGAAGCAGCAAGCCGGTCGAAGTGGGCGCCATTTGGTCAGAGCCATCCCCGCCGCAAGGGCAAGCCCAGCGCAACCACGCCGCAGCTAGCATCGCCCTCCACGCCGGCCATTTCAACCGTCGAATCCCGCGGCAAAGCTGCCAAGGCCACGGCCCAGCCGGCCAAGCTTCCACGTTGCCGGCCTGGCTTGGCTCGCGCTCGCCACCGCCGATACCGTTTAAAGCAAGGGCCTCGCTGATGCGCCGCTTTCTCAGCTTTCGTGACTTCGACTGGACCCTGCTGGCCATGGTCCTGCTACTGTGCGCCGTTTCGGTCTTTGAAATCTACTCGGCCACGCTCCACACCAAGTACGCCGGCTACCACCACAAGCAGCTCCTCTGGATCGGCGGCCGGCCTCGTCGCCATGTTCATCTTCGCCAAGATCGACTATCACCTGCTGCTGGACTGGGCGCCCTGGGCGTATGGCGTCTGCCTCGTAGCTTTGCTGGCGGTCTGGCCGTGGGGCGCAAAGTGCTGGGCGCTCGCCGATGGATCGGCTCGGCCCCATGCATTTCCAGCCCTCCGAGTGGGTCAAGCTGGTGCTCATTTTGGCCGTGGCCCGCTACTTTGCCAATCTCGGTGGCCGCAGCCTCACCTGGAAAGATATTTTCAAGTCCTTTTTGCTCGTGGGCCTTCCCATGCTGCTGGTGTCATCCAGCCCGACCTGGGAACCACGCTCACCTACACGCCAATCCTGGTAGCCGGCCTCTTTCTGGGCGGAATCAACCTTCGCCAGGCGCTGATTCTATACCTGCGGGCTAGCATGCTGATTGTCGGCGTTTGGTCCAGCGGCAAAGTGCTCAAGCCTTATCAAAAGGCCCGCCTTACCAGCTTCCTCAACCCTGACAACGACCCCAGAGGCACTGGTTACCAGATCCGCCAATCTCTCATCGCCGTCGGTTCCGGCGGAATCTGGGGCAAGGGCGTGGCAAAAGGCTCCCAGACCCAGGGCGACTTTCTCCCCATCCCCCATGCCGACTTCATCTTTGCCGCATTCAGTGAGGAACATGGCTTTGTCGGCGCGATTTCGGTGCTGCTGTTATACTTCTTCATATTGATGCGTTTGATTCAAAACGCTCAAACAGCCGCGGACCTGTCCGGTTCCCTGATTATCATGGGAGTAGTGGCTGTGTTGACCTTTCAGATTGCGGTCAACGTGGGCATGGTCATCGGGTTTATGCCCGTCACCGGAATCCCTTTACCGTTAATGAGTTACGGCGGATCTTCGGTGCTGTTTACCTTCCTGGCGCTAGGCGCGGCGATGAATGTCCGCATGCGCAGGTTCGTAAACTAAGCGTCTCGGGATTGTTCGCCCCGACTGAGTTTCAAAAGCTTCGCTTCTTGTGTACCCGCGCAACTGTCCGGCCCACAGGTAGCAGTTTTCAGGCATTTACGGCGTTTTCCAATTTCGTTAACTGGCAGTTGTGGCTATTGGAGCGTTAGCCGGCCAGGTCCGGATGGATCTCGAGCCCGGCAGGACAAGGATTCATGAGCTCGCAGAGACGGGAAAACCGTTGGCAGCGTAATAGTTGCATAGATCGCGCTGGTGCGTTGGGCCAAAGGAATTCAGATCCGATCGCCAGAAAAGCCGGTGCATACGCCACGGTTGGAACGGCCCCGCCGCATATTGCGGCAAGCTTCCACCCCGGCGACAAAAACCTGTCGCCGCGGGGCGGACAATTGGCCACAAACTCTCTGCAATCGGATCGCCGCACGAAGCAGTTGGTTGGTCAGGGATTTCCCACGGCTCGCCGCCCTCAAAGGCCGGCAACCGTGCCGTAACTGGCACACTGGCAACTTGCAGGTCGCCGCGCCGCTCATTCCTTCTTCTTCCGCCTTCGAGCCCATCCATCCCCCCTCGCCGCATCTCCCAGCAGGCTTTATGCCTCTGGATGGAAAGGTACGATGGGAAAAGAAATTTGCATCTCCAGCACGCCGCATGAAACGCGGCTTGCAATCCTTGAAGACGATCAACTCGCGGAAATCTACTACGAACGCGAAAACGAATACACACTGGCCGGCTCCATTTATAACGGCCGTGTCACCCGCGTCCTGCCCGGCATGCAGTCGGCATTTGTTGACGTAGGCCTGGAACGCGACGCCTTCCTCTATGTAACCGACTTCCTCGAACTGGAAGACTCGGAAGAGACCGACGAACTCGAAAAAGCGGCAGCCGCCGGGGGCAACCAACCTCCCCGCGAGGTCCGCCACCAGACCGTCCCCAGTGTGAACAATGTTCAGCGCCCCGCTCAAAAGCCGGTCGAGCGGCCGGATTCCCGGCAGGATAGTCAGGCGAGAGGCCGCCGGCTCACCATCGAGTCCGCGCCTGAAGCCCCGGAAGCGCCGGCAACTCAATCCCTCACCACCTCCGGCCAATCCGGCAGCTCTCAGGATGATTCAAGCACCTCGGTTCCAGGCGCTGGCGCGGACGGCGCCGTCGTCGCGGTGGTAGTTCCTCCCCTGGCTCGCCTCAGAGCCAGTCGGAGGCCGACAGCTCCCAGGATTCACAGAGAGCCGAGCCCCGTCTGCCACGGAAAATGAAGTTGCGCCATCGATTCAAGCCGCCACCGGGGTCCCCGGCGACAGGTCTTCGTCGCTGGGGTGGTCAACCGGGGTCCCCGGCGATACCCAGCGGGCGCTCACTTCTTCACCGGGTCAATCTCCCTTCGCTCCCGAATCTCACGCCGGCCACGCACCAGCTCCTCCGGTTCCCTTTGTTCTGCCCGGCGAATCGTTGTCGAAGTACGGCGGCAAACCGGATGAAGATGCTCCCCAATCCCGCCAGAGCCCGTAGCGCCGGTTCGCCCGGCAAGCACCTTCAAGCCGTCAACGTTGATTGATGCTCCCCTCGCGTGGGATGGCAGCGGTCTGCTCCCCGGTGAGTCGCTCTCAAAACATCGCGCCCACCAGCCCGAGCCTGTCGTCGAAACCGAGCCCCTGCAGAGCGCGGCCTCTCCCGATGAGATCGAAGAGGAAGATTTCATCACCGAGCGTACCCCTTCCAGCTTGGAATCTGCCCAGGAATCGGCGGTCGAGTCAACTCAGGAAGAACCTCTTCCCGAGATTCATGAAGACCACCTGGCTCAGGAAGAACCTTGGAAGAGGACGAGTTCGAAGAGACGGCCGAATCCGCCCCCCAACCGAATCCGGGCACCGAGGATCCGGAAGACTATGAAATCGAACCGGCGATCGACCAACCATCCGTCGATGACGATTTGGCAGAACCAACCAAACGGCAGGATCAATCAGAGGATAAGGAGCCCGACGCGTCCGCTTCTCACCACCTTGATCCATTTTCCCCCTCCGGTTTCAGGCTCTGGGCATGGACTTCGGCAAAAAGAAGCAAGAAAAAGTCGCCCCGCCAAAATCAAACTACAAACCCGGCAGCGGTCACATCGTTGAAGAGGTCATCGAAGGTGAGGAGTTCGATGTTCCCCATCATCCTCATCACGGCAAATCCGACGATCATGACCTGGAAGATTTTGAAGAGGAAACTCTGCCCAAGCACCTGCGCACCGGCGACCTGGGCGAGATGTTCCAGGAAGCTCACCTCGACCATCGCATTCAGTTGAATTTCGACAGCAAGGACGGCGACGAAGAAGACGACGAAGAAACCGCCGCTGAAGGCCAACCCTCCGCCGGCACGCAAGTCGGGCAGCGTCCCGATCGTGGTGGGCGCGGCCGCCGTGGCCGTGGCGCTCCGGCTTTTTCAGGCCCACAGGGCAATCGGCGCGGTCCATCGCGCCGCTCCATGCAGACCTCTGATCTGCCCATCATCAGCGACCTGCTCAAAGCCGGTCAGGAGATTCTGGTTCAGATCGCCAAGGAGCCCATCGCCAAGAAGGGCGCGCGCATCACTTCGCACATCGCTCTTCCAGGGCGCTTCCTGGTCTTCATGCCCACCGTCACCCACATCGGCGTCAGCCGCAAAATCGCCTCGGAAGAGGAGCGTCACCGCCTCAAGCGTGTTCTCCTGCACGAGCGCGGCGAGGCCTCCGGCGGATTCATTGTCCGCACCGCAGCAGAAGGCGCATCCGAAGAAGAGCTCCGCACCGACTTGCGCATGCTGCTGAATCTGTGGGCCGATATCAAGAAGCGCTCTGACGAATCCAAGTCCCCGGCTCTCATCTATCACGATCTTGGGCTCATCGAGCGCATTCTGAGAGACCAGGTGAGCTCAGACTTCAACAGCATCTGGGTCGACTCCCAGGACGACTACGAGCGCATCGTCCGTTTCCTCAACCGCTTCTCGCCCTCGCTCGTCCGTCGCGTCAAGCTCTATACCAAGGAGACTCCACTCTTCGAGCACTTCGGCATTCAGGACGAAATCTCCAAGGCCCTGCGCTCCAAAGTCTGGCTCAAGTCGGGCGGCTCCATCGTCATCAATCAGACTGAAGCTCTGGTCGCCATCGACATCAACACCGGCAAATATGTCGGCAAATCCGCCCGCCTTGAAGACACCATCGTCAAAACCAACCTCGATGCGGTGCCCGAGATTGTCCGCCAGATTCGCCTGCGCGACCTCGGCGGCATCATTGTCATCGACTTCATTGACATGGACGACCGCAAGAACCGCTTCAAGGTTCTGGCCGCCCTCGAAGAGGCCCTCAAGAGCGACCGCGCCCCCACCAAGGTTCTCCAGTTCAACGATTTCGGCCTCGTCGCCATTACGCGCAAACGTGTCAAGCAGTCTCTGGAACGGACTCTCTCGGTCCCCTGCCCCATCTGTCAGGCCACAGGCATGGTTAAGAGTCCCACCACTGTCTGCAATGAAATTTACGTCGAGTTGCGCAAGATGAAGAAGCACTTCGAAGGCGAAGACGTTCTTCTCCGCGTCAACCCCGAAACCGTCAAGGTGCTCAAGTCAAACGGCAGCACTTGGATCCCCGAATTCGAGGAGCTGGTTGGCAAGAACATCCTCATCAAGAGCGATCCTACCCTCCATCCCGAACAGTTCGATATTCAGGGCTGATCGGGCAGGGAATCAGTGAAACAGTGAATGAGTGAAACATCAAGGCCGGAGCAACCGCTCCGGCTTTGATGTTTCATGCTCAACTCGGAGAAAATCATCGGCCCCTGGCCTTTCCAGATTGCTTGCCGCACAGGCTGAAACGCGACCAGTGTAGTACCATGATTCGAAGAAAACAACTTGTCTGATTTCCGTTTGAGGGGTTCGTAATGAGGCAGTTTCTCGTATGTCTCGCATTCTTTGCTGTCATGTTTTCCGCCCCTGCATTAGCAGCCGGAGCAATTCGCAACGAAGTTTCTCCTGTTTTCGATCAGAGCAAGGCCGGTGCGGTGAATCGCAGCGCGGTGGAGTCTTCCGGACAAAAGGCCGTGGGCGATTACGCTCCACGACGCGAATGGATTCCCGCGTGGGCCGAGCAGGGAAACTTCCACTTCATGCGCATGGATGGTGGTCCTATCGAGGTGCAGAAAGCGTCGAGAGCGCTGTGGGGAAAGGCCTTTACCAGCACGGATAAGGAGGTGCTGGAAAACATGTATGGCAGGTACTCCGCTCAAGCTATTGATCTGTTTTCCCAGGCCGGCGTGAACTGGGTCTGGATTACGTGGAGCGTCGGATTTTCCTGGCAGGATGAGGCGGAGCAGCGCCAGCAGGCCAAGCAGATGGTTGACCGGCTGCACCAGCGGGGATTTCATGTCACCGCCTATATGTGCTCATCGAGCATCTTCTGGCAGAGCATGTTTCGCGATCAGCCGCAGTCGGTTGGCTGGGTGAAGTTAGATCCCCAAGGCTTTCCTTATCGATACTCATCCGGCTTGGATCCGTTGCGGTTTATGGCCGACGGCTCCAAACCTGGCTGGATCGCGCTGGAAAAGAAGCGGCTTGGGGCCGCCATCGACGCCGGCTTCGATGCCGTGTTTCTTGACAACACTTCCGACTCGAATTTGGCGGATACGGCCACCATGGACGGCTTCCTCCGGGAATTGCGCCGTTTTGTGCAAGAAGACAAGCACTCCAACGTACTTCTCCTCTCCAACTTCGGTCTGGATGCGGAAAGAGCTGCGCTCAATGTCGATATGGATGTCGTATTCGACGAGTTCTATGAAGAACCTGGCGTCTGGGGGGACGTGTGGAACGTTCGCAACATCCGCCGCCACAAGTATGTGAGGGGCATGATTCCGGAATGGAAGCCGATGCTCGCGGAGTACAACCAATACCACATTGGAAGCAATTTCACGAACTATCTTCCACCTCGTTCCGAACGGCTGTCGATTGCCGAGGCAGCGGTCTTCGGAGTCAGCTTAGAGCACAACATTGAAGGGCCTTTCGTCAACGCACTGCTCCACGGGAATAAGGATGCGCTGGCCTCATGGAACGCTATTGGAGAATATAACCGGTTTCTATTCAGCCATCAGGATATCTACCATAACGCCACGCAGGTCGCGAACTGTCTGGTATTGCTGCCAGGCGCCGGTACAGGCTTTGACTGGCTCGGGAAGGGCTTTGACCGGCTCCAGGAAAAGAACGATTTATACGATGTGCTGGCAAAGAAAAGCGTTCTTTTCAACCTGATGCTCGCCTCCAGGGTGAAGGAAGCCGACCTTGCGAAGTACAGAGCGGTCGTCATTCCTAAAAGTGTTCCATGGCCGGATGATCTGAAGAATTACAAGCAGCGGGGAGGCCGGGTCGAGGTGGTAGATGGAGCGACGCAGGAAACGATCGCCGCCATGCAGAAAGAACCGCCGGTATGCGCATCGCTGTCGATCGATCCCGATCACAACGTGCTTGGCAACATAACGCGTATCGATGCCGGCAAGGCGCTCGCCATCCACATCCTCAATTACGCACCGTCCCCCGCCGCCAATCTTCGCATTGCGGTCGAACTGGGCCCGGAATGCGAGAACACGCTAAAAGGCGCGCTCCAGGTTTTTTCGCCCGACGCGGCAACAAGCAAGAATGCGGATCTCCAGCACTCCGGCCATAGGCGGAGCTTTGTTCTTCCCGTGGTGGATACTTATGCGGTTGCCGTTCTTCGGTAGAGGACGGGAATCAGGCCCAAGCCCACGATGCGAAACTGGTCAATGAGTTGCGCAACAATTCGGCACTGAATATGGGTCGTCGGCTAATTGAATTTTTAACCATTTTTCCGGATCACCAGCTATCTACCTGGAGTAGTTATGACCAAACGTGAAGTAGTACGGACCGTATTTGAACACAAAACCCCACCCTACGTTCCTGGGAATTTCCCTTCACCGTGGAAGCATTCGCCAAGCTCTCCGCGCATTATGGAAACATCGACGTCGGCGAGGAGATTGGAAATCACTTCGTGATCCTCGGCGATCCTGTCGGATTTTTCGATCAGATCGGCCCCGACCATTTCAAAGATGTCTTCGGTGCAGTGTGGGACCGTCGCATCGATAAAGATATCGGCAACATTGAAGGCCAGGTGCTGCCCGAGCCAACCATGGCAGGCTACAGCTTTCCCGATCCCACCGATCCTCGCTACTTCGCTGACATTCCCGAGAAGCTCGAAAAGTATCCTGACCGTTTCAGATTCTTCGAGCTTGGCTTTTCGCTCTACGAACGCGCCTGGGCACTGCGCGGCATGGAGCCGCTGCTCATGGACTTTGTCGAGAATCCCGAGTTCGTTCATGAGCTGATGGACCGCATCTGCGACTACAATATTGCCCACATCACCAAAGCCCTCGAATACGATATCGACGCGGTTCACTTCGGCGACGACTGGGGAAGCCAGCACGGATTGACCATGGGCAAGCGCTTATGGAAGAAGTTCATTGAGCCCCGTCTGAAGCGCATGTACGATGTAGTCCTCGCGGCCGGAAAGTTCGTCTCCATCCATTCCTGCGGCGACGTCGACGAACTCTTCGATCCGCTCATCGATATCGGCCTCAGCTGCTTCAATCCATTCCAGCCTGAAGTGATGGACGTCTACGAGCTGCTGCCGCGCTACCGCAGCCGTTTGAGTTTCCACGGCGGCCTGTCCACCCAGAAAACCCTCCCTTTCGGTACTGTGGGTGAAGTACGCAAAGAAAGCCGGCGGTTGCTGGAACTCGGCAGCCAGGGCGGCTACATCTTCTCTCCCGCGCACGCCGTCGAGCAGGATGTGCCGCTTGAAAACATGCTCGCTTTCATCGACGAAGCGAACCGACAGCCCGGTTTCCAGTCGATTCACCGGAGCAAATAAGTTCAGCTACTGAGGCAGATAACTACTCGCTAACTTGCTGACTCGCGGACCCGCTAGCTCGCTGCTTCACAGAATTCCCATCACCCTAAGACGCAGCAACCCGCCGGCCATCACCCCCAGCGGCGTAATCGCCACCAGCGTCAGTTGGTACCAGATAGGTTGCTTGCCCTTCGATTGCAGCGCGCTCAACGCGGCCAGCGCCAGCACCACAATCCCCAGCGCCAGCACATGAATCAGCGGATTGGCAGCCGCGGCCAACGCCGTCACATACCCTCCAGCCGCTGCCGCCAGAAACGAGTAGCCCAGGTTCACAAAAATATAGCTTGGTCGCGGCGAGCCTTCGGCACCGGTCCAACTGGGAATCAGACGGGTCAGCAGCGCCGTCAGCACGATCATCAGCAAAGCCATGGTGGCAAAGCCGGCCAGCAGAGCCAGAAATGTGCGCAAAATAATCAGGCCTTTTCCCTCTCGGCAAGTTGCACACCCACTTCACCTTTTTCGATCCGCTGAAGAAATGCCCGCGCCAGCCTTCGTTCTCCGGGATTGCTTTCGCCATGAATCGAACACAGATCGAGAAACTCATCGCACAGTGCATTGCGCTTTTCCTCGAGCGTAAAAACCCCTTGCAACGCCACCGCCAGCTCCCGCAGCCGGTCCGCCTCAGGCCAGCCGCTTTCTTCTGCGCCGACTCTCAGATGTGAAAACAGTCCCTTGCGTCCCTGAGCGCACTCTTCCAGGCAAGCCATCAACTGCTCCCTGAACACAGTGGCCAGCGTCTCCAACTGCTCCGAATCGAATTCGTTGCGCGGGTCCATTTTCTTCCTTACTTGGCCCGCATCGCCGCTTCCACATCTTCGGCGGTATGCGGCAATGCAGCATCCAGATCAATCAACTTACCATCCTCGCCCACCAGGAAGTCACACTCGATCCGCACCCCAGATCTTCTCTTCCGGAATATAAACTCCCGGCTCGATGGTAAACACCATCCCCGGCTTCAGCACCGCCGGATACTCCGACGGATCGTGCACATCGATGCCCATCATGTGCCCCAACCCATGCAGCCAGTACTGCCCCAACGGCTCGCCCTTCAGGCTTTTCCCGTGCGTGTTGATGTAGTTGTAAGCCACTGTGTCCAGCGAATCCGGGTCCTTGCGGTCGCGATCGTTGATCTTCGATTTGCCGGCCACAAACGCGTCGATCGCCGCCTGCTGCGCCCCCAGCACAATGTTGTAGATCTCCCGCTGCCGATCCGTGAAGTGGCCGTTCACCGGCACTGTCCGCGTAATGTCGCTGGCATACATCGAGTACTCGCAGGCCGCATCCACCAGCAACAGGTCCCCATCCTCCAGCGTCCTCGTATTCTCCGAATAGTGCAGCGTGGTGGAGTTGATCCCCGAGCCCACAATAGGCGCATAGGCAGGCCGCTCGCAGCCGCCCTCCATCCACGCTTCCATCATCTTTCCCGCCAGCGCCCGCTCGGTAACCCCGGGCTTCGCCGCCTTCATCATCACCCGCTGTGCCTGAATGGAGACTTCGCTGGCTTTCCTGATGAGCGCAATCTCTCCCGCTTCCTTCACCACTCGCAACTCGGCCGTTGGTTTGGTCACGTCCTGGGCCGTCACGGTACTCGCATCTTTGCCCAGCGTGGCCGCGGTAAAGCCCAGCAAAGCCCTTGCCTGCGGAGCCTCGGGCTGCGTCCACACATTCCGCCCCAGCGAACGGTCGGCGGCAATCAGCCCATTCAGGGCTCCCGCCAGCTCCGTCATTGGCTGCACCGCGTCCACCCCGGCCGCTTCGGCCACCCCCGGCGAAGCCGCATCCAGCTTTGCTCCTGTGTACTTTTCCAGGCGCAGATCGCGCGTGGGCAAAAATAGAACTTCTTTGTATCGGCGCGGAATTTGCGCTTGCGGCGCGTCCGCCACAATCAGCAACGCCGCTCCCGGCTCGTTCCACCCCGTCAGGTAATAGAAATCCTCATCCTGCCGGTAAGGCATGAAGTCCAGTTGCGCCTCTTCAGCCGCAAACACCACCGCCGCGCCGCCATGGAGCCTGGCGGCCAGCGCCACGCGCCGCGCGTGATAAACCGAGACTGGTTGTTTTTCAAGCGAATAAGCGAGAGGGGCGGCTACCAACAGGATTGCGAAGACCAGACCGGTCGCCGATCCGAGACGATTCATATTGCACATGGAACCAGCCTCTTATCCCATGCGCCAACTGTCAAGCAGCATGAATTAGGCGGTCGCCCGCGCGCGGTTCCACCTCCGTCTGCCCCAGTTCCCGCTTCGCCTCACTGGCAAGTAGACCGCGGAACTCGCCAACCGGGACCGGGTAGCCAAATAGCCAGCCTTGGCCCAGGTATTTCTGGCCGTTTGCCCTGAAATAATCTGCTTGCTCCGCGGTTTCAATTCCCTCCACTATGACCTCGAGATCGAGCGCCTCTGCCATAGCGAGAATCTGCGGCAGAATTGCCACCGTCACCGCCTCCGTCCCAATCGCCTGTGTAAATGCTTTGTCGATCTTGATGGCATCCACTGAAAGGTCGTTCAGATACGCCAGGCTTGAATAGCCGGTGCCGAAGTCGTCGATATGGACGCTGTGTCCTTGCTGGCGAAGGCTGCGAAGCGTTTCCATGGCGACTCCATTCGCGCGGTTGAGCTCTCCGTAATCTCGATAGCCAAACTCCGCGCCGCAACCCCCGTCCTCGTCAACGCTTGCTCAAGCATCGGAAGAAACTTCGCATCTCTCAAATCCGTTGCGGTCACGTTCACGCTGAGCCTGAAGTCGTCGCGGCTGCGCAGCATCTCTCCAAAATCCCGCAGGGCGTTCTGCACCACCAGTTTGGTGATCTCCCCCACAAAGCCCCGCTCCTCGGCAAGCCGCACAAAAACATCGGGGCCCACCGCCGATCCCTGCTCGTCAGTCCAGCGTGCAAGCACCTCCGCGCCCGCAATGTGTCCGCTGCCAAGATCCACAATAGGCTGGTAGACCACCCGCAGCTTATCTTTGGCAATAGCGCGGCGCAGTTGCTGCTCCATGCTCTTGTTGAGGCGGTACAGAAGTGAGAGTAAAAGACCGAAAAGTGCGCCCAACATTCCACACAATGCAATGCATCCGCCGAACTTTCCCCGGTTGGCCTGCACGACTTCGGGGATGGTTGTGAAGGCTGTCGCGCAGTTGAAGAACCGGATTGAGCATTGGGTTGCGTATAAACTGTTTCCCACCCG
The DNA here is from genome assembly GCA_963839225.1 of uncultured Acidobacteriaceae bacterium. GTDB lineage: Bacteria > Acidobacteriota > Terriglobia > Terriglobales > Acidobacteriaceae > Telmatobacter. Next base: position 44,131 of record CAWIVA010000111.1, read on the forward strand.
CGCAAGACCTTCCGCGGTCAGCAATGGCGCATCGGCCGCGGTCGGCTCCCCAGTAGCTTTCCGGATTTCTGCGTAGGGGAGTCAATCGCCGACTCCGTGTAGTGCATGGGAGGCGGTTCCAGATGCAGGCGGGTGTCGGGCGTGAAAGCAACAAAGTAGTCGCCTAATTGCAAGGTCAGCACGGTCGAGTAGCTGTTCCGATACTGGGGCAGATTCATGTAGAGCATCGTGCCGTCCTGCTGGGTAAAGTCTGGACTGGCTTCCTGCCGCGGTTCTTTGATTTGCCCCAGCGCTCCCGAGCACTCCACCTGCCCGTTGCGCATCCGGCCGGCATCCTTCAAATAATCCGACTCAAAGATTAGCGCGCGAAAGTAGTTAATCTCTTCTCCCGAGCAGGAGCGAAATTGCGAAGCACCCATAGCGGCCAGCGCGGTCCTCAACTCGGACGACGACGACTCCCAGTCAGCCACAATGCGAGACGCGTGCAGATCCAGCCTGGCTTGGGTCACCCTGACCGTGATGGCCGAGTCTAGCACATAGCCGCCCAGTGACCCGCATGCAGCTGCAATTGCCGTGACCGCTAAGGTTATTAAAACCCGCCGTTTACGCGTGGCATTCTTCGCTTTCCATTCTAATACGGAAGTCTGCATGCAGCCAGAGGCAATGCTCAATTCCATCTGACACATATGTTCTATCGGAATAGGTCGTAGCGACCTTTAGATTACTTATAAGAAAATTTTTATGCATTCCCACGGAAGATATATCACCGCCCCCGGCCTCGCGCCGGTAACCGCGCATTCCTACTCTTCCGCCGCTTTCACCATCGCCGCCAGGCTCCGCTCCACGTCTTCTCTGGTCGTCGCCCAACGACGAAACGCTGATCCGCATCGCCGTCTGCCCCTGCCAAACCGTCGACCCGCACCAGCAGGTGCCCTCCGCCTGCAGCCGCGCAATCGTCCGCAGCGTCTTCTCCGCCGAGCCGAACGAGACCAGCACCTGGTTGATGACCACCTCGTTCAGCACCTCGAATCCGGCCGCCTTCAGCCCCGCGGCAAAGCGCCGCGCATGGCCTGAAGTCCGCTCCACAATCTCCGCCATTCCCGACCGCCCCAGCGAGCGCAGCCCGGCCCACAACTCCACTCCGCGCGCCCGCCGCGAAAGCTCCGGATTGTAGTCCGACGGCTCGCGATGCTCTCCCAGGTCCAGATACGAAGCATGAATCTGCATCGCCGCCCGCAGCTGGCTGCGGATCGCGCACCATCGCAATGCCGCAGTCGTAGCCGATATTCGGCCACTTGTGCCCATCCGTAGCCCACGAGTCGGCCAGTTCAAACCCCTTGGTCAGCTTCCGGTACTCAGGCGAAGCCGCCGCCCACAGCCCGAAGGCCCCATCCACATGAATCCACGCCCCAGCCGCCCGCGCCGCCGGGCAAATCGCCGCCGCCGGATCAAAGGCCCCGGTATTCACATTTCCCGCCTGCAAGCAAAGAATCGTCTGCGAATCCAGATGCGGCAACGCGTCCGCCCTCATCCGTCCCTGCCCATCCACCGGCACGCGCACCACTCGCTTTCTTCCCAACCCCAGCAAAGCTCAGCGCCTTCAGTACCGAAGCATGAGCCTCTTCGCCCACCACCACCGTAATCGGCGGCGCGCCAAACAGCCCGTCGGCTTCCACGTCCCATCCCGCGCGTTCCAGCAATGCATGCCGCGCCGCGGCCAGCGCGGTAAAGTTGGCCATCGTAGCTCCGGTCACCACCGCCCCGCCGGTTCCTTCCGGCAATCCCAGCAGCTCCCGCACCCACTCGAGCGCGATCTCCTCCAGCTCAATCGCCGTGGGCGACTGCACAAAAAACGACGCATTCTGATCCCACGCGCTCACCAGCCAGCTAGCCGCCAGCGCCGCCGGCAGGCACCCGCCATTCACAAACCCGAAGAACCGCCCATTATTCTTAGCCACCGTAGCCGGCGAGCCATACTCATGCAGCAGATGCAGAACTGCCTCCGCACTGGTCGGTCCCGGCGGCAGCGGCCCTCGCAGCGCGCTCAGCGCCGCCACAGCCTCTGGCGTAGGCGCAACCGAGCGCGCATCCACGCCTTCCAGGTAATCCATCGCGTCGCGAGCAGCCCGTTTCAGCAGAGCGGTTCGCGCCTCGGAAACCGAGGAGCCAGCCAAAGACGAATGATGCGAATGGGAAGTATGAGATACCGCCATAGATAAGCCCAAGTCTAGCACCGGGGCTCGTTTTCTATCTCACTACCCACAAAGCCCGGTACTCCATCCTTCGCACAACGCTATCGCATGAATGCATTGTTCTTTCCTCCTCCCAGCGGGAGGAGGCGAAAATAGCCCAGGGTGAAACCCTGGGACCGCGTTTGATTCAGAGAGTCCCGCCCTGGAGGGGCGGTGTGAGGCGTAACCCAGGATACATTCACCTATTTTTTCGGCGCGGCCTTCGCCAAAGGCAAATCGAAGAACCCAATGTGCAACTCCGCCGCAGGCACAAAATTCGTCAGATGTACGTGAAAATGGTCCACATCGGGCTCTTCGACCTTCCCGTTCTTAGGTGAGCAAAAGCTGATGAGTGTCTTCTTGTCTTGCTCTGTCTGAGGACGTTCAAAGATGAGCGTGAAGTATCGCAGATAAGGGCAGACTACGCGCTCTTCCGTTGCGTTCCTGCGATAAATCAACCCCCTTTAATCCGCGTCGCCGGCTGCGCAAGCGGCGTCCGCCCCACCGCAGTGGTTGAAATTTGCTCCATTTAGTCGTATGCTAGAGATGCAGACGAGTTTGTCCGCCATGGTTTGCCGTGTCCGCACCGGCTGGCGGAGAGATGAGTGGGCTCATGGCCCACTTTTTATTTGCGGCAAAACCCAGGTCCTGAACCCAAGGAATTGCCGTAGAATGAGCGGTTTACCGTACCCATCGAACAACCGCCGGCGGCGGATGTTCGCCGGGATGAAGGAACGATGGCGCTGAAGCTGGAAGAAATCCGATCGGCGGCGGCAAGGGTGGCCGCCTCGCATGGCTTGGACCTGGTGGATATCGAGTTCATTGGCCCTGCGAAAGAGCGTACCCTCCGCATCTTTCTTGAGAAGAACGCCGAGGGCCGGGCAAAGCTGAAGGCAGCCATTGAAGCCGGCACCGAAGGCCTCCCGGAACGGTTGGTCGAGGGCAAGCTAAGCGTCGAGCAGCTGAGCGGCATCACCCACGAGGATTGCGCCGCCTTCAGCCGCGATTTTGGAGTTTTGCTGGACGTGGAAGACCTGGTTCCCGGTGCGGAGTACACGCTTGAAGCCAGCTCTCCCGGTCTCGACCGCAAGCTGAGCCGAAAGGAAGATTTCCAGCGGTTTGTGGGCAATCTGGTCAAGGTGCAGACCTTTGAGCCCATTCGCAACAATCGCCACTGGCAGGGAAGGCTGGTAGCGTCTAAGCCAGACGGAAGCGGCGAAATCATTACGCTCGACCTCGCCGCGGTCAAGCAGAACAGCAAGAGCCGGAAGGCCGGAGTAAGCACGGTAGAGATTGCGCTCGCAAACATTGAGAAAGCGCAACTCGTACCGGAGATTTGAAGAAGCGGAGAGCAACCAGAGTATGGCTAGCGTTTTGTACCAGACAATCGAGCTCCTGAGCCAGGAAAAGGGCATCGAACCCGCCATCGTTGTTGGCGCCGTCGAAGAAGCCATCGCCCTGGCCACGCGTAAGTTCTACAAGACCCAGGAAAACATGCGCGGCGAGCTGAACAAAGAGACCGGTGAAATCCAGGCCTACATCTACAAGACCGTGGTGCCCGACGACGCTGAGATCGAAGACCCGCTGAACCAAATCACGGTCTCCGAAGCCAGCGAACTGGCTCCCGGCGTCGAGGTGGGCAGTGAGATCCGCCTCTATCGCGATACCACTCCCCTGGGTCGCATCGCCGCACAGTTAGCCAAGCAGGTCATCTTTCAAAAGGTCCGTGAGGCCGAGCGCGATACCGTCTTCAACGAATATGCGCACCGCGAAAAGGAAGTCCTCAACGCCACCGTCAAGCGCATTGAGGGCCAGGACATCATCTATGACCTGGGCAAGGCCGAGGCCCACTGCCCCCGGCGCGAGCAGTCACGCCTGGAGCAGTTCTCCATCGGCGAGCGCGTCCGCGTAGTTCTGCTTAAGGTTGACCGCGCTGCCAAGGGTCCGCAGGTCATTGTCTCCCGAGCCGCTCCCGAGCTGGTCTCAAATCTCTTTCAGTCTGAAGTCCCTGAGATCTACGACAGCACCGTCGTAATTCGGGCCATTGCCCGCGAAGCAGGCGAGCGCACCAAGATCGCCGTTCAAAGCCGCGACAAAGACGTTGACCCCGTCGGCGCCTGCGTTGGAATGAAGGGCATGCGAGTGCAATCTATCATCCGTGAGCTGCGCGGCGAAAAAATCGACATCATCGAGTACTCCGATGAGATCACCACTTTCGCTGAGAAAGCCCTGCAGCCCGCTAAGGTCAGCCGCGTCTCCATCACTGACCTCACTGATAAGCAGCTCGAAGTCATCGTCGACGATACGCAACTCTCGCTCGCCATTGGCAAGAAGGGCCAGAATGTGCGCCTGGCCGCCAAGCTGCTGGGATGGAAGATCGACATCAAGAGTGAAGAAGAGAAGCGCCAGGAAGTCGAGGAGCAGATGCAGGCTCTTTCCGGCGGGCCCACCACGCCTATCGAACAGGTCACCGAGCTGGCCCCCGGCGTAGTCCAGAAGCTGATCACCGCCGGCATTACCACCGTCGAGGCCCTTGCCGACATGACCCCCGAGCAGCTCGAGGAGATTCCCGGCATCGGCGAAAAGACGCTGGAAAAAATCAGCGTCGCTGTGCGTCACTACTTCGGTCACTTTGAAGAGGGCGAAGAGGGCCACGTACCCCAGGAAGCCGAATCCGAAACCATCGACGCCGAGCATGCCGAAGCAGAAGCCGCTGAGAACGCGGGTGAAGTTACCATTCAGAAGGCCGTTAAGAAGCGCGGCGAAGCGGAGATTGAAGACGCTCGAGCCGTTGTGGACCAAGCGGAGGCTGAAGCCGAAAACGCCGCCGACGTTCTTCAGGAAGCGGAAGGCCTTCAGGCAGCCGAGGAGAGTGAAATCCTCTCAGGCGCTGATCTCGATGCTGAGGCGGACGCGGAATCGGAAGGAATCACCGCCGAGGAACTGGCTATTGAAGACGTTCCCGACGCAGACGAAGCTGAAAGTAACAACGAGTAAGTGCAGGTGGCCCTTAGGGTTCGGCGCGTAACCCGCGCCCCTCCGCTTCAAGGCCAATCGGGCAACAACAGAAGTTACAAACGCAACCATTGCCATGGAGTAGCTATGAGCATCTAAGGGCCGTGGGTAGCACAATTCGAAAAGAGGCGGATGAGTAAGGTTCGTATCAACGATCTCGCGCGCGAGATGGAAGTCAAGAGCCGGCAGATTCTCGACATATTGGCGGAACTCGGCCTGGCTGGCGGCAAGACCCACTCCAGTTCGCTGGAAGAGGACGAGGCTGCAAAAGTTCGCGCGCACATTGAGCGTGGAACCGCGGCAAAGTCTGCCGCCCACAGCGCTGCCGCATCGCGCACACCACAGGCCATCACCCCCAAAATCGATCTATCGCATATCTCCAAGCCCGGCGACGTGCTCAAGGCCATCCAGGCCAAGAGGAAAGAAGAAGAAGACACGCGCCTCGGCCGTGTGCCCCGTGCAACGGTCGTACTGCGGAGAAGACCAGGACGGTTCCCGCTGCGCCGCCCCATCCCGTCCCTGCGGTCAAGGCTCCAGTCGTGGCCGCGCCTCCAGTCGAAGCCCCGGCCCGCCCGGCTCCGCGCAAAATTGTTCCCCAACCGCGAGCCGCCTCAACCGTTGTCGCAGCGCCACCAGTTACCCCGGCCATTGCCTCCAAACCACCTGCCGGCCCTGTGGTCGCCAAGGCTCCGGCAGGCTCTGTCGCCCCGCAGCGTCCGGTGGTCGTGGTGGCTCCGCCCCCGATTGCAGTGGTAGTCAAGCCGCCAGTCGCCACAGCCGCAACCGCTGCCGCACCCCCCTCGGTTCCCGCCAAGCGCAAAGACCATCCTCCTGCAGCGGAGCAGCCGGCAGCCGCGGCACCCGCTGCCGTTGAACAGTCTAGTTGTCCCGCCGCCTGTCGTTGAAGCGCCCGCCGCGGTTGCTGAAGAGACAGTTCCCACGGTTGCAGCCGAATCCTCGGCCGCTGCTACCCGCACCTCGGCCAGTCGCGCCAAGGGACACGCACAGTCCGCTTCTCCCGCTCCTGCGCGGCCCGTCCGCCGCATGGTCATGCCCCAAACCGGGCCCCGGCCGGTCTACACAGCGCCTCCAGTCGATCCAAATGCTCCCGTCACAGCCGCCGGCGGCCTCCAGCGCGGCAAGCCCATCTTTGACCGCAGACCATCGGGCGGCCCCGGCAGCTATCCAGCGCACCGGCAGTTCTGCTGCGCCTGGCCAATTCGCTGGCGGCCCGCGTCCCAAGCATCCCACTCGCAGCACATCCGGCGGTTACGCCGGCCCCGGGGGCCCCACTCCAGGCGCACGTCCCGGTTTCGGCGCGCGTCCCGGCTTTGGCCCACCGCGCCCGGCGGCTTCGGCGGACCGCGTCCCGGCGCAGGCGGCGCACCGCCCACCGGCGAAGCTCCCCGTCCGCAGCGCGCTCCTTCCCGTGGTCGCGGCGGTCGCCCGCAGTACCCCAAGACCAAAGAAGGCCCGATGAAGGGCTTTGTTCCGCCGCCACGCTATAGCGGGGTTCAATTCGGCGGCGAGCCCCTTCCCATCACCCGCGAAATCACCGTCACTGAGGGCATCAGCGTAAAGGACCTGGCCGAAAAGCTCGAAGTCCGCGCCAAGGATCTCATCGCCACGCTGCTCATGAGCGGCATCTTCGTCACCGTCAACCAATCCCTCGACGCCGAGATGGTCAAGGACGTCGCCGCCAAGTTCGGCGCCGCCGCCACCGTCATCAGCTACGAAGAAGAGATCGCCAACCAGGCCATCGAAGAAGTCCTCGAAGCGGAAAACACCGGCGAGCTTGAAGTCCCGCGCTCTCCCGTCGTCACCGTCATGGGCCACGTCGATCACGGCAAGACCTCGCTGCTCGACGCCATCCGCGAAACCCACGTTGCCGAAGGCGAAGCCGGCGGCATCACCCAGCACATCGGCGCTTACAAGGTGAAGTTCACCAAGGAAGGCTCGCCCGCCTCCGGCCGCGAGATCGTCTTCCTCGACACCCCCGGCCACGAAGCCTTCACCCGCATGCGCGCCCGCGGTGCAAAGGTCACCGACATCGTCGTCATCGTAGTCGCAGCCGACGACGGCGTCATGCCTCAAACCCTCGAGGCCATCGACCACGCCAAGGCCGCCACCGTCCCCATCATCGTCGCCGTCAATAAGATCGACAAGCCTGAAGCCAACCCCGACCGCGTCAAGAAGCAGCTCGCCGACCGCGGCCTCATCCCTGAGGAGTGGGCCGGCGCAGGCCAGGAAGGCACAGTCTTCGTCGAAGTCTCCGCCAAAAAGCGCATCAACCTCGACCTGCTGCTTGAAATGATCTGCCTCGTCTCCGACATTCGCGCCCCCAAGGCCACCCCGGACGCAAGGCCGTCGGCTCCGTCATTGAAGCCAAGCTCGACCGCGGCCGCGGCGCGGTAGCCACCGTCCTCGTACAGGACGGAACCCTCCACCTTAACGACAGCTACATCGTCGGCAACACCTTCGGCAAGGTCCGCGCCATGTTCGACGACCGCGGCCGCCCCATCGATGAAGCCGGCCCATCCACCCCCGTTGAAGTTCTCGGCCTTGAAGCCATGCCCGACTCCGGCGACACATTCCTCGTCGTAGCCGATCGCGACAAGGCCAAGGGCATCGCCCAATATCGCAAGATGAAGGAGCGCGACGCCCAGCTCGCCAAGAGTTCCCGCGTCTCTCTCGAAGGCCTTGCCGAGCAGATTCGCACCGCCGGCGTCAAAGACCTGCCCCTCATCATCAAGGGCGACGTCACCGGCTCCGTCGAAGTTCTCGCCGACTCGCTCACCCGCATGTCCACTGAGAAGGTGCGCATCAAGGTCATCCACTCCGGCGTAGGTTCCATCACGGAGAGCGACGTCCTTCTGGCCACCGCCTCCAACACCATCATCATCGGCTTCAACGTCCGCCCGGAGCGCAAGGCCGCCGAGCTGGCCCAGCAGGAAGGCATCGAGATCCGCCTCCACTCCATCATCTACGAGCTCCAGGATGAAATCCGCCTGGCCATGATGGGCCTGCTCGACCCCACCTTCAAGGAAAACTACCTCGGCCGCGCCGAAGTCCTCAACATCTTCAAGATTCCCAAGGTCGGCACCATCGCCGGCTGCCGCGTCCAGGACGGCGTCATCCGCCGCGACGCGGAAGTCAAGGTCATGCGTGGCGACGAGCAGCTGTTCAAGGGCAAGATCAGCTCCCTCAAGCGCTTCAAAGACGACGCCAGAGAAGTCGCCAACGGCATGGAGTGCGGCATCGGCCTATCCGGCTTCAGCGACCTGAAAGCCGGCGACCTGATCGAAGCCTTCAGCACCGAAAAATTAGCCGCCGACCTGGCGCCCTAACCTCCGCCAAGGCATAGTCAGCTTGGTTGAACAAACTAAACCGGCCCACCTCTAAACCAGAAGTGGGCCGATTCTTTATAGAGCTTGTTTCATAGTCGTGTTTTGTGTCAGGGCACGGCTTCAGCCGTGCCGCCACAGAGCATAAAAATAGTGGGCTTTAGCCCCTGAGGAAATGCTTTATAGCGCTCGGCACCAGGTTAAAAGCAGCCTTCTATGTAAACTTTCTCGGTTGTGCGAAGTTTACGAGGTTGCCCGTTCCAGTTTTCGCAAACAGATCGCGACGAAGATTAGGATGCGGCAGGTGGCCCAGTCATCCCCCGGATCACAAGATCCTTGAGAAGCTGTGCTCCGTTCATCGCGTCTTTATCGCGATGAGCGGGTATCCACCTCAGGGCCGGGACTCTCCGTCACGGCGCAATTCCAGCCACATCTCGACACCAGTTTTGTAACAAGGGCATGACTTCAGTCGGGCCGAAGCCAGCTCACTTAACAAGTGGGGCTTTAGCCCCGGCGATTCGAGACATAAACAGAATCGTGCCCGTGGCCGCAGCCAGGTTGTGGGAAAGTGGAAAGCGTTCTTCAGCTTTCCAGCTTTCCCATAACCCTCCACTTCTGAATCGGATAAATCTAACTCGCATTCCCGTTTGCGTAAAATTACGCCACATCAGCGCACAATGATCACATGGCCAGATTCCATCCAAATGACCGCCCGCCGGTAACGAGGCGCCCCCCCCACCCCCCCTTCCCCTTGTTTCGGCTTTTGTTCGTCCAACAGGATCGATTAACTAATTGATAATAATAAAGATAAAGAATCTTCCTCCTGTAAAATGAGCATCAAAAAGGCCCATTTTTCGCCCCTTTTTGCCCAGAAATCGGGCAAAAATCAACGCTTTTTGCTCGATTCTTCCCGAATTTCCCCTCTCCGCAGCCTCATCATTGACACGCCCGGCCGCGCCAGCATATAAACCATCCCATGACCCCCATCAATCGCAGAGATTTTCTAGGCGGAGTTCTGGCCACAGGCGCAACTCTCTCGACCTCGCCCCGCCTGCGGCAGAAGCCCGGCAACCCCTCGCAACTCCGCATCCCACGCACCCCAAACCCGAGCCCTCCGCCGCCTCCGCCATCGATTTCCGCTACGCTCCGGTTCTGCGCCAAACCGCCTTTTGCTTTCCCGACGATCCATACAAGAGCCTGGTCAATCAAGCTGGGCAGTTGCTCTACGGATACGACAAATCCGCATCGGTGACCTTCTTCCCATTGAAGATCGGATTCGCGCTCAATGGCATGCATTCTCCCCAGGTGCTGGGGCAGCAGCTCGAAAGCCCCACCATGCCCGTCGTCCGCACAGCGCTCGAGTATCCCGGCATCTCCGTCCTGCTCACCACCTTTGCCACCAACCTGACCGGCGAAGGCCGGGTCGATAATGTGATCGTCGAAATCACTTCCCACTCCAGCGAGCCGGTGAGCATTGAACCGCTGGTTGAAATCTTCTCTCTGGAAAAATTCGACCTCGAAATGCACGCCGGAATCTTCACCGTACTGCACCGCAAATCGCGGGAGGTGTTGCTGGTCGGCAAGGCCTGGGAAATGAATCGCCGGCCGGTGCGCCGGAAGCAACCTTCGACGTGATCACCGATCAGGAGCAGCATTTGAGGCTTCACCGCGGCGAAGCCTCGAAGGCTAATCCCTATCGAGCCTTCTTCCGCCTTCCGTTGGCCAATCAAACGACCGAACAAATCATCGTCGGCCTCTCCGATCCGGACGACCGCTACGAAGCCTGCTGCGCATACTGGAACTCCTGGTCCGCAACTCATTCACCCGTTGCCATTACCGTCCCTGGCCGTCAAGGCGAATTCGTTGAGGCGTGCGCGCGCAACATCATGCAGGCGCGCGAGGTTCACGACGGCAAAATTACCTTTCAGGGGGACCCACTTGCTACCGCGGCCTGTGGATGGTGGACGGCAATTTTATCCTTGAAGCCGCGCGTTATCTGGGCTACCACAAGGATGCCGAGGAAGGACTGCGCGCCACATGGACCCGGCAACAGAGCACCGGCCAGCTCATCGGCGCCGCCGGCTTGGGGCACTGGAAAGATACCGGAATTCCCTTGTTCACGCTGGTCCGCCAGTGCGAGTTGAGCCAGGATTGGTCCCTCCTGCGCGAGTTTGAGCCGCAGGTGGTAGCAATACGTAACGAACCAGGTGCCGCAGCAAACATAAAC
>CAWIVA010000112.1:0-8497 GCA_963839225.1 uncultured Acidobacteriaceae bacterium
TTCGCAGGCAAATGAAGGACCCCGGCTATTACATCAAGCGCAAACTGCCCGAGCCCAAGGCTCGCATCAAGGAACGCTGCTACGTCTCTGAGTTGCAACCGGGCGCGGAAGGTTGGTTCAATGTTTGCGCCGTCGCCGATCTCAAGCGCGACGATATTCTTCGCTTCGATCACGGCCAAAAGACTTACGCAATTTACCGCGACAGTGAAAACAGGCTCTACGCCACAGACGGAGTCTGCACCCACGGCAATACCCATCTCTCCAGCGGCTTGATAGTCGGCAATATGATTGAGTGCTCCAAGCACAACGGGCGCTATAACCTTATCGACGGATCGCCCGCGCGCGCGCCCATCTGCCGCGGGCTTGCCACTTATCCTGTGGAGGAGCGTGAGGGGCGGATTCACATCAATGTCACTTGCGCCGGTGGAGTTGGAGCCCGCGCGCAACAGTCCTGCCGCTTCCGCGTAGCCAGTAACAGAAGCGTTGCTACGTTTATCAAGGAGCTTGTTCTCGAGCCGTTGGACGGCGAGACGATCGTCTTCACGCCAGGCGATTATCTGCAACTCGACATACCCGCCTATGAAGAGATTCGCTTTCGCGACTTCGAGATTCCGGAGCCATTCGCAACCGTATGGCGGAATCATCATCTTTTCGATCTCGTTTCCACCAATCCCACAGCGGGCCGGCGCAATAACTATTCCCTGGCCAGCAACCTCAAAACGGAGCGTGCGCTGCGCTTCAACGTGCGCATTGCAACACCCCCGCCGGGCCAGGACTGCGCTCCTGGAATTGGATCGAGTTTTGTCTTCAATCTGAAGGTAGGAGACACCGTTTCAGCTATCGGCCCCTTTGGAGACTTCCACGTCAAACCGACAAAGCGGGAGATGACTTATATCGGCGGCGGCGCGGGCATGGCTCCTCTGCGCGCCCACATTGCTCACTTACTTGAAAATGAAAACACCGCGCGCAAGATCAGCTTCTGGTATGGAGCACGCTCAAAGCAGGAGATATTCTACGAAGATTATTTTCAGGAGTTAGCCGGCAAGCACCGTAACTTCACCTTCCATCTGGCCCTTTCTTCGCCGCTGCCTGAAGATAACTGGACCGGCCACGTGGGCTTGATCCACGACGTCGTCCTGAAAAATCACTTGAAAGATCGCGAAAATCCCGAGGCGGGGGAATATTATCTCTGCGGGCCGCCGTTGATGATCAAGGCTTGCACCCGGATGCTGGCGGACCTAGGGATTCCATCCCACCAGATCGCGTACGACGAGTTCTAGGTCGCGGGAGAAATCGAGATACTAAACGCTCGAGTACTTCTTGCACAGCGCCTGAATCTCCTCAACCAGTATCGGCACGCCGGCGGCGTCGGGCAGGCTGTCGGGAAAAGCGGCTTCATATTCTGCCGACACAAAACCCTGGTACCCGGCTTGGGAAAAGATCTTCCACACGCGATCCATATCTACCGGAGTGTGGTCGTAGAAATGATCTCTAATGTGGATGTGCGTGGCGTAAGGAATGCATGCGGTAATCTGCGCATAAGCGTCTTGCGCCGGCGTTGCGACAAAATTGGTTATATCGAGGTTGATGCCGGCGTAGGGTGAATTCACGCGCTGCATCAGCTCAACGCACAGGTCTGCGTTCTGCGTCACGCCTTCGTGATCTTCCACTCCCAGCATGATGCCCTTCTTGCCCGAGTAGTCGCATGCGTCCTTCATCGCTTCAACCACCCAGTCGGTGGCCTGCTTGACGGTTGCGCCCTGCGGCAGCTCGCCGGCAAAGATTCTCAAGTGAGAAGCACCAAGGCGGTCAGTAACATCGACCCACTTCTTAATCAGGCTCACGCTCTCGGCGCGTTTGGCGGCATCGGCCTGGACCATGCTTACTCCGCATGCCGTCCCGGAGAAGGCCAGGCCATGCTTGTAAGCCAGATGACGAAGATTATTCAAATACTCTGGTTCGATTGACTTGAAGTAATACACCGTCATATCGACGCCGACCACCTTCAGTTCCACTGCCTTGAGAAGAAAATCTTCCATCGTCATGGAGCCTTGCCGGAGTTCTTTATTGTAGGAGTAGGCGCAGCAACCGGGAAATAACCTTGCCGTTTTTGATTTGTCTGTAGTTGCATCCGATTGCGGCGCGGAAGTTGCTTGCGCCCCGGCCACTCTAAACCCAGCGCCAGCCAGCGCACCGAATCCAACTGTCTTCACAAACTGACGACGATTTACCATGGAATACTTCCTTCCCGATGACTCATGAGTTCCTTCCGCCCGCTCCAACGAAGGACAGCCGATACTCTAAAGCTGCAATCCCGACAAAATTAGCACCCACCTTTGCTGTCGTCAAGAGTTGATTCTTAAATGAGCGCTTCTGAAGCGAATGTGTTTACTGATGATTTGCAACCCGCCTGCAAAGTTATTTCTTGTCGCTCGCCTTGCTGTTTTCGCCCGCCCTACCGGTGCGGAAGATGGCGATGGCCTCAATCTCCACCAGCAATTCCGGCCGGCAAAGTATGGCCTGGATACCAGTGGATGCGGGCAGCGGATTGAGCCCCTGCTCCTTGTAAAACGCTGTGCGACCGGCATTGAAAACCTCGTAGTCGCGCTCGATATCCCTGAGGTAGCAGGTGGTTCGCACGATGTCGTGCCAGGTGGCTCCCTCGCTGGCCAGCAAGCCCGTGATGTTGTCAAACGTACGCCGCAGCTGGGCGGGAAAATCGCCTATGTGAACGCTCTTGCCGCTGTCGTCGATCGAAGCTGTGCCGGAGATGAGAAGAATGACGAGCCCGTTCAAGTCGATTCGCATACCGCGCGAGAATGAACTGGGCTTGCTATAGGTATAAGCTTCATTAAGAACTTTATGATTGGTCATGGCGCGCTTCTCGATTGGCGCGTGCGCGATGGCCTCTAGAATTTCCGCAATTTCATTCATTGGTATTTCTCCTATGGACGAAGGCAACGATCCCGTAAGAACAGTCCTTTTTTCTTCAAAATAGCGCCGCGCGCATTCGCTATCCCGGACGGTATGTTGTCCATCGCCGCCTCTTCCAGGCAAGGTCGGGGACCGCACTGCCTGCACATAGCATCATAAACCATGGTCGGGAATGCTGAATCCAGGGAATTTCGAATTTGGCGCGCAGAACCTGTTGCGTTTCATTCATTCGTTTGGCGTGGTGCTTGCAACGAAAACGCCATCCAAATCGAATCAAATATCAGTCGCTTTCTGCCCGAAATGCGCCGTGACATGAGAACACCCTATTTGTGTATACTTGGTGCCGCATGGGATTTCACTTATGCCGCGAAGTGGATGAGAAGAACAATCCCATAGCGAAAGATTCCAGGGCAGTTGTGCAGTTCCCCTCGCAAAGCCTGGGATGCCCAAACTCAAATTGACGCACAGCTTGTGTTGAATTAAAGGAGAAACAAAATGGTAAGTCGGCGTGAATTTCTTGATACGCTCGCCCTGGGCGCGGCAGGTTTGGCCATCGCCTCGCCCGCGAAAAGCTACGGTCGGATACTCGGCTCCAACGATCGCCTCAACTTTGCCATCGTGGGCCTGCGCTGGCGCGGCTATGCGCATATGTCGGCGCTCGTGGCAAATAAAGACACTGCCCGCATCTCGCATATTTGCGATGTCGATGACAATATTCGGGCAAAGTTTGCGGACATCGTGGCACAAGAGGCAGGCTATGCTCCCGCAAGCGACAAAGACTTTCGCAATGTCCTTGAGCAGAAAGACGTGGACGCCGTCAGCATCGCCACTCCTGACCACTGGCACACCCCTCTCGCGATTGCTGCTCTTGAAGCCGGCAAGCACGTTTATGTTGAAAAACCATGCAGCCACAATCCAGCCGAGGGCGCGATGCTGGTGAAGGCCCAGCAGAAATATCAGAAGCAGGTACAGCAGGGAACGCAGCAGCGCTCGTGCCTGCGTACCATGGAAGCCATCGACAAAATCCACAACGGCATCATTGACCGGCCTTACTTTGCCAGGGCCTGGTACAGCAATACGAGAAAGTCCATCGGAATCGGCAAGCCGGCGCCCGTTCCTCCGCAGCTCGATTGGGATCTCTGGCAGGGACCCGCGCCGCGTAAACCTTATATGGATAACATTCACCCATATAACTGGCACTGGTTCAGGCATTGGGGTACCGGCGAAGCCTTGAACAACGGCACGCATAGCATCGACTTATGCCGCTGGGCGCTCCAGGTGGACTTTCCAAACCGTGTAACTTCCCTGGGCGGAAGATACCAATTCAAGGACGATCAGCAGTTTTACGACACGCTTGTTACCAGCTTCGATTACGGCGATAAGTCGATTTCATGGGAAGGCAGATCGTGCAACGGAATGAAGTACTTCGGCCATACGTCCGGGTTGATCGTCATGGGAACCACGGGATCTGTATTTATTCATGGAGACGGCGGCTCGGGTTATGAAACCTATGACCTCAAAGGAAACAAGACCGGGGAATTCGTTGATGACGACAAAGTTCCGTTTTATGACAAATACGACGGCGACATTCCAACAAATCTTCACTTCGCCAACTTCATCGCAGCAATCACTAAAGGAGAGAAGCTTCGCGCTCCCATCTCTCAGGGCAACATTGTAGTTACCTCGCTTCAACTTTCCAATATAGCCTGGGAAGTTAACCGGGAATTGCAGATCGATCCGCAAGATGGAAAGATTTTGAATGATCCTCAGGCGATGAAGTTGTGGTCGCGCGAGTACGAAAAAGGCTGGGCGCCGCATCTGTAGAGTATTTGCGATGCATGCAGGCTGTTTTCGAGAAAACAGCCGCCTGCATGCATATTTTTTTGAACTGGGAAGTTATGCCACCTGAGCGGAAGTTCTGAGGAGAATGGTGAAATGAATCGACGTGAACTGTTATACGGAACGGGTCTGGGATTAGTTTCTAGCGTTGCCGCGCGCGCCGGAGTCAAGGCACCCGAGCCGCGAGAAGAACCACCGAAACATAAAGTGCTCGATCTCCCCGATTATCAGCCTGTAAGCATGCTTCACGTGCGTGAAACTCATGTCGAAAAGTCGCGCTATCCCGTAATCGACTTTCATACGCACATCTCTTTTTCCGCCAGAGGAGAAAAGGGCGTCCCTATGGTCCCCGAGCGCAGGTACGCCGCCACTCCCGAGGAACTCATCCCGGTGATGGATAGCAAGAATCTTCGCACCATGGTCAATCTGACTGGAGGATATGGTACCGGACTGTCTGATACCGTCAATAAATATGACAAACTCTTTCCCGATCGCTTCTACACATTCACTGAGCCAATGTACTCGCAGATCCAGGATCCCGACTATCCCCGTAAGCAGGCTGAAGCAATCGAGCAGGCGCATCGCGACGGAGCCCGCGGGCTCAAGGTTCTCAAGACACTCGGCCTCTATCTCAGGGATAACATCACTTCGGGAAATCTGATCAAGATCGACGATCCGAGGTTCGACCCCATGTGGGAAGTGTGCGGGCAGTTGAAGATGCCGGTAGCGATTCATATCTCCGACCCTTCAGCTTTTTTCCTGTCCCCTGATCGTTTCAACGAGCGCTATGAAGAGTTGAACAATCATCCTGACTGGTCCTTCTACGATCACGACTTTCCCTCGAATCTGGAATTGATCGAGGCGAGAAACCGTATGATGGCAAAACATCCCAACACGCATTTCGTAGTTCTGCATGTGGGGAACTATGCGGAGAATCTTGAGAACGTCTCCCAGGCAATGGACCGCTTCCCGAATATGTGCGTCGATTTAGCCGCGCGTGTTGGCGAATTAGGCCGGCAACCGCGAACGGCGCGTGCCTTTTTTGAGAAGTATCAGGACAGAATCGTCTTTGGAACCGATGCCACGCCCAACATCCGCAATTACCCGCAGCAACTATTCGGCGGCGATCTCTACAGCATTTATTATCGATTCCTGGAAACAGACGACGAGTACTTCGATTACGCTCCCGCTAAAGTCCCGCCGCAGGGCCGCTGGCGCATCTATGGCATCAATCTTTCGGACGATATCCTCCGCAAGGTTTACAACGCAAATGCCATGCGCGAACTCAGAGTGTCAAGCTAAGATACGGTAACCTGGAAGCACGTGCACATGCAACACCCGAGGAGATTGCCAATGAACAAATTATTCGCTTCATGCCTGTTTTTTTTGACCGGAACAATACACTCAAGCGCTGCTGATGAGAGCATGTTCAGGAGCGCTTATGCTGCGCATGATGTTGCGCTGGACACGGATACGCAGTCTGCTTTTTGGCAAGGGGCGACTCCGGTTTATATGGAGATTGATATCATGGGCCGTGCCGAGCCTGCGTACGAACGAAAGTCAGCTCGCGATGGACAAAGAATTATCTTTATCTTCTTTATGAGTGCCCTTACGAGGAACTATAATCTCAAGCCTTCGCCGGATCACTGTCAATGAGACTTTCAAGCTTTGGGAGTGGGACGTAGCGGAAATGTTTATCGGCACAAACTTCAAGAACATTCGCCGCTATAAGGAGTTTGAAATTTCTCCGCAGCGGGAGTGGATCGACCTCGACGTGAATCTCGATCTTCCCGATCACACGGAGGGATGGACTTGGAACTCAGGCTTCCAGGTGGCCGCGCGCATCGATGCCGGCAAAAAGATCTGGTATGGCGCGATGAAAATTCCATTTCAAAGCGCTCGACCATCGCCGTCCGGTTGCCGGCAGAGTATTCGCGCCAACTTGTTTCGCAGCCAGGGACCGCCTCGATCACAGGAAAGAGATCGTATGGAAGGCTCCCATGAGCAACACCTTTCACGTGCCCGGAAAAATTCGGCCAGTTGATTCTGGTTAAAGACAAGTAAACACAGGCGGATTTGCTGCGGCAGGTTCGCGGCTCCAAGGAGAATTTAAATGAGCGGTTTGGTGCGTTTGATTTGCGGTATGGCGATGGCGGCAATGTGCGTCGCGGCTAGTGGGGCAGAGTGTCACAGGCGAGAACGCGCCCCGCGCTGAAGCTTTCGCGTGTTGCCTCCCGCTGACGCTCCCGGCCCGCAAATTACTCCTTATCTTCTTTATCAAACTCAGCTCGCATGGCATCAGGATCAGCTTCGCCAGGAACGCTGGTCGCAGATAAAGACCGAGAGTGATCTTCTGCGGTTGCGCGCGGAGATGAAGAAATCGTTGCTGGATTCGATCGGCGGCCTGCCTGCGGAGAAGACCGATCTGCACGCGACGATTACCGGGCAGGATTGCCGGAAATGGATACCATATTGAAAAGCTCATCTATCAGAGCCTTCCCGGTTTTTATGTAACTGCGCTGGTATATGTGCCGGAGAACGGCGATAAGTTGCATCCCGCCATTTTAGTTCCCGCCGGACACTCGACGAACGGGAAAGATCATTACCAGGCGCTGAGCGAAAGGCTGGCCTTGCGCGGCTACCTGGTGATTAGCTGGGATCCGGTGGGGCAAGGCGAGCGCAGCCAGTTCTGGGATGCGAAGGCAAAGAAGAGCCGCTATAACCTGACTTGCGGCGAGCATGCCGTGATGGGTAACCTGGCCTATCTTGCCGGAGCGAACCTGGCCCGGTGGGAAGTTTGGGACGGCATGCGCGCCGTGGACTATTTGCTTACTCGCTCGGACATTGACGGCAAGAGAATCAATATCACGGGAACCAGCGGCGGCGGGACACAGACCGCGCTACTAGGCGCGCTGGATGATCGCATCAAGGTGATTATCCCTCCTGCTACATTACGGCGCTTCCCACACGAGTAGAGAACCGCATTTTCGCCGATTACGACAGCGATCCTGAACAGGACCCCTACGGAATGATATCGAGAGGGAATCGATAACGCGGGCACCTTATTGATCATGTATCCGCGGCCGGTGATGATAGCTACCGCTACTCTCGACTTCTTTACCGTGCAAGGTTCTCACAAGACTTACTCCGAAGTTAGTACGATTTACAATCGCTTTGGTCATGCCGACCGCATAGCATTTGCCGAGAGTTATAACAAGCATAGCTACTCTCTGAAGAATCAGGAAGAGGCGCTGAGCTTTCTCGATCGCTTCAATAAGATGCCGGTACGCCACGGCCTCTCTCCGTCGAGGCGTTTCTTGTCGCCGTGGGAGAGGTCGCCCGCGCGCTCGCCGGCGAGCTCCTGCAGGTCGACCAGCGCCAGCGACTCTCGCGCGATCTCCTCGACCTTGGCCAAGCGGCGTGAGGGGCGGAAGAGCTCGAGCCGGAACGACCCTTGCTCCTTGGCGAGCGCGGCGAGCCGGCAGGATCTGCCAGCACGGTTTCGTCGGGATAGACGTTCGCGGTTTGGAACGCCTTGGCGATCCCGCGAGCGACGCGCTGCGGCCCGGAGAGCTGCGTGATCTTCTCGCCTTGGAAGAGGATCTCGCCGCCGGTCGGCGTCGCGACGCCGGAGAGCAGGTTGAAGAACGTCGTCTTGCCCGCGCCGTTCGGCCAAAATGACCGCGCGCGGCTTCGCCTTCTCGAACCGAGAAATCTATCTCGC
>CAWIVA010000113.1:0-7463 GCA_963839225.1 uncultured Acidobacteriaceae bacterium
TATGGCGGGTTCTCGAGCATTACGGAGCAAAACCTTTCTACTTCGTCATGGCTGCCGAGGTGACAGCCCGTTCTCAGCACCGGAGCCTCCCCGAGGTGAACGAGAACATAGGCTATGTCTCGTCCGGAAAGGAAGCCAGGCAAACCTGATCTTTATGGGCCTTACCTGGTACAGCATCCAGTAGCAGGCGGCATACCCAGGGTCAGCGCCTTAGCTTCATGCACTCAGTGGCCGTTCAGATCATCCGAACGCATTTCGGGGTTTATTCTGCGCACGTGCCTCACGGCGTTGCCCAAGCCGCTGTTCGACCCAAGCGCCGGGCCATTCGATCTTTTGCTTTGACCTGATTTCCCAACGAAATATCTCGCAGGCATGACGTTATTGAACCAGGGCTGGTTGCGCGGAGGGCTCGCGCTCGCCAAAGTATATCCCTGATCGTGGCGGAGAAGGCAATCTTTGGCGTTGTGCTTCTGGGCTCTATCTGCTTGCGGCGCGGGGATTCTTTCGAGCCGGTTTGCAAAACCCCTGTCTATGGTTGCTGCTGGGTACGTCCCTCTATTGCCTGGTCACCGTGGCGGCGATGACGGCAACGACGGCGGAATCGCGTTATCGGCTGCCGCTCATGCCTTCCGTATGATTTGCGGCGGCGGGAGTCCAGCGCCCAAAGACAATCAAGCAATGATGCACCTGTGGCGCTCCGTTGCGGTGCGGATGTATGCTCGCCGCAGTTAGGATTTGCTTCTTCGCCAGCCAAATCTTGCCAAACAGGCGATCGTGGAGACGGAGCGGTTCCGTTGAATGGAAGGCGCCGCGGCAAACCAGGCTATCCCCGCATCGGAACCACACAAAACAGAATGGCAAAGTAGTGGAAGACGCTGCCGGCCAGGACAAAAATATGCCAGGTGGCATGGAAGTAGCGCAGCCGGTCAAGGGCAAAGAAAACGATTCCCAGCGTATATGCCAGGCCGCCTGCTCCCATCCACAAGATTCCGTGCCAGCCGATAGCATGGAACAGCGGGCGGATCGCAATAACCACGAACCAGCCCTGAAACAGGTAGACCAAAGCTGACGCTACCTCGAACCGGTCTACGGCAAAGCTCTTGAAGATCACTCCGGCGACGGCCAAGGCCCATTCGACGCCAAAGATCGTCCAGCCCAATGGTCCATGGAGCGAGATGAGAGTGAACGGCGTATAGGTGCCGGCGATCAGCAGGTAGATGGAGGAGTGATCAAGCACATGAAACACATGCCGCGCTCGCGTTCGCACCAGCGAGTGGTAGAGCGTGGAACACACGTAGACCAGCACCATCGTGCCGGCGAAGACGGAGCAACTGACCACAGGCCGCGCCGATCCCCGCGTCGATACGGCAATCAGATATACGGCTCCGACAACGGCCAGAATGGCTCCAATGCCGTGCGTGATGGCATTGGCAAGAATGTCGCCTAATTTGTGGTGGGATTGCACAGATACGATCATAATCGCGTGGTTTGGTCCATTTGCCTTGAATGCTGAGTCTCTTTGGCGAAAAAACGGCAAATGTGCTCGGTGACACTTTCCATGTTTTCTCGCAGGTAGTATGCTTATTCTCTAAGACTTAAGTCCAACAGGCCAGTCCGGTAAAAATTGCAGTGGTTCTCTTTGTGTCGTTGAACAGCTCGCATTTTGCCGTGATGACCGCCGACCGCGGCATGGATTCAGAATTCGCTGAGGCAAGGGCCGATGGACGATAAATCAGGTGGAGATCAATTCAGGAGGAGTGTTGATGAAGCGGCTGGAAAACAGGAACTTGTTTGTGTTGCCGTATCTTCTTGTCTTTGGCGCGGCGCTTCTACGCCTTACGATAAGTCATCCTTATAATTTTGTGCCCGTCTTCGCCTGCCTCCTGTTTTTCGGGGCGAACCGGCCGAAGCGGGAGCTTGCCATTCCGTTTCTGGCGCTCGTCGGCGTGGATATTTTCCTCACCACGCATCGCTACGGGTACCTGCTCACCGGCGATCATGCCGTTACCTGGATCTGGTATCTTGCGGCTGCGTTGCTTGGCGCCGCAATGCTGCGCAGCTCTCAATCGACTCCGCGCGTGCTTGGGGCTTCGCTGCTGACCTCGATTTCGTTTTTTCTGGCCAGCAACTTCGCCGTGTGGGCACTGTGGGGCATGTATGCAAAGACCTTGGGTGGCCTGGGAGCCTGCTATATCGCTGCACTGCCCTTCTTCCGCAACAACCTGCTTTCAGAGACCGCATTTTGCCTGGTGATTTTCGCTCTCGGTAAATATAGCGCTGCATTGATGCCGGCCAGGCGCATGCAGGATGCTCGTTCCTGATTTCAAGAACAATTCTAGGAGTAGATAAATGGCGCAATCGAAGGAACTCTACGACGCAATTCTCAACGGCGATGCAAAGAAAGCGCACGCCGCCACTGAAGCCGCACTGGCTGCGGGCGACGCTCCGCTGCAACTGATCTCCGAATCCATGGTGCCGGCCATGGACGAAGTCGGCCGGTTATTTGAAGCCGAAGAATACTTCGTCCCTGAGCTGCTGCTTGCCGGCCGTGCCATGCGGAGCGCATTGGAGATTCTTCGCCCGCTGATGACGGCTTCCGGCGAAAAGCTCTCCACAAAGGTGATTATCGGCACAGTTAAAGGCGATCTGCACGATATCGGCAAGAACATTGTCGGTTCCATGCTGGAAGGCAGCGGATTCGAAGTGATCGATCTCGGCTCCGATGTTTCGCCGGAGAAGTTTGTCTCCGCGGTCGTGGAACAGAAGCCTCAAATCGTCTGCATGTCCGCATTGCTGACCGTGACCATGCCAGCCATGAAGACCACTATCGACGCATTAACAAGCGCAGGTGTGCGCACAAATGTAAAAGTGCTCATTGGCGGCGCACCGGTCACACAGCAGTATGCCAAAGAAATCGGCGCGGATGGGTACAGCGAGAACGCAAGCGGCGCCGTCGGCCTGGTGAGGAACCTCCTTGCTGTGGCCTGAGAAGATCGTTGACCGGGCGGTCCGATGAATCCCGCCTTGCAATTCAAATCATGACAGTGTTGTCGCCAGCGATACCGGCGCCACGCAGGACTGCCAGAAAAAGAAAGTGGCCCGATGAAACGCGAATTTTATCTTGATCTTGCGGCCCGCGGGCTCCGCATGCCCATCGGCACCGACCTGGTGATGCACGAAGAGAGCGAACCGGAAAAGGTTCGCAACAATGGCGCTGCTCTGGGCCGGGTGATTGAAATTGCGGCTCGTCGTTGGAACACGCCGCTCGCAGTTCCGCTGATGGACCTGCGCCTCGAGAAGATCGATCTGCTGGCTTTGGCCGGTATTTCCGCCACGGACGCTGAGACCTTCCACTTTTCCTCGCCTCTGGATGAAACTACGCTTGCAACTCTGTGCGGAGAGCAGACCGTGCCGTTTTGCGCGGGAAGCCTTGCCCGCAACGAAGCTCTTGCATTGATCGCTACGAAGCCGGATTTGGTTCCGGTAGGAATGGCGATTGGTCCGTTCTCGCTGACCACGCGGCTACTGGCTGACCCCATCACCCTGGCGGCGATGGCCGGCTCGGGAGTCGAGGCGGAAGACTCCGACGACGTGAAGCTGCTTTGGCAATGCCTGCGCATATCTGAAGCTGCGGTCCTGCGATCCGTTCGCAGCCAGATTCGCAGTGGCGCCAAAGCCATCATGATCTGCGAACCCACGGCCTCGATTTCATTCATCTCGCCTCGCCAGATCAAGGCAGGATCGAATCTCTTCGAGCGCCTGGTGATGGGCCCGAACCTGCGATTGAAAGTTGCACTTGAGGAGGCGGTCTGCGATCTAATTTTCCACGACTGCGGCGAACTGATCGATCCGATGGTGGAAGCCTTTGCCCACCGCCTTCATCCCGTCGTCCTCAGCCTGGGAAGCTCGCGTAACCTTTGGGAAGACGCTCGTCTCGTGCCTGAAGACGTGGTTCTCTACGGCAACCTGCCTTCCAAGACTTTCTATTCCGATGCTGCAATGCCGGTGGAAGAAGTTCTTCGCCGCACCGGGGAACTGGTAGAGAAGATGAAATCCTGCGGCCATCCATATATTGCGGGTTCGGAGTGCGACGTTTTGTTTGTGCCCGAAGCGCAGGAGACGATCAGAAAAAAAGTGGATGCGATGATCTTTGGGGCCGTTGCCGTCTGACCTGTACGAAGCGAATGATCGAGAAAGTTATAAGGTAGATCGGGTATGCAAGACCACCGGCTGCCGTTGGCGTGGTGTAGAACCATATTCCAGGAGCATGCGACGATGATTGAGCAAACAAACCGGAATTATTCCTCACTTGCAATCTCCAGCCAGGATCAACTGCTGTATGGCGTTAGCAAGTACCCTCTTCAATGCGGACTTGGATTGACGATTGGCGGAGGCCAGGTCTTCCCCGAGGTCAACTTCACCCTGCCGCCGATGAATATTGAAGACGGTACGTGGGCCGAAGTGGTGGCTCACTACGATCAGATGGCGGAGCAGATCCTGCGCCGTGCGGTTGCGCTGTCCACGCCGGGAATCGTGCTGGAGTTCGAACTCCTGCCGGCCATGACCGAGCGCCCGAGTGGGGCGCTGAACTCACGGCTCTGCTGAAGCGGCGCATGACCGAAACCCACGAAAAGCATCATCTGGCCTGTGCCCTCCGCGTCACTCCCACCGATATGCGCGATCAGATGAAACCGCCCCAGTTGAGAACCGGGCCTGGCATGGGAAAGCCTAAAGAGATCGTTTGCGAACTGTGCGCAGAAGCCGGAGCGGACATTCTCTCTGTCGAGTCCGTGGGCGGCAAAGAAGTTCACGACCAGGCTCTGATGTACGGAGATTTTCCCGGCGTCGTCTTTGCACTGGGCGTCCTTGCGCCACGAGATATGTCCTGGCTCTGGCGCGAGATAAACGAAATATGCGCCGCCCATCCCGGTGTCGTTCCCGGCGGCGACTCAGCATGCGGATTTGCCAACACCGCCATGCAACTCGCCCACCAGAAGATGCTTCCTGAAGTTCTGGCGGCGGTGGTGCGGGCCATGAGCGCCGTGCGCAGTCTGGCTGCATTTGAGCAGGGTGCTGTGGGCCCATCGAAGGATTGCGCCTATGAAGGGCCGGTGATAAAGGCCATCACCGGCTATCCCATTGCGATGGAAGGGAAGTCGGCCAGTTGCGCGCATTTCAGCCCCATGGGCAACATCTGCCGCCGCGATGTGCGACCTGTGGAGCAATGAGTCCGTGCAGAACGTGCGCCTGCTCTCAGGCAACGCTCCCGAGGTGTTTACGGAGCTGCTGGCCTACGATTGCCGGCTGATGAATACTGCTGCAGCCAGCGAAGGCGGCGCGATGCAGATGAGGAACTGGATGACTGCATCCGACCAGTGGTTGAGCCCACAGGCAGCGGTGCTGTCGCCGGAGGCCACCATCAAAATCGCAACAGCGATCGTCGGCGCGGACACGTCCCTATCATCGGACTATTGCCGCGGGCCGCGCCGCCGTTGAGATTCTGAAGGACGGCATCGCTCAGGACCGGCTTCACATCTCGCGCAAGGAGCAGCAGTGGCTCACGCGCATTGACGAAGCGCTGGATGCATTTCCAAAGGACGAAGAAACGTTGATGCAAAATTTGGAGCCCCAATATGGAAGCCTCTACGATCGTGCAAGTTATGGATTCTAACTAACTCCGGCTGTTTGCAAAGGCTGTTCTGGAGTGGGTCCCGGAGATTACGCAAGGTAACGCCATGCGCCTTAAGCTGATCAGTTGCGAGGTTCTCACGCGTGAGATGAACGAGGTTATTTCGCGTTCGCCGCACGAGATCGATTCAGAGATTCTGGAGATGGGCTTGCACGATCTGGGCGTCGAAATGCGTCCGCATATCCAGGAGCGGATCGATACCGTGGACGGCGACGGCTTTGATGCAATTCTCTTGGGCTACGCTTTATGCGGGCGGGGAACCGAAGGCCTGCGCGCGGGAAAAACGCAACTCGTCCTTCCGCGCGCGCACGATTGCATCGGGTTGCTGATGGGCAGCCGTCACGCTTACCAAACTTATTTCGAAAATCATCCCGGCGTCTACTATCGCTCTCCAGGCTGGATCGAGTATCAAAAGCCGGGCCAGACTCTGGTGCCTGCCTTTCCATCCAAAGACAACAAAATCGGGGAACGGCGCAGCCTGGAAGAATTCATTGCCCAATACGGCGAAGATAACGGAACGTTTCTTTATGAACAATTCGGCGCATTTCGCAGCCACTACTCGGGTCTGACTTATATCTCAACAGGAGTAGGTCCCGAAGAAACCTTCCGCAAGCAAGCGCAGGACGAAGCGGCAAAAGAGAAATGGACGTATGAAGAAGTGCGGGGCTCGCTTAGCCTGCTGGAGCGGCTGGTAAACGGAGATTGGGACGCAGCCGACTTTCTGGTTGTTCCTCCCGGCGCCACCATTCGCGGCACCCTGGGCGACTCCGTCATGGACGCAATATGAGCGCGGAAACAGTACGGATTCAATTGGAGCCGCTATCAGCGGCGGTAGAAGCGCCCCGGGGCGCATCCCTCGCATCCATTCTTCCGCAATTCGGCCTTGAGTTTCCCTGTGGAGGAACAGGCCTTTGCGGCGGTTGCCGCGTGCGTGTGCCGACTGGATCGCTTCGAGTCACAGATCAGGACCGTTCCTTTTTCACTGCGGCTGAACTTGACGCCGGATGGCGGCTCGCCTGCCAGGCTAGCGCGGAGATGCCGCTTGTCCTCGAGTGCGGTCAATGGCACATGGATGTTCTCACGGATAACTCCAGACTTACCGGAGCAGGGAAGTCCGGACTCGGAGTTGCCATTGACCTGGGCACCACGACGATCGCCGCACAGATGATCGACCTGGCTACGGGCGATGTCCTCTCAGTCGAAACCGATCTCAATCCGCAATCATCCTTTGGATCCGATGTGATGAGCCGGGTCCGCGCCGCTCTGCACGGAGATGATCTTCACTCGGTGGTGCGCCTCACGCTTGGCCGGATGATCTCCAAACTTGCCGGCGGCCGCGAGAGCGAGATTGCCGAGGTAGTCCTGGTTGGCAATACGGTAATGCATCATCTCTTTGCGGCGCTTGACGTTAAGCCGCTCGCGCACGCGCCGTTTCACTCCCCTAATCTGGGTGAGCAGTGCTTCACTGCTCAAGAGCTGGACTGGCCCGTCCCTTCGTCGTGCCGCATCCGTTTTCTGCGTTGCCTGGGTGGTTTTGTTGGTTCGGATATCCTGGCTGGGATTCACGCTGTCGGAATGCCCGCCTCTGAGGCGCGCATTGCATTGATAGATCTGGGCACCAACGGCGAGATCGCCATCGGCAATCGCGACGGAATCGTTTGCGCTTCCACGGCAGCGGGACCGGCCTTTGAAGCCGGTTCTATCCGCATGGGCATGCGCGCAGCTACCGGAGCGATTTCCCGCGTTGCGCTCCGCGATGGCCAAATGCACTCAA
>CAWIVA010000114.1:0-20381 GCA_963839225.1 uncultured Acidobacteriaceae bacterium
ATTTGACCCGAACAGGACGACTGTGACGGAATTGGGGCTGTGGAGGCACGCGCTGCCGGCAGGGTTGCGGAGGTCGTTTCTCTTGGGCCACCTACACCCTGGTCGAGAATTTGCGGCTGGTGAAGGATGAGGACGAGCTGGCGCTGATGAGCGAGGCAGCGCTGATGGGTTGCAGGCTTTTCGAGCACATATTGAGCTTTGTTAAGCCGGGGATGGCGGAGATCGAAGTTGCCGCGGAACTCGAATATCAGGCCCGCAAACTAGGGGCGGAGGCTATGTCGTTTGAGACCATCGTGGCCTCGGGAGTGCGATCGGCGCTTCCCCATGGGCGAGCTACGGCCGCCGTGTTGCCGCGGAGAGGTTTTCTGACGCTCGACTTCGGTATAATCCATGGAGGATATTGCAGTGATATGACCCGCACCATTTACCTGGGAACGCCCAGGGTTAAGGAGCGGAAAGCCTATGAGGCGGTGCTGGAAGCGCAGGAGGCAGCGGTAACCGCGGTGGGCGAGGGCGTACGATGTGGGGATGTGGATGAGGCTGCCCGCAGCGTATTGCGCCGAGCTGGTTTGGCGGAGGCCTTTACGCACTCCACTGGGCACGGCGTGGGCCTGGAGATTCACGAACCACCTCGGGTGGGCGCCGGACAAACAACCCGGCTGCGGGCCGGGATGGTGGTCACGATTGAGCCGGGAATCTATTTGGCCAACCGGTTTGGGATTCGTATTGAGGATATGGTAGTTGTAACCGGAAGCGGTGGGCAGGTGCTGACACCCGCTCCGAAGGCATTCATTGAGCTTTAGAGCCGGCCCCTATCTGGGGATCGTGAAGGAACGAATGAAACAACAGGATCTAGCGGATCTGAAACAACTGATTGACTTCCTGAAAGAGCATCAGGTTGCCGAGTTTGACCTGGACCGCGGCGATTTGAAGATCCGGCTCAAGTTCAACCAGCCGGAGGGATCGTCGGCGGGGTTGGGAGAGCTGGCGCGGTTGATTGGGTCCGCTCCACCAGCGGTTGCACAGGCGGCTGCGGCAGCACCTCGTGGGGCGGCTACGGCGCCTGCGACAGCTGAGGAGCCGGATCCGAATGCGGGGCTGCACATGGTGAAGTCGCCGATCGTGGGAACGTTTTATGGTTCTCCTTCCCCCGGCGCGGCGGCTTTTGTTTCTCCCGGAGATCACGTAGAAAAGGGCCAGGTGATCTGCATCGTCGAAGCAATGAAGCTGATGAATGAGATTGAATCCGACGCGGCCGGCGAGATTGTGAAGTGCTTTGTCACCAACGGGCAGCCTATCGAGTTTGGGCAGCCACTCTTTTCAGTCCGGCTGAGTTAATCTGACGAATCCCGGGCAAAGGGAATGAATGTTTCGAAAAGTATTGATAGCCAATCGCGGCGAAATCGCGCTGCGCATAATCAACGCCTGCCGGGAACTCGGCATACCCACAGTCGCGATCTATAGCGAGGCGGACCGGAACGGTCTGCACGTGCGCTATGCCGACGAAGCCATCTGCATTGGTCCGCCGCGGCTTGCGGAGAGCTATCTGAATGTGCCCGCGGTGATCTCCGCGGCCGAGATCGCGGATGTGGATGCGATTCATCCCGGATACGGTCTACTGAGCGAGAACGCCAACTTCGCAGAGGTCTGCCGGGCTTCAAACATCAAATTTATCGGACCGCCTCCTGAGGTTACTCGCCTGATGGGCGAGAAAGAAAAGGCGCGCCAGGCGATGAAGAAGGCCAAGGTGCCTATTTTGCCGGGCTCCGATGGCGTGATTGCCACGGCCGAAGAGGCGCAGGTATGGGCCAAGAAGGTCGGCTTTCCGGTAATTTTGAAGGCCAAGGCCGGCGGCGGCGGACGCGGAATGAGAATTGTGCGCACGGCCGAGGAACTGCCGGGATATTTCCACGCGGCATATGGCGAGGCTTCCAATGCATTTGGAAACGGCGAGTTGTATATGGAGAAGTACATCGAGAACCCGCACCACATTGAATTCCAGGTGCTGGCGGATGAGCACGGCAACGTGGTTTCGCTGTTTGAGCGCGAGTGCTCGATCCAGCGGCGGCATCAAAAGCTGATTGAAGAAGCGCCTAGTTTGCAAGTCACACCGAGGCTGCGCGAAGAACTGGGACGGACGGTTTGCCGCTGTTTGGCGGAGATCGGCTACCAGAACGCGGGAACAGTGGAATTTTTGATGGATGCGAACCAGCAGCTCTACTTCATCGAAATGAACACCCGCGTGCAGGTGGAGCACCCCGTTACCGAAGCTATTACCGGGGTGGATATTGTGAAGGCACAGTTGCGCATTGCCGCCGGAGAGAGGCTGGACGCGATTTTGCCGGCGAAGCTGGAGATCCGCGGCCACGCAATCGAGTGCCGCATCAACGCCGAGCATCCTACTACGTTTATCCCATCCGCGGGCAAGATTACTGCCTTCAACGTGCCTGGCGGCAACGGGGTGCGCGTGGATACGGCGCAGTATGCGGAGGGAGTGGTGCCGCCTTACTACGATTCTCTGATTGCCAAGCTGGTGGTTCACGGCTGCAACCGCGCGGAGGCGATTGCGAAGATGGAGCGGGCGCTGGGGCAGTTTGTGGTGCAGGGCATTGAGACTTCGATTCCGTTGCACCAAGAGATTTTTGCGGAAGCTGGATTTCGCGCGGGTGAGTTTGATACCGGGTTTATGGAGCGGTTTCTGGCGAAGAGAACAGATAAAAAGGCGTGATTTGCTATTTGTGATCAACCTGCGAGGCTATTGGTTCATGCAGAGCTAATGACCGCGCGTCGTCCCTACAGGACTCCGAAGCGATCTTGTGGAATCTCGTTTCTCCACGCTAAAGCGCGGCGCTAACAAACTGTGCGCCTGCGGCGCGCTTGCGCGGACCTCAATAATTCCACCTTCAAGGGCGAATCAGAAATCGCGCCGGCGTGTAAGAATCGATTTTGTAGCGTCAGGTGGTTCACATCGGGAGGTCGATGATGGGCACGATGGATCGCAGGGATTTCTGCGCACGGGCGGGCTGGCTCTTGGGGCTGGATTTGCTGGAGTTGCGCTTCCGCTGATGGAGCGCAACGTTTCGTCTGCTGCTACAACTCCTGTATCAAGGCAAGCCGGATTACACACTCAAAATTGAACCTTGCAGCCTGGAACTGGCGCCCGGGGTGGTGGTGAAGACCACTGCTTATAACGGGCAGGTTCCGGGGCCGCTGCTGCGGGTGCGCGAGGGCGTGCCGGTGACGATCGACGTGACCAATGCGAGCGCCATCCCGATATTGTTCACTGGCACGGGCTGGCGATCGATTCGCTGAACGATGGCGCGATGGAAGAGGGTTCGCCGATGATTGCGCCGGGCGGGATGTTGCGCTATACCTATACGCCGAAGCCTGCGGGGACGCGCTGGTACCACACACACGCGGGGGCGGGCGGCGATCTTTCGCTGGGGACTTATAGCGGGCAGTTTGGATTTCTGCTGGTGGAAGGGAAGGCCGAGCCAGGAGCTTACGATCAGGAGATATTTCTTGCCATCCATCATTGGGGGCCGTCTTTTGTTCCCATGGTGGAGACGATGCGGGCTGAGTCGGCGAATCAGCCGCTGACTACGGGATCGGATGTGGGATACCAGTACGCCAGCATCAACCAGCACATGCTGGGAGCGGGCGAGCCGATTCGCGTGAAGCAGGGGCAGAGAGTGCTGATGCGGCTGCTGAATGCGAGCGCTACGGAGAATGTGGTTCTGGCGCTGCCGGGGCACAAGTTCAAGGTGATTGCGATGGATGGGAACCCGGTGCCGAACCCTACAGCGGTTGAGGTGCTCTCGCTGGCGGTGGCAGAGCGCGTGGATGCGGTAGTGGAGATGAATGCGCCAGGGGTGTGGGTGCTGGGATCGACGCTGGCGGAGGCGCGGAAGATGGGTTTGGGGATCGTGGTGGAGTATGCCGGCAAGACGGGCGCGCCGGTGTGGAATGATCCTGCGCCGGCGAAGTGGGATTACACGCAGTTTGCTTCGACTACGGCCGCGAGCGCGCCGGATGAGACGGTTACGCTGACATTTCGCGACAGCGGGCCACTGAAAGGCTCGAAGTTCGATACCTGGACGATCAATAACAAATCCTGGCCGGACGTAGATCCGATTCAAGTGAAGCAGGGCAGGCGCTACCGGCTGCTGCTGCGCAACGGGAGCGGGGATCAGCATCCGATTCATCTGCACCGGCATACTTTTGAAGTGATGCAGATCGGGCACAAGCAACTGAGCGGGCTGCGCAAAGACGTGATCAACGTGATGCCTCTGGAGACAGTTGCGGTGGACTTTGTTGCCGACAATCCGGGCGATACGCTGCTGCACTGCCACCAGCAACTGCACATGGACTTCGGTTTCATGACCATCATCAAGTACACAGCATAGGAACGAGTGAGCGATATGAATCGAGCGGGAAGGAAGCATTTCCTGGGAAGCGTTGCTCTTTGCCTGGCGTGCGGAGTTGCGGCGGGGCAGAACACCGGCTGGACGGTTTACAACGGCGGGCCGGATGGGGATCATTATTCGCCTCTTACGCAAATCAATCGCGCCAATGTGCACCGGCTGAAGGTTGCGTGGAGCTTCGATACGGGCGAAAAGGGGGTGCTCGAAGACAATCCGCTGATTGTGGGGCGGGTGCTTTATGCCTATACGCAATCGCAGAAGGTGATTGCGCTGGATGCGGCGACGGGGAAACTAAAGTGGAAGTTCGACTCCGGTATTAAATGGCAGGCAGCCTTCGCGGGGGTTGCTTATTGGACGGATGGAAAGCAGCGGCTGATTTTTGCAGGGGTTACGCACTTTCTTTATTGCCTGGACGCCGATAGCGGACAAGCCGATTACATCGTTTGGCGAGGGCGGCCGGGTGGATCTGCGTAAGGACCTGGGCGGGAACTATGAACTGCAGTCGATTGCGCTGACTTCGCCGGGGATTATTTATAAGGACTTGATTATTGTGGGCGGGCGAAATCCTGAGAGCCATCCCGCGCCCCCGGGCGATATTCGCGCCTACGACATTCATACCGGCAAGTTGCGGTGGAGCTTTCACACGATTCCACATCCGGGCGAGGCTGGCTATGAGACCTGGCCGGATGGGGCGTGGAAGAATGCGGGGGCAGCTAATAACTGGAGCGGAATGACGCTGGATGCGGAGCGAGGGATCGTTTATGCGCCCACGGGATCGGCGGTCTCAGATTTTTACGGTCACGATCGCATTGGAGACGATCTCTATTCCGATACATTGCTGGCTCTGGATGCGGAGACCGGGAAGCGGCTCTGGCATTTTCAAGGCGTGCATCACGATTTATGGGATCGCGATTTTCCGGCTGCGCCGGTGCTGTTTCCGCTGAAGCGGAACGGAAAGACGGTGGATGCGCTGGCGCAGACAACCAAGCAAGGCTATCTCTTTGTCTTTGACCGGGTGAGTGGGAAGCCGCTCTTTCCTATTCATGAGCGTAAGTTTCCGCCGAGTACCTGCCGGGCGAGGTTGCTTCGCCTACGCAGCCGGTGCCGGACGCGCCAGAGCCTTTTGCACGGCAGCGGCTGACGGAGGAGATGCTGACCAATCGCACGCCGGAAGCGCATGCCTGGGCTGTGAAGCAGTTTCGCGGTTTCAGAAGCGAGGGGCAATTTGTGCCGCTCGGTACGGATCGGCCGACGGTGGTGTTTCCTGGGTTTGACGGTGGGGCGGAGTGGGGCGGGCCGGCTGTGGATCCGGCAAACGATATTTTGTATGTGAATGCGTCGGAGATGGCTGCGACTGGGAGGCTGGCCTTGGAGTCAAAGCTCGGCACTCCGGCGAGCGGGTTTACCAGAGCCAGTGCGCGATGTGCCACGGGGGCAATCGCGCGGGTTCGCCGCCCGACGTTTCCTTCGCTGGTCGGTGTGCTGAGCCGGCTGACCGGTGGAGCAGGTTACGAACAATGTGAAGAATGGAAACGGGAGAATGCCGTCGTTCCCGAATATCGACGACGCCGAAGCTGGATGCGCTGATCGAATACCTGCGCACGGAGCCCCGCGCGGGAAGAACATCCCGAACCCGATCGCGGGGCTGGAGAGCCCATTGCTGCCAGCAGCGGCAGGGCCAGCGGCGGATCAAGCAGGGGCGGCGGTTTACCAGGATCACTGCGCCATCTGCCACGGGGACCACATGGAGGGAAACCCTCCCTCGATTCCGATGCTCGCGGGATTGGGCAAGCGGTTTACTGCGGCGCAGACTGTCGAAGCTCTCCAAAAGGGAAAGGGCGCGATGCCGCCGATGACCGATGTGCAAGGGCCGGAGCTTGAGGCACTGCTGCGCTATCTGGGAGTGGAAACGCAGGCGATCGGGCGCGGCGCAGGGAGCCGAGCCGGCAGGAGTACGTTTTCACGGGGTATAACAAGTTTCTCGATCCGGACGGATATCCGGCGATTGCGCCGCCGTGGGGCACGCTGAATGCGATCGATCTGAAGACCGGAAAGTACCTGTGGAAGATTCCGCTGGGCGAGTATCCGGAGCTGGCCAGGCAGGGAATGAAGAATACGGGCTCAGAGAGCTACGGCGGGCCGATTGTGACGGCGGGCGGGGTGGTGTTTATCGGGGCTACGGTCTATGACCGCAAGTTCCGCGCCTTTGACAGCCGGACGGGCAAGCTGCTGTGGGAGAGGAGATGCCAAACTCCGGCGTGGCGACGCCGTCGACTTACATGATCGATGGCCGGCAGTATGTGGTGATTGCGGCCAGCGGCGCGGCGGGATCCGAAATCGACGCCCGGCGGGGGCTTATATCGCTTTTGCGCTGCCACGCTGAAACGAACCGGCAAATAGCTGAAGTGCTGAGCCGAGCTGATCTTTCGCGATGAATTTATCGCTTTTTCTTCGCTTTTTTGCTCCGGCTATTGTATGCTGGCTTGGCAACACAGGAGGTTGCCGAATGGACTTTCAAAAGGAACTGATTGCCGAGTACGACCGCGAGATTGCGACGACGCGCAAGATGCTGGAAGCGATTCCCGCCGACGCTGACTTCACCTGCAAGCCCCACCCCAAATCAATGAGCCTGGGCCGCTTGGCCGGTCACGTCGCGGAGACCGCTGGAGAGTGGGCGAGACCACGTTCACTACGGACAAGCTGGAATTTCCGGCTGATCACAAGTTCGAGCCGTACATTCCCGCCTCGACGGAGGCGCTGCTGGAGCGCTTTGGCAAGGAGCGGCCAAGGCGAAGACAGCTTGGCCGAATTCGCGCCGAAAAGTGGGACGAGAACTGGAAGTTTGTGGCCGGCGGCCAGGCCTGGATCGACGACTCCAAGTACAGCGTCTGGCGCAACTGGGTACTCGACCACATGATTCACCACCGCGCCCAGCTGGGAGTCTATCTGCGCCTGCTCGGACAAGCCCATCCCTGGAACCTACGGGCCTTCGGCGGACGATCAATGAGAAAAACAGGGATCAGGGAATAGGATCAGGGGTCAGCAATTGCTGTTACCCCTGATCAGCTACCTTTGTTTCACGAGTTTTTCTATTGCACGTATGCAAGTTACCGCTTCAATTGCATCTTATCACCGATCGAGGTATTATGGCCCGCAAATCCGGTTTGTTTTCTTCTTTATTGGAGACTCCACCTGATTATGAAGTATTGCATTTACGTCACTTTACTCTTGTTGGGTATCCCCAATATTTCTGCTCAGAGGATATCTCCTGAGGTATCCCCCAACAAGTACCGTTATTCCTTGCAGAGAGACCATAACCAATGACGATTCCAACATGTCGAATTTCTATTAACTTTCTCCCGACAAGCAAGCTCGTTTCGATTAAAAACAAATTTATAGACTGCGTCCTGACAGAATCTCGCCTCACTCGTCATTATCTTGTGCCCGCATATAAAGTCCGTGATTTTCTAGAAGCATTGTTTAGCCACCGTGTTATGACTTTGACGTCGTAGGAATCGGATGATAACTAGTTAGCGAGCACGGGAAGCAAGTAGCAGACCTATTTATAAAGACTAACGAACAGTATAAGACCCTCATAGGGGATTACAACGGTTTAGTGGGTAAATACAATGTTTTACTTGATACCTATCAAGCCAACATAAACGAGAATATCATTTTCGGGAATCAGATGAAGCAACTACTCGACGCCCAAGCCTATCAATGTGGTAACGCTATTCGAGACGCCGTTCAGAATCTTCCAGTTCGGGAAGTCCCTTCCTATAAGCCGATGCCACCAACACATTGCTCTGCACATACAATTTCAAATCCCATAACTGGGAATTGGACCTACACAGACTGCAACTGAGGAGAATTGCCATGCGAAAGTTTCTGGTTAAAGCGACTAACAGCGTAATTGGGTCCCGAGAGGTTGAAATTGAAGCAAGAGAGGAAATGGATGCTATCGCCAAATTTAAAGACCATCTCCTTGAAACGACGGATGCAGATCCCCAATATATCAAAGGCTTAAATTGCACTGTAAAACCACAATCCACCTTGTCCGGGCGGGGATGATGCCTCTGTTCTGTCCTCCCAAGGTTTACCCGATTCTGGATGCTTCCATTATTCCGGCTACGGGACGCGCTGAGTTTTTGAAGAGACTGGGTGAGTCGCTGGCGGAAGCTGGAGTAACTCTGCTTGAGTACCGCAACAAAAGCGGGGCGGAGGCGGAAGCGCTGGCCGATGCTCGTGTTTTACGGGCTATTATGCCGGCCGGAAAGATAAAGCTGATTCTCGATGATCGGGTTGATCTGGTTGAACGGATTGACTTTGATGGAGTGCATGTGGACGCGGGCGACGTGACTCCGGCGGAGGCTCGGCGATTGCTGGGGCCGGAGCGGATCGTGGGGACGTTTGGCGGAAGTGAGACGCTAGTGCCCGGAATTTTGAGTGAGCCCGCGGACTATTTTTCGATTGGGCCGGTTTTTCCGACTCGGACCAAACAGACTTCGAAGACGCCGATTGGGATCGATGGAGTGAGGCGACTGCGGGAAGAAGCTGGGACTGGACCGGTGCTGGTGGCTGTGGGTGGGATTACGCTGGCTACGGCGGCTGAGGCGCTGGCGGCCGGGGCTTCTATGGTGGCTGTTGCGGGCGGGATTTTTCGGCAGGTGAATCCGGCGGCTGAATTTCGACGGTGGGTGATGGAGTTGGGGTGATCGGTGGGCTTGGGTTTGTCGTTTCCCACCCATTCGCAAAGAGCGCGAATGGATGGGGCACTGGGCCCTGAGGCGGCGTGGGGCAGTCTCCTTGAAACTTGAGGATGTGTGCTGAATTCGTACAATGTGGGTTGAATTTGGACAGTGTGTATTGTTTTCGTACATTTTGAGAATTAGAAAGACAATTTATGCTAAATCCGATAGAACTTTGTTTGAGTGATGAAGCAAGGAGCGACTCCTATCCGAGAAACTGTTGATGCACAGGGCACCCCGGCCAACGCTCCCCGGCTGGTGCAAACACTAGGACTTTTCTCCTCTACAGCGCTAGTCGTCGGCTCGATGATCGGGTCGGGATTTTTATCGTCGACGCGGATATTGCGCGGGGAACGGACTCGCCGGCGCTTTATCTGGGCGCCTGGGTGGTTGCGGCAGTGCTGACCATGGTTTGCGCGCTCAGCTACGGGGAGCTGGCGGCGATGATGCCAAAGGCCGGCGGGCAGTACGTTTACCTGCGCGAGTCGCTGGGGCCGCTGTGGGGATTTCTTTACGGCTGGACGCTTTTCATGGTGATCCAGACCGGGACGCTGGCTGCAGTCTGCGTGGCTTTCGCCAAATTTCTAGGAGTATTCTTTCCTGCAGTTTCGACCAATCACTGGCTGTGGCACATCGCTCATGTGCCGCCGGTGAGGGTGGGGCCAATGGTGCTGGGGAACATGGAGATCGGCGTCAATACGGCGAACTTGACTGCGATTATCGTGGCCGTTTTGCTGGCCGTAGTGAATTGCTTTGGCATCCGGCTGGGAGCGCTGATCCAGAACATCTTTACTTCGGTGAAGGCGCTGTCGCTCGCGGCCTGGTTCTGCTGGCGTTTACGGTGGGACGGAATCCGGCGGCGTGGGCGGCGAATTTTGGGACGCAGTTCTGGAGGAATGCGGGGTGGAGTTCGCTGCACCCGGTGGAAGTGGGCATGGGCGGGCCCATCGTGCTGGTGAACCTGGTGGTGATTCTGGCTGTGGTGCAGGTGGGGTCGCTGTTTTCATCCGATGCCTGGAACAACATTACATTTACCGCCGGGGAGGTAAAAAATCCGCGGCGCAATATTCCGCTTTCGCTGGCCCTGGGTACGGGGTTTGTGCTGACCGTGTATTTTTTAGTGTCGCTGGGCTACCTGCTGGTTTTGCCCATGCACGGCGACCCGAACGGCGCCACGGCGATGGCGCGGGGGATTCAGCATGCGACAGAGGATCGCGTGGCCACGGCGGTGCTGGAGCAGATTTTTCACTCCGGCGGGGCTTACCTGATGGCGGCGGCGATTTTGATTTCGACTTTTGGCTGCGCCAATGGAATGACATTGGCCGGGGCGCGGGTTTACTACGCGATGAGCCAGGACGGACTGTTTTTCAAGTCCGTCGGCAAGCTGAACCCGCACTACAAGACGCCGGCTGCGGGATTGCTGGTGCAGGCGGTTTGGACGGTTGCTGCTTTGCGTCTCAGGCTCCTATAGCCAGTTGCTGGACTACATCATCTTTGCAGTGCTGGTGTTTTATATTCTGACCATTGTCGGGTTGTTTGTGCTGCGATTCAAGCGGCCGGATGCGGCGCGGCCTTACAAGGCGCTGGGTTATCCGGTGCTTCCCGCGCTCTATATCCTGATGGCGTCGTGGATCTGTGTCGTATTATTGCGATACAAGCCGCAGTACACGTGGCCCGGCCTTGTGTTGGTGCTGCTGGGCATCCCTGTTTATCTCTTCTGGTCGCGAGGGCTGAGAGCCAGGCGCAAGGCGACGCGCAATCAATTTAAAGTCAACTCTGAGGAGGAAGTCCCTCATTCATGTCCAGGCTGCTGCGTATCAAACCCATGTCGATGCTCTCGGAAGAGGCGGGCGAACAAGGCGCACACACGCTTAAACGTTCGCTGGGAGCGCTCAACCTGATGACGCTGGGCATTGGCGCCGTGATTGGGGCCGGTATTTTTGTCCTCACGGGGCAAGCTGCGGCGTTGCATGCGGGGCCGGCCGTGGCGCTGAGCTTCGTGCTGGCTGGTTTCACGTGCGCGTTTGCCGGGCTTTGCTATGCCGAGTTTGCCTCGATCATTCCCATTGCGGGATCGGCTTATACTTACGGGTATGCAACGCTCGGCGAACTGGTGGCGTGGATTATCGGCTGGGATCTGTGTCTGGAATATGCTTTCGGCGCGGCGTCAGTGGCGTCGGGTTGGGCGGGATACTTCAACAGCTTACTGCAGCAATTGGGAATTTACATTCCGCCGCAATTGACTGCGACTACCGGCACGAAGCTGGTTTTCTATCAGAAGCAGTGGCTGCCGCTGATGTCGCTGCCACCGGGAGTGAGCGATGCGGGACTGCCGCATGCTACCGGAGTTTTCAATCTAATAGCGTTTCTGGTTGTCCTGGTGATCACGACCATCCTGGTGATCGGCATTAAGGAATCGGCCAATTTCAACTCCGCAATCGTGATCGTCAAGCTGGCGATTGTGGCCATCTTTCTGGTGGTGGGGGGCTATTTTCTTTTTCGCCATCCAGAAGTAGCCCGGACGAATTGGCATCCGTTCATACCGCCGCCGGATGGGCACGGAAATTTTGGATGGGGGGAATTCCGATTGCAGCCGCGTCGATTTTTTTCGCCTACATTGGGTTCGATGCAGTTTCGACCGCAGCGCAGGAGGCAAAGAATCCGAAACGCGATATGCCCATCGGCATTCTTGGTTCCTTGGTTGTCTGCACCCTGCTGTACATTCTAGTTTCGCTGGTTCTGACTGGGCTCGTGAGCTACAAGACGCTGAATGTGGCCGCGCCGGTGGCGTTGGCGATTGATGCAACCGGGATTAGCTGGGGCTCGATGCTGGTGAAGATCGGCGCGATCTTCGGGCTGGCCACGGTGATGCTGGTGATGCTGCTGGGGCAGTCGCGGGTGTTCTATTCCATGTCAAAGGATGGGCTGCTGCCGCAGTGGGCTTCTGCGATTCATCCGAAGTTCCGCACGCCGTGGATTACGACCATAATATTCGGATTATTTGCGGCCATCATGCCGGCTTTTTTGCCCATCGAGAACCTGTCGCAACTGGTGAATATCGGCACATTGCTGGCATTCACGATTGTGTGCGCGGGCGTTTGGGTTTTGCGGGTGCGGCATCCTGAAATGCCGCGGCCGTTCAAGACGCCATTGGTGCCGTTTGTGCCGATCCTTGGAATGCTTACCGCGCTCTATCTGATGAGCCGGTTAGCCGCGATCACCTGGGCGGTGATGATTGGATGGCTGCTGATCGGGTTGGTAATTTATTTCAGCTACTCAATCAAGCACAGCAAGGTGCAGAAGCTTGAAGCGGATGCTGAAGGGGATTGAGGTGGCGGCCGTTTGAGGCGATTGCTTGTCCCAAGGCAGGCCGTGCCACGTAGCAGACAGCCATGAACAAGAGCCGACAGAAGGTTGAGAGTGAACCGGGGCAGGGTGCGGCGAGGATCTTTGCTGCCAACGATCGCATCAATCAGATACTGATTGAGGAACTCGATCCTGCGGCATGGAATGCCAAGCCTCCCGGCGGTGTACGCGCCATTGCGGCGATCTTTACCCACATGCACAATGTGCGCAGGAAGTGGATCAGACTGAATGCGCCGTACATGAGAATTCCGGCTCAGCTCAATCGGGCAAACTGCACATCTGAGCAGGCTCGAGCAGGGTTGGCCCAGAGCGCTGCCGTTTGCGCGGAGATGCTGACTGAGGCTCTGGACGGCGAGGGCCGGATCAGGGAATTCCTTAGAGACGGTTTTGCCCGGTCATGGCATGTGGGGCCGGAGATGCTCAGCTATATGGTGGCCCATGAAGCACACCATCGCGGGCAGGTGTGCATGATTGCCCATCAGCTTGGATACCGGCTGCCGAGTAAGGTGACTTCGGAGATGTGGAACTGGGAAAAGCTGTGGAAAGACGAGGGGTTTCAATTGCAGGCCTAGAGCCTCTGAAAGAGCAAGCGTGGACTGGGAAGTCCACGCTACAGCCGGCCGGGAGACCGGCGCTACTCTTACTAAGCGTTGGCTTTGGCGCAGAATTCATCGAATGCGCGGAGCAGCTCGCCGGCAATCTGCTGCGGGGTGGCCTGCTCAATGACGGAGCGCTGCATGAGATAGACAAGGTTGCCGTCGCGCAGGATGGCTACTGCGGGGGAGCTGGGCGGGTTGCCCTCAAGGTAGCTGCGGGCGCGCTCAGTGGCTTCGCGATCCTGGCCGGCAAAGACAGTGATTTTACGATCGGGCGGGTTGGCGGTGCTCTGAAGAGCCGCGCGCACGCCGGGGCGCATCTTGCCCGCGGCGCAGCCGCAAATGGAGTTGACGATTAACAGGGTTGTGCCCGGCTGCGCCAGCGCCAGGTCAACCTCGGTGGCGGTGCGGGCCTCAGTGACTCCCGCGCGCACCAGTTCCTCGCGCATGGGAATTACCATCAATTCTGGATACATGTTTGCCTCCGGCAAGGGAAGTTGCCTGTATTCATTTTAGAGCATTCCTGGATTTGAGGAATGCACAATTTTCATCGCCGGGGGTGTAGGCTAAAGCCGATGCTCATTGCAGAAAATAGGCTGCTTGCGCCGTTCACGACCTTTGGAATTGGAGGGCCGGCGCGGTGGTTTGTTGAAGCGGCCAGCGAAGACGAGGCGGTGGAGGCGATCCGCTGGGCGCGGGAACGCGGGGCGAAACTGTTTGTGCTGGGAGGCGGGAGCAATCTGTTGGTCTCCGATGCCGGGTACGACGGCCTGGTACTGCGAGTGGGATTGCGCGGGGTTGCGATTGAGAATGCATGCGATCGAACAGGCGAGAAGGTTTACCAGGTTGCGGCGGGTGAGGACTGGGATCAGTTTGTGGAGCGGACGGTCGAGGATGGTTGCGCCGGAGTTGAATGTCTTGCCGGGATTCCGGGGACGGTGGGCGGCACACCGGTGCAGAATGTAGGCGCCTACGGGCAGGAGGTTGCTTCGGTAATCGAGCGCGTGCGGGCCCTTGATCTGGAGCAGGAGAAATTCGTTGAGTTTGCCGTCGATGAGTGCGGATTCAGCTACCGGCGCAGCCGCTTTAACACGGTGGATCGGGGACGGTTTATTGTGACCCGCGTGGACTACCGGCTGGGGCCGGGCGGTACGCCGACGCTGGCTTATGCGGAGCTGGAACGAGCGGTTCGGAAGGGACGGCCGGAGGGCACGGAAACCAGCCTGGCCGAGGTTGCGGCGGTGGTGCGGCACATTCGCCAGTCGAAGGGAATGCTGCTGGTGGAGGGAGATCCCGATTGCCGCAGCGCGGGCAGCTTCTTCAAGAATCCGGTGGTGAGCGAGGACGAGGTGGGGCGGATTGCAGAATGCAGCGGGAAAGAACCGCCGCGATTTCCTGCCGGAGAAGGGAACTCGGGCCTGGTGAAGGTGCCTGCGGCGTGGCTGATTGAGCAGGCCAGATTCAGGAAGGGCTATACGAAGGGGTCGGCGGGGATTTCCTCACGGCATACGCTGGCGTTAGTGAATCTTGGCGGCGCTACCAGCGGGGAGATCCTTGCGCTGGCTGCTGAGATTGACAATGCTGTGGAAGCGAGATTTGGGATTCGGCTGGAGATGGAGCCGGTGATGGTGGGGTTCTAGACCACGTGCGGCGGAGCAGGAAGATTGAAGGGTTTCCGGCGAGGGGAAGATCATACTTTCCCACCTTCGCCTGACCACCCCACGGACTAAGACCTGTCCGTGGGGACTCCGGTAAAGCGAAGGATGGGGGCACCCGATCCTTTGTTATAGGACCCGGCCCCCGGCTATAGAATTGGGTAACTCAACAGGGCTCGGGAACTGCGGCGGTGGAAATTTGAAATTATCTGCTCTCGTGCATTTCTTTCGGCAGCAAATCATTTACATAGCCCTCTCCGCGGTTCTGGTTGGAGTTTTCTGGGCCATTGGAGAGCCGACCAATCCGTTGGTGGTTCTGGTCTATACGCTTTGCATCGGAAATCTCATCTCGTTCTTAATCGGCTGGCTGGAGTTCGCTTATTCGAAGAGGCCGTTTCCGTACAACTGGCTGATTTATCTGCTGGTCCTGCTGGGCTTGACGGTTCCTATTTATCTGATTTCGACCACAGTTGTGTGGATGATTGTCCGACCGGTTTCACTGAATCTCGTCACCATGCTTCGAATGGAGTGGAAGTTTCCGTTTCTGGTCACACTGGTCTTTGGCGTTGTCTCGTTTTTGTACCACAACACGAAAGAGCGCCTGGAGCAACGCAACGTGGAGCTGCAGCAATCGGTGGAGAGCGGCGCAGCGCGGCTGGAGATGCAGGAACAGGAATTGCAGCGCGCGCGGGAGATTCAGCAGTCGCTGCTGCCGAGGGAGATTCCGCAGATTCCGGGATTTGAGGTTGCGGGAGCGTGGCAGCCTGCCAGTACGGTGAGCGGGGACACTACGACGTGCTGCGGCTGGGAGAGCGCAGGCTGGGAATCTGCATTGCCGACGTGGTGGGAAAAGGAGTCTCAGCGGCATTGTTGATGGCCAATGTGCAGGCTGCGGTACGCGCCTTTGCGAACGACACGGAGAGCCCGGCCGTGGTTTGCGGCAAAGTAAACCGGCTACTATGCGAGAACATTGCGCGTGGGAAGTTTGTCACTTTCTTCTATGGAATTCTCGATGGAGAAGCGCATACTTTTCGGTACTGCAATGCAGGGCATCTTTATCCCATTCTTGTATCAGGCGGCCCTGAACAAATGCTTGATCAGGGCTGCGCGGTGCTGGGCGTTTTCCCGGAGTGGGTCTATGAGGACTCGATGGTCGAGTTGAAAGCAGGGGACAGGCTACTGCTGTTTACCGACGGGATTACAGAGGCGGCCGATGCGGATGAGCGGGAGTTTGAGGAAGCCAGCGTTGCGGCTTTTGCGAAGGCTAACTGCAAGCTTGGCGCGAATGAGTTGACGAGCCGACTGCTGGCGCAAGTAACTGCCTTTTGCGGAGCGCAATTCAAGGATAACGCGACGATTCTGGTGATTGCGGCACATTAGGCGATTCCAATTTG
This sequence comes from uncultured Acidobacteriaceae bacterium, assembly GCA_963839225.1. Classification (GTDB taxonomy): domain Bacteria; phylum Acidobacteriota; class Terriglobia; order Terriglobales; family Acidobacteriaceae; genus Telmatobacter. The sequence goes on from CAWIVA010000114.1 coordinate 16,184, forward strand.
TTCGCGCAACCGAATTAGCGAAAAGACGGCTGGGATTTTTATGGATGGTTCGAGCCGAATTACACAGAATGGGTAATATTCAGAATGGGTAACTGGATGATATTTGCTCGAAGCCGGAAAGCATTATCGGAAGCTCCGGCTAATTTGTTCGTTGATCGGTACGGCCACAATATGCTCAAGCTTAGAAAGGCCATGTGCAGGTGTTTCAGGTTTCTGGCCATGGTTTCCCTCCTGGTCTCCTTTTTTTCTCTATTGCATCTTTTCCGCCCTATTCACCCGCATGGACTTTCGCATGGAACTCGAAGCCCAGCGCATTCGGATCTGCTTCTCTCAATGTTCTTCCATGTGCTCATCATCATTCTTCGTGTAACGCCCGTCGCAATGGCATTTCTTTATGGAATGGCGTGGTGGAAAGTCAAGACTGTGAAACCTTCGGGCAGGGGGTGGGCGATTGCCGCAAGTCTGGCGATTCTGCTTCTAGTCTTTCCGTTTTCTACCGTGACTTATTATGCGTTTCTTTATGCTCCGGCTGGATCATGGATTGGATTCTTGATTCCGATCGGCGTTGTGCTGGCTCTGGGAATTCTCGGCCTGGTTGCTTTTGCGCCACGTGATTCGATTGGGCAGACCCCTATGGTGCCAGCCAAGGCCCCCGCGGATTGCGGGCGATGGAACCACCCGTCTGCTCGATGCGATGGCGTGGGTGATCGGAATAGCCGGGTACTTGCGCGGCAATTTTCCTCTGGCATCGCTGGGATGGCGCAACAACTCCGACGGTGTATGTTGGATTGCTCCAACTCATAGTTATCCTGCTGGTTGTAACGGTCGTATCATGAGCTTGGTCACGCCGTTGTGGGTAGCGCCCTTGGGATGAAGGTTCGCGCGTTTATTGCCGGTCCGTTCCAATGGCGAATTCGCGATGGCCGATGGAAATTCCAATTTCTCCCGACGAAGTTTCTATCCGCTGGCGGCGCGACGGCACTAGTCCCAACGGATCCGCACCAAAGCCAATCGAGCCAAATTTGCATGATTGCGGCGGGGCCAATGGTCAATCTGCTGACTGGCTTGATCGCACTGTACGCCGCACTCGTCGCCAAGGGGCAACCTTATGTGCAGTTCTGGGGGGTTCTCGCTTACTTTTCCACGATAAGCCTGATCGTTTTTGCCTCCAACTTGATTCCCATGCAGTCCGAGATGTCCTATTCCGATGGCGGAAGGATTTACCAGCTTCTCCAGGGTGGTCCATTGGCCGATCTTTATCGGGTGTTCAATCTGGTTGGGTCGACGGTGGTGATCGCCTCTGCGTCCTCGGGATTATGACATCGACGCAATCCAGCGCGCGGAAATCTCCTTCCCACAGGGGATGCAGGCGTTGTTGTTGCGGCTTTTCGCTTCGTCGTATTTTCTAGATCATGGGATGATTCGCCAGGCGGCAGACGCAGTGGCCGAAGCGGAGCGAATTCAACAAGAATCCGCCTTGGACCTCTCTGCCGAACTGTGCATGGCTTTTGTCTATCGGGTGGCATTATTGCGTCGCGATGCTGTTGGCGCCCGCTTATGGTGGACGCGCGTGGAAGCCAAGAAGCCTAGACATCTCGGAGTGGATTACTGGTTGGCTCAGAGCGCTCTTTCCTGGGTTGAAGGCCGCAAAGAGGAAGCACGCGAGGCGTGGAACAAGGGTAATCTGCTGGCCCAGCGTTTGCCGGCAGCCGGAGATTCCGAATTCGATCGGTACCGCAGTGCGCTGCTGCATTATTGTATTGAAACCCCGGGGCCGGCTGCGGCCAGCTAGTTCCGTCTCGCGGAGATTGTGAGCCGCAGGGTCGAGTATAGACAGCCGTAGCGAGTGGTACGGCAAAAACCGGCTTTGGCTGGTAACCTTAAGTCAGGTATGAACGACAATTTGCATCAATTGCGCTGTTTTGGATGCGGGGCGCGGATTTCCGGGCGCGGAAGCCCAGCCGGATTTTCGTTGCGCCGTGTGCGGGGACCTGTTTGAGGTGGAATATCCGGGCTGGAGCGAGCGGCGGGGGCCGGACCGGCCCAATCCGGGCGCTCTGAAGTGGCTGTGGCGGGAACGGCGCTGTTCTTCAGAGGAACTGGACCACTCCGGCGTGTGGAGATTTCGCGAGGTGCTGCCGATTTTAGACAGCTTTGGCAACGCCGTGACTCTGCGCGAGGGGAATGCTCCGCTTTATCGCCTGATTCGCGCTTCGAAAGTGCTGGGAATCGACCAGCTCTACGCCAAACACCAGGGAATGAATCCTACCGGGTCGTTCAAGGATACGGGGATGACGGCGGCGATGAGCGTGGCTAAAGAGCGCGGCTTTGAGTGGGTGGCCTGCGCGTCTACGGGGAACACTTCGGCGTCGATGTCGGCTTATGCGGCGCGGGCGGGATTGCGCAGCCTGGTGCTGATTCCGGATGGGAAGATTGCATGGGGAAAGCTTTCGCAGGCGATGGATTACGGTGCTGTGACCTGCCAGATCAAGGCAGATTTCGACGGCTGTTTGCAGTTGCTGATGCAGATTGTGAAGGAGGCGCCGATTTACCTGCTTAATTCAGTCAATCCTTACCGGCTGGAGGGGCAAAAGACTCCGGCCTTCGAGATTGCGGAGGCGTTTGACTGGAATGTGCCCGACCACCTGATTGTTCCCGGCGGAAATCTGGGAAATAGTTCGGCGCTGGGCAAGGGGTTCCGCGAGATGGTGGAGCTGGGGCTGGTGGCGCGGATGCCAAAGATCTCAGTGATTCAGGCGGCGGGGGCGAATCCGCTGGTGCGGAGTTTGGCTGAGACCAACGGCGCTTCGATTGAGCCGGTGGAGGCGCACACGCGGGCTACGGCGATTCGCATCGGCAATCCGGCTTCGTGGCGCAAGGCGGCGCGGGCGATTCAGGAGACAGGCGGCTGGTGCCTGGATGTGACGCGAGGCGGAGATCGCAATGGCCAAGGCGGAGATTGGAGCCGAGGGACTGGGTTGCGAGCCAGCCTCGGCGGTGACGCTGGCCGGGCTGAAGAAGCTGCGCGCGCAGGGGAAGATCGGCGCCAGCGAAACGGTGGTTCTGGTGCTGACCGGGCACATGCTCAAAGATGCCGATTACACGATCGAATTCCATCGCGGGAACGCTGCTGAATGACGAGGAAAAGGTTGGGCTGGAGGCGAAGATCGACGGGCTGCGGCGTGATGCGGTGAAGGTGGAGGCCACACCGGCAGCGGTGATGGCGGCGATGAAGGGAAGAGCGGGATGAACGGACGCTGATAGCTCCAACGCTCAGATTCTCCGGCTGCGACTGCCTGCTACTTCAGCCAATCTAGGTCCCGGCTTCGACGCTGTGGCAGTGGCTCTGGACCTTTATCTGGAGATTGAGGCCGAGGCGGCAGCGGAATTCTCGATTGCGGCTGCGGGACGGGATCGGGAGCGCTGCTCGCGGATTGAAAACAATCTCATTCTGGAGACTTATAAGGAGTTGCTTAAAAGCAATGGGCGGGCGATTGTGCCGCTGGCTCTGCGGATGGAGAATGGAATTCCGCTGGGGAAAGGATGCGGATCTTCGGCGGCCGGGCGGCTGGCGGCGATCGCACTGGCGGTGCATTTTGGGCGGCTTGGCTGGAGCGACGAGCGAATTGTCGAAGAGGCAAGCCTGCTGGAAGGGCACCCGGATAATGCCGCGGCGTGCTGGCTGGGCGGGTTTGTGACGGCTGACTGCGAAGGCAGGACCGTGCATGTGGCTCGCGTGATTCCTCCGGCTGAGTGGAGGGCTATCGTCGTGTTGCCGGCGGAGCCTTTGTCGACCAACCAGGCACGCGCGGCGCTGCCCGCAAGTTACTCGCGCGCCGACGCTGTAGCAAATATTCAGGCCGCGGTGCTGCTGGGGCTGGCTTTTGCGCAGGGCCGGGGCGACCTGCTCCGGTTTGCCATGCAGGACCGCATTCACCAGCCTTACCGCGCCACGATTTGCCCCTTGCTGCCGCCCCTGCTGCCGCTAGCGGGAGAGAATGGGATTCTGGGAGTGGCTTTGAGCGGTGCGGGGCCTTCGGTGCTGGTGATTGTTGAGAGCGAGGAGAGCGTGGTCAGGCTTCGGCGGCGATTCGGAAGGCGCTCAAAGGATTGCCGGAGCCGGAGCTGGCGGTTTGCCGTTTTCTGCCGGATGGGGCGAGCCAATCAATCTCAATCCGACCGAGGTGAGCTGAGATCC